>NZ_JBIASS010000011.1:0-342636 GCF_042890955.1 Streptomyces sp. NPDC001933 | reverse complement strand
CACCGTCAGGTCATCGGCGAAATGCCGGTCACCGGTGGCGTCGGGCACGTACTTCACACAGACAACGATCCTCAAGCTCACGCCGGCTCTCCTACCTGGGTGTGGTTCGTAGGGACGACATTATGGCACTCAGTACCCTCTGTAAAGGTACCCAGTGTCGGATTCGGCCTTCCGGTGCTACGTTCCCGGCATGACTGACGCGCGCAGGCCAGCGAAGAAGGCACCGATGCGGGAGGTGCTCGCCGAGGCGGCCTTCCAGCTCTTCCTGGAGCGGGGCTTCGAACAGACCACGGTGGACGACATCGTGGCGCGGGCGGGGGTCGGGCGCCGGTCGTTCTTCCGGTACTTCCCGTCCAAGGAGGACGCGGTCTTCCCGGACCACGAGCGGTGCCTCGCCGACATGACCGCGTTCCTGGAACGGGCCGGCGACGCCGATCCGGTGGACGCGGTGAGCGACGCAGCCAGGCTGGTACTGCGCATGTACTCCGCCAACCCGGAGTTCTCCGTCCAGCGGTACCGGCTCACCCGGGAGGTCCCCGGACTGCGTACCTACGAGCTGTCGGTGGTGCGGCGGTACGAGCAGACGATGGCCGGATATCTGCGTGGCAGGTACGGGGAGTCGGGCGACGGGGCGCTGCGCGCCGAGGTGATCGCCGCGTCCGTGGTCGCGGCGCACAACAACGGACTGCGGACATGGCTGCGTTCGGGTGGCGAGGGGGATGCGGAGGCCGCCGTCGACCACGCACTCGGGATGGTGCACCGGGTGTGGGGGAGCGAGGCGGAAGAGGGGGCATCGATGCCTTCGACGGACGGTGATGTGGTGGTGATGGTCGCCTCGAAGGGGGCTCCGATGTGGCGCGTGGTGCAGCAGATCGAGTCCGTCATCGGGCAGGGCTGACCATGCTGTCGGGCTCGGTCTGGCACTGAGTGTCTTTACGTTCCGGCACTCAGTGCCCTATGGTGCGGACGCGCCGACGCGAGGTGCGGCGCATCCGAGCCGAGCGCAGGGGGTCGAACGTGTCCCAGTCATCAAGTGGCACCGTGCAGACGGTGCATGAGGAAGCCGGGCTGGAGTACCACCGCTGCCGCTGGTGCGGCACGGCCTCCTTCCGCAGGCTGCTGTGCCCGGTGTGCGCGTCGGGTGACCTGAAGCCCGAGCGCAGCGCCGGCCTGGGTGTCGTGGTGCGGTCCGGTGTCATCCACCGCTACACGGACGCCGCACGCAACGAGTCCCTCGTCCGTCTCCCCGAGGGCTTCGTGTTCCGCTGCCGTGTCGTGGGCGCGGCCCCGCACCGAGTGGCGGTCGGCGCCCAGGTGCGTCCCGTCGTCGCGGACGGCCCGGACGCGGGCGAAGTGGTCTTCGAGCTCTGCGACCCGCCGAGGGACGACGGCTGGCTCTGAGGGCCCGCCCGCCCGACCTCGCCCTGCATCGGCCTTCCAGGACCCGGTTGTGGTCCTGGAGGGCCGACGTCGTTGAGGGAGGGGGAGGGGATGTTCGCCGACCTCCGGCGCGACCGCGGCTTCGGCTGCCTGTTCATCACCCACGACCTGGCCGCCGTCGAATGCCTTGCCGACCGGATCGCCGTGATGTGCCTCGGGCAGATCGTCAACAGGCCCCGGCCGCCGAACTGTTCGCCTCCCCGGCGGCCGACAGGTCTCCTGCCGCCTCCTCGGTGACGACGGCACCGCCCCGGACGCCGCCGCACGACCCCGCGTACGTACGATCCGTTCCACCCCATCCGCATGCCGCAGCAAGGAGCCGCAACCGTGTTCACCACCCGGCCCACCCTCCAGGGCACATTCGGCATGGTGTCCTCCACCCACTGGCTCGCCTCGCAGTCCGCGATGGCGGTTCTGGAGGACGGCGGCAACGCCTACGACGCAGCCGTCGCCGCCGGGTTCGTCCTGCACGTCGTCGAACCGCACCTCAACGGACCGGCAGGCGAGGTGCCGATGATCCTGGCACCGAAGGACGGCGAGGTACGGGTGCTGTGCGGCCAGGGCCCGGCCCCCGCGGGCGCGACCGTCGCCCACTACCGCTCCCTCGGCCTCGACCTGGTCCCCGGCACCGGACCGCTCGCCGCGGCCGTACCCGGCGCCTTCGACGCCTGGATGCTGCTGCTGCGCGACCACGGCACGAAGTCCGTCGCCGAGGTGCTGCGGTACGCGATCGGCTACGCCGAGGACGGCCACGCCCCCGTCGAGCGGGTCGGCCAGACCGTGGAGACCGTCCGCGAACTCTTCGAGACCGAGTGGCAGTCCTCCGCCGACGTGTACCTGCCCGGCGGCAAGGCGCCCAGGCCGGGCGAGCTGTTCCGCAACCCCGCACTCGCCGCCACCTGGCGCCGGCTGATCACCGAAGCGGAGGAGACCGGAGGCGAGGACCGGGCCGCCCAGATCGACGCCGCCCGCAGGATCTGGAGCGAGGGCTTCATCGCCGAGGCCCTGGTCCGCCAGGCCGCCCGCCCCACCATGGACACCAGCGGCACCCGCCACACCGGCACCCTCACCGCCGCCGACCTGGCCGGCTGGTCCGCGTCCTACGAGGCCCCCGCCACGTACGACTGGAACGGCTGGACGCTCGCCAAGGCGGCGGGCTGGAGCCAGGGCCCCGCCTTCCTCCAGCAGCTCGCCCTGCTCCCCGACGAACTGCCCCGGTACGGCAGCGCCGACTACGTCCACCTGCTCATCGAGGGCTGCAAGCTCGCCATGGCCGACCGCGAGGCCTGGTACGGCGACGCCACCGACGTACCCCTGGACGCACTGCTCTCGGAGCCGTACAACGCCGAGCGCCGCGCCCTCATCACCGCCGAGGCCTCGCACGAGCTGCGCCCCGGCAGCCCGGACGGCCGCACCCCCGTGCTCAGCCGCCACGCCCACGCGGTCGTCGCCGGCGGCGACGGCTTCGACGCCATGGGCATTCCGACGGCGGGCGTCGGCGAGCCGACCGTCGCCAAGGACGGCACGACCCGTGGCGACACCTGCCACATCGATGTGGTCGACCGCTGGGGCAACATGGTCTCCGCCACGCCCAGCGGCGGCTGGCTCCAGTCCAACCCGGTCGTGCCGGAGCTCGGCTTCCCGCTCGGCACCCGGCTCCAGATGGCCTGGCTGGACGAGGGCCTGCCCAACTCCCTCACCCCGGGCCGCCGCCCCCGTACCACCCTCACCCCGTCCCTCGCCCTGCGTGACGGCGTCCCGGTCATGGCGTTCGGCACACCCGGCGGCGACCAGCAGGACCAGTGGCAGGTGCACTTCTTCCTGGCGGTGGCGCTGCGCGCCGAGGTCCGCGGCGGACTCGACCTCCAGGGCGCCATCGACGCCCCGAACTGGCACAATGACAGCTTCCCGGGCTCCTTCTTCCCGCGCGGGATGCGCCCCGGCCGCGTCACAGTCGAGGAGGGCATGGCCCCGGAGGTCGTCGAGGAACTGCGCCGCCGCGGCCATGACATCACCGTCGGCGACCCCTGGTCCGAGGGCCGGATGTGCGCCGTGGCCCGCGACCCGGAGACCGGGGTCCTGTCCGCGGCCGCCAACCCGCGCGGCATGCAGGGATACGCCGTAGGACGCTGAGCGGCCACTTCCCGGACATGACCAGGTCGTCGGCGCCCCGGCGCGACATGATTGGCTGGAGACATGATCGATGAATTCCTGGCCGGAGACCTGACCGAGGTCGAGGCGGCGGTACGCGCAGCGGCCGCCGCCGAGATCATGCCCCGCTTCCGGCAGCTCGCCGCGCACGAGATCGTCGAGAAGAACGGTCCGCACGACCTCGTCACCACCGCCGACCGCCTCACCGAGGAACACCTCACCGCATCGCTGACCGGGCTGCTGCCCGGCTCGGTCGTCGTCGGCGAGGAGGCGGTCCACGCCGACCCGAGGGTGTACGAGGCGCTGGGCGGCGACGCACCCGTGTGGATCGTCGACCCGGTCGACGGCACCCGCCAGTTCGTCCGCGGCGAAGCGGGCTTCTGCACCCTGGTCGCCCTCGCCCACCGCGGCGAAATCCTGGCCTCGTGGACGTACGCCGCGGCCCTGGACGAGATGGCGGTCGCGGTCCGCGGCCGCGGTGCCACGCTCGACGGCGAGCGGATACGCTCCGGTTCGCCCGCCCCCGGGGACGCGCTGCGCGTGGCGATGTCGCACCCCGACTACACCACCGACGCCCAGAAGCGCGCCCTGCTCGGCCTGCGCACCGAGGGGATCGAGGCCCGCCCCTGCGGTTCGGCGGGGCTCGAATACCTCGCCGTCGCCCGTGGCGAGCTGGACGCGGTCGCCTTCAACTGGGAGTACGCCTGGGACCACGCGGCGGGCCTGCTGCTGGTCGCCGAGGCGGGCGGCTCCCAGGCCACCCTCTCCGGCGCACCGTTCCGCATCACCGGCGGCAACGCGCTGCCGTTCACGGCGGCCCGCGACGAGAAGACCGTCGAACGCGTCCTCCAGGCGCTCCGCGACGGGGCCTGAGCAGGACTCCGATCAGGATCGGGACCCCGATCAGGCCAGGAGCTCGCGGGCCGGCGTCGCGAGACGGGCGCGGGCCTGCGTTGCCCGTCGGCTCACCTCACCTGCCGCGGGCCCACCCCGCCCGTCGGCCCGTCTCACGCGCCGCGGACTCACTCCACCCACCGGCCCACCTCACCCGCCGCAGGCCGACCGGACCTCCCGCACGAGCTCCGCGGCCAGTTCCACCGCCTCCTCGTCCAGGCCCCGCAGCGCCTCGCCGATCCGCTCGGTGAACCGCGCGGGGGTGTCCGGCAGGGCGGCGGCCGCGGCCGCCGCGCCCTTCTCGTTCAGACACCAGGTGCGATGGTGGGCGTGCAGGGACTGGGCGAGGATGCCGAACGCCCGCGACAGGCACAGCGACACATGGAGCCGGTCGCCGCCGGGCGCCGACTTGCGGGCGGCCGCCACCGAGAACTCCGCCTCCCAGGCGGCATCGACGAGTGCCGTGCGCAGCGGCTCCGGATAGTTCCGGACCTCATCCTGAAGCACGGTCAACTCCCTTTGCGGGTCGGCGATCACCCGGCCCAGCGCGACCTCGCCGGGATACGCGGGGGACCAGAACCCGAGCGGGTGCCCCGGCTGCACGCCCACCTCGAAGCGCCCCTCACGGCAGTCGGCCCAGACCGCCTCCACCCGGTCCAGATCGCGCAGGATCCAGTCCACCGGGACGCCGTCCACCCGCAGCCAGGCCCCGCCGTCGACCCACGGCCCCCACCCGCCGGGACCGGCGACCTCGGCGGGGGAACCCTGCACCTCGGAAGCCAGCGCGGTCAGCGCGGCCACGTCGAGGGTGCCGCGGTAGTACAGACCCAGGTCCCAGTCGGAGTCCGGACGGTGGGTGCCACGGGCCCGGCTGCCGCCCAGCGCGACGGCCCGGATGCCGGGCAGTGCGGTGAGCCGGGCGGCCATGCCGGCGATACGGGCGGGCACGTCGGTGACGGGGGCGGCGGGTGCGGTCGCTTCGACGGCCGCCCGGGGCGTGGCCTGGGAGTCAGGTGTGTTCATCGCGCGGCGACCATACCCGCGCCCGCGCTGTCGGTGCCTCGGAATATCCTGGGTGCCCTGGCCGTCGGCTGACGAAGGAGTCCGAAGGTGCCGTCGATGCTCGATGCAGTCGTCGTGGGGGCGGGCCCCAACGGACTGACCGCCGCGGCCGAACTGGCCCGCCGCGGCTTCGCCGTGGAGGTCTTCGAAGCGCAGGACACCGTCGGAGGCGGTGCCCGCACCGAGGAGCTCACCCTCCCCGGGTTCCGTCACGACCCCTGTTCCGCCGTCCACCCGCTGGGCATCGGCTCACCCGCGTTCGACGCGATGCCGCTCGCCCGGCACGGCCTGGAGTGGCTCCAGCCCGAGCTGGCGCTCGCCCACCCGTTCCCGGACGGCACGGCCGCCGTGCTCACCGGTTCGGTGGGGGAGAGCGCCATGTCGCTGGGGCCCCAGGACGCGGGGGCGTACCGCAGGCTCGTCGCCCCCTACCTCGGCCACTGGGACACCCTCGCCCAGGACTTCCTGCGCACCCCGTGGGACGGGCTGCCCCGTGACCCCTACCGCTGGGTGCGCTTCGGTCTCGACGCGCTTCAGCCCGCGTCGCTGCTCTCCCGCCGCTTCGGCGGTGCGAAGGCGCGCGGCCTGTTCGCCGGGCTCGCCGCCCATGCCATAGCCCCCACCAGCGGAATCGCCACCGGCGGTATCGCCCTGCTGTTCGCGCTCGCCGCGCACGAGAAGGGCTGGCCCGTGCCGCGCGGCGGATCGCAGTCCATCTCCGACGCCCTCGCCTCGTACATACGCGAACAGGGCGGCACGATCCGTACCGGCACGGAGGTCAAGCGCCTCGACGAGCTGCCGCCCGCCCGCGCCTACATCTTCGACACCTCGCCCACCGCCCTCGCCCGCATCGCCGGACTGGGCCACGCCTACCGCGGCTACCGGTACGGAGCGTCCTGCTTCAAGATCGATTACGCCTTGTCGGGCCCCGTCCCCTGGACGGCGGAGGAGGCCCGGCGGGCCGGCACCGTCCACATCGGCCCCACGGCCGGTGAGATCGACGCCGCGCTGACGGCCGCTGTGACCGGCCGCGACCCCAGCGTGCCGTTCCTGATCACCGCGCAGCCCAGCCTGGTCGACCCGTCCCGCGCACCCGAGGGACGGCACGTCTTCTGGGCGTACGGACACGTCCCGTCGGGCTGGGAGGGTGACGCCACCGACGTCATCGAACGGCAACTGGAGCGCTTCGCCCCCGGCTTCCGCGACCTGGTGCTGGCCCGCGCGGTGGCGGGACCGCCCGAGCTCGCGACGCGCAATGCCAACTACGTCGGCGGCGACATCGCGTGCGGCGCCTTCGCCGGCCTGCAGACGGTGCTGCGCCCCAAGCTCGCCCGAGTGCCCTACGCGACGGCCCACCCCGCGGTGTTCCTCTGCTCCTCGGCCACTCCGCCCGGCCCCGGGGTGCACGGCATGTCGGGCCACCACGCGGCGAAGGCTGTCTGGCGGCGCCTGCGGGCGGCCTGAGCGGGCCGCGGGGCATCATGGTCCACATGCGTACACCCGAGGGCGTGACCGTCACCCTGGTCCGCGGCGACATCACCCGGCAGTCCGCCGATGTCATCGTCAACGCGGCGAACTCCTCCCTGCTCGGCGGGGGCGGGGTCGACGGCGCGATCCACCGCCGGGGCGGTCCGGAGATCCTCGCCGCGTGCCGGGAGCTGCGCGCGTCGCAGTACGGAAAGGGCCTGCGCACCGGCCAGGCCGTCGCCACGACGGCCGGGCAGCTGGACGCGCGCTGGGTCGTCCACACCGTCGGCCCGGTCTGGAGCAGCTCCGAGGACCGCTCGGCGCTCCTCGCCTCGTGCTACCGCGAATCACTGCGGACGGCCGGGGAGTTGGGGGCGCGTACCGTCGCCTTCCCGGCCATCTCGACCGGGATCTACGGCTGGCCGATGGACGACGGGGCCCGCATCGCCGTCCGCACGGTCCTGGAGGAGGCCGCGCCGCCCGTGGAGGAGGTGCGGTTCGTGCTGTTCGACGCGCACGCGTACGCGGAGTTCGAAGAGGTACTGGCGGCGCAGGGCTGATCCGGGGCGAAGCCGAAGGGGCCGGCCGGACCGGCGCGGGACGAAGCCGAAGGGGGCCGGCCCGGCCGGTGCGGGGCTTTCGCCGTCGGCCGGAGTCAGCGGACCGGGTCGAGGAACGAGTCGAAGGGGGCCGGGAGCCGTCTCCACGCCTCGGGGCCCGCGGCGTATTCGGCGTCGGTGAGCAGGCAGGCGTCGAGGAGCCGGGTCAGCCCGTCCCGGTCGAGGCCGGGGGAGGTGAAGACGAGGTGCTGGCAGCGGTCGCCGTGCTCGGGGTGCCAGTCCAGGGCGGCCGCCGCCCGGCGGACCGGAGGAACCAAGTCCCAGGCCGCGTCCGGCAGGGAGGCCAGCCACGGGCCCGCGCTCTCCACGCAGAGGGCGCCACCGGCGGCGTACCAGGCCAGCAGGGTGTCGGGGCGGTCGGCGAGCCAGAAGCGGCCCCGGCTGCGCGCTGCCGCACAGCACAGCTCCTCCAGCGCCTGGAAGAGCCGCTCGGGGTGGAAGGGGCGGTGGCGGTGCCAGACGAGTGTGGCGACCCCGGCCCCGTCCGCCTCCTGCGGCAGCAGCGCACAGGCCGGGTGCTGGGCCGCTGCCGCCGATTCCACGTCGAAGCCCGCGAACGCGAGCAGGCCCAATCCCTCTGATTCGACCGATACTTGACGAGCCGTCGGGTGAAGTTGTGTCAGCAGTGCGCGGTCCTCGTCGTAGGCTTCGTCGCCGTCCACGAGAACGAGCACCGGCGCGTACTCCAGCTGCCGTGCCCAGGTGTCGCCGACGGTCCGCCGGTCCGAGGCGGCCGCCGCCAGGCCGACGCCGGCCAGGTCGTCGCCGTTCCCGAGGCAGGGCATGACGAGAGCGGGGTCGACGGCCGTCATCACATTGGTGAGTTCGAGGGTGTCGCCGCCGTGCGTGACGACGGCCTCGGCCATCGCCCTCGGCTCGACGGAGTCCCACAGCTCGACCACCGCGAGCCGGGTCGCCCCGTCGGCGGCCAGCCGCTCCAGCTCCGGCACCAGGTCCTCGCGCAACGCGCAGCAGGCGCAGTCGTCGACGAGCGGGGCCTGAGCGCGCGACAGTTCGCCCGACGCGTCGCGGACGAGCCGCCGCACGGTGCCCTCGGCGGCCGTGGCCAGATCGTGGTGGAGCGCGACGCTGCCGGGGACGGTGCGCAGCAGCCGTTCCACCACCTCCCTGCGCGCGTCGGAGTGGAGCCCGCCGACGATGAGGACGGGCAGCCGGCGGGGCCTGACGGCCGGGCGTAGTTCGTTGCGAGCCATGACCGCTACTATATGGCAATGATTTCCATTTCCAATAGATGGTTCTCCGCAGAAAGCAGGTAGCACCGTGTCCGCCCACTGCCAACTGACCGGCGCCCGGCCGGGCTTCGGCAACAACATCTCCCACTCGCACCGGCGCACCTCACGCCGCTTCGACCCCAACATCCAGCGCAAGAGGTACTGGCTGCCGAGCGAGGGCCGGTACGTCCGGCTCACGCTCGCCGCCAGGGCGATCAGGACCGTCGACAGCATCGGGATCGAGGCGGCCGTCGCCCGCATCCGGGCGCGGGGAGGGAATGTCTGATGGCCAAGAAGAGCAAGATCGCGCAGAACGAGAAGCGCAGGGCGACCGTCGAGCGGTACGCCGCCCGTCGCACCGAGCTGAAGGAGATCATCCGCCGGCCGTCCACCACGGACACCGAACGCCGGGCCGCCGCGGACGAGCTCCGGCGCCAGCCGCGCGACGCCAGTGCGACCCGGGTGCGCAACCGCGACAGCGTGGACGGGCGGCCCCGCGGATACCTGCGGAAGTTCGGCCTCTCCCGAGTCCGCGCACGCGAGCAGGCGCATGCCGGATTCCTGCCGGGGGTCACCAAGTCCTCCTGGTGACAGCCGCCCCGGGCGGGGAGGCCGCGTCAGGGGTGCGGACTCCCCGCCCGGAAAACCGGGAGCCCGGGAGCCCGGGAGCCCGGAAGCCCGGGAGCCCGGCAGCCCGGGACCGGCCTCCGAAGAGTTCCTGGCAGCGCGAGGTCCATGTCGGATTCTCGCCAGCCTCCGGATGCCGGGTGACGGATCCTTGAGCCATGCACACCGACACCGAGCGCTGCGTACGGGCCGTCCACTCCAAGGACGCCCGCTTCGACGGCTGGTTCTTCACGGCGGTCCTGACCACCCGGATCTACTGCCGTCCCAGCTGCCCGGCCGTGCCGCCCAAGGTCGAGAACATGACCTTCTACCCCAGCGCCGCCGCCTGCCAGCAGGCCGGATTCCGTGCCTGCAAACGGTGCCGGCCCGACACCAGCCCCGGCTCCCCGGAGTGGAACGCCCGCGCCGACTCCGTGGCCCGCGCGATGCGGCTCATCCGGGACGGTGTCGTCGACCGCGAGGGCGTACCCGGACTCGCCGCCCGGCTCGGCTACTCCGCCCGGCAGATCGAACGCCAGCTGCTCGCCGAGCTCGGAGCCGGCCCGCTCGCCCTGGCCCGCGCACAGCGCGCCCAGACCGCGAGACTGCTCATAGAGACGACCGGACTCCCCATGGCGGAAGTCGCGTTCGCCGCCGGATTCTCCTCGATCCGGACCTTCAACGACACCGTCCGCCAGGTCTTCGCGCTCGCCCCGGGCGAACTGCGCAGCCGCGCCGCACGTTCCGGGACACCCCCGGCCACCCCGGGCGTGATCGCGCTGCGGCTGCCGTACCGGGCCCCGCTCAACCCCACCAACCTCTTCGGTCACCTCGCTGCGACCGCCGTCCCCGGCGTCGAGGAGTGGCGCGACGGCGCCTACCGCCGCACCCTCTCCCTGCGGTACGGACACGGCATCGTCGCGCTCACCCCGCACCCCGACCACATCGCCTGCCGCCTCTCCCTCACCGACCCGCGCGACCTCACCCTCGCGATCAGCCGCTGCCGCTGGATGCTCGACCTGGACGCCGACCCGGAGGCCGTCGACGAGCAGCTGTGCGCCGATCCGCTGCTCGCCCCGCTGGTGGGCAAGGCGCCCGGCCGGCGGGTGCCGCGTACCGTCGACGGCGCGGAGTTCGCCGTACGGGCGGTGCTCGGCCAGCAGGTCTCGACCGCCGCCGCCCGCACCCACGCGGCCCGCCTGGTCGGCGCGCACGGTCTGCCGGTCGACGACCCGGAGGGCGGCCTCACCCACCTCTTCCCGGACCCGGAGGCCCTCGCCGGACTCGACCCGGAACGGCTCGCCCTGCCCCGCAGCCGCCGCACCACCCTCACCACGCTCGTCTCCGCACTCGCCGACGGATCACTGCGGCTGGGCACCGACACCGACTGGGAGCAGGCGCGGACCGAACTGACCGCCCTCCCCGGCTTCGGCCCCTGGACCGTCGAGGTCATCGCGATGCGGGCGCTCGGCGACCCGGACGCCTTCCTCCCCACCGACCTCGGCATCCGGCGCGCCGCCGAGGAGCTCGGCCTCCCCTCGACACCCGCGGCGCTCACCGCCCGCGCGGCCGCCTGGCGCCCCTGGCGGGCGTACGCGGTCCAGTACCTGTGGACCGTGGACGACCACCCCATCAACCACCTGCCCACCGAGAAGAACCGGGAAGTCCAGCCATGACCGATCCGCAGCCACCCGCGGCGACCCGGCAGCACACCGTCGTCGACAGTCCGTACGGTCCGCTCACCCTCGTCGCCACCGACGGGGTCCTCGCGGGCCTCTACATGACCGGTCAGCGGCACCGCCCGCCCGAGGAGACCTTCGGTGAACGTGACCCGCGGCCCTTCACGGAGGCCGTCCGCCAGCTCGACGCCTACTTCGCCGGGGAGTTGCGCACCTTCGACCTGCCGCTGCGCCTGGACGGCACCCCGTTCCAGCGCAGCGTCTGGGAGCAGTTGCGGCTGATCCCGTACGGCGAGACCCGCTCGTACGGCGAACTGGCCGAGAACCTCGGCAAGCCGGGCGCCTCACGGGCGGTGGGGCTGGCCAACAGCAAGAACCCGGTGGGCATCATCGTCCCCTGCCACCGTGTCATCGGTGCCTCGGGCAGTCTCACCGGCTACGGCGGCGGACTCGACCGCAAGCAGCGGCTGCTGGCCTTCGAGAACGGTACGCAGGACGACACCCCGGCGCTCTTCTGACGCCGCCCGCGCCCTCTTCCATGAAGCCGACACGGGGACGGGCCCGGACACCGAGGTCCGGGCCCGTCCCCGAGCCACCTGCGTACGCGCCGGCCGTCAGCCGGTGAAGATCTCCACCAGGGTCCAGATCGCCAGCCCCAGCATGCAGAGCCCGCCGATCCGCTGGACCGTCTTCAGCGGTACCCGCTTGGCGATGAAACGCCCGGCGAGCAGCGCCAGCGCCGAGACGGACATCAGGGCGGCCGCGGACCCGATCGCCGTGGACCAGGTGCCGTTGCTCGCGGCCAGGTTGGCCGTGGTGATCTGGGTGAGGTCGCCCCACTCGCTGATGAAGACGGCCATGAACGCGGTCGAATAGACCGGCCAGAAACCGGTCACCGTCTTCGTTCCGCCGTCCTCGTCGTCATCGCCGCCGCCCGAGCGCAGCAGCATGAAGGCCCCGAACGCGAAGAGGGAGGCGGAGACGAGCTTGACGATCCAGTCGGGCAGCAGCCCGATCAGGCTGCCCGCCCCCACCGCGATGGCGACGTGCACGATGAACGCGGACGACGTGCCGAACCAGACGTACAGCGGTCGCATGCGGGTGCCCATGGCGAGCGACGCGAACATCGTCTTGTCGGGAAGTTCCGCAAGGAAGATCAGACCGAAGGCGGTGAGGATCGCCCAGGGGTCGAGGTGCATTCCGGGTGGCTTTCTGTGAGAGCCGGGCCCCGGATCTTCGCGAAGCGCCACTCGGGCTTCCGGAGGACCACTCGGCCCGGCATGACGTCAGCGCCCACGGGGGCGCGGGCGTGTCATACCTGACCGAAGGTCTCGCCCGCCCGTGATGATCCACGGGCCCGGCCACCGGGAACCCGGGGGTTCCAGTGTGTCGACGACCGGTTTGCGGGGCTACTCCCCTTCGCAGCCATCAACTGTACCCCACCTCCGCACGGGGGAGAGCAGGTGTTCGATCCGCCGGCGGGGATCGGTACAGTCCCCTGGTGATCATCCCCGCCCGCACCGGAGGCGTCCCCGCATGAGCCGCCGCACCCGAAGGGCGGCCCCCGCCGAGGGGACGCCCCGGCCCACCGTCAGCGTCTGCCGCGGCTGCTGCTGCGGGACGCCCAAGATCCCGGACGTGGATCACGCCGGTCAGCTCGCCGAGCTGCGGCGGTCGCTCGGCGCGGTCGCCGCCGTACGTGCCGTGGAGTGCCTGGACTCCTGCGAACGGGCCAATGTCGTCGTCGTGCAGCCGTCGGCCGAGGGCCGCCGGGCGGGCGGCCGTCCGGTCTGGCTCGGCCTGGTCAACGACCCGGACGCGGTGACGGACATCGTCACCTGGGTCGAGGCGGGCGGTCCCGGGCTGGTGGACCCGCCGGAGATCCTCGACCTGTACACGTTCCGCCCCTCGCGGCGCGTACAGCAGGAACTCGACCACTGAGGCCTGTCCGGCCGAGCACGGCCGGGCCGCTACGGTGCCACGGGCTTCACCATCACGAAGAAGGCCTGCGGCGTCTTCTCCCACTCGTCCGCCTCGCGGACCAGCCGGGACCGGACACGGAACCCGGCCTTCTCCAGCATCCCGGCCACGGCGTCGGGCACGAAGCGGTAGACGTCGAGCGTCACCGCGTGGCCGTACGCCTGCTCCAGGCGCACGCACTCGTCGCCGACCTTGAAGGCCATGAGCAGATGGCCGCCCGGGGCCAGGACCCGATGGATCTCGGCGAAGATGCCGGGCAGCTGCTCCGGCGGGGTGTGGACCAGGGAGTACCAGGCCAGCGCACCGGCCAGGCTGCCGTCCGCCAGGTCCAGGTCGGTCATCGAACCCTCGTCGAAGACGAGGTCGGGGTAGGTCGCGCGGGCCACCGCGATCATGCCGGGGGAGAGGTCGATGCCGAACGCGGTCAGTCCGAGATCGCGCAGATGGGCCGTCACACGACCGGGCCCGCAGCCCAGATCGCCCACCCGGCCGCCGCCGCCCGCCGTCACGATGTCCGCGAAGACGGCCAGCACGGCATTGTCGTACGGCTTCTTCGGCATCATGTCGGCCAGCAGCACGGCGTAGTCGGCGGCGACGGTGTCGTACGAGGCTCGGGTGGCGTCGAGTGGGGAGGGTTCTGTCATGCGGGGGACCGTACAGCCCTCCACCGACAACTCCCGGCCGGGCCGACCGCCTTCCGGCCCCACCCGCCCCACCGGCACCTCGGGCCCCCGTACCTCAGTCCCCGGAAGTTCCGCCCGAAGTCCCGCCGGGATCCCCGTCGGAACCCGCGACCGGCCCCGTCCCGGCGGCCAGACGGCGCAGCAGCGCGGGCAGCGCCGTGCCGATGGGCTCGCGGACGACCTCCTTGGCAAGCTCGTCGTACGGAGTCGGCTCCGCGTTCACCACTACGAGCCGCGCCCCGTTGTCCACCGCGATCCCGGCCAGCGAGGCGGCGGGCTGCACCTGGAGCGTCGTACCGACCGCGATGAACACCTCGCAGGCCTTCGCGATCGACACCGCCTGGCCCAGCACCACCGGATCGAGCCGCTCACCGAACATGATCGTGGCCGATTTCAGGATGCCGCCGCAGACCGCGCACGCCGGGTCGGCCTCTCCCGCCTCCACCCGGGCCAGCGCCTCGCTCATCGCCGAGCGGGCGTGGCAGCGGGTGCAGACCACCTCGCGCGCGGTCCCGTGCAGCTCCAGGACCTTGCGGTGGGGGAGCCCGGCGAGCTGATGCAGACCGTCGACGTTCTGCGTGATCACCCGCACCGGGACGCCGGACCGCTCCAGCTCCGCCACCGCGCGGTGCGCCGCGTTCGGCTCAGCGGACCAGGTCGAACTGGTGCGGCGCATCTGCCAGGAGCGGCGGCGGATCTCCGGATCGGCCATGTAGTAGTCGTACGTGACGAGCTTCTCGGCCTCCGGGTCCTTGCGCCAGAGCCCGTTGGGCCCGCGGTAGTCGGGGATGCCGGAGTCCGTGGAGATGCCGGCGCCGCTGAGGATCGCGACCAGAGTCATGGAGCGAGCGTAAGCAGCGCCGGTCACCGTCCGCGAGGCCATTTCGGCCTCGGGCAGCCGTCCGCCCCGTGGCGGACGTCAGGCCGCGGGGCCGGCAGGAGTGAACGGGGACGGGGTCAGGCCCGTCCAGGTGTTCAGCTCGGCCCGCGCCGTCTGCTTGGTGACACCGCCGTCCTGGAGCGTGCCGCTGCGCGCCACGTAGAACCGCCCGTCATCGAGCGAGACCAGCCCGTACTGCCCGTACTGTCCCGGCGCCGGCCACCCGTACGTACCCGTCGTGGCGTCGTGCGCCCCCTCGCGCAGCAGCGGGAGCAGCAGCCCGCGCTCCGGGCGCTGCTGCCCGCGCACCCAGCCGCGTACCGGCTTGTGCGCACCGTCCAGCGCGAAGACCGAGTAGTTGGGGAAACCGGACTTGGAGCCCTTGTAGGCGGCCATCAGCCAGTTGCCGCTGTGCCCGTCGTACTCCAGGTTCTGCACGCCGTAATTGGTGTTCCCGGTGTACGCGAAGAACTTGCCGCCGACGCGGGCGGGTCCGCTGGTGTGCGGGGCGGACTCGGTCAGCGGGCGTTCGTACTTCTTCCAGTGGGTGACGTCGTACTGGAGCAGCACCTGGTGGTCGTTGTCCGTGCGGCCGGTGTTGGCGTACACGCCGTACGCGACCGTCAGTCTCTTCGCGGCGCGGTTGCCGCGCCGGTCGCCGAAGGCCGGACCGAACGCGACGCCGTCGATGCCGCTGCAGCCGTAGCGGTGGTCGGGAGTGTTGCCCGTGTCGCCGTCGAAGACCCCGTCGCCGTTCATGTCGGCGGTGAAGTCCTTCACGACCTCCTTGAGGTAGACGGTCGAGACGACCCCGGTGGACTGGGCGTCCATGTCCATCCGGGTGATGCGGTCGACATCGAGGATCGCGATGTAGAAGGACTTCGCCTCCTTGTACTCCAGCGAGCCGTAGACCCGGCCGTCCTTCTCGTTGAAGTCCAGATCGCCGAGGTGGCCGGTGAATCCGGTGACCGAGCCGACCGGATTGCCCTTGAGGTCGGTCTTGACCAGCAGATTGGTCATCGAGAAGTACATGAAGCCCTTGCGGCGGTCGATGGCCATGCCCTGGACATGGCCGGACTGCCAGGCGCCGCCGTCGATCGACTGCGGCAGGCCGCCCGGTGCGGCCGGCACCGAGGCCGGTGCCGGTTCCGCGAGCGCCGTCGACGCCGTGGCGACAACTGCCGTACAGGCGAGCGCTGCGACGGTCGTGACCAGTCGCCCACCGAGGTGTCCCGTGTGCTTACGCATGATCCCTCCGCTGTCGTGGAGTCCGGATGATGCCGGTCGAGCGTGCACTGCGGACCAATGGCACATGAACTCAACGGTCCGGCAGCCGTCGACCGGACTATCAGTTGACGACCGGTCAGCACAACGGGACAGAAGGGTGATTCGGGTGGTATCCGGGTCCTGGCCGTCAGCGGTCAGCCGGGAGGCCGTCCTCCAGCTCCACCGCGCCGCCGCCGGATTCGAGCACCTCCAGCGCGGCCTTCACGCGCAGCGCGAGGGTGCCGAGCAGATAGCGGTCGATCTCCTCGCGCTCGACCAGCCGCCAGGACAGAAGCTCCTCCTCCTGGAGCCGGATCGCCTTCAACCGGGTCTCGTCCAGCACCCCGCCGTCGTACAGGTACGCGGCGATCGGCGGCCGTTGCGGGCCGCGAGCCCAGTCGACGGCGAGCAGCCGCCCCGGTGCCAGATCGAGGCCGATCTCCTCGGCCGTCTCACGCCGTGCGGCCTGGCGCGGGCTCTCGCCGTCGTCGGACTCGACCGTTCCGCCGGGCACCGCCCAGCCGTCCCGGTAGTTCGGCTCGACGAGCAGCACCCGCCCCCGGTCGTCCCGGAACAAGGTGGCCGCGGCGGCCAGCACCCGGGGGAGCCCCGCGATGTAGGAGGCGTAGTCAGTGGTGGTCACGCGGGAAGCGTAGTGGCAGGGGCGGAGTCCGGACGACGACCGCTCTGGGCAGCGGGTATCCGCTGCGGATAGGGTCGGGGGCGGCGCGACTGCCTGTTCGAAAGCAAGGGATGCAAGGTGGCGGACGGAGCAGTGATGGAGACCGCACGCGTGCTCGTCGCGGCGGACAAGTTCAAGGGCTCGCTCACGGCCGTACAGGTCGCGGAGCGGGTGACGGCCGGGCTGCGGCGGGTCGTCCCCGACGTGCGGGTCGAGACCCTGCCCGTGGCGGACGGCGGCGACGGCACGGTGGCGGCGGCGGTGGCCGCCGGATTCGAGCGCCGCGAGGCGCGGGTGACCGGGCCGCTCGGCGATCCGGTGACCGCGGCGTACGCGCTGCGCTCCACCACGGCGGTGGTGGAGATGGCCGAGGCATCGGGCCTCCAGCACCTGCCCGCAGGGGTGTTCGCCCCGCTCACGGCCACGACGTACGGCTCCGGCGAGCTGCTCTCCGCCGCGCTCGACGCGGGCGCCCGGACGATCGTGTTCGGCGTCGGCGGCAGCGCTACGACGGACGGCGGCGCGGGCATGCTGGCCGCGCTGGGCGCCCGCTTCCTGGACGCGGACGGCAAGCCGGTGGGCCCCGGTGGCGGCGGCCTGGCCGACCTGGCGGAGGCGGACCTGTCCGGCCTCGATCCGCGACTGACCGATGTGGACCTGATCCTCGCCAGCGACGTGGACAACCCGCTGACGGGCCCGAAGGGTGCCCCCGAGGTCTACGGCAGGCAGAAGGGCGCGACCGAGGACGACATCGCGACGCTCGACGCGGCGCTCGCCCACTACGCGTCCGTCCTCGGCCCGGACCACGCCGCGCTGCCGGGAGCGGGTGCGGCGGGCGGCATCGGCTACGGGGCGCTGGTCGCGCTCGGCGCCCGGTTCCGCCCCGGCATCGAGGTCATGCTCGACGTGCTCGGCTTCGCCCCGGCGCTGGCGCGCGCCACGCTGGTGATCACCGGCGAGGGCTCGCTCGACGAGCAGACCCTCCACGGCAAGGCCCCGGCGGGAGTGGCGGCGGCGGCCCGCGCCGCGGGGATCGAGGTCGTGGCGGTCTGCGGCCGCCTGGCCCTGCCGCCTCAGGCGCTGACCGCGGCGGGCATCCGCCGTGCGTACGCCCTCGCGGACCTGGAGCCGGACCCCGCGGTATCCATGGCCCAGGCGGGACCCCTGCTGGAGCGGGCGGCCGAGTCGATCGCGCGCGACTTCCTGCTGTAGCTGCGTGGCTTGCTCCGGTGGCCGGGCGGTGCGTCGATCCGATGCCCCGCCCGGTGGCCGGAGATCAGCCCGGCGACCCCACCGAGGGCGCCGCGTCCCCGGCGTCCCCCGTACCCTCTCCCGCCCCGTCCCCGCAGCTCAGCAGCTCGGACAGACTCTGGAGCTCCGAAGGCAGGTCCCGGCGCCAGGCCATCGTCACGAACGGCGCGAGAAGTATCATGCCGCCGTCCAGATGGGGCTTGACGGAGACGGTGACCGTCGTACCGAGCCCGCTCGGACTCAGCCGGAACTCCAGCTCCGGGGAGTGGCGGCCCAGTGGTGTCCACATGCCCGCACCGCGGAAGACGAGGTACTCGACGGGAGAGCTCGCGGTGCACCGCAGGCGGTGTGCCCGTCGTCTGCCCGGAAACTTGCAGGTGTACTCGTCACCCAGCTCGGCGGCGACCGGGCCCTCGATCACCCGGTCTATGCTCGATGACCACTCAGCAAGGTTCCGCGGATCCCGGAGGAACGAGAAGACCTCGTCGGCGGGGCGGGACACATGGACATTCGCAGACACATGGGGCATGGCTCCACCTCTTACGGCGCCCGTCCGCCTGAATTTCGGCTTCCGGTTGCCCTCGTCGCGGTGCCGTCGCCCCTCAGCCTGCTGCCGATCGCGGGCCCGCGCACCCGTCGCTGGACCGATCGAGTGACTCAGAGGTCCTGGCGGGTGACCTTCTCGGAGAGCTGCGCACAGAGCCGCTTGATCTCGCGGTAGGTGCGGTTCCGCTCGGTGACGACCGCGGCCAGCAGCAGGGAGACGAGCGCGGTGGTTCCGATGAACGCCTGAAGAGTGATCATGTTGGTCAGCAGACCGTGGTGGGCGAAGGGGCCGGTCATCCGTCCTGCGGCCAGGATCGCGAGCGTGGAGACGCCCAGTGCGCAGCAGGCGGCCCCGGCACGCTCGAAGCGGAAGGCGGCCCAGATCAGGCACGGGGAGACGAGGAAGAGCAGCGAAGTACCGGTGTCGGTCGCCACCACGGTGACGGCCACGGTGCACACCCCCAGCGCGACGGCCTCCGCCCACCTCGCCGGGTTGATGGCGTGCGGCAGGCGTGCGTTGCGCACGACGAGCAGGAATGGTGTCACGACCATGACGCCCATGGCGTCGCCCGTCCACCAGACCGACCAGGTCGGCCAGAACTCCTCGCTCGGGAGCGCCCCCGAGACGACCAGGGCGCCGGTCCCCACCGTCGCGCTGATCAGCATGCCCGCCAGCGCCCCCAGGAAGACCAGCGCCAGCGCGTCGCGCAACCGGTCGAGTTCGTTGCGGAATCCCGCACGCCGCAGCAGCAGGTAGGAACAGATGGGGGCGACCGTGTTTCCGGCGGCGATGACCAGTACGGGCAGCAGCGAGGGCCCGAGGATGATGTTGACGGCGAGTGCGCCGAGGGCGATGCCGGGCCAGATCCGTACCCCGAACACCAGCAGCGCCGCGACCGAGATCCCGGTCGGCGGCCACAGCGGGGTGACCTGGCCGCGCACCACTTGCTGGAGCAGTCCCAGACGGGCCGTCGCGTAGTAGCAGGCCGCCACCGCGAGGACCGTCAGGACCTGGACCGTGTGCTGTCGGAGCCGCGCTCTGTCCACCATTCCAGCATCGGACACCAAGCACCTGCGTGCCGCCGGGGCGGACACGCCGGTACCGGGCCGGTGAAGTCGGCGAACGCGGTACGTCCCGCCCTCGCCCGGGTACGCGAACGGGTCAGGCCCCGTCCACCGGCCCGGTCGTCCCCGACGGACCGTCGTAGCGGACGACGAGCACGGCGGCGTCGTCCTCGTGACCGGTCAGGTCCGCCACCTGGAGCACTCGCGTGGCCAGCTCGCCGGGGTCGACCCCGCCGGCCGAGGCGACCACCTCCGCCACCGCGGCGAGCCCCTCGTCGATCGGGTACGACGGCCCCTCCACGACCCCGTCGGTCAGCAGGACCAGATACCCCGGCCGCGCCAGCCGCCGACGGGTCACGGGGTACCACTGGTCGTGCAGGATGCCCAGGGGCACCCCGCCGTCGTCCTGGGAGATGCCGGAGTCGCCGTCGTCGGTGCCCCATACGAGTGGCACGTGTCCGGCCCGTGCCACGGACAGCTCGCCGCTCTGCGGGGTGACGCTCAGCAGGCAGCAGGTCGTGAACAGGTCGCCGCCCAGCGAGATCAGCAGATCGTTGGCGCAGGCCAGCACCGTGCCGGGGTCGGTCGTGACGCTGGCGAGCGCCCTGAGGCTGGCGCGGGCCTCACCCATGAAGGCGGCGGCCTCCACCCCGTGCCCCTGTACGTCGCCGATGGTGATCCCCGCGACCCCGTCCCGCATCGGGAACGCGTCGTAGAAGTCGCCGCCGACAGCCATGCCGTCCTGCGAGGGCGCGTACCGGGCCCCGATCCGGATGCCAGGGAAGTCGGGCAGTTCGGTGGGGAGCATGTGCCGCTGCAGGGCCAGGCCCATTTCCGCGCGGGCGCGCTGGAGCCTGATGTTCTCCAGGGCCTGATCGACAAGGCGCCCAAGAGTGAGAAGGAGCTCCTGGGTGCTGTCCGATGTGCTGCGGTGTCGGTGCATGGCGTCCTTGCACGGTGCGATGCGATGCGCTCCTTCTGAAACCTTAGCCCTCCCGCAGCCATCCGCAGCCGGGCCCGTGGCCGGGACACGGAGCCCGCGGCGGGTGGCCGGGAGGCCGCAGGTCTCCGGAGTCCCCCGCCGCGCCGGTACATCCTTTGACATACCTATGGCCAGATATCTATTGTCCCAGTCATGCCCGACTCCCGCGCGTCCGCCCAGGACCTCGACCGTGTGGCCGCCGCGCTCGCGGAGTGCCTGCCGACGCTGAACCGGGCTCTCGACCGCAGGGTCGCCCAGGACTTCCGGCGTCCCAGGCCGCCCGAGGGGCAGCTCGCGCTGCTGCGCTTCGTCGCGCAGCGGGAGGGCGTCACCGTCCGCGAGGCCGCCGACGCCCTGCTGATGCGGCCGAACAACGTCAGCGCCCTGATCTCCCAGCTCACCGGTGAGGGGCTGCTGGAGCGCCGCCAGGACACCGGTGACAAGCGGATCGCCCACCTGCACCTGACCGCAAGGGCCCGGCGCGAGCTGACCGAGGTCCAGCACCTGGAGCGCGCGCACATCGCCGATGCCCTCCAGTCCCTCACCGACGGCGAGACGGGCGCGCTCGGCTCGGCCGTCGGCGCGCTGACGTCGCTCACGCGCAGCCTGCGCCCCGCGCCCGCCGCCGAGTAGACCCCGCGTCCCCCGCCGAGGGGACACGACGACCACGCGCCGTACGACCGCATCCGCCGCCGTGCGTGCCCCTGGAGCCTCCCGCGCCCGAGAACGGACCGCTCCGGGGCCATCCGGGGCATCTCCGGGCACTCCGGAGCCTCCCGGCGCGCTCAGGCGCCTTCAAGTACTCCGACGTATCCCACGTAACCCAGCACTCCCGACAGACAAGGCACACCCATGCCGTCCACCACCGTGGATCACTCCTCCCTGCCCGCACCCTCCCCGCAGCCGGCGAAGCCGACCCTGGGCAGGCGCTCCAATCCCTGGCTGACCCTGCTCGCGGTCGCCTTCGGCCTCTTCATGGTCCAGCTCGACGCGTCCGTGGTGGCGATCGCCAACCCCGAGATCGGCCGCGCCCTCGAAGCCTCCACCGCGGACCTCCAGTGGGTCACCAACTCCTACCTGCTCGCCCTCGCGGCCTCGCTGATCCTCGGCGGCAAGCTCGGTGACCGCTTCGGGCGGCGCACCTTCTACATGGCGGGCATCGTCGGATTCACCCTCTCCTCGGTCGCCATCGGCCTGTCGGGCTCGATCGACGGCGTCATCGCCTTCCGGGCCGCACAGGGCCTCTTCGGCGGTCTGCTGATGCCCAACACCCTGGGCCTGCTGCGTGCCGCCTTCCCGCCGCGCAGGTTCGGCATGGCCGTGGGGATCTGGGCCATGGTCTCGGCCGTCTCCACGGCGCTCGGCCCCATCGTCGGCGGGCTCCTGGTCGAGCACGTCAACTGGGAATCGGTCTTCTACATCAACGCCCCGATCGGCGTGCTCGCACTCCTGATCAGCGCCGCGGTCCTGCCGCAGAGCAGGAACTCGACCGGGCACCACCGCTTCGACGTGCCCGGCGTCGTACTGCTCGCGCTCGGTCTGCTCTGCGTGGTCCTCGGCGTCGTCAAGGGCGAGACCTGGGGCTGGGCCTCGGCCGGCACCCTGGGCACCATCGCCGCCGGTGTGCTCGTCCTGGCGGTCTTCGGCTGGTACGAGAACCGGATCGAGCACCCACTGCTGCCGATGCGGCTGTTCCGCATCCGGGCGCTGACCGTCGGTACCGTCATCACCGCGCTCAACTTCTTCGTGATGCTCGGCGTGATCTTCTTCGTGATGCTCTACCTCCAGAACGTACGGGGCTTCTCGCCCGTGGAGGCCGGTGTGCGCACACTCCCGCTCAGCCTCGCGTCTCTGGTGGCCTCCCCGCTCGGAGCGGCGCTGACCGGCCGCTTCGGGCCCCGGCTCACGATGCCGCTGGGCATGCTGCTCCAGGCCGCCGCGACCTTCTCCATGCTCAGCTGGGACACCGCCTCTTCCTACGCCACGATGTGGCCGCCGTTCATCGCGCTCGGCCTGGGTGTCGGCATGGTGCTCGCGGCCTCCTCCGACGCCATCGTCGGCCAGGCCCCCGTCAGGGACGGCGGCGTGGCAGGCGGCCTCCAGGCCACCGCCCTCCAGATCGGCGGAGCGCTCGGCACCTCGGTGCTGGTCTCGCTGATCAGCGGCCGGGTCGGCGCCACCCTGGGCGGGGAGCTGACCGGGGCGGGCGTCCCCGCGGGCGTCGCGGCCGGACTGGAGGAGGCGGGGGACGCGGTGGCCATGGGCATCGCCCCCGTCTCGCCCGGCATGCCGACGGGGCTCAGGGCTGCGGTCGTGGAGGGCAGCAGCCAGGCGTTCATGAACGGGGTGCACACGGCCGTGCTCGTCACCGGCGTCCTCTGCCTGCTGGGAGCCGTACTCGCGGCGGCCGGACTCCGGGGCATCTCCCGGGGCGCCGGGCACTGAGCGGAACGCGACCTCGCACAGCCCTCGGCAGCGACCGCGGCGAACGCACCCACGGGGCGGCCGCGGCGGTCGCCGCTACTGGATGAACCGGGGGAGCCACCTGGCCCGGTACCCGGGGTGGCCGGCGTGTTCCGCGGCCAGCTGCCGGACGGCGAACCCCAGCCCGACGGCCCGGCCGGACCGGAAGTCGTGATCGGGGCGGTCGGTGTCCAGGCCGGAGACCTCCGCGTACTCGTCGAGGAGCACCCTGCTCGTCTCGATGCGGCGCAGCGTACGCGCCGGGTCCTGGAACGCGATGTGCTGGTCGAAACCGAGATTCCGCACGCTGAACGCGATGCCCCCGGACCGGTCGTGGACTTCGCCGGGCACATCGGCCGGACACCGCCAGCTGTCGCTGCCCGCCGCCTGCGCGACGAGCTCCTCCTCGGCGAGGCGCGCCCGTACGAAGTCGATCATGTCGGAGTTGTCTGTCATCGGGTTCCGAGTCCTTCGTCATCAAGGCCTGGTTTCCGGGGACGGCGCCCGTCAGCCGGTTGGGCCCCAACATACTGGGCGGAGCCCCACGGCAGCGCGGACCGCGGCCGTGGGCCCCGCGGATACGGAAGGACCCGGGTGCTGGGGAGCACCCGGGTCCTTCTCATGTGTCTTGCGTGCCGCTACGGCAGCTGCGCGGTCCGTGCCTCGCGCCGGTTGCCACGGAAGGTGTTCACCCGCCGTGCCGTCGCGAAGAGCGGGATGACCGCTCCCAGGACCACCTGCAGCGCACAGCCGGTCTGGAGGAGCAGCTGGCCGCCGGGGGCGTCGAACGCCCACGCGGCGAGGAGCCCCATCGCGGCCACGATCCAGCTGAGCATCGCCACCGCGAGGACACCCCGCGGCTTCGGGTACTCGACCCGGCTGACCATCAGCCACGCCACTCCGACGATCGCGAGCAGCGTCGGCACGAAGGGAAGCTCCAGGAGCACGATCGAGACGACCGTGAGCGCTCCGAAGGGGCTCGGCATGCCCTGGAACATGCCGTCCTTCATGGTCACACAGGAGAATCTCGCAAGCCTGAGCACCACCGCCAGCAGCACCACGATGGCCGCCAGCGCCGAGACCCGCTGGTGTGCGTCGTCCGCGACCATGCCGTACACGAGGACGAAGTACGCCGGGGCGAGCCCGAAGCTGATCAGGTCCGAGAGGTTGTCCAGCTCGGCACCCATCGGTGAGGAGCGCAGCTTGCGCGCCACGAGCCCGTCGAAGAGGTCGAAGACCGCCGCGAGGAGCATCAGGATCACGGCGGTGGCCGCGGAGTGCCGGGCCATGCCGCTCTCGTCGCTGCCCGTGAGGTGCGGGATCAGGATTCCGGTGGTGGTGAAGTACACCGCCATGAAACCGCACGTGGCGTTGCCGAGAGTCAGGGTGTCCGCTATCGACAGCCGCAGAGAGAGCGGCATGTCCTCGCCGGCATCCTCCTCGGACTCCGACTCGGGCACCCAGCCTGCCTGTGTGTCGGGATCAATCACGGTCAATTCGAGTCACCCCCGCGGTGGTGGCCTGGCCGACCTCGACCGCGACCTCGACGCCTTCCGGAAGGTAGATGTCGACCCGCGAGCCGAAGCGGATCAGACCGATGCGCTCGCCCTGCTCCACCTTCGTGCCCTGCGGGATGTACGGGACGATGCGCCGGGCGACCGCACCCGCGATCTGCACCATCTCGATGTCGCCGAGCTCGGTGTCGAAGTGCCAGACGACGCGCTCGTTGTTCTCGCTCTCCTTGTTGAATGCCGGAACGAACCCGCCGGGGACGTGCTCGACCGAGGTCACCGTGCCGGCCAGGGGCGCACGGTTGACGTGAACATTCAGCGGGCTCATGAAGATCGCGACGCGGGTGCGCCCGTCCTTCCACGGCATGATGCTCTGCACCACACCGTCGGCCGGCGAGATGACGCGGCCCTGGGTGATCTCGCGCTCGGGGTCGCGGAAGAACCACAGCATGCCCGCCGCGAGCGCGGTGGTGGGCACGGCCACCGCGGCCCAGCGCCCGGACTTGCGGGCCCGGGAAAGGCTGAGCGCCGCGGTGGCGACGGTCGGGAGGAGCCACGGCGAAGCTCCGCGCGCAAGGCGGACTCCGCCGCGTGGTGCAGAGGTTTGGCTGTCGGGCATGGATGACCTTCGTAGCGGATGATGCCGCGCTGGCAACGGGGGACGGCGGCTTTTCCGGCGATGTTATCGGTTGCGAGCAACAACTGGGCAAGCCAGCAGCCGAGTCGGACGGTTGGAAGGCACCGGCCGAGGGTGACAGGGTGTGATCTTCTTCGCGGCTAAATCGCCTCGAAAGGGACAATCACCCCTGGAACCGGTACTCCTCGAGGAGTCGGCGCCCGATGATCATTTTCTGGATCTCGGCGGTACCTTCACCGATAAGCAGCATCGGGGCCTCCCGGTAGAGGCGCTCGATCTCGTACTCCTTGGAGAAGCCGTAACCGCCGTGGATGCGGAAGGCGTCCTCGACGACTTCCTTGCAGTACTCGGAGGCGAGGTACTTCGCCATCCCTGCCTCCAGATCGTTTCGTTCCCCGGAGTCCTTTTTGCGCGCTGCGTTTACCATCATCGCATGGGCGGCTTCCACCTTGGTGGCCATTTCGGCCAGCTTGAACTGGATCGCCTGGTGCTGGGCGATCGGCTTTCCGAAGGTCTGCCGCTGCTGGGCGTAGGAAACACCAAGCTCGAATGCACGCTGTGCGACACCACAGCCACGCGCCGCCACATTCACCCGGCCGACCTCGACGCCGTCCATCATTTGGTAAAACCCTCGGCCGGTGGTGCCGCCCAGTACTCGATTGGCCGGAATTCGTAGTCCGTCCATGATGAGTTCGGTCGTGTCGACGCCCTTGTAACCCATTTTGTCGATTTTGCCGGGAATGGTGAGTCCGGGCCGGACCTTGCCGAAACCGGGCTCCTTCTCCACCAGGAATGTGGTCATCGACTTGTGCGGGGCGGTCCCCTCGGGGTGGCCTTCGTCACTCCGGCACAGGACGGCGACGAGCGAGGACGTGCCACCGTTCGTCAGCCACATCTTCTGGCCGTTGAGGACGTACTCCTCGCCGTCCCTGACGCCCTTGGAGGTGATCGCGGAAACGTCCGAGCCCAGCGCCGGCTCGGACATCGAAAAGGCGCCCCGGACCTCGCCCAGCGCCATGCGCGGCAGGAAGGTGTCCTTCTGCTCCTGGGTGCCGTGCTGCTTGAGCATGTACGCCACGATGAAGTGCGTGTTGATGATTCCCGAAACGCTCATCCAGCCGCGGGCGATTTCCTCCACGCACAGCGCGTATGTGAGAAGCGACTCACCCAGGCCCCCGTACTCCTCGGGGATCATCAGCCCGAACAGGCCGAGTTCCTTGAGTCCCTCGACGATCTCGGTGGGGTACTCGTCACGGTGTTCCAGCTGGGTCGCGACAGGAATGATCTCCTTGTCGACGAAATCCCGGACCGTGGAGAGGATTTCCTGCTGGACGTCGGTGAGACCGGCGGTCTGGGCGAGTCGCGTCATGGCTACTTCTCCACGTTCTTCTGCGAAGGCTGGTTCAGCTCGGGGCGGCCTGGCTGCTCACCGCCGCGCTCCTTGATGTACGTCTCGGTGGGGACCATCACCTTGCGGCGGAACACGCAGACCAGCGTGCCGTCCTGCTTGTACCCCTTGGTCTCCACGTAGACGATTCCGCGGTCGTTCTTGGACTTTGACGGAGTCTTGTCCAGAACCGTCGTCTCGCCGTAGATCGTGTCGCCGTGGAAGGTCGGGGCGACGTGCTTCAGCGACTCGACCTCGAGATTGGCGATCGCCTTTCCGGAGACGTCCGGAACGGACATGCCGAGCAACAGCGAGTAGATGTAGTTGCCGACGACAACGTTCTTCCCGAAATCCGTCGTCCGCTCCGCGTAGTTGCTGTCCATGTGCAACGGGTGATGATTCATGGTCAGCAGACAGAAGAGGTGGTCGTCGTACTCGGTCACCGTCTTCCCGGGCCAGTGCTTGTAGACCGCACCGACCTCGAACTCCTCGTATGTGCGTCCGAACTGCATGATCAGGCCTCCGGCGCTTCGAACTTGGAGGTGCGCTGCATGCCGGCCGCGCGGCCCTTGCCCGCGATGACCAGGGCCATCTTGCGGCTCGCCTCGTCGATCATCTCGTCGCCCAGCATGGCCGAGCCCTTCTTGCCGCCCTCCTCGGAGGTGCACCACTCGTACGCGTCGAGGATCAGCTCCGCGTGGTCGTAGTCCTCCTGCGAGGGCGAGAACACCTCGTTGGCCGCATCGACCTGACCCGGGTGCAGTACCCACTTGCCGTCGAAGCCCAGCGCCGCCGCACGGCCCGCGACCTCGCGGTACGCGTCCACGTCACGGATCTGCAGGAAGGGGCCGTCGATCGCCTGGAGGTCGTGCGTACGGGCCGCCATCAGAATGCGCATCAGGATGTAGTGGTAGGCGTCCGCGCCGTAGCCGGGCGGCTGCTGACCGACGACCAGGGTCTTCATGTTGATCGACGCCATGAAGTCGGCCGGGCCGAAGATCAGCGTCTCCAGGCGGGGCGAGGCGGCGGCGATGTCGTCGATGTTGACGAGGCCCTTGGCGTTCTCGATCTGCGCCTCGATGCCGATCTTCCCGACCTCGAAGCCCATCGTCTTCTCGATCTGGGTCAGCAGCAGGTCCAGCGCCACGACCTGCTGGGCGTCCTGGACCTTGGGCAGCATGATGCAGTCGAGGTTCTGGCCGGCACCCTCGACGACCGTGATGACATCGCGGTACGTCCAGTGCGTGGTCCAGTCGTTCACCCGCACGACCCGGGTCTTGCCCGTCCAGTCACCGTTGTTCAGCGCGTCGACGATGGTGTGCCGGGCGCCCTCCTTGGCCAGCGGCGCGCAGGCGTCCTCCAGGTCCAGGAAGACCTGGTCGGCCGGCAGGCCCTGGGCCTTCTCCAGGAACCGCGGGTTCGAGCCGGGCACTGCCAGACACGAACGGCGCGGACGCAGGCGGTTGACGGCAGTCATGCGGGGACCTCCAGAGGGTCGAGCTTGTTCGCTTTCCGGATCTCGTCGACGATACGGCCGATGATCTCCGTGATACCGAAATCCTTCGGGGTGAATACGGCGGCGACACCGGCCCCGATCAGGGCCGACGCGTCGGCGGGCGGAATGATCCCGCCCGCGATGACCGGGATGTCGGCGGCGCCCGCCTCGCGCAGCCGGGTGAGCACGTCCGGTACGAGTTCGGCGTGCGAGCCGGACAGGATCGACAGACCGACGCAGTGCACGTCCTCGGCGAGGGCGGCCGAGACGATCTGTTCGGGGGTCAGCCTGATCCCCTGGTAGACGACCTCGAAGCCGGCGTCACGGGCCCGTACGGCGATCTGCTCGGCGCCGTTGGAGTGCCCGTCCAGGCCCGGCTTGCCGACCAGCAGCCGCAGCCGCCCGGCGCCCAGGTCGGCCGCGGTGCGGGCGACCTTCTCGCGGACCAGGGCGAGCGGGGTGCCCGCCTCGGCGGTCACCGCGACCGGCGCTGACGAGACGCCCGTCGGGGCCCGGAACTCGCCGAAGACGTCGCGCAGCGCCCAGGACCACTCGCCGGTGGTGACACCCGCGCGGGCGCACTCCACGGTCGCTTCCATCATGTTCTCGGTGCCCGCGGCGGCCTTCTTCAGCGCCGCCAGCGCCTCCGTGGCGCGGGCCTCGTCGCGGTTGTCGCGCCACTCGTGCAGAGCGGCGACGACCCTGGCCTCGTTGGCGGGGTCGACCGTCATGATCGCCCCGTCGAGGTCCGCGGTGAGCGGGTTCGGCTCCGTCGTCTCGTAGATGTTGACGCCGACGATCTTCTCCTCGCCGCCCTCGATCCGGGCCCGGCGGGCGGCGTGCGAGGAGACCAGCTGCGACTTGAGGTAGCCGGACTCCACGGCGGCCATCGCGCCGCCCATCTCCTGGATCCGGTCGATCTCGGAGAGCGACTCCGCGACGAGCTCGTCGACCTTCTTCTCGATGACGTGCGAGCCCGCGAAGATGTCCTCGTACTCCAGCAGGTCGCTCTCGTGCGCGAGCACCTGCTGGATGCGGAGCGACCACTGCTGGTCCCAGGGCCGGGGGAGCCCCAGCGCCTCGTTCCAGGCCGGCAGCTGGACGGCGCGGGCGCGGGCGTCCTTGGAGAGCGTGACGGCCAGCATCTCCAGGACGATGCGCTGGACGTTGTTCTCCGGCTGCGCCTCGGTCAGACCGAGGGAGTTGACCTGGACGCCGTAACGGAAGCGGCGCTGCTTGGCGTCGGTGATGCCGTACCGCTCGCGGGTGATCCGTTCCCAGATGCGGCCGAAGGCGCGCATCTTGCACATCTCCTCGATGAAGCGGACGCCCGCGTTCACGAAGAAGGAGATCCGGGCGACGACATCGCCGAACTTCTCCTCGGGCACCTGCCCCGAGTCACGGACCGCGTCGAGCACGGCGATCGCCGTCGACATGGCGTACGCGATCTCCTGGACCGGAGTGGCCCCCGCCTCCTGCAGGTGGTAGCTGCAGATGTTGATCGGGTTCCACTTCGGGATGCGGTTGACCGTGTACGTGATCATGTCGGTGGTCAGCCGCAGCGAGGGACCGGGCGGGAAGACGTGCGTCCCGCGCGAGAGGTACTCCTTGACGATGTCGTTCTGCGTGGTGCCCTGGAGCCTGGTGGGATCGGCGCCCTGTTCCTCCGCGACCACCTGGTAGAGCGCCAGCAGCCACATCGCGGTGGCGTTGATCGTCATCGAGGTGTTCATCTGCTCCAGGGGGATGTCCTGGAACAGCCGGCGCATGTCACCGAGGTGCGACACCGGCACGCCGACCCGGCCGACCTCGCCGCGGGCGAGGATGTGGTCGGGGTCGTACCCGGTCTGCGTCGGCAGGTCGAAGGCGACCGACAGGCCGGTCTGGCCCTTGGCGAGGTTGCGCCGGTAGAGCTCGTTGGACGCCTCGGCGGTCGAGTGACCGGCGTACGTCCGCATGAGCCACGGGCGGTCCTTCTGACGCCCACTCATTTCAGACATTCCTGAAGCGATTGATGGCGTCGATGTGCTGCTCGCGCAGTTCCTCGTTGCGCACGCCGAGCCCCTCGCGCGGGGCGAGCGCCAGCACGCCGACCTTGCCCTGGTGGAGGTTGCGGTGGACGTCGTACGCGGCCTGGCCGGTCTCCTCCAGCGAGTAGACCTTCGACAGCGTGGGGTGGATCTTGCCCTTGGCGACGAGGCGGTTGGCCTCCCAGGCCTCGCGGTAGTTGGCGAAGTGCGAGCCGATGATGCGCTTCAGGGACATCCACAGGTAGCGGTTGTCGTACTCGTGGTTGTAGCCGGAGGTGGAGGCGCAGGTGACGATCGTGCCGCCCTTGCGGGTCACGTACACCGAGGCGCCGAAGGTCTCGCGGCCCGGGTGCTCGAAGACGATGTCGACGTCCTCGCCGCCGGTGAGTTCACGGATGCGCTTGCCGAAGCGCTTCCACTCGCGCGGGTCCTGGTTGTGCTCGTCCTTCCAGAACTTGTAGCCCTCGGCGTTGCGGTCGATGATCGCCTCGGCGCCCATCTTCCGGCAGATGTCGGCCTTCTGCTCGCTGGAGACGACGCAGATCGGGTTGGCGCCGCCGGCCAGCGCGAACTGCGTGGCGTACGAGCCGAGTCCGCCGCTGGCGCCCCAGATCAGCACGTTGTCGCCCTGCTTCATCCCCGCGCCGTTGCGCGAGACGAGCTGGCGGTACGCGGTGGAGTTGACCAGGCCCGGAGCGGCGGCCTCCTCCCAGCTGAGGTGCTGAGGCTTCGGCATCAGCTGGTTGGACTTGACGAGCGCGATCTCCGCCAGGCCGCCGAAGTTGGTCTCGAAGCCCCAGATCCGCTGCTCGGGGTCGAGCATCGTGTCGTTGTGGCCGTCCGAGGACTCCAGCTCGACCGAGAGGCAGTGGGCGACGACCTCGTCGCCGGGGTGCCAGGCGTTGACGCCGGGGCCGGTGCGCAGGACGACGCCCGCCAGGTCGGAACCGATGACGTGGTACGGCAGGTCGTGGCGCCTGGTGAGCTCGCTGAGCTTTCCGTAGCGCTCCAGGAAGCCGAAGGTGGACATCGGCTCGAAGATCGAGGTCCAGACGGAGTTGTAGTTCACCGAGCTGGCCATGACGGCCACCAGGGCCTCGCCGGGCCCGAGTTCGGGCACCGGGACCTCGTCGAGGTGCAGCGACTTGCGGGGGTCCTTGTCGCGAGTGGCGAGCCCGTGGAACATCTCGGTCTCGTCCTTGTGCACGGTCACCGCGCGGTACGACTCGGGGATGGACAGGGCCGCGAAGTCCGCGGCTGTGCTGTCCTGCGATTGGATCGCGTCCAGGATTTCCTTCACGAGGTGCCTCCGGCGGATGGGGGCGCTGAGGGAACGCTTGCGATCCCTGCGAGCAGGAGCGGGAACGGGGTGGAGGTGCTGCCGTCGGTTCGGCTGTCAAAGCTTCGGCTTGCTCTGTGGAGCAGAAGGGTTCGCCTGTGACGCAGGCGTCCGGGCGCGCAGGCAAATCGCTTGCGGGGACAGCCGGCGTACGTGAGTTCGCAGCACGCCGGCCGCCCGGACAACTTCAACGTATGGCACTCCGTGACACCTGGCAAGGCACTCGGTGCCAACAATTTCTCTCACTTGTCACCCGCCGGGCACTTATGAGCAAGGAGAGGGGGGTTTCATAGGCAAATGCCCCGTGAAATACCGCGAATGATCGATCAGCGCGAGCGGTACACATAGGGCGTCGTGGTGCTCAGCGCGAGGAATCCGAGCCGCCGGAGGATCGGAGCGCTCATGTCGGTGGCATCGACCTGAAGGTAGCCGTAGCCGCGCTCCGCCGCGATTTGGGCGCGGAAGGCCACCAGAGCCCGGTAGAGGCCCTTTCCGCGCCACGCCTCGACCGTGCCGCCGCCCCAGAGCCCCGCGAAGCCCGTGCCCCGGTACAGCTCCATCCGGGCCGAGCTCACCGGCTCGTCACCCGCCATGGCGAGCACGCCGACGAAACCGTCCGGGTCCTCGGTCAGCCGGGCCAGCACCTGATGCCGCAGCCGCGACCAGTCGGAGCCGAACGCCCGCTCATGGGCGCGGGCCATCAGCTCCACGTCGTCCGCGTCACGCACGGTGCGCAGCCGAACGCCGTCGGGGAGTGCCACCCGCGTCGAGAGCTCCGCGACCGGGGCGACCAGCAGGGTCTCCGGCTCCTCCGCCTCGAAACCGGCCGCCAGCAGCCGGCGGTCCAGATCGGCAGGCCGGTCGTGCGCGTACAGCTTCCACTCGAATTCGCCGTGCCCGAGCGCCGTGTAGTGCGCCACCTGGGCCGCGATCACCGCGTCCGCCCGAGCGGGATCCAGGTCCGGGGCCGACCAGACGACACCGTTCCAGTCGGCGGCCGCGCCGACCTGCCGTACGACGTCGCCGGTGCGTTCCACCCGGACGCCGGGGCCGTCGGGGCGGGCGTGCTCGCGCATCTCGCGGTCGAAGAGGGTCAGCAGAGCTTCGTGATCGTGATTCATCCGCCCACCACAACACCGGTGAGCGGGCCGGGCAACCAGGTTTCGGCGCGGGCACGGGCGGGGGCGTGCCCGCCCCCGCCCGCGCCCGTTCAGCGGTCCTGGAGCGCCTGCTGGATCGTGCGCATCACTTCGTCGAGCGGTGCGTCGGTCCGCGCCACGGCGACCAGCACCTCGCCCTGGGAGGCCACCGAAGCGGCGGGCTGCTTCGCGGGCTCGGCGCCGACGGTCCGGCCGGCCCCGATGCCGCTCCCGAAGGTGTCGCGGACGATCGCGAAGGCGTGGTCGAGCTGCGCCTCCACGTCGCCCTCGCCGCCCGCCCGCAGCCAGCGGCGCAGGACGTGGTTGTGCGCGGTGACCACGGCGGACGCCGCGACCTCCGCCAGCAGCGGGTCGTCGTTGCCGACATGGTGGTCGCGCTCGTCGAAATGGCCCAGCAGATAGCGGGTGAACAGCCGCTCGTAGCGGGCCACCGAGGCGATCTCCGCCTCGCGCAGGGTGGGGACCTCGCGGGTCAGTTTGTAACGGGCCACGGAGACCGCGGGCTTCGCCGCGTACATCTTCATGACTTCCTTGATGCCGCGGCAGACGGTGTCGAGGGGGTGCTCGTGCGCCGGTGCGGCATTGAGGACGGCCTCGGCCCTGACGAGGGTGTCGTCGTGGTCCGGGAAGATCGCCTCTTCCTTGGAGCGGAAGTGCCGGAAGAAGGTCCGCCGGGCGACCCCGGCGGCGCCCGCGATCTCGTCGACCGTCGTCGCTTCGTACCCCTTCGTGGCGAAGAGTTCCATCGCCGCGGCGGCCAGTTCACGGCGCATTTTGAGCCGCTGGGCGGCGGCGCGCGTGCCGGCGGCACTTTCCTGTGCGTCGGGCGCGGCGGAGACACGGGGGGACCTGGCGGGCTGGGACATGGTGTGAACGTACTGCATCGGGTCGGGGGAGTGCGCCCGTGGGGGCGGGCCGCCCGAAGGATCGAGCAGCCCGCCCCAACCGGCACCTTTCTCAGCGCCGGGCATATTCGCGGAAGCCGCGCCCCGTCTTGCGGCCGAGGCAGCCAGCGGCCACCAGGTGTTCGAGCAGCGGCGCCGGGGCCAGGCCCGGGTCGCGGAACTCGCTGTGCAGCACCTTCTCGATGGCCAGCGAGACATCGAGACCGACGACGTCGAGCAGTTCGAACGGGCCCATCGGGTAGCCGCCGCCCAGCTTCATCGCCGCGTCGATGTCGTCGAGCGTCGCGTAGTGCTCCTCGACCATCTTGATCGCGTTGTTGAGGTACGGGAACAGCAGCGCGTTCACGATGAAACCGGCCCGGTCCCCGCAGTCCACCGGGTGCTTGCGGACCTTGCCGCACACCTCGCGGACGGTGGCGTGGACATCGTCGGCGGTGAGCACCGTACGGACCACCTCGACCAGCTTCATCGCCGGCGCCGGGTTGAAGAAGTGCATCCCGATCACGTCCTCGGGACGCGAGGTGGCCCGCGCGATCGCGACGACCGGCAGCGACGAGGTGGTGGTGGCGAGCACGGCACCCGGCTTGCAGACCTTGTCCAGGGTCCCGAACAGCTGCTGCTTGACCACGAGGTCCTCGGCGACGGCCTCCACCGCGAGGTCGACATCGGCGAAGGCGTCCAGCGAACCGGCCGCGGTGATCCGGGCCAGGGCGGCGTCCCGCGCCTCGGCCGTCAGCCGCCCCTTGGTGACGGAGCGCTCCAGCGACTTGGCGATCCGGCCCTTGGCGGTGTCCGCCTTCTCCTGGCCGCGGGCGGCGAGCACCACGTCGTACCCGGCCTTCGCGAAGACCTCGGCGATGCCCGAGGCCATCGTCCCGGAACCCGCGACACCCACCGAACGCACCGTGCGCCCGGCCGATGCCGACCCGTCGTCGCCCGGCGTCAGCGCGTCCGGCACCACGGTCTGGCTGCCGGGCCCCTCGTACGTGTAGAAGCCGCGGCCCGCCTTGCGGCCGGTCAGCCCCGCCTCGCTCAGCTGCCTGAGCACCGGCGCCGGGGCGTGCAGCCGGTCGTGCGACTCGGCGTACATCGCCTCCAGCACGGTGCGGGCGGTGTCGATCCCGATCAGGTCGAGCAGGGCGAGCGGCCCCATCGGCAGACCGCAGCCGAGCTTCATCGCCGCGTCGATGTCCTCCCGGGAGGCGTAGTTGGCCTCGTACATCGCGGCGGCCTGGTTGAGGTAGCCGAACAGCAGCCCGTCGGCGACGAAGCCCGGCCGGTCGCCGACCGCGACCGGCTCCTTGCCCAGGCTGCGGGCGAGCGCGGTGACGGCCTCGACGGCCGGCGGCGCGGTCAGCACCGAGGAGACCACCTCGACCAGCTTCATCGCGGGCGCCGGGTTGAAGAAGTGCAGGCCGAGCACGCGCTCCGGGTGCAGCGACTCGGCGGCCAGCCGGGTCACCGACAGGGCGTTGGTGCCGGTCGCCAGGATCGTGGTGGGGGAGACGACCGCGTCGAGCTCCCGGAAGAGCTGCTGCTTGATCTCGTACGACTCGGGCACGACCTCGATGACGAGCTCCGCCTCCGCGGCGGCCCCCAGGTCGGCGGAGGTGCGGAAACGGGCGAGGACGTCGCCCCGCTCCTCCTCGGTGATCCGCTCGCGCCGCACGGCGCGGGCGGTCGCGGCTTCCAGGGCGGCGACGGCCCGGCGCGCGGCCGCGTCGCTGATGTCGATGCCGATGACCTCGTGGCCGGCGCGGGCCAGGACCTCGGCGATGCCGGTGCCCATGGTGCCGAGACCGACGACGGCAATGGTGCTGAGCGGGGTGTCCATCACGGGACTCCAGAGAATGAGTGACGACTGTGAGGAGGCACGGAACGCGCACTGTGAGAAGGGAGAACCGGCGCGACACGTGCGGGAGTTGCGTGTCGTGGTACTCGGGGCCGGCGCGCCGTGGGCGCGCCCGGACCCGGAAGGGGCGACGGACTCTGTCCCGGAGTCACGTCTGCAGAACTGCCGAACCGACAAGCACTCCGGGTGGCTGCGTCACCAGGCCACCGGAGCAAGCGGGGATGGTGTCCCGCTCACTTGAGGTTAACTGCCGGGTAACGAGCGCGCCAGCCCCCGGTCGCTGTGCCCCATGCCACATTTCCCCCGCCCTCGATACGCAGAGTCCCCGCCGATACGCTGACGGTCATGGACGAGGAGTTCCGGTCGCTGGCGGACCGGCTTGCTGACGAGGCGGAAGCGGCGGGGGAGTCGGCGCAGTGCCGCGGACTGCTCGCCACCGAGGACGAGGAGGAACTGGCCCGCGTCCTGGTGGAACGCGAACGCCCGCTCTGGGCCCGTGAGATCGCCGCCTTCCGGCTCGGCTGCGGCGGAGACCGGCGGGCCTTCGAGGCGCTGGTGCTGCTGCTCAACCACCGCGACCCGGAGCGCTGTGTCTCGGCCGCCCACGCCCTGGTGCGCCTGGGCGACCCCCGTACGCCCCGGGCCGCCGCGGCCCTGGCGACCAACGCCCTGCGCACCGCGTACGCCCTGCACCCGGTGCGGCTGCTCACCGCGCTCCGGGCCCCGGAGTCCGTACCGGCGCTGATGAGCACCCTGGAACGGCTGCTCGCCCCCGGCGATCCGCACTGGCGGGTGGCGCTCGCCTGCGTCGAGGGGCTCGGGCAGCTCGGGGACGGGCGGGCCCGCCCGCTCCTGGAGGCGGCCCTGCCGCACCCGAGGCTGGGCGGCGCGGCCCGCGACGCGCTCGGCAGGCTGGGCGCTTCCTGAAGGAGCGCCGGACTCAGGAGGCGGCGGAGGCGCCGAGCGTGCGCAGGTACCGCACCTCGGGCACCAGCGCGCCGCCCGCCTCGAAGGACTCCTCGGCGCCGTCGGGACCAAAGCCCGCGCGCTCGTAGAAGCGGCGGGCCGGGGCGTTCTCCTTCAGCACCCACAGCGCCAGGTCCTGGAAGCCGTCGGCCGTGGCGCGGGTGAGTATCTCCGCCATCAGGGCGCGGCCCGCCCCGGTCCCGATCTGCTCGGGCGCCACGTAGAGCGCGTACAGCTCGCCCCGCGCGATCGGCCCGCCCAGCTCCCGGCGCGGGCCCAGGGCCTGTCCGGCGGATCATGGCCGGGGTCGCGGCGTCTGGCACGGCACCTCGCGGCGTTGCCGAACCGACCGAATAGCTCCGCTATTAGGCCGCTCCGGCGCCTTGCGATGTACCGCACCAGACGCCGCGCCCTGACCGGCCCTGATCCGCCGGACAGGCCCTAGCAGCCCCAGCCGATCACTCCGAGGTCCGGGCGTTCGGCCACCACGTTCACGAGCGTGGTGCCCTGCGCGAGGGACGCGCGGCGCCGCTCCACGTCCTCGGCGACGGTGAGGTCCATCCCGTCCAGATACGACTGCGGCACCAGCCCCGCGTACGCGGCCTGCCAGCCGCGCACCCGGACCCGGGTGACGGCCTCGCAGTCGTCGACCGTCATGTCCCGCACATGTATTCGTGTCGTCATACGGGCCATCCTGGCGCATCCGCCGGGACGGCCCGTACGCGAGCCGGAGGGGGCCGTCAGCCGCGGAAGCCGAGCAGCCCGTGCAGGGTGGCGCCCCTGCTGCCGGTGCCCGTCCGCAGCACCGACTTCGAAGCCGCCTCGCCGGTCAGCGGCTGCGGGTCGGGGGACTTGGCGCACACCGCGTCGGCGCCGGCCCGGCTGCCCTCGCCGCGCGGGACGGTGCCCTTGGCGAGATAGTCCACGAGGTAGGTGTCCAGGCAGTCGTTGCCGCTCAGCGTGATGCCGTGATTGCCGCCGCCCTGCTCGACGACCAGACTGGAGCCGCGCAGGCTGCGGTGCAGGGTGACCCCGCCCTCGTACGGCGTGGCCGCGTCGTCGGTGGCCTGGAAGAGCAGCACCGGCGGAAGGTCGTTGTTGGAGACCCGCACCGGATTCAGCGGCTCCACCGGCCAGTCGGCACAAGGGGCGTTGTACCAGTTGTTGTTCCAGGTGTAGAAGGGCGCCTTGGTGTGCACCCGACTGCTGTCGGCGCGCCAGGTGTTCCACTGCCGGGGCCACTGGGCGTCGCGGCACTGCACGGCCGCGTAGACCGAGTACCCGTTGTCGTCCTCGGCGTCGGCCGCGCCGAACTTCTTGTACGCCTTCACGAGCGCGTCCTGGTCGCCGTCGGCGGTGTACGCGGCGAACGCCTCGGCCAGGTACGGCCAGTACCCGTTGTAGTAGCCGCCGGGCAGGAAGGTGTCCTCCAGCTCGCTCGGGCCTACCTGCCCGCCCGCCGGCCGTGCCTTGACGGCCTCGCGCATCGCGTACCAGGCTGCCTCGACCTTCGCCGGGTCGCTGCCGAGCCGGTACGTGGAGTCGTGTTTCGCCACCCAGGCGGCGAACGCCTTGTGGCGGGCGTCGAAGGCGTAGTCCTGGCCGATGTTGGCGTCGTACCAGACACCGTCGGGGTCCACGTTCGAGTCGAGGACGAAGCGCCGCACCCGCTCCGGGAACAGCTTTCCGTACACCGCGCCGAGGTAGGTGCCGTAGGAGTACCCGAAGTAGTTGAGCTGCCGGGAGCCGGTGGCCCGCCGGATCACGTCGAGGTCCTTCGCGGCGCTGACCGTGTCCATGTACGGCAGCAGGTCCGGGTACTTGCGCCCGCACGCCTCGGCGAACGAACGGGCCCGGTTGCGGTTGGCCGCCTCGACGCCGAGCGAGTCGGGCACCGAGTCGGGGCGCACCGGGGCGAAGTAGTCCGGTACGCAGTCCAGAGCCGGCCTGCTCTTCCCGACGCCGCGGGGATCGAAGCCGATCACGTCGTACTGCGCGGCGACCGCCTTCGGTAGTGCGGACGCCACGAATCCGGCCATCGACAGACCGCTGCCCCCGGGGCCGCCCGGGTTGACGAGCAGAGGGCCCTGGAAGGTCTTCGCGGTGTGCGGGACGCGGGACAGGGCGAGGGTGATCTGCCGGCCCGACGGATTGTCATGGTCGAGCGGTGTACTGACCGATGAGCACTGCAGCCGCGGATAGGACTTGGTGGCGCAGTCGGTCCATTCGAGCTTCGCGGCGGCGGGCCGCGCGCCGTTGTCGGCGGTTGCCGTGGCCGGTGCGGTGGTCACCAGACCGGCGACCGTCGCACCGACGGCGAACAGAATTACCGGACGTTTCGTCATATGGCCTCCCGTGGTGGGGGAAACACGGCTGCGGGTGGCGCAGCCCCCGCCGCATGCTCCCCGCATTCGCGTCGGGAAGGGCCTGTTGTGTCAAGAGTTGACCCGTTTGCCCGTGCCGGTTCCACCGGGCCGTCCGCGAAGGTCCGGGCGGACCGGGGCGGGTCGGGGCCGGCCGGGCGGATCAGAGGAGGGTCAGCTGCGTGGGCCCGGGGCCGTCGAGCGGTGCGTGCTGTTCCGGTCGCTGTTTCCGGGTGGGGAGCCGTCGTGCCGTGCCGCGGTGCGAGGGGCCGATGTCGAACTCGGCCGCCAGCTCGTGGACGTACCGGGTGATGCGGCGCTGGTACCACTTGGGCGCGTAGGCCCCCTCGGCGTACAGCCGCTCGTACCGCCGCACCAGGTGGGGGTGGTGCTTCCCGAGCCACTGCGTGTACCACTCCCGGGCGCCGGGCCGCAGATGGAGGACGAGCGGGGTCACCGAGGTCGCCCCGGCGGCGGCGATCGCGCGGACGGTGGCGCGCAGCTGGTCCGGATGGTCGCCGAGGAACGGGATGACGGGGGCCATCAGTACGCCGCAGTCGATGCCGTTCTCGCTCAGGGTGCGGACGGCGTCGAGGCGGCGCGCGGGGGAGGGGGTGCCGGGCTCCACGGTGCGCCACAGCGCCTCGTCGACGAAGCCGACGGAGACGGAGATGCCCACGTCGGTGACCTCGGCGGCCTGGCGCAGCAGTTCCAGATCGCGCAGGATCAGCGTCCCCTTGGTCAGGATCGAGAACGGGTTCGCTTGATCGCGCAGGGCCGAGATGATCCCCGGCATCAGGCGGTAGCGGCCCTCGGCGCGCTGGTAGCAGTCGACATTGGTGCCCATCGCGATGTGCGCGCCGTGCCAGCGGCCGGACGCGAGGTGGGTGCGGAGCAGCTCGGGGGCGTTGATCTTGACGACGATCTGGGAGTCGAAGCCGAGGCCGGTGTCGAGATCCAGATAGCTGTGGGTCTTGCGGGCGAAGCAGTAGACGCAGGCGTGCGAGCAGCCGCGGTACGGATTGACGGTCCATTCGAACGGCATCCGCGACGCGCCCGGCACCCGGTTCACGATCGAGCGGGCCCGGATCTCATGGAAGGTGATCCCCCGGAACTCGGGGGTGTCAAAGGTGCGCGTGGTCACCGCGTCGGCGGTGAAGAGCGCGCTGTTCCCGGGCGCGGCGGGGTTCTCGACCAGATTGTCCCAGCGCATGGACGCCTCCTCGGTAGCACTGGACAGAGAATAGAACACTTGTTCCCGTGATCGTTTTCTCCCCTTCGTCCCGGCCCGGATTTTGAGCGGCGTGCCCGAGGTGGTTGGCTCAGCACACCCCCGAACAACCGAGTGCTGGAGGAACAGCCATGGCGCAGGTCGAGGCCACGACAGAGCGAGTCATCGCCGCGGACGCGGAGACGGTGTTCGACGCGCTGGCCGACTACAAGGAGGTCCGCGGCAAGGTGTTGCCCGGACACTTCAGCGAGTACGAGGTGCGCGAGGGCGGTGACGGCGAGGGCACCCTCGTCCACTGGAAGCTCCAGGCCACCAGCAAGCGGGTCCGCGACTGCCTGCTGGAGGTCAGCGAGCCCACCGACGGCCAGCTGGTGGAGAAGGACCGCAACTCCTCGATGGTCACCACCTGGACCGTCACCCCGGCCGGCGAGGGCAGGTCGAAGGCCGTCGTCTCGACCGTCTGGAACGGTGCCGGAGGCATCGGCGGATTCTTCGAGAAGACCTTCGCGCCCAAGGGCCTCGGGCGGATCTACGACGAGCTGCTGCAGAACCTCGCCGCCGAGGTCGAGAAGTAGCCCGCCGGGCTCTTGACCGGCCTCACCGGTTCGGGTGGTTTTCCTGGCCCGTCCAGTGGTGCGCCGTAGTGGCTCCCACCGGGGGCTAAGCCCCCCGAGTGCGCCGTCAGCGCCCCCCGTCGCGTTTGCCCTTCCTTCTCGCCCGATGGCAGAAATGGGCGGCGCAGATGCGACGAGGGGAGCGGCACGTGGTGGGTGGGATCACTCTGTTGGAGGAGGAGCCGGGCGGCACGGGGACCGCCCAGGCTGCGGCCGCGTCACCCGCCGGGCCGCCCTCGCCGCCTTCCGCCGAGGCGGAAGCCGCGGAGGGGGACCGGGCGTCGGTCCCGTACGACGGACCGGAGACCAGTCCCCGGCGCATCCGGCTGATCTTCCTCGGGCTGATGCTCACGCTCCTGCTCGCGGCGCTCGACCAGATGATCGTCGCCACCGCGCTGCCGAAGATCGTCGGCGAGCTGCACGGCCTGGAGAAGATGTCCTGGGCCGTCACCGCTTATCTGCTCGCCTCCACGATCGGACTGCCGATCTACGGAAAGCTCGGCGACCTCTTCGGCCGCAAGGGCGTCTTCCAGTTCGCCATCGTCGTCTTCGTCATCGGCTCCGCGCTCGCCGGCTGGTCCCGCACCATGGGCGAGCTGATCGCCTTCCGCGCCGTCCAGGGCATCGGCGGCGGCGGGCTGATGATCGGGGTCCAGGCGATCATCGCGGATGTCGTGCCGCCCCGGGAACGCGGCCGGTTCATGGGGCTCATCGGCGCCGCGTTCGGCCTCGCGTCCGTGGCGGGCCCGCTGCTCGGCGGCTTCTTCACCGACCATGCCTCCTGGCGCTGGTGCTTCTACATCAACGTCCCGTTCGGCCTGGTCACCCTCGCCGTCATCACCGTCGTACTGAAACTCCCCAGGCCCACCGTCCGGCCCCGGCTCGACGTCCTCGGCGCGCTGCTGCTCGCGGCCGCCTCCACCTGCCTGGTGCTGCTGACCAGTTGGGGCGGTACGGAGTACGCGTGGGGCTCGCGCACCATCCTGGCGCTGGGGGCCGGCGCCCTCGGAACGGCCCTGCTGTTCCTGGTCGTCGAGCACCGGGCGGCCGAACCCATCATCCCGCTGCGGCTGTTCCGCGACTCGATCTTCAACGTCACCGCGCTCGTCGGAGCGATCGTCGGGGTGGGACTGTTCGGTGCCGCCAGCTATCTGCCGACCTTCCTCCAGATGGTCGACGGGGCCACGGCCACCGAATCCGGACTGCTGATGCTCCCGATGATGGGCGGCATCGTCATCGCGTCCGTCGTCTCCGGCCAGCTGATCTCCCGCACCGGGCGCTACCGCGTCCACCCGATCCTCGGCAGTGCGATCTCGGTGGTCGGGATGTGGCTGCTCTCCCGCCTCGAAACCGACACCCCACGGCTCGAATACAGCGTCGCGCAGGCCGTGCTCGGCATCGGGATCGGGCTGATCATGCCGGTCCTGGTGCTCGCCGTGCAGAACTCCGTCGAGCCCGCCGACATCGGCTCCGCCACCAGCGCCAACAACTACTTCCGGCAGATCGGCGGCAGCGTCGGCGCCGCCGTCTTCGGGACGCTCTTCGCGGGCCGTCTCGCGGACGCGCTCGCCGTCCGCCTGCCGTCCGGCGCCGACCTCCCCGACCCCGAGTCGATCACCCCGCAGCTGGTCCACGCCATGGAGCCCGCGCTGCGCGACAGTTATGTCCAGGCGTACGCCGACGCGATGCCGCGGATCTTCCTCTACCTCGTGCCGGTGCTCGCGCTCGGCCTGTTCTTCGCCTTCTTCCTCAAGGAGAAACCGCTGGTGTCCCATCACAGCCCCGAAAACGCCGCCGAGTCCGTGACCGTTCCGGCCGCCCGCACCACCTTCACGAACACGACCACCGAGGCCGCCGCCGCGCCGCCGCCCGTCTACCTGTCGGGAGTGCCGGTCTGCGGCAGCGTCCAGCACCCCGACGGCACGAAGGTACCGCGCGCCGCCCTCACCCTCATCGACGTCCAGGGCCAGCAGGTCGGACGGGGCGCGAGCGGCGACGACGGGCGGTACGCGCTGAGCGTGCCGGGCGCCGGTTCGTACGTGCTCATCGCCGCGGCCGGCGGTCACCAGCCGCAGGCCGTCAGTGTCACCGTGGGCGAACGGCCCGTCGAGCTCGATGTGGTGCTCGGCGGGGCCGGGCGCCTCGCCGGGACCGTCGTCACCGCCGACGGCATCCCCGTGCGCGACGCCGCCGTCACCCTCACCGACGTCCGCGGCGAGGTCGTCGCGTCCACCCGCAGCGGCCGCGAAGGCGGCTATGTGATCTCGGAGCTGGTGGCCGGGGAGTACACCCTCGCCGCCAGCGCCCCCGCCTTCCGGCCCGCCGCGCTGCCGGTGAGCGTGCAGGCGGCCAGGGAGACCCGGCAGGACATCGAGCTCGCCGGCGGCGCGGTGCTGCGCGGCGTCGTACGGGCGAGCGGCGGCCGGCCGGTCGAGGACGCCCGGGTCACGCTCCTGGACGCGGCGGGCAATGTGGTCGACACCCTCACCACGGGCCCCGACGGCGCCTTCCGGTTCGTGGACCTGTCCACCGGCGAGTACACGGTGATCGCGGCGGGGTATCCGCCGGTGGCCACCGTGCTCCAGGTGGCGGGCGGCGGACGCACCGAACGCGACCTCCAACTGGGGCACGAGGACTGAGCGTCCGGAGGGACGACGGGCCGGCCGTCGGCTTCCCCGGCCGGCCCGGACTCATGGCCGGGCCGCTCCGTGGGCTGCCCGGTGCGCCGGGCGGTCGAGCGGCGCGAGACGGTTCTTCGGCGTCACCAGGCACGAGGCGGTCGGCTGCCCCGCCGGTGAACTCCTCCCGATCTCCGGTGTGTTGGTGCGGGCGGAAGAAGAGGGCCGCTCCGGAGGCGCGCCCCGGACCGGACTGCGGACTTGGCCCCGAATTCGACGGACCGCCGGGCGGGAACCTCTCGTATCCGGCGGCGGGCCGGGCCCGGGTGGACGAGCCGGAGCGCGGCCGGATCGACGTCCTGTGGTGGGCCTGCGCACTGGTCGGTCCCGGTGCCGAGCGCCTCCTGGTGCTCGCCGCGGACGTCGGCTGGCCGGGCGGGGACCAGCGGTATCCGGCGACGTGCCTCTACGCCCTCTACGACCCGATCCGTTCCGAGGTCCAGATCGCCGACGCCTTCGAGACCGCGACCGTATGGGTGCGGCCCGGCGACCGTCTGATCCTGTGCACCGTTCGAACAGGCACTCAGTGGGATCCCGGGTCCCGGGTCGCACACCTGGTGAAGTCCCCGCCACGAGCGGGTGGATGCTGTGGGGGTCTTGCCGCGGCCGTTCCGGGAGGGTAGTCCGGTCCTGAGTGGAACGCCGCACGACGAACGGACCCGGGAGCGCGCATGGACGTGTCACAGCATTACCGCGAGGCGTGGGAGGGCTTCTGGGCCGCCACCTCGGACACGCCCGGCGAGGCGATCTGGGACTCCGACCCCTCTCTCACCTCCGTACCCGACACCGAACGTCTGCTGCCGCACGCCGACACCTCGCTGCCCGTCGTCGACCTCGGCTGCGGGAACGGTACGCAGACCCGCTATCTCGCGACCCGTTTCGCCCGCGCGATCGGTGTGGACCTCGCGCACGCGGCCATCGCGCACGCCCGCCGCGCGGACACCGCGGACGTCGCCGAGTTCGCCCAGCTCGATCTTGTCGATGAGGAAGCCGTGGCGGACCTGCACAAGCGGATCGGCGACACCAATGTGTACATGCGAGCGGTGATCCACCAGAGCGAGCCCGGGGCCAGGCCCGCCGTCGCCGCGGCGGTCGCGGCGCTGCTGGGGAAGCGCGGACGGGCCTTCGTCGTCGAACCGACCCCGGCCTCCAAGGATGTGCTCCAGCTGGTGGCGCAGGGGCCGGACGGCCCGCCGGAGAAGCTGCGCCGGGTGCTCCAGCACGGGCTCAAGCCGGCGAGCGCCACGGAGGATGAGGTACGGCGGCTGCTCCAGGAGGCCGGTCTCACCGCACTGGCCGGCGGTGCGACCGCCCTGGCCCAGACCGAGTTCCTGCCCGACGGGTCCCGCGTCGAGTTGCCGTCACGCTGGTTCGTGCTGGCGCCCGCGGTGCGTGGGGACGCAGACCGGCGGTAGCGCGGCGACCTCGATCCCGGCCCGGCCGGAGAGGAGGGCCGCCGCTGTCCGGTCTTGCGGGAGGGGGTGGTGTGGTGGGTGGTGTGCGGGAGTTGGCGGCGCCGTTCTTGGTGTCCGGGCCGTGTGGGGGTGGCCGTCCGGGACCGTCTCCAGCGCCTCACGCCCCTGGACGAGAGGGTTCTGCGCCTGGTGGGTGAGCATCAGACGTCTGGCCTCCCGCGATCTGAAGGCTCGTTGTGCGGATGGTCTGGAGCACGGTGCGGAGACGTGGGCGTCGCGCAAGCGGGGATTGACCGGCGTGTCGTCGTCGCGGATCGCGGGTGCGGCACCAAGGCCACGCGCGACCAGTGGGCGCTCGCCCGCCGCAACGACCGGGCGGACCTGCTCCGGGAGCGTATAGACGGCGCCACCGGCGAGTAGCCGGACCGGACCCGGCCGAGTCGGGCCGGGGTCCGGTCGGGTCCGGTCCTGCGGCGGTGTTCCGCTCAGGCCAGGTCCGCCGCCGGTGTCCGTGTCCCGGCTCGCTCGCCGTAGCGGTGGGCCCACGGCAGGGCCTCCTCCAGTGCGGCCGATATGCCGAGCAGCAGGTCCTCGCGGCCCCATCCGGCCGTGAGCGAGACCCCCAGCGGCAGGCCCTGCGAACTCCAGCCCAGCGGAAGGCTGATGGCCGGGAACCCGGTGGCGTTCGCCAGGACGGTGTTGCCCGTGAACGCGGTCATCGCGGCAAGCTCCGCCGCCGGGTCCGAGTCGTCGCGGAGCCGGCCGACGAGCGTGGGCGGGGCGGTCACGGTCGGGGTGACCACCACGTCCGCTTCCGCGTAGTCGAGCGCCCAGGCGCGGGCGCGGGCCTGCACCAAGCCGATCGAGGCGGCCAGCTCGGCCGCGGTGAACTCCTGTGCACGGGAACGGAGATGGCGGACGATCGGACGCAGGGCCGACTCGTCGAACGCCATGGTCCTGGACCCCACCAGAGCCGTGAACATCACCCGGAAGCCCTCGGTGAGCTCGGGGTCCGGCGCCTGGTCCCGGACGAACACGTCATGGCCGAGCCCGGCCAGCGTACGGGCGGTGAGCTCCGCGGCGGCGGCGACCTCCGGATCCACGGGCGTCCCCGAGACCGACCCCTGGGCGAGTGCGATCCGCAGCCGTGGCACGGGTGCGTCGCAGGCGCGCTCGTAGCTGCCGACCCGGGGCGGATGCACGGTGCCGGCCCCGGTACGGGTGGTCAGCGCGTCCAGGAACGCGGCGGTGTCGCGGACCGTGCGGGCCAGCGGGCCGCGCACGGAGAGCCCCATCCCGTCATTGCCGGCCGGGCCCGCGGTGACGAGCCCCCGGCTGGGCTTGAGCCCGACCACCCCGCAGGCGCTCGCGGGGGAGCGCACCGAACCGGCGGTGTCGCTGCCCTGCGCGATCGGCACCAGCAGCGCACCGACCGCCGCGGCCGCGCCGCCGCTGCTCCCGGCCGCACTCCGGGCGAGGTCGAACGGGCTGCGTGCCGGGGCGGACACCTCGGGCTCGGTGTAGCAGGCGGCCCCGAACTCGGGAACCGTCGTCTTGCCGAGGCTGATCAGCCCGGCGTCGGCCATGACCTCGACGATCTCGTCGTCGTGCTCCGGAACCCAGTCGCGGAACAGCGCGGAGCCCAGCGTGGTGCGCACCCCCGCGGTGGCCTCCAGGTCCTTGACCGCGGTGGGCACGCCGAACAGGCGCGGCAGTCCGGTGCGGTCCGCCGAGCGCAGTACGCGTTCGGCCCCGGCCGCCGCGGTGCGGGCCCGGTCGGCCGACACGGTGGTGAACGCCCCCACCCGGTCGCCGTCCCCGATCCGGGCCAGCAGGTGGTCCACCACCTCGGTCGGGCTCGTCTCGCCACGGTCGTAGGCGGCGGCCAGCTGTAGAGCCGTGAGGTCGTGCAACTCCGTCATGCGCGCTCCCATTGAAGTTTCGTTACGCGTATCGATATGGTGCGGGCATGGTGGTCGAGAAGGCAAGCACTCCCAAGAACGGCCGTCCCCGGGCGGTGACGCTCGACGCGATCCTGGACGCGGCGACCGAGCTGGCCGACGACCGGGGGCTCGATGCCGTGACCTTCCGGGCGCTGGCCGACCGGCTGGAGGTGTCACCGATGGCGATCCACCGCACGACGGGCGGTATCGACGCGCTCCAGCACGCGCTGGTGTCCCGGATCGTCGGCGAGGTGACCCGGTCGGTGGACTGGCCGCAGGACTGGCGCGGCGTCCTCCGGCTCTTCGCCGACACGCTCCACGACCTGCTCATGCGGCACCCCGTCATCCTTGAGGCGCACCGCCGCGCCTCGCTCGTCGGGCCCGGCGCCGACGACGTCGCGTACCGGGTCGTGGCGGCGCTGCGCGACGCGGGGCTCGACGAGGAGGCCGCCGCGTACGCGTACGGCACTCTGCACGACTTCGTCACCGGCCATGTGGCGATCCGCCTCGGCCGGGGCGACCTGGAACTGCACCAGCTCCCGCCGGAACGACGGTCCGCGTCGGTGTTCGCGGACCACCACGACTACGACCGCCGGTTCTCCTTCGGCCTCGACTTCGTCATCGGCGGGATCGCCGCCGCTGCCGCCACCCCCGTATCCCACGAGGAGCAGAGATGACCCCCTCCCCGCAGGACCCGCCGAAGACCTCGCAGACGCCGAAGACCTCGGAGACGCCGGATACGGAACTGCCCGTGACCGACCTGCCCGTGACCGACCTGCCCGTGACCGATCTGCCCGAGACGCACCGTCTGACGGCCCCGGGCGGGCGCCGCATCACGTACTGCTCGTACGGCGACCCCGCTGCCCCGCCCGTGATCGTGCTCCACGGCACCCCCGGCAGCCGCTACGAGGGGCTCGCGCTGCGGCAGGCGGCGACGGACGCGGGCCTGCATCTGGTCTTCCCGGACCGTCCGGGCTACGGCGGGACCGACCCCGTACCCGGTCGCGGCTTCCACCGCTGGAACGACGACTTCGTGGCCCTGCTCGACCACCTCGGCCACGAGCGGGCCACGCTCGTGGCGATCTCGGGCGGAGGCGGGTACGCGCTGTCGGCGGCCCAGCAGCACCCCGGGCGGGTCACGCGGCTGATCCTCGCGTGCGCCGCCGTCCCCGGAGCGCCCCGCTCGGCGTACGCGCGCCGGATCCCGCTGGTCAAGTGGCTGAACCGGATCGTCGTCCGGGCCCCGGTGATCGCCCGGCCGATGCTCGCGGGGAAGGGGATCTTCAAGAAGACGAGGCGCGAGCCGAACCTCGACGCCTGGCCCCGCTCCGACCGGCTGATCATGAGCACCCCGGCCTTCCGGGCCCTGTCCGAGGTGGACACCGCCGAGGGCCAGCGGCAGGGCGTGGACGCAACCATCACCGACCTCGCCGGTTACTCCCGGCCCCTGCCGGACCCGCTGGGCTCGGTCTCCGTACCGACCCTGTTCCTCCACGGCGACGCGGACGGCAACGTCCCCGTCGAGGTGGCGCGCTGGGCGCACGCGCAGATCCCGGGTGCCGAGCTGCGCACCGTCCCCGACGGCGGTCATCTGTTCCTGCTCGCGGACCCGGAGCCGCTCCTGCGGGAATTGACCTGAGCCGGTGGGTCCGGCGGTGTGAGGATGGCCGCCATGACATGGACGGCACCTCACATCGAACGCACGACGGACGACGGCGACCAGCTGAACGTCCCGAGCGCGGCGGACGAGCGGGTCATGCTGGAGGGCTGGCTCCGGTGGCATCGCCAGACGCTGCTCACCAAGTGCGCCGGGCTGACCCCGGCACAGCTCGCCCGCACCACCGCCCAGCCCTCCGGCCTCACCCTCCTCGGCCTGGTGCGGCACATGGCGGAGATCGAACGCTGGTGGTTCCGCCGGAGCTTCGCGGGTGAGCCGATCGGTGATGTCTTCACCGGTCCGGGCGACGGCGACGAGGGGATCGAAGGCGTCGACGCCGCCCACGCCGAGCGCGACTTCGCCGCCTACCGCGCCGAGACCGAGGCGTGCGAGGCCGCCGTGGCGGGGCGCGGCCTCGACGAGACCTTCGTGTACGCCACCCGCGGCCGGACCGTCAGCCTGCGCTGGGTGTACCTGGTGATGATCCAGGAGTACGCCCGCCACAACGGCCACGCGGACTTGCTGCGCGAGCGGACCGACGGCGCCACGGGCGACTACCCCGCACCTTGATGAAGGCGGCCGGCCCCCCACCGGGGGACCGGCCACCACTCGACACGAGGCATACGGTGCCGCGCCTCAGCCGGTGTCCGCCCCGGCCGGATACACGGCCGCGAAGGCCGACCGGAAGAGGGCGTCGACCTCCGGACCGCTGAGGCCCTGTGCCCGCGCCTGGTCCAGCCACTGTGCGAGCGACGTGCGCAAGGGGGAGTCGGCGCCCGCCTGGGGCGGGACGAGGGAGCGGGTGATGAAGGTGCCCGCCCCCTGCCGGACCTCGGCGAGCCCCGCGCGCTCCAGCTCGCGGTACGCCTTGAGGGTGGTGTTCGGGTTGACCTTGGTCTCGGCCGCCACCTGAGCGGCCGTGGGCAGCCGGTCCCCCTCCTCCAGGGCGCCCATGCGCAGCGCCTGTTCGACCTGGCGCACGATCTGGAGGTATGTCGCCACTCCGCTGCGCCGGTCGATACGGAACACGACCACTGCCTTCACCTCCCGTTCGAACGCCGAAACCCTGAGTACCTGCGTCGGCAGGTCCTAGAGGGGCCGACGGGACACCCGCCACAGGACGAACGCGGTGAGCACGACGGTACCCGCGAGCAGGATGCCCGCCCCGGTCCACTGCATGGCCGGCATCTGGTCGAAGCCGAGGTACTTGTACACATTGTTCACGATGCCGTGCTCCTTGACGCACGCGTCCGAGGCCGCCTCGGTCGTCTTGGCGCACAGGCCCCAGCCGTAGAGATGGCCGTCGGCGGAACCGATCCAGCGGTCCACCTCCAACGACTCGTCGAGCCGGGCGGGCATGTCCGCGTCGAGCGGATAGGTGATCGTCCGGGCCGGGGCGAGGTGGACGAGCATCTGGTCCCAGAAGACCCCGACGGCCCCGGCGAGGACGAAGGTGATCGCCATGGACATCAGGACACGGCGGACCAGCACACCGACGGTGATGCCGACGGCGGTCATGAAGAGACAGAGTGCGGGGAGCACCGGACCGGTGGCATCGAACACCGACCCGTCCGACCACTGGCTGGGGAACACCGAACGGTAGGGCTTCCACCACCAGGTGAACAGCGCCGAGAGCACCACGGTGGTCACGAGCACCGACGCGTAGACCCAGGTGAACTTCGTCGCCACCCAGCGCAGGCGTGACACCGACTGGGTGGTGACCAGCTGCGCGGTGCCCTGTTCCTGGTCCCCCGCGATGAGCGGGGCGCCGACGAAGACGGCGAGGATCAGCGGCAGTCCGCCCAGCGCTGTGAGGACGAGTCCCACACCGTCCGAGTCGAACATCGGCTGCGCCAGTTCCTTCCCCGGCCAGCCCGCGGCGTCCAGGATGTCCTTCATGCGGCCGCGCTCGTAGACGAGCCAGGCCGAGCCGAGGACCGTCGCGGCGAGCAGGCTGAGCAGCGCGGCCCGGTGCTGGCGCGCGACGAGCCAGCTCAGCCCGCGCAGCATGCGGGGCCGGGGGGTGCGCCCGGTCCGGGGCGCGTCGGTCAGGGTGGTGCTCATGAGGTGTGGCTCCCTTCGGCCTCGATACGGGCACCGGGCGTGAACAGCGGGGGCGCGTCCGGCGAGCGGAGGTGCGCCAGCAGGACCTCCTCCAGGCTCGGTTCGGCGACCACCCAGTCACCCGACAGCGGGCCGTTCGGGCGGATCAGCGCGTGGAACTGCCGTCCCTGGACGCGGTACTCGATCACGGTGTGCGGTGCCAGCGCGGCGGCCGGGTCCCCGTCCGTGGCGAGTCCGGTCACCAGCGAGTGGGCCGGGACGAGCGCGTCCGCGTCGCCCGCCATCCGGATCCTGCCGTCGGCCAGGACGAGCAGGTAGTCGCACATGTCCTCCAGCTCGGAGAGCATGTGGGAGGACATCACGACCGTGGTCCCGCGCTCGACGGCCTCCGACATCAGCAGGGTGCTCATGTCGTGGCGGGCCAGCGGGTCGAGGTCGGACATCGGCTCGTCGAGCAGCAGCAGGTCGGGCCGCTTGCCGAAGGCCAGGGCGAACGCGACCCGGGTGCGCTGGCCGCCGGAGAGCGTGCCGACCCGGGCGTCCATCGGCACCTGTCCGGACCGCACGATCCGCTCCGCCGCGGCCATGTCCCAGCCGGGGTTGAGCTCGGCGCCCATGCGCAGCGTCTCGGCCACGGTGAACCGCTTGAACAGCGGCTTGTCCTGGCCGAGGAATGCGAACTTCGGCATGACCTCGGGGTCGTCCACGGGTACGCCGAAGATACGGAGGTCACCTCCCGTGGGCTGCACCTGACGGGTCGTGATGCCCAACAGGGTGCTCTTTCCCGCTCCGTTGGGGCCGACGAGACCGCAGATCCGGCCGGCCGGCAGCCGGAACGAGATGTCCTGCAGCGCCCAGCCGCGACGGTAGCGCTTACCCAGACCGCGGGCCTCCAGGGCCCATGCTCCGGACCCGCCGTCCGGAGTGAATGCGTCTGCCATGCACCTAGCCTCAATTCCATTAGTTAATTAATGGAATCATGGTCTTGGGTGGTGGAAAGTGTCAAGGCGCGGCAGGTGGCCGCCCCGGCGGGATGTCCGTGATGCGGCTGTTCGGGGTGTGCGTCGCACTCTCTTCGGAGGACTGGACCATTGAACGTCTCTGTGGCTCTGGCCTGGCGGTTCCCGGGCGCGTAGCGTGGCCCGGCATGAAGATCCTGATCAGCGCGGACATGGAAGGCGCCACCGGTGTGACCTGGCCGGGCGATGTGCTGCCGGGCACTCCCCAATGGGAGCGGTGCCGTTCCATGTTCACCTCCGACGTGAACGCGGCGGCGCTCGGCTTCTACGACGGCGGCGCGGACGAGGTCCTCGTCAACGAGGCCCACTGGTCCATGCGCAACCTTCTGCTGGAACGGCTCGACGACCGGGTCCAGATGCTCACCGGCCGGCACAAGACGCTCTCCATGGTCGAGGGCGTCCAGCACGGTGACGTCGACGCCATCGCCTTCATCGGCTACCACACGGGTGCCGGCACGGAGGGCGTGCTCGCGCACACCTATCTCGCCAACTCCATCACCGGGGTCTGGCTCAACGGCGCCCGCGCGAGCGAGGGGCTGCTGAACGCGCATGTGGTGGCCGAGTACGGGGTGCCCGTCGTCCTCGTCACCGGCGACGACCTGACCTGCGTGGACGCCGAGGGCTACGCCCCGAGGGCCCGCAAGGTCGCCGTCAAGGACTACGTGTCGCGGTACGCGGCGGTCTGCCGCACCCCGGCCCGTACCGCAGCCGACATCCGCGCCGCCGCGAAGGAAGCCGCCGCGCTCGCCGTGCGGCACACACCGGTGGAGGGCGGACCCTTCACCGTGGAGCTGGAGTTCGACGCCGAGCACCTGGCCCAGGCGGCCACCGTCGTCCCCGGCGTTGCGGCCGGTGGCGAACGGCGCGTCGCCTACACCAGCGCGACGATGTACGAAGCAATCCGCACGTTCAAGGCGGTGACGACGATCGTGTCGTCCGCCGTGGAGGAGCAGTATGGCTGAGCCGACCGGTCCCCGGGAGAGCGTCGACCAGCAGGCGCTGGACGAATCGGTGACGTTCACCTCCGAACTGATCCGGATCGACACCACCAACCGCGGCGGCGGCGACTGCCGGGAGCGCCCGGCCGCCGAGTACGTCGCCGAACGGCTGGCCGCCGCCGGTCTTGAGCCCACCCTGCTGGAGCGCACCCCCGGGCGTACCAATGTGGTCGCCCGGATCCCCGGCACCGACCCGTCCGCCGACGCCCTGCTCGTCCACGGCCACCTCGACGTGGTCCCGGCCGAGGCGGCCGACTGGACCGTGCACCCCTTCTCCGGCGAGGTCCGCGACGGAGTCGTCTGGGGACGCGGCGCCATCGACATGAAGAACATGGACGCGATGGTCCTGGCCGTCGTACGCGCCTGGGCGCGGGCCGGCATCCGGCCCCGCCGCGACGTCGTGATCGCGTACACCGCCGACGAGGAGGCGAGCGCGGAGGACGGCTCCGGCTTCCTCGCCGACCGGCACGCCGGGCTCTTCGAGGGCTGCGCGGAGGGCATCAGCGAATCCGGCGCCTTCACCTTCCACGCCGGACCCGACCTGCCGCTCTACCCGATCGCCGCCGGTGAACGCGGCACCGCCTGGCTGAAGCTCACCGCACACGGCAAGGCCGGGCACGGCTCCAAGGTCAACAGGAACAACGCGGTCAGCTCCCTCGCCGCCGCCGTGGCCCGGATCGGCGAGCACGAATGGCCCGTCCGGCTCACCCCGACGGTCCGCGCCGCGCTCACCGAGATCGCCGCGCTGCACGGCATCCACCCCGACCTGGACGCCCCCGGCTTCGACGTCGACGAACTGCTCGGCAAGCTCGGCCCCGCCGCCGACCTGGTCGCGCCGACCGTCCGCAACAGCTCCAACCCGACCATGCTGGAGGCCGGGTACAAGGTCAACGTGATCCCGGGCCACGCCACCGCCTTCATCGACGGCCGGATGGTGCCCGGCGGCGAGGACGAGTTCCACGCCACCCTGGACCGGCTGACCGGCCCCGACGTCGACTGGGAGTTCCACCACCGCGAGGTCCCGCTCCAGGCCCCGGTCGACTCGCCGACCTTCGCGAAGCTGCGCGCCGCGATCGAACGCTTCGACCCGGCCGGCCACACCGTCCCGTACTGCATGTCGGGCGGCACGGACGCCAAGCAGTTCTCCCGGCTGGGCATCACCGGATACGGCTTCTCACCGCTGAAGCTGCCCGTCGGCTTCGACTACCAGGCGCTGTTCCACGGCGTCGACGAACGCGTCCCCGTCGACGCCCTGCACTTCGGTGTCCGGGTCCTCGACCACTACCTGCGTACTGCCTGACCGCTACAGGGGGAATCGATCATGCTGCCCACCGGGGCTCACGGAACCTGGCCGTCGCCGATCGACGCCGCGCTCGCCGCCTCCCACGACGGACGCCCGGAGTACGTCGGCGCCGTCGGCGACGAGGTGTGGTGGACGGAGCCGCGCCCGGCCGAGGCGGGCCGCCGCGCCCTGGTCCGCCGCCGGGCGGACGGGAGCACAGACACCGTGCTGCCCGCACCGTGGAACGTACGGAGCCGGGTCATCGAGTACGGCGGAGTGCCCTGGGCGGGGACCGCGCGGGCCGAGGGCGGCCCGCTGATCGTCTTCGTCCACTTCGCCGACCAGCGGCTGTACGCCTACGCCCCCGACGGGCCGGGCGAACCCGTGCCGCTCACCCCGGCCACGGCCACCGGTGGCGGGCTGCGCTGGGCCGACCCGCAGCTCCATCCCGACCGGGGCGAGGTGTGGTGCGTCCTGGAGGAGTTCACCGGAGAGGGCCCCACCGAGCTGCGCCGGGTGATCGCCGCCGTACCCCTGGACGGCTCGGCCGCCGAAGACCGCGGCGCGGTACGTGAACTCACCGACGACAGCAGCCGGTTCGTCACCGGGCCGAAGCTCTCGCCCGACGGGCGGCAGGCTGCCTGGATCGCCTGGGACCACCCCCGGATGCCGTGGGACGGCACCGAGGTGATGCTCGCGGACGTCGCCGCGGACGGCACCTTCCACCACCCCCGGTCCTTCGCCGGCGGACCCGAGGAATCGGTGCCGCAGATCGAGTGGGGCGCCGACGGGCAACTGCTCCTCGCCAGCGACCACAGCGGCTGGTGGAACCTCTACCGGGCCGATCCGGACCGGGGCATGGTCGCGCTCTGCCCCCGCGAGCAGGAGTTCGCCGGACCGCTCTGGAAGATCGGGCTCAGCTGGTTCCGGCCGCTGGACAACGGGCTGATCGCCACCATCCACGGCAAGGGCACCACCACGCTCGGCATCCTCGACCCGCAGACCGGCGAACTCGTCGACGTCGCCGGACCCTGGACCGAATGGGCCGAGACGCTGGCCGTGCACGGCAGCCGGGTCTTCGGCGTCGCGGCGAGCCCGCACAGCGCCTTCGAGGTGGTGGAGCTGGACACCGCGACCGGCCGCACCCGGGTCATCGGGGCACCGCACAAGGACGCCGTCGACCCCGCGTACTACCCCCGCCCCGAGGACCGCACCTTCACCGGGCCCGACGGACGTGAGATCCACGCCCACATCTACCCGCCGCGCAACCCCGACCGGACCGGCCCCGAGGACGAGCGGCCGCCCTACGTGGTCTGGGCGCACGGCGGCCCCACCGGCCACGCCGCACTCGTGCTCGACCTGGAGATCGCCTACTTCACCTCGCGCGGCATCGGCGTCGCCGAGGTCAACTACGGTGGCTCCACCGGCTACGGCAGGGCCTACCGCAACCGGCTGCGCGAACAGTGGGGCGTCGTCGACGTCGAGGACTGCGCGGCCGTCGCCGAGGCGCTGGCCGACGAGGGCACGGCCGACCGGCGGCGGCTCGCCGTCCGGGGCGGCAGCGCCGGCGGCTGGACCACCGCGGCCTCACTGACCGGCACCGATGTCTACGCCTGCGGGACGATCATCTACCCCATCCTCGACCTGACCGGCTGGGGAACGGACGAGACCCACGACTTCGAGTCGCGGTACCTGGAGTCCCTGGTGGGCCCGCTCGCCGAAGTCCCGGAACGCTACCGCGAACGCTCGCCGGTCGGCCGCGTCGACCGGCTGGCCACCCCCTTCCTGCTGCTCCAGGGGCTGGACGACCCGATCTGCCCGCCCGTCCAGTGCGAGCGGTTCCTGGCCGCGCTCGACGGACGCGGCATCCCGCACGCCTACCTCACCTTCGAGGGCGAGGGACACGGGTTCCGGCGCGCCGACACCATGATCCGCGCCCTGGAGGCCGAACTCTCCCTGTACGCACAGACCTTCGGGATCGACCGCACCGACGTACCGCGGCTGGAGCTGAAGAAGTGACCCTCGCACCGCTGACCCGCCCGGCCCGGCTGCGCCCGGGGGCCAGGATCGCCGTCGTGTCACCGAGCGGACCGGTGCCCGCCGACCGGCTCGAAGCGGGCCTGGACATCCTGCGCGGCTGGGGCCTGGAACCCGTCGAGGCACCCCACGCCCGCGACGTCCACCCGGAGCTGGACTACCTCGGCGGCACGGACGGGGCGAGGGCCAGGGATCTCCAGGAGGCCTGGTGCGACCCGTCCGTGGACGCGGTGATCTGCGCCCGGGGAGGGTACGGCGTGCACCGGATGGTCGACCTGGTCGACTGGGCGGCGATGCGCGCGGCCGGACCCAAGGTCTTCGTCGGCTACAGCGACATCACCGTGCTCCACGAGGCGTTCGCGCAGCGCATGGGGCTCGCCACCCTGCACGGCCCGATGGCCGGCACCGAGACCTTCCTCAAGGACCCGGACACCCAGGAGTCCCTGCGGGCCACCCTGTTCGAGCCCGAATCGGTGCGGACCCTCGGCCTGCCCGCGGCGCGGGCGCTGGTCCCCGGCCGGGCCCGCGGGATCACCTACGGCGGCTGTGTCAGCCTGCTCGCCGCCGACCTCGGCACACCGCATGCCCGGACCTCGGCCCGGGGCGGGCTGCTGGTGATCGAGGACACCACCGAGGACCCGTACAGCATCGACCGCATCCTCACCCAACTGCTGCGGGCCGGGGCGCTCGACGGGATCGCGGGGGTGGCCTGCGGCTCCTGGGCGGGCTGCGGCCCGTACGAGGAGGTGCGGGCCGTGCTCGCCGACCGGCTCGGCCCGCTGGGCGTACCCGTCGTCGAGGAGCTGGGCTTCGGGCACGGCCCGACGACGCTCACGATCCCGCTCGGGGTGCCCGCCGTGCTGGACGCCCCGGCCGGCGGCGGCCCCGCCACCCTGACCGTCGAGCTGCCCGCACTGCGCTGAACGGCGGCGAATCGTAAAGAAGTTGGGCATCGTTCGGGAAACGCCCTTCCGGTCGTTGACATCACTATGACGCGTGTCACAGCATGAGCGCGGTTCATTACTTACTGGTTGGTAAGTCGTCCTCGGTGTGGAGGTCTTCGTGTCGCGTGCTGTTTCCCGCCCCCGGTCCGGCTATCGGAGGTTCTCCCGGAAGTCGGTCGCGTACGTGGCCGGGGCCGCGCTCGCCGCACCGCTGGTCCTCACCGGTGCGGCGCGCGCGACCGCGGCCGAGCCTTCCCAATACACTGTCACCCCGCTGAAGTTCACCATTCAGGCGGGTGGCCGTTCCTGCACCGTCGACGCCGATCTGTACCGCCCCGCCGGGGTCGACGCACAGCATCCGGCCCCCGCCGTACTCGCCACCAACGGCTTCGGCGGCAGCAAGTCGGACGGCTCGACCGACGCCATCGGCAAGGCCTTCGCCTCCCGCGGCTACGTCGGCCTCGTCTACTCCGGCCTCGGCTTCGGCAGGTCGGGCTGTCTCATCACCCTCGACGACCCGGCCATCGACGGCAAGGCGGCCGCCGGGCTCATCGACTTCCTCGCCGGGACCCGCGCCGCCGACGACGGGGCCAAGGCCGACTACGTCACCCGGGACGGCAGCGGCGACCCCAGGGTCGGCATGATCGGCGGCTCGTACGGCGGCGCCATCCAGATGGCCACCGCGGCCGTCGACCGGCGCGTGGACGCCCTCGTACCACTGATCACCTGGAACGACCTCGCATACGCGCTCGCCCCGAACAACGCCGGAACCCGCGCAGGCGTCTCGTCCGACACCGCCGGGGTCTTCAAATGGCAGTGGACCAACGGCTTCTACCTCATGGGGGAGGGGCAGACGATCCTCAACGCAAGCCTCGACCCGTCCCGGTTCAACAACCTCACCTGCCTGCACTTCGCGTCCAAGGCGTGCGACACCATCCGGCTGCTCAACTCCGGCCGCTACCCGGCCGACCGGACCACCGAGATGCTCGACTACGCGCGCAGCGTCTCGCCCGTCGACCACCTCGGCAAGGTCAAGGCGCCCACCCTGCTCGTCCAGGGCCAGGCCGACAGCCTGTTCAACCTGAACGAGGCCACCGCCACGTACGAGACCCTCAAGGCGCAGGGCACCACGGCCAAGATGATCTGGCAGGCCTGGGGCCACAGCGGCGGGCAGGCGCCCGGCGAACTCGACCTGGGCAAGGGCAACCTGGAGACCAGCTACGTGGGGCAGCGCGTCCTCGCCTGGTTCGACCGCTACCTCCAGCACCGGAAGAACACCGACACCGGGCCCGACTTCGCCTACTACCGCGACTGGCAGAGCGGATACGGCACCGCGGACTCCGTACCGGCGCTCTCGCAGAAGCTGTACCTGTCCGGCGACGGGAAACTCGTCGACAACCGGTCCAAGGTCGCCCGGGGCAGCCGCCAGTACGCCAACTGGCTCGTTCCCACCAGCCATTCGGAGAGCTCGCTCGCCGGACTGATCGGGCTGCCCGACCCCAAGCCCTATGACACCAAGGGCACCTACCTCGGCTGGACCAGCGCCCCGCTGACCTCGCCCCTCGATGTCGTCGGCGCCCCGAAGGCCACCCTGAAGGTCGTCTCGCCGAAGACGGAGCGGGTCCAGAACAGCGGCGACGCCGCCGACAAGCTCGTCCTGTTCGCCAAGGTCTACGACGTCGCCCCGGACGACGGCAGGACGCTGGTGAACCGGCTGGTCTCCCCGGTGCGGGTGCCGGACGTCACCCGCCCGTTCACCGTGCACCTCCCGGGCGTCGTCCACCGGTACGAAGCGGGCCACCGGCTCGAATTCGTGATCGCGGCGAGCGACAGCGCGTACTCGGGCAACCGGGGGATCAAGCCGGTCACGGTGGTCAGCGCCCCGGAGGACACCGGTGTGCTGGAGCTTCCGGCGGTCGGCGGCCGGCTGAAGTGACGTCGTCGGCCGGGTGACCGGTCCGGACGCTCTAAGCTGCCGGGATGCCTGAAAGCGACTACCTGGCCGTGGGGCGGCGCACGGCGATCCGCCCCATCACGCAGGCCGATGCCGAGGAGTTCACCACCCGGGCGCGGGAGAGCCGGGACACGCACCGTCCCTGGCTCTTCCCGCCCGACGACGCCCGCGCGTACGCCGCCTACGCGGGCCGGCTGATCGACGACCCCACGAGGGCCGGCTTCCTCGTCTGCGAACGCGGCGGCGGCAGCACTCCCGCCGACCCGATCGCGGGGTTCATCAACATCAACAACATCGTCGCCGGAGGGTTCCGCTGCGGCGCGCTCGGCTACGGGGCCTTCGCCCACGCGCTGGGACGCGGTCTGATGAGCGAAGGGCTGGAACTGGTCCTGCGGTACGCCTTCGGGCCGCTCGGGCTGCACCGCCTCGAAGCCAACATCCAGCCCGGGAACGAGGGCTCGCTCGCCCTGGTGCGACGGGCCGGATTCCGTCTCGAAGGCTTCTCGCCGGACTTCCTCTTCATCGACGGAGCCTGGCGCGACCACGAGCGGTGGGCGATCACGGCCGAGATGGCCGGCCAGAAGTCCTGAGCGCGGTGGGTGCGCCGGCCGGCCGGTGCACCCCACTGGCCCACTCGGGGTTGGGCAAGTCTTTGCCGATGGCCGATTCGGCATCCCCGCCGGGCCCACGAGCCCTTCCCGCACGGGTTCCGGCGTACGGCACTCCGTACAGGAAGCGGAAAAGCGCGGCCGAAAGTATGGGGGCGCGCCGCCGTCCAAGTAACGACCGTGTTGACCGTACGCAACCGTAGGAAGAGGCTCGTCATATAGCTGCTAGATACAAGTGGTTCTGCCGGGCGGGACCGGATCGGGAGGACGCGTATGTGTGGCATCACGGGCTGGATCTCCTTCGACCGCGATCTACGGGCGGCGGAGGCGGCCACGACCCTGGACGCGATGACGGAGACCATGTCGTGCCGGGGCCCCGACGACCGGGGGACCTGGACCGACGGGCACGCCGCGCTCGGCCACCGGCGGCTCGCGATCATCGACCTCCCCGGCGGACGCCAGCCCATGGCCGTCGACACCCCCGAGGGGCCGGTGGCCCTCGTCTACTCCGGCGAGGCGTACAACTTCACCGCACTGCGCGGCGAACTGACCGCCCGCGGCCACCGGTTCACCACCGACTCGGACACCGAGGTCGTGCTGCGCGGCTACCTGGAGTGGGGCGAGGCCCTCGCCGAGCGGCTCAACGGCATGTACGCCTTCGCGCTCTGGGACGGCCGCCACGACCGGCTCGTCATGATCCGCGACCGGATGGGCGTCAAGCCCTTCTACTACTGGCCGACCCCCGACGGTGTGCTCTTCGGCTCGGAGCCCAAGGCCATCCTCGCCAACCCGCTGGCCCGCCCCCGGGTGACCCTCGACGGGCTGCGGGAGCTCTTCACCGTCGTCAAGACCCCGGGCCACGCCGTCTGGGACGGCATGCACGAGGTGGAGCCCGGCACGGTCGTCACCGTGGACCGCGGCGGCCTGCACCGGCACGTCTACTGGCGGCTGGAGACCCGCCCGCACACCGACGACCGCGACACCACGGTCGCCACCGTACGGTCACTGCTCGACGACATCGTCCGCCGCCAGCTGGTCTCCGACGTACCCCGCTGCGTCCTGCTCTCCGGCGGACTCGACTCGTCGGCGGTCACCGCGCTCGCCGCCCGGCAGCTCGCCGAGAGCGGCGAGAAGGTCCGCACCTTCGCCGTCGACTTCGTGGGACGCACCGAGAACTTCGTCCCCGATGAACTGCGCACCACCCCCGACACCCCGTTCGTGCACGACGTGGCCCAGCAGTCGGGCACCCTGCACCGGGACATCGTGCTCGACCCCGACACCCTCGCCGACCCGGAGGTACGGGCCAGGATGATCCGGGCCCGGGACCTGCCCATGGGCTTCGGCGACATGGACGCCTCGCTCTATCTGCTCTTCCGGGCCATCCGCGAGCACTCGACCGTCGCACTGTCCGGCGAGTCCGCCGACGAGGTCTTCGGCGGCTATCTCCAGTTCTTCGACGAGCGGGCCCGCACCGCCGACACCTTCCCCTGGCTGGTGCGGATGGCCGAGCACTTCGGCGAGGACTCGGACGTGCTCCGCGACGACCTCGGCCGCGCCCTCGACCTGGAGGGCTACGTCCGCCGCAGTTACGGGGCCGCCGTCGCCGGCATCGAACGGCTCCCCGGCGAGAGCGACTTCGAGTACCGCATGCGCAGGATCTGCCACCTCCACCTGACCCGGTTCGTGCGCGTCCTGCTCGACCGCAAGGACCGGGCGAGCATGGCCGTCGGCCTGGAGGTCCGGGTGCCGTTCTGCGACCACAGGCTCGTCGAGTACGTCTACAACGCGCCCTGGGCCCTCAAGTCCTTCGACGGCAGGGAGAAGAGCCTGCTGCGCGAGGCCACCGCCGATCTGCTGCCGCAGTCGGTGTACGACAGGACCAAGAGCCCCTACCCGTCGACCCAGGACCCCAAGTACGCCCTGGCCCTGCAGGAGCAGGCCCGCGAGCTGCTCGCACGTCCGGACCACCGCGTGTTCGACCTGATCGACCGAGACCGGCTCCGCAGGGCGGCCGACCACGGTGCGCCCCAGGTCACCGCGGCCTCCCGCCGCGGCCTGGAACGCACCCTGGACCTCGCCACCTGGCTGGACCTGTACGAACCCGAGCTGGTCCTCGGCTGAGCGGCCCGCCCGGCCGGGCGCTATCCGCCGTCGCCTCCCCGCCCACGGTCCAGCCAGGTGCCGAACTCGCTCTCCCGGACCAGCCGGCCGAGCTTGCGGTACTCCTGGATCACGGCCGAGACGATCTGCTCCATACCGAGCGGACTCCCCGATTCCGCTGCCAGGTAGGCAGCGGTCACCGCACAGGCGCGGATCGACCCGCCCGCCAGCTCGAAGCGGCCCGCGCAGAACTCCAGATCGAGCCCGGCCTCGCGCGGGAGCGCCGTCCCCAGGCAGCGGTCCCACAGGGCCAGCCGCTGCCGGGCGTCCGGCATGGGGAACTCCGCGATCACATCGAGGCGCCGGGTGAACGCCTCGTCGAGATTGCCGCGCAGATTGGTGGTGAGCACCGCGATCCCGTCGAAGGACTCCATCCGCTGGAGCAGATAGGCCGACTCCACGTTGGCATGCCGGTCGTGCGCGTCCTTGACCTGCGAGCGCTTCCCGAAAATGGCGTCCGCCTCGTCGAACAACAGGATGCCGTTGACATCGGAGGCCTCGACGAAGATCCGTTCCAGGTTCTTCTCGGTCTCACCGACGTACTTGTCCACCACCGTCGACAGATCCACGACATAGAGCTCCATGCCGAGCTCCGACGCCACCACCTCTGCCGACATGGTCTTGCCGGTGCCGGACTCACCCGCGAACAACGCGATGATGCCGCGCCCCCGGCCACCGCCCGGCCGCATCCGCCACTGACCGAGCACCTGCTCGCGGTGGCGGGCCCGCAGGGCGAGTTCGGACAGCTCGCGGCGGGTCGCGGCGGGCAGCACGAGGTCGTCCCAGCCGACCGCCGGCTCGATGCGACGGGCGAGCCGTTCGAGCCCCGCCCCGTTCTGTGCCCGGACCGCCGTGCGCAGGTCCCGCACGTCCACCGGGCGGTCCTCCAGGACGGCCAGCCGGGAAGCCACCGCGGCGGCCTTGCGCACCTGCTCGGAGTCGAGCCGGTACGAGGCGGTGGCCTCGATGAGCTCCTCGTCGGCCGACCCGCTCACGGCAGGCAGCCCGACGGACGTGCCGGCCTCCGCGAGCGCCTGCCGCCACCGCCGCGCCAGGCCCGCGGGGCCGGGGGAGTGGACCTGGACCGGGACCGGGCTCTCCCCGGCCCACAAGGGGTCCCAGTTCTTCTTCCCGTACGCGAGCAGCGGAGCACCGCCGACCGCCGCGCACAGGGCCCCGAGCAGCCGGGCCCGCTCGGGGCGTTCGGGGGCGAGCGCCTCCAGCGGCCCGAGGACGATCCCGCCGTCGCCCAGCCGGACCTCGGCCGCCAGCGTCCGTACGGCCTCCGCCGGTTCGGGAAGCGCGGCGAGCTCCGCGATGTCGACCACCAGGGGACGGCGCCCCGCGGCGAGCAGCGCCTCTACCGCCAGCCGGCCGGGGTCGCCGCCCCGGTCGAGCAGATGCACCAGCCCGCTGCCCGTGCCCAGCGCCGCCGCGACCCGCAGCACCTCCGGCCCGGTGTCCGTCCCGGAGTCCGGGGCTGCCCCGGGCCCGACCGCGCGGACCAGGCCGCGCAGCCTTCCGTCGATCTCGTCGTCGCCGAGCAGATACGCGCCGATCCGGTCCGGCACCCGCAGCACCCGTGAGAGCAGCGGGCGTTCGGCGTCGCGGACCTCCAGCAGCCCGCCCGCCACCAGCGGGGCGGACGGCGCGAAGCGGAAGCGGCCGGAACTCGCGGCGGGCAGTCCGCACAGTTCCAGTGCCAGGCCGATGGTGGGCCTGCGCCGGGTGAGGTCGTCGTTGAGATAGCCGTAGAGCTGCTCGAACCGGCTGTCGATGTCCGGGGCCAGCGCGACCAGCAGCAGGTCCACGTCCAGCTCCACCAGGCCGAAGCGCTCGGCGAGCCGTGCGATCCGGCTCCCGGGCGGGGACTGCGGCGAGGGCCCGGAGCCGTACCCCGGTACGGGCGCGAACGCGTCGCGGGCGTCCACGATCCGTTCGGCCGCCTCCGGGGTCAGGTACTGCCCCCGGTACGGATCGTCCGGCTGCGGGTCGGTGGCCCGCCGGACGGCCACGGCGTTCCTGACCCGCTGCTCGACGTGGACCAGCCGCTCCCAGAGGTCCTCGATGACCGCTGTCGGGGCCTCGGCCGGTTCGTGGACGGCACGGGTGCCCTGTGTCGTGGTCACCGGGCCGCGCCCCCGCGCCTGCGCCGGCCGGGCGGCAACTGCCGTTCCCGCTGCGCCGCGAAGCCCCGGTCGCCGGGGTCGGACGCCCCGTCGTAACGCAGCCGGCGCCCGGGCTCCGCACCGTCGCCGTCCCGGCCCGGCGCGCTCCGCACCACCAGTCCCTCGGTGACCGGCGGACCCGCGGTCGTCCGCTCACCGGCCAGCGGTGCCCACACCCGCAGGTCGATCGCGGCCTTGAGCTCACCGCCGAGCGCCGACCAGACGTCCGAGGCGGACGGCCCGTCGGTGCCCGGACCCGCCGCCTCGATCTCCACGGTCAGCCCCAGCTCGGCGAGGCTGCCGGTGTGCATGTGGGCGGGCAGCGCGTCCGACCGCACGAGACAGCGCAACGCCTCGGAGAGCAGGCGGTGTTCGTCCTGCGGGCGATTGGTCCAGGCGGTCACCAGGTACGTCAGCTCGTACCAGCGGGGCGGGGTCCGCCAGCCGATCACGACCCCCTCGTCGTCGTGCTCCTCGGCCGCGCCGGTACGGCGGCGGCCCGCGTCCTCACGGATGCGGTGCAGGAAGACGCTGATGGTGGGGGCGTTGCGCCGGGCGGACCAGTCCTTCGTCGGCGCGTCGAAGACCAGGTCGACGCCGCTGTCCTGGAGCCCGGCCTCGACCAGCAACAGCCGCAGCCCCTCGTCCACTTCGTGGATCACCGGCGTCCCACCTCGTCCGGCGGGACGATGGTGCCGGCCACTACCAGGAAGCGCGTGGTGACGGGGCCGAACCCCGGTCCCGAGGCGGTGATCGTGCGCGGCCCGGTCTGGTCCTTCGCCAGGATCAGCAGCTGCGCGATGAACGTTCCGTCACGGTGCGGGAAGGCGGGCGGCGCGGCCGCCGTGATCCCGGGTTTCCAGGTGAGCTTCACCGGTGCGCCGGGCGGGAAGTCCTTGCCCCGCACGGAGGTGACGAATCCCGGCTTGCCGACGGCGGGCACCGAGACGATCCGGGGCTGGAGGATGCGCAGCGGCTTCCTGGAGACGTTGTCACGGGTGTCGGCGTCGGTGCCGGTCGTGGTCAGCGTTCCGGTGATGGTCGTCCTCAGCGCCCGGTCGGGCTTGAGCACGACGCGGACGACCGTGGAGGCACCCGGTGCCAGATCGGGCAGTGTGCACACGCCTGCCGTGCAGCCCGGCGGAAGCGGATCCGCCGGGATCGACGCGGGCAGCCCGAGCTTCAGCCGCAGTCCGGTGGCGAGCGCGTTGCGGCCGTTGCGCACGGTGTACGTCACCACCACCCGGCCGCCGACGTAGCCGGGGCTGGGCTGTGCCCGCACCGTGACCCCGGGCCCCGCCTCGGGCTCGGGCGGCTGGGGGGCCGGCTTGGGCGGCTTGGGCGTCGGGGTGGGAGCCGGGGGCACGTCCTGGACCGGGACGGTGGTGGCGGTGGCGTTGTCCGTGGGGTTCGGGTCGACCACTGCCCCGGTGACCGACCAGCCGATCTGCTGGTCCCCGCTCGTCACTCCGGTGAGCGTGGCGGTGACTTCGATGCTCTCTCCGGGCCGGAGCACGCCCAGGTCGCACTGGGGCGATCCGGTGGCGCAGGTGCCGGCCGGGGTGGTGAGCTCCTCCAGGCGCACGCCGGGCGGGGCATCGACGGTGAGCACGGTGCCGGGCGATGCGGCGGGGCCCCGGTTGGTGACCGTGACCGGCACCGTGACGGAGGAACCCACCTCCACCGAGGGGCCGGTGGGGGGTGCGGTCAGGGCCAGGTCGACCGACTGCTGGAAGGCGGGCTCCTTCTGCCGCCCGCCGAGCCGTTCGCCGAACGGAGTCAGGGTGCCGGAGGCGAGGTCGAGCATGGACAACTGCTCCGGGGAGTTCGGACCCACCTCCCTGCGCGAGCTCAGCACCAGCCGCTCCGCATCGGGCGACCAGGCCACGTCACGGGGCTGGAAGGGCCCGGTCAGCGTCGTGTCGGGGATCTCCTGGTGGCACGCGTCGGGGTTGTCCCGCTGCACGGAAGGCAGCACGACCCGGCAGTCGTCGCCGCTCAGCGAGGTCACGACGATGCCGGAGCGCTCGTTGACCCGGCCGCCGCCGTCCTTGCGGTTGAAGGCGATCCGGGTGCCGTCGGGGGAGAAGGCGGGGCTGTCGTCGATCTTCTTGCATTCGCCGGAGCAGACGGTGACGCTGAGGTCCCGCTGCTGGTCGAGCGCCGCCACCGGCACCGTCCAGACGTGCTTGATGCCGCCCAGGCCCCGGATCACATGGTTGCGGGTGAAGGCGAGGGTGGTGCCGTCCGACGACCAGGTCGGCTGCGCGTCACCGCCCGTCAACTCCCCCTGAGGCGGCACGATCCTGCCCACGATCGCTCCGGTGGCGACATCCGCGATGAGAATGCTGCTCGGCCCGGCGGCCTCGCCGACCCCGCCGGGCGAGGTCCTGGTGAACGCCAGCTTCGTACCGTCCGGCGAGAACGTGGGGTCGGTGTCCCAGTCGCGGGGACCGCGTCCGGCGAGCGGCAACGCCGTCTTGTTCTGGCCGTCGGCGTCGGTCAGCCAGATCCGTTCGACGCGCTCCTTCGGCTGCCCCTCGAAGCGGGTCACGACGATGCGCCTGCCGTCCGCTGTGTAGTTCTGCCGTTCGGTCCACGGGTCGTAGTCAGCCGCCGGGTTGAACAGCGGGTCCTTGGCGGGGTCGGTGTTCGTGCTGGCCTCAGGGTCCTCCCTCAGGATCTCGACCCCGAGGTCCCGGGGGTCCGAACCGTCCTGCCGGACGTCCTGGAGCGTCACGTCGTTCGCCAGGAGCGGGGTCCGCCGGGCCACGACGACGGTCCCGGGGTCCATGGGGCCGACCCAGGTGGGCGATTCGACCGCCCGGTCCTCGCCGAGCGTCAGGCCCGGCTCGTTCCCGTCGAAGGCGGTCGCCCGGTAGACGTGGTCGTAGTCCTTGCACCCGCAGGTCGTGTCGGGGCTGAGGAAGAGCAGATCGTTGCCGTCCGGCAGCCAGGCGGCCGAGCGGGTGCGCCAGTCGGCCTGGACACCGGCCAGCAGGGGACGGTCGGCTCCGATGCCCTCGGTCACCCGGAGCCGGGGACCGGTCTCCTCGTCCGTGGTGAGGGTGTACGCGATTTGGGCGCGGTGGGTGTCGTCGTCCACCGGGTTCCATACCGGCTCGGTCGCGTCGCCGGCCGGGCCGTCACTGATCACCCTCGCCGCGCCGCCCGCCACGGCCCGTTCGTAGATCAGCCCGTTCCCCCCGGGACCGGAGTCGCAGGAGTACGCGATCCGCGAGCCGTCCGGGGAGAACGTCGGGGAGGTCTCGTTGTTGGGGGTGTCCGTCAGCCGCCGCAGTCCGGAGCCGTCGACCCCGACGGTCCACAGCTCGCGCTGGACCACGTCGCCCGGTCCCCGCTCCGCGGAGTCGAACACCACGGTCCGCCCGTCCGGGGAGAGTTCGGGATGCGCGGCGTCCCGGTCGGTGGTGAGCCTGCGCACCGCTCCGCCCGCGTCGCGCACGTACACCTGCGGACGCACGCTGTCGCGCAGGCTGGTGAAGACCACCACCTCACCGCGCGCGGAGGGGTCCTGGTCGTAGTGGGCGGGTCCGGGGCCGAACAGCGGCGCGGTGGTGGCCTGGTCCGAGACCCGGCCGAGGCTGCGGTGCTCGGTACCGGCGTAGGCGATGCGTCCGGCGTCCACGGGGCTTTCGTCCGCCGCCGCGGCGAGTCTCGGCGCGCCCTGGGGGGCGGACGCGGAACCCGCCACCAGCAGCGGTGCCAACAGCACCACAGCGCCTGTCAGTCGGCCCAGCCGGGTACGGCTCGCCGGGCCAGCGGTGCCGGTCACGGCCCACCTCGCAGTTCTGTCGATGACTCTCCATGACGAGCATCCCGCTCGCGCGGGGGCAATCACAGGTCCCAGGGACCCGGCCAGGGGGAAGGGACGGTTGCCCTTTGCGGCGCCTTCCTGCCCCGCCCGGCCGTTCCTGCCGCCGGCATCGGCGCGCCCCCGTGCGGCGACGTCGTCACGCCGTCCGCACGGGAGCCCGCGCCGGGTATCAGATGAGCCCGTGTCGCATGGCGTAGCCGACGGCATGGGCCCGGTTGCGCAGTTCGAGGCGGGTTGCCACTTCGTGCAGCACGTTCTTGACGGTGCGTTCGGAGTACGAGGTCTTCTGCGCGATCTCCGCGGTGCCGTAGCCCTCCGACACCAGCCTGATCATCTCCGCCTCCCGCGTCGTGAGGGTGGAGAGCGAGAGCCCCCGGGGGTCGAGGACCGTGCGCTGAAGGCTGCTGACATGGGTGAGGAGCTTTCCGAGCAGGTCGCCCGGCAGCACCCCTTCTCCGTTCGCCATCGCCGTCACCAGGTGGACGAGACTGTCCTGGTCGGCCTCCCCGCGCCTCAGCACGGCGGCGACACCGCACTCGATCATGGTCTGGAGCGCACCCGATTCGAAGAAGCCGACGACGAGTCCGGTACGGGTCGAGGTGTTGCGCTGGAGGCGGTTCAGGAGCTGGACGGTGGGCTCGTTCACCATGTCCACCACCACCAGGGAGACTTGGGCCCGGTCCGCCTCGGAATCGGCTATCAGCTCTATCTCGGGCCGTGGACGTAATTGGTGCACCACACCGGTCTGCAGGATCAGGTCCTCCGCGTAGACCGCCACGGAGACTCTGCCCCCGGGGGCTTCGGGGGTGCCTCTGCCGGCGGCGTACGCCGGCGAGGCGGACCTGCGGAACAGGCCGCGATCCACTGCTCGTTCGTTGGTTTCTGCTGCTGTCGTCGTCATTCTTCTGCGTGCCTGTCTTCCTCAGCTGCTTCCGTCCGATACGCCTGGTTCCGATCTCGACCGCCCGGGTCTCCGGCACGGGGACCGGGCCCGGGGAGGGCTCGCCGGGACATCGTGCCGTTGGGCCGCCGGGGCACCACCCCTGCCCGTTCGTTGCCCTCGCGTCTCTGCTGCGCGGCCGGGGGCTCGGCCTAACGTCGCATCGTGACCACATCTGCCGAACTCGAAACGCCCACGGTGACGGTGTCGCCCGGCACCGAAGCGACGACGACCCTGACCGTGCGCAACGACGGCGACATCGTCGAGGCGTACACGCTCGAAGTGGTCGGCGACTGCGCCGCTTGGAGCACCGTCGAGCCGGCCCGCGTGTCCCTCTACCCGGGCACCTCCGAAGTGGTGACCGTACGGCTCGCGCCGCCCAGATCCCACGAGGTCCGGGCCGGCGAGATACCCCTGGGCGTCCGCGTCCTGCCCGCCGAGCACCCCGAGTCGGTGGCGGTTCCCGAGGCCACGGTGGTCGTCGGGCCCTTCCACGAACTCCGGGCGGAGCTCGACCCGCGCCGACGCTCCGGCTGGCTGGGCGCCCGCTTCCGGGCCGCGGTGCAGAACAGGGGAAACACCGCGGTCGATGTCGCTCTCACCGGCAAGCAGGCCGGGGAGGAACTCCGCCTGGCCTTCACCGAGGGCCAACGGCGCCTGGAACCGGGCGAGTCCGCCGAGGTGGGCCTGCGGCTCCGGGCCCGGAAACTGATCTGGTTCGGGCAGCCGGTCGCCTGGCCGTTCGAGGTCGAGGCTGCCGAGACCACCGAAGGGGGCACCGACGGTGAGCAGCCCGGCCGCTCCGAGACGCTGCCCGGTGAGTTCTCCCAACTGCCGGTGCTGCCCCGCTGGTTGCTGATCGTCCTGGCCGCGCTGCTGGCACTGTTGCTCGCGTGGTTCGCGCTGGTGAGGCCCGCGGTGCGGAGCACCGCGAAGCAGGCGGCGAACGAGGCCGCGCAGGAGAAGACGCCCCCCGGCGGGAAACAGGACGCGGCGGCGGGCGGCACGGGTGACCCGACCGGCGGCCAGGGGCAGGAGAAGGGTGACGGGAAGGGCAAGCCGAACGGCTCCGGGGGCGCCGGCTCGGGAGGTTCCAGTTCGGGAGCGGACGGCGGGACCGGCGGTACCCAGCAGAGCTCGGCGACGATCGATGTGCAGACCCGGTCCGGCGGCGAGAAGAAGGGGACCTACCAGGTTCCGGAGGGCAAGGTATTCGGAATCACGGACATCGTGGTGGCGAACTTCCAGGGCGACGAAGGGGTGCTGACGATCTCCTTCGGGGAACGGAAGATCACCACCATCGCACTGGAGACTTTCCGCAACCAGGACTATCACTGGGTCACCCCCATCCAGATTCAGCAGAACGACACCGTCACCGCATCCGTGACCTGCAACAAACCCGGCACCCCGGCGACCGGAACTCAGGCTTCCGAATGCCATCAGGTGCTCAATGTCAGCGGTGTGCTGAGCGACCTCGCACCGTAGGAACAAAGCGTCTGGCCTCCTGCTTCCTCCACGGGAGATGAGAACAGCAGAGATCTCGTTCCAGGGAAAACCGGCTTGCCGGTCTTTGACGGTTTCCTTCCCCTGCGCACATTAAGAGGTGAGGAGGGGCGGTCAAGGACCGGATTCGGTCACCAAAGCCCGACAGAGCCGTCGGGGCCCGACAATTATGGCTGATTTCCGCCTGTGCGACACCGGCGGCCGGGCGCCCGAATTCTCCTCGGGGGCATCGGCCGTTGCCCCGGTGAGCGCCTTCCGGAGATCCACTGTTCACACCGGTGTCACATGGCTGGAACAGAGAATGTTCCGGCCGTCGGGCCCGGCCCGCAAAGGGAAGCGTTTCCTGCCCCGCGGGTGCCTGGGAAGGCAGCACCCTTGCCCCGTGCCCAGGACCTTGAGACCTACTGTCCGCCACCGCCGCCGGGGAAGACTCGGCGACGAACGAATGACCACGCGAAGGAGCGAGCATGCCGTCGTACCTCACCCCGGGTGTTTACGTGGAGGAGGTGCAGTCCGGTGCGCGGCCCATCGAGGGAGTCGGCACCGCGGTCGCAGCCTTCGTCGGTTTCGCGGAGTCCGGCCCCTTCCACCAGCCGACGCTGGTGACCAACTGGGACCAGTACGTCCAGACCTTCGGCACCTTCACCGCCGGCACCTATCTGACCCCCGCGGTCTACGGCTACTTCGCCAACGGCGGCGGCGCGGCCTACATCGTGCGCATCGGCGGCCCCGCGCAGGACCAGACGCAGCAGTCCGTGGCCGGGCCGGCCACGCCCGCCGCCCTCGGAGGGTTCCAGGTCTCCGCGCGGCCCGGCGCGGGCGCCGACCTCTCCGTCGAGGTCACCGACACCGAGGGCGAGAACCCTCCGGAGGACCGGTTCCGGCTGCTGGTGCGGCAGGCCGGCAAGGTCGTGGAGACCTACGACGTCTCCAGCCGCAAGAACGTCAAGGGCTATCTCGTCACCCAGGCCCGCCAGTCCAAGCTCATCGAGGTCACCGAGCAGCCCGGCGCGGCCCAGACCCGCCCCGAGAACCAGAGCCTCGCCCTCGCGGCCGCCGCTGCCGCCCCCGGAGCCGGTGTCGCACGGCTCGACCCGTCCGAGTACGTCGGTGACGCCGCCGCCCGCACCGGGTTCGCGGGACTCGAAGCGATCGACGAGATCACCATGGTCGCCGTCCCGGACCTGATGAGCGCCTACCAGCGCGGGGAGATCGACGCCGACGGCGTCAAGGCCGTGCAGCTGGCGGTGATCTCGCACTGCGAGCAGATGGGCGACCGGGTCGCCGTCCTGGACACCCCGCCGGGCATGAACGCCCAGCGGGTCCGTACCTGGCGCAACGACGACGCCGGATACGACTCGCGCTACGCCACCGTGTACTACCCGTGGCTCAAGGTCTTCGACCCGGCGACCGGCCAGAACGCCCTGGTGCCGCCGAGCGGTCACGTCGCGGGCGTCTGGGCACGCAGCGACGGCGAGCGCGGTGTGCACAAGGCCCCCGCCAACGAGGTCATCCGCGGCGCGCTGGACCTGGAGATCCGCCTCAGCAAGGGCGAGCAGGACCTGCTGAACCCGATCGGGGTCAACTGCGTGCGCGCCTTCCCCGGGCGCGGCATCCGGATCTGGGGCGCGCGCACCCTCTCGTCCGACCCGGCCTGGCGCTACCTCAACGTGCGCCGCCTCTTCAACTACCTGGAGGAGTCGATCCTCCTGGGCACCCAGTGGGTGGTGTTCGAGCCGAACGACGACCGTCTCTGGTCGAGCATCCGGCGCAACGTCACCGCCTTCCTCACCGAGGAGTGGCGCCGCGGTGCGCTCTTCGGCCGCACGGCCGAGGAAGCGTTCTACGTCAAGTGCGACCGCGACAACAATCCGCAGGAGTCGATCGACCTCGGCCAGGTCGTGTGCGAGATCGGCGTGGCTCCGGTGAAGCCCGCGGAGTTCGTGATCTTCCGCCTCGCGCAGTTCTCCGACAGCACGAGCCTCGTCAACGAGTGACCCGACAGGGTCCCCGAACGGAACAGGTGACACAGAGTCATGGCAGAGGGCGACGCTCTTTCCACCCACGTCTTCGGCGTGCAGCTGGGCGGCTATCTCGTCGAGTCGATCCAAGAGATCAGCGGATTGACTGTCGAGGAGGAAGTCGTCGAGGTCCGTCAAGTGACCGCCGAGGGCAAGCAGATCATCCGCAAGCAGCCCGGCGCACGCCAGGCGGGCGAGGTGACGATCACCCGCGGGCTCGACAAGAGCAGCGAGTTCACCAAATGGATCAAGGAGACGCTCAACAACGGTGCGGTCGACACCGCGCGCCAGAACCTGACCATCGAGATCAAGGACTCGAAGGGTGAGACGGTCCGGCGCATCCAGCTGATGCAGGGCTGGGCCAGCAAGTGGGAGGGGCCCTCGCTGAAGGCCGGCGAGTCCAGTGCCGCCACCGAGTCGGTGACCATCACCTTCGAGGAGATCGTCGTCGAATGAGGCGCAGGACCGTTACGTCGGGCGGGCTCGACGAAGTCCTCGACAGCCTCGCGTCCACCCAGCCCGCCGCACGCGAGGAGGCGGCTCCCGCGCCGCCGCCGGCCCGTGACCAGCAGGCGATGCGTTCGGAGTTCGAGTTCGAGCTCCCGCGCGGATACGTGGACGACGAGGGCCAGGTCCACCGGCGCGGCTCGATGCGGCTCGCGACGGCACGGGACGAGCTGCGCCCGCAGATCGACCTGCGGGTGAAGGAGAACCCGGCGTACCTGTCGGTGGTGCTGCTGAGTCAGGTGATCACCCAGCTCGGCACCATCACCGATGTGCACGCCGGGGTCGTCGAGCGGATGTACGCCACGGATGTGGCGTTCCTCCAGGACTTCTACCGCCGGATCAACAGCGAGGGGCACACGCACGCCGCGGTGACCTGTCCGCTGTGCCACGGATCGTTCGAGGTGGACCTCTCGGGTGGGCGCCTGGGGGAATAGTGACGTACGCGCTTCCCCGGTTGCGGGAGGAGATCGCGTACGTCGCCTACCACTTCCATTGGCCACGAGAGGACATCCTCGACCTCACCCACGCCGAGCGTCAGGAGTGGGTACGGGAGATAGCGCGGATCAACACCCGCGTCAACGAAGGCGGGTGATCGTGTGGGTCTCGGGAACTGGTTCCGCCGAGGGGACCGCCGGCAGTCCCCAACGCCCTCCAGGGACGGGGACGTGGCCGGCTCCGGCTCCGTCGCTGCCGCCGGCACTCAGGAACCGGAGGCCGGCCGGAGCGACAGCGGGGCCGGTCCGCGGGACAGCGGCCCGGGTGGCGCCGGGGATGGTGGCCAGGACGGCGGCTGGGACGGTGGCTGGCGGCGGGTCGCACCGCCGGCGGTGACCGTCGCCCGGTCCTCGATCGGGGTGAGCGACGGTCTGCGGTTCCGGGACGGCCTCGCCTCGTGGCAGAACCTCGCGTTCGCGGGCGAACTCGGCCATGCCGTGCTGCCGTCCGCACCGGTGGGCCTGATCCACGGCGTCGCCCGTCCGGGCGGCGCGCGGTCCACTGCTCCCGGCGGACCGCTGCTGCTGCGTGCCGCCCGGACCGGGACGGACGGGGAGGCGGAATCCGCGGCGGGTGGGAGGCCGGCTACCGAGACCGTTCAGAGGTCCGGCGGTGCGACGACCACTCGCTCCTCCGGGAGCGGGACACCGGTGCGGCAGAGCCGCGGCGGCGGTTCGACCACGCGGGAATCCACGGCAGGGGCGGCCCCGGCGAGGAGCACGGCGCGGGCGAGCGGTACGCCGTCGGCCTCGGCTCCGGGAACGGACGCGGCGTCGGGAAAGGCCTCTGCTCCGGGAACGGACGTGGCTCGGGGAACGGCCTCGGCTGCGGGAACGGACGCGGCTCGGGGGCCGGTCGCCGCGTCGGCGTCGCAGCAGCACGAGGGCATCGCATCATCGGCACCGGTTTCGCTCCAGCGCGCCCGGCCCGCCGCCGTACGCCCTCGGCGGACCGCCCCGCCCCTGATCACGGCCCGGCGTCCGGCGATGGCGTTGCGGCAGATCGCCGGGATCCTGCCGCCCGAGGCTTCCGAGCCTTCCGTACCGGCCACTCCCGTCGCCACCGCCGACACCACAGCCACCCCTGCCCTGCCGACGGACCACACCGCCGATCGGCCGGCTGCCGCACCGGTACGTCCCGCTCTGGGCAAGCCCCTGCGGGAGCTGCCCATCGGGGCGGTCGCCGCCGACACGACGGTGCCGGGCGGGGTTGTGCCTTCCGCCCCGGCAGGGCAAGAGCCGGTGGGCATGCCCGTGTTGCAACGCCAGGCGTCGGAGACGGCAGCCCCTGCGGCGAACACACCGTCGCCGGAGGCGGCGAAGCCGTCGGTGCGTCAGCCGCCGCCCCTGGACGGCCGAGTTCCGAAGACCCAGGCTCCGCAGTCGTCGCAGCCGTCGCAGGCTCCGCACTTGTCACAGCCACCTCAGCCACTTCAGCCGTCACAACCTTCGCGGCCGTCTCAGCCGGATGTGTCCGGTTCACCGGCTCGCACCCGTGGCGGTATCGGTGCCCCGCTCACCTCGCTTCCGTCGACCGCCAGGCTCCGGAGCGACGCACCGCTGCTCGGTGACCGCCGCAGGGCGCAACCGGGAAGCGCGGGCCCTCGGCCGAACACGGCGTCGGCGGGAGGGCCCGGGGCGGCCCCGCTCCAGCTCTCCTCCTCGGCACCGGCACCGGCCGATCCGGCGTCGAAGGCCCTCAACACGTCTGCCGAGATGCCGGTGCGCTCGTCCGGAGCGCCCGCTCGGCCCGGCGCGTCCACGCCGGAACCTGCCGCCGTCCAGCGCGCGGCAGACACCACACGTCCGAACACCCCCCTCAGTGCCCCGCCCCCGTCCGTGTCTCCTTCCGCTCCCGCTGGGCCGGTACGTGTCCGGAGGATCACCCCGGAGCGGGAGAAGGGACCGGCAGCCGGGGCTGCGGCCGGCCCCGGGGGATCGGCATCCGTCGTTCAGCGCTCGCGGGCTCTCCTCGCGGGCAGGGCCCTGGACGTGAGCACCGGCTCAGCCGAGGGCTTCTCGGCGCCCACGACGGCGGGCAGCACGGCCCGGCCGGTCGTGGCAGCCACCTGGCGCCGTGATGCACAGCAGTCCGGGCGTGACGCGTCGCCGTCGCCGGCGCGCGGGAACGCGCGTACCGGGGAACACCGGACACAGCCGGATGCCGCACCCCGGCCCTCGGCTCCCGGCGGGCCGACGCCCGGTGGCGCGGGGCCGGGTGGGACCGTCCAACGCCTCGTGTCCGCAAGCCCCTCGACCGGCACCATCCCGAGCAGCGGTACGCCCTCGGACCGTACCCCCGCCGGTGCCCCCGGCCGCGTTACGCGTACCGGCGCCGGAGCCGGAACCGAATCCAGGACCGGTACCGAATCCAGGACCGAAACCGGAAGCAGGACCAAGCCCGACCCGCGCCCCGGTCGTGGACCGGCGGCGGCCCGCTCGCTCCTGCGGCTCGTACAACGTTCGCCGCGCGGCAGCGTGACAACGCCACCCTCGCGGTCGGACGTACACCCCCCGGGGCAGAGCCCCGCAAAGTCACACTCCGCACCGCCACCGCCCCCGGCGCCACGCCGCCCCGTACCCGACGTCCCGTCCACGCCGTCCGATGTCCCGTCCATGCCGTCCGCCGTGACGTCCGCGCCGTCCGCTGCCCGGCCGGTCCCGGTCGTGCGCCCGCATCCGCCCGGGACCGGCCGGCCAGGAGCAACCGCCGTACCCGTACAGCGGATGGCTTTCCCGGTGGTGCCGGAATCGGCCGCCCCTGCGACCACCGGACCGGTGCCCGAGTCCGCCATGTCCGCGCCCACCGGACCTCCGGCCCTGGCGGTACGGATTCCACAACGCGCACAGACTCCGCCTCCGAATCCGACGCCGGTCCCGAGTCCGCCTCCGGCTGCCGGGGCCCGTGCCTCCGCCGCCACCGCCGAGGTGCTCCAGCGCGCGGCGGCCGACGCCGGGATCACCGGCGTTCCGGTACGGGCGGCCCCGGTGAAGCGCGCCGAGCCGCCGGGCAGGACCGCCTCGACCGGACCGGACGCCTCGGCCACCGCGGACCCGCCGGCCGCACACCGGGTCACCGGGGCGGACATCGAGGAACTGGCCCGCCGGCTGATCGATCCGGTGAGCCGCCTGATCCGCGCGGACCTGCGCAGAGGGCGGGAACGTACCGGACGGCCGTACGACGGCCGTCGCTGACAACGCTCCGGCCCCCTCCGCAACGTACGTGGCAACAGCAGAGAAGAAGAGAAGCACATGACGGACAACATCTTCGCGACGAGTGTGTTCTTCAAGCTCGTCATCGGAGGCAGCGACCTGGGGGCCTTCCACACCTGCTCGGGTCTGGGCGCCGAGGTGGAGATGGAGCAGTACGCCGAGGGCGGCAACAACGGCTTCACCTGGCAGCTGCCGGGGCGGATCACCTGGACCAACATCACACTGACCCGCCCCGTCACCGCCGACACGCTCAAGATCGCGCGATGGCTGAACGAGACGATCCAGCGGGTCGAGCCCAAGGACGGCGAGATCGTCGCGCTCCGCCCGGACCTCAGCCGCATCATCAGCTGGCAGGTGCACGGCATCGTGCCGGTCCGCTGGCAGGGGCCGTCCTTCGACCCCGCCAACTCCCAGGCGGCGATCGAGACCCTGGAGATCGCGCACGAGGGCCTGGAACCGTCCTGATGAGCCGTCATGTTCCATATCGCGCACGGCAGTAGCCGCAGGTAGCAGAGAAGATTCGGGAAGGAGGAGCGCAATGTCACCCGCTGTCCGTACGAGCCGTGCCCGCGCCCAGCTGACCATCATGGAACCGCCGACGACCGTCGGCGCCAAACCGGGCGGGAGCCTCGCCCGGCTCACGTTGCAGTTCAACCCCGCGAAGCTGTCGCTGAGTAAGAGCACCGAGTGGCGGCGCACGCCGTCCCGGATGGCCGGGCAGTCCGCGCTGCCCGAGTTCGTGGGCAGCGGGCCCCGGTCGTTGTCCCTGGAGGTCTTCCTGGACGCCACCGCCACCCATGACAACTCGGTGGAGAAGGCGGTGGAACAGCTCATGACGGCCTGTGTGCCCACCCCGAGCAGCCTGGCCCGCAAGACGCCCGCCAGCCCCTGGGTCCGCTTCGACTGGGGCACGTCGAAGACGACCTCGTTCGACGGCGTTATGTCCAACCTCTCCGTCTCGTACACCTTGTTCGACGTCGACGGAAAGCCGCTGCGCGCCACCTGCTCGCTCTCGATCGAGGAGGCGAGCGTCGATCCGGCCGGGCAGAACCCCACCTCGGGCTCGCGGGAGGCGCGCCGTACCCACCGGGTGGTCGCAGGTGACAGCCTGCCGCTGCTCGCGTGGCGGGAGTACGGCGACGCCACCGCGTGGCGCACCATCGCCGAGGCCAACGACGTCGACGACCCGATGCAGTTGATACCCGGCAGGGAGCTGGTCGTGCCCGGACTGGAAGACCACACCCCGGAGGGTGGCCGATGACCGCCGCCGGCCGATCCTTCGCCGCGGATCCGATCGTCGAGGCCCCCGGTGAGCTGCCCGCCGCCTGGGCGGCCCAGCTGGTGAGCTGCGTGGTCGACGAGAACGTCGGCCTGCCGGACACCGCCGTGCTGATGTACCGGGACCCCGATCACAAGCTGCTCACCGCCACCGGAATCACCATCGGTACCCCGGTGAAGATCTCGGTGGTCACCGTGCAGGAGCGGGTGCGCGAGCGGCTGTTCACCGGTGAGGTCACCGCCGTCGAGCTGGACAGCGACACCACCGGTTCGTTCACGGTGGTCCGGGCCTTCTCCAAGGCCCACCGGCTCCAGCGCGGCCGGAAGGTGGTGGCCTTCCGCAACATGAAGACCGCCGACATCGTCCGCAAGGTCGCCTCGGGTGCCGGGCTGGCCTGCGGAAAGATCGAGGCCGCCCCGATCACGTACAAGCAGCTGACCCAGCCCAACGTCTCCGACTGGGAGTTCCTCCAGTACCTCGCGGGCGAGAGCGGTGCGCACGTACGGGTGGACGACAAGGGGCTGTTGCAGTTCGTGAAGCCGAAGCCCGCCTCCTCGGCACCCTCGCCCGCCACTTCCGCCACCCGCCACCCGATGGTTCTGGAGTACGGGCGCAACCTGCTGGCCCTGCGGGCCGTGCTGACCGGTGCGGACGGGGCGGACAGCGTGGAGGTGCGCGGCTGGAACGTCGACACCAAGACCCGGCTGGTGGCCCGCGAGCAGTCCATCCGCAGCGACACCGTGTCCCCCGGGTTGAGCCCGTCGCTGGCCGCCGGGGCGTTCGGCCCGAACGCGCGGATGACGGTCGCCGACACCCCGTACCGGACCCAGGCCGAGGCCACCGCCGTGGCCGGATCGGTGGCCGCCTCGGTGAGCTCCGGCTTCGGCGAGATCGAGGCGGTCGCCGAGGGCAACCCGCAGCTGCGGGCGGGCCTGCCGGTGGCCCTCGGCAACGTCGGGCCCGCGTTCGCCGGGCGCTACACGGCGACCGCCGTGCACCACGTGCTCGAACCGAACGGTGGCTACCGCACCACCGTGCTGGTGAGCGCGGCGCCCGACCGCTCGCTGGCGGGACTGACCAGTGGCTCCGACGCGTCCTCGCGCGGCCCGCGCATGCCGGGGCTGGCGATCGGTGTGGTCACCGACATCCGGGAGGGCAAGACCGAACGGGGCTGGGTCCGGCTGAAGTTCCCCTGGCTCGACGACACCTATGTGACCGACTGGGTCCGGACGGTGCAGTGGGGTGGCCAGGGCGGCGGCGGGGTGTTCAGCCCCGAGGTCAACGACGAGGTGCTCGTCGGGTTCGAGCAGGGGCTGCTGGACAGTCCCTATGTGCTGGGCGGCCTCTACAACGGGGTCGACAAGCCCTCGCCGCACGACGTGCCGCTCGTCGACCCGACCAGCGGAAAGGTCAACCGCCGGTCGCTGGTGTCCCGTTCGGGCAACCGGCTGGAGCTGCTGGACGCCCCGCGCGGACCGTCCGGTGTCCGGCTGGCCACCGGCGACAAGCGGCTCGAAGTCACCCTGGACGAACGGCGGAGCGAGATCGCGGTGACGGTGTACGCCCGCGGCGGCACCCGCGCGCTGAGCTCCGTGACCCTCTCCTCGTCGGGCATCACACTCGACGCCGGTACGGGCGACGTGAACATCAAGGGCCGCTCGGTGAACGTCAACGGCAAGACGGGCGTCACGATCGACGGCGGACTGCTCGGCGTGCTCAAGGCCAAGCTCATCAGGATCAACTGACGCCCCCACCAACCCTCCGAGACCTCCAGAAGTCCCTTTCCCAGCAAGGAGAACACCGACCATGCCCCCCGCAGCCCGCACGGGCGACAGCACCGCCCACGGCGGCGTCATCGGTACCCCGCCCCCGGGTGCGGTGGCCGTCGCCACCGTGCTGATCGGCGGCCGGCCCGCGGCCGTCACCGGGAGCCTGCACGTGTGCGTGGTCCCCCCGCACGCCGCGCTCGGACCGGGGAACGTGATCATGCCCAACCCGGCCGCCGCGGTCGCCGGTCAGGTCCTGATCGGCGGGCTGCCCGCCGCCCGGATGCGGGACAACACCAGCTGCGGCGCGCCCATCATCAGCGGTGCGCCGAACGTACTGATCGGGGGCCCGGTGTGAGCGGCAGCGGGTTCATCGGACGCGGCTGGGGCTTCCCGCTGCGGGTCGGCGCCACGGGCGGTATCGGCATGGTCGAGCGGGACCGGGAGATCGAGGAGGCGATCGGGCTGGTCCTCGGCACGGCGCCGGGCGAGCGGCCGATGCGCCCGGAGTTCGGCTGCGGCATCCACGACTACGTCTTCGCACCCGGTGACGGCGCCACCGCCGGGCGCATCGCCCAGGAGGTCCGCACATCGCTGGAGCGGTGGGAACCGCGCATCGAGGTGACCGACGTGGTGATCGCGTTCGACGCCATCGAGGAGGGCACCTTGTACATCGACGTGCACTACACCGTGCGGGCCACCAACGACCTGCGCAACCTCGTCTTCCCCTTCTACACGATTCCGTCCTCCGAGGGCTCCGAAGAATCGGGAGTGCGCTGATGGCCCTGCCCGCACCCAACCTGGACGACCGGCGCTTCCAGCAACTCGTCGACGAGGCCAAGCGGTACGTACAGCAGCGTTCTCCCGAGTGGACCGACCACAACGTGTCGGACCCCGGGGTCACGCTCATCGAGACGTTCGCGTACATGGTCGACCAGTTGCTGTACCGGCTGAACCGGGTCCCGGACAAGAACTACTCGGCCTTCCTCGACCTGTTGGGCGTCACGCTCTTCCCGCCGACGGTGGCGCGGGCGGAGGTCGACTTCTGGCTCTCCGCGCCGCAGCCGGAGACCGTGCGGCTCCCGACGGGCACGGAGGTCGCCACCGCACGCGGCGAGGCCGAGGAGGCGGTGGTGTTCTCGACCTCCGAGGAGCTGCCGATCGTGCCGAGTTCGCTGATCCGGCTGGTCACCGCGCCGGTGTCGGGCGACCAGACCGACCGCACCGCACCGCTCGGCGCGGGCAAGGACATCCCGTGCTTCCAGCCCCGGCCGGAGCCCGGTGACGCCATGCTGTTCGGGCTGCCCACCGCCGTGCCCCGGTGCATCGTCGCCGTGCGGCTGGACAGCCGGGTGGAGGGCGTCGGCGTCGACCCGAGGCAGCCGCCGCTGGTCTGGGAGGCGTGGGACGGGGCCCGCTGGGTCGTCTGCCGGACCGGTACCGACAGCACCGGCGGGCTCAACAGGCCCGGTGAGGTCATCGTGTTCGTCCCCGCCGGACACACCGCCTCGGTGACCGCGGGGGTCCGGGCGGGATGGCTGCGCTGCCGGGTCACCGCGCCGGAGCCGGGCCAGCCGTTCTACTCCGAGTCGCCGACGATCCGGGAGGCCGAGGTGTTCACCGTCGGCGGCACCACGGGCGTCGAACACGCGGAGACCGTCCTCGACGTGCCGCTCGGCACCTCCGAGGGCGTCGCCGGGCAGCGCTTCTCCGTGAGCCGGGCGCCGTTGCTGATGGACGGTGAGCCGCCGGTCGTCCAGGTCTCCTCCGCGGAGGGCTGGCAGGTCTGGACCGCCGTGGAGCACTTCGGCGCCTCCGCCCCGCACGACCGGCACGTGCGGATCGACGCCGTCTCCGGCGAGTTCGCGTTCCCGCCGGAGGTACGCGATCCGGACGGCACGATGCGCTCCTACGGTGCGGTGCCCGAGAAGGGCGCCCAACTGCGGGTCCCCCGCTACCGGACGGGCGGCGGGGCGGCCGGGAACGTCGCGCGCGGCGCCATCTGCGTACTGCGCAGCTCGGTGCCGTACGTGGCGGGCGTGGACAACCGCGAGGCGGCCCGGGGCGGGGTCGACGGCGAGACCGTGGAGAACGCGAAGGTCCGGGCGCCCAACATCCTCCGGGTGCAGGAGCGGGCGGTCACGGCCGGGGACTACGAGGCCATCGCCCGCGAGGCCGCTCCCTCCCTGCGCAGGGTCCGGTGCGTGCCCGCCGTCGCGGGGGAGGGCGGCGCGGTACGGGTACTGGTGGTGCCCGACGCGGTCGTCGACGAGGGCGGCCAACTGCGGTTCGAGCAGCTGATCCCGTCGGACTCCGTGCTCTCGACGGTCACGGCACGACTCGACGAACGGCGCCTGGTGGGCACCCGGCTGGTGGTGGAACCGCCCGCGTACCAGGGCGTCACGGTGGTCGCCAGACTGGTGACGAACGGCGGTGACGTGGACCGGGTCCGCGCGGACGCGATCGCGGCACTGTTCGGCCACATCGACCCGCTGCGGGGCGGGGCAGACGGAACCGGGTGGCCGTTCGGCAGGCCAGTGCAGTACGGCGAGATCTTCGCCGTGCTCCAGGGCGTGCCGGGGGTGGGCCTGGTGGACGAGGTGCGGCTGTTCCCCGCGGACCCGATCACCGGCCGGCGCGGGGCGGCGGTCGACCGGATCGATGTCGCCCCTGGCGCCCTGGTCTTCTCGCACCAGCACCAGGTCGAGGTCACCGCGAGCACGGCCGGTGACGGCTCATGACCAGGGCCGCGGTACCCGGTCTCGCGAGCCGCTACCCGATCGGCGGGCTGCTGCCCGCGCTGTACGCGGACGACGACCTGGCCCAGCGGTTCACGGCGGGCCTGGACACCGTCCTGGCACCGGTCCTGTCCACCCTGGACAACCTCCCCGCCTACTTCGATCCGTCGCTGGCCCCGGCCGACTTCCTGCCCTGGCTGTCGTCCTGGGTGGCGGCCGAGGTCGATCCAGCGTGGCCCGAGGAGCTGCGGCGGGCCGTCATCGCCCGCGCCGTCGAGCTGCACCGGTGGCGCGGCACCCGCCGCGGCCTGATCGAACAACTCCGGCTCTGCTTCGGTGTGCACGCCGACATCCGGGACGGCGGCGGTGCCACGTGGTCGGCCGAACCGGGCGCCCAGCTGCCCCCGGCCCCGACCGGGGAACTGCTGGTACGGGTCTGGGCGCCGCACGGCGGACCGGTGGACGCGAACCGCGTCCGGGACGTCGTCGCCGCCTCGTGCCCCGTACACCTCACCTGCCGGGTGGAGATTCTGCCGGGCCCACCGGACGAGACAGGAGGCTGACGCGATGCGCTCGTGTCCGGCGTGCGGTACCGCCAACCGCGAGGACGACGAATTCTGCGGAAACTGCGGCTCCTACCTGGGCTGGTCCTCCCGGACGCCGCGAACCCCTCCCGCCGCGGCGGAACCCGCCGCCCCCGAAACGGAGCCCACCGCCCCCGCGACGGAACCTGCCGGCCCGTCAGCGCCGGCACGCCCGGCCGCCGAGCCGACGACCGGTACTCCTCCCGACCCCGACCCCGAGCCCGTGCCCGTGGCCGGTACCGCACCGGAGACCGCGACACCCGCGCCCGGAGCCCCGCCTTCCGTGCCCCCGGAGCCGCCGGTACCGGATCTCCCGGCACCGCGTTCGTCCACACCTCCACCATCCACACCTCCACCACCCGCACCGCCCGCACCGCCCGCACAGGCACCGGAGCCGCCCGCGCGACCGGTTCAGCCCGCACCCGTACGGCCGGAACCACCGGCGCAGCCTGCCCCCGTGAGGCCGGCGCCGGCGGCTGAGGAGGAGCCCGTGGTCGCGGTGCGGCCGGCCGAGCCGATCGCCCGGCGGCCCGTCGTGCGGCCCGTGGCGGCGGACGAGGAGCCGGACGGGCCGCCGTGCCCGGCGTGCGGCACCCCGAACCTGCCGGGACGCCGGTTCTGCCGCCGCTGCGCTGCACCGTTGCAGACCCGGGAGCAGCCGGCGCCGCTGCCGTGGTGGCGCACGGTGTGGCCGTTCCGCCGCCGGGTGCGGAGCGGATCGGGCCGGGTGTTCCGGCGGACGGTGCTGGTGCTGGTGGTCGTCGGGCTGCTGTTCGCGGGCTTCCTGCTCGTACCGGCCGGGCGTTACGTCTTCGAGGACGTGCGGGACAAGCTCGGCGGAACGGCGGAGATCAGCCCGGCCAAGGCCACGGCGAGCGCCCAGGCCCCCGGCCACCCGGCATCCGCCGCCATCGACGGGCTGACCAACAGGTACTGGGGCGCACCCACGCTCGACTCGTCACTGACATGCGTCTTCGACAAGCCGTTCCGGCTGGTCGGCGTCGTGGTGTACACCGGTGTGTCCACGAAGCCCGAGGAATTCCGGCAGGGGGCCAGGCCCACCAAGGCCGACCTGATCGTCACCACGCAGGACGGCGAGGTCCGGAAGAAGGCGGTGACGCTCACCGACAAACCGGGCAAGCAGACGGTACGGACCGGCATCAGCGACGTCGTCTCCGTCCGGCTGGTGCTGAGGGCCGCGTCCGGCCAGGGCGAGGGACGGCCGATCGCGGTCGGGGAGGTCGAGTTCTTCAAACGCACCTGACCGCCGGGCGTCAGGCCGTCGCCGAGCCGCGCCGTCCCTTGTAATTGATCTTCATGGTGTCCATGTCCGTCACCGTGGACCGCAGTGCGCCATGGCCGTACCCGCGCTCGTCCAGGTAGGTCTCGGCACGGTCCTCGGCGATCGCGGCCGCCAGCTCCTCGCCGTCCTCGGCGTCGGAGACGACCACGTACCGGAAGCTGAAATGCTTGAGCACACGGTCGTACGCGAGCGAGCCCTCCTCGGAGAACTGCATCGCGGTCAGGCCGTGTGCGTCCACCTCGGACAGCAGCCGGGCACGCGCCTCGTCCGTCAGCCCGTCCCAGGTGCCGCGCACGATCACTCGGTAGGTGTGCTGCGTGCTCATCGTGTTCCGCTCCGCGTTCCGTCCGGGCATGCCGCACCGGCCCATGCCACCGATCTCCGTCGAGGGCCAAGGTTACGGCGGTGCGGACGGAACGCACCCGAATTAACGGGCGGGGTGGGGCCGGTCGGGACGCGCGCCCCGAAGCCGCCCGGGTCCGTCCTTGCCGGAAGAGCGTATTTGCAGAAGTCTGGCAGCGAAGCCCCTGGCAGGAGCGTTGCCGAACGTGTTCCATGGTCATCGGGGGCGCCCGGACCTGTGGCGGCCCGCGTGAGGGAGCGAGGTTGCCTTGGCCACGACCGTACGACGTGCCGTACTGACCCTGCCCGCCGGGCCGCTGGGCCCGGAGAATCCGTTGCCCGCGTTGCGGCCGCTCGACGAGATGCATGTGATCGACGAACGCGACCGGGCCGCACTGCCACGTGACATGGCACGCCAGATCGGCTTCGAACCACTGTCCACCGTGCTGCCGGTGCGCATCCTCGACGGCTACGGGCGAGAGCGCACCCCCACCGCACTCGACGCGATCGTCATCGAGAACGACCGGCTGCGGGCCACCGTGCTGCCCGGTCTCGGCGGCCGTGTCCACTCCCTCCACCACAAACCGACCGGCCGGGAACTCCTCTACCGCAACCCCGTGCTCCAGCCCGCCGACTTCGCGCTCAACGGCGCCTGGTTCTCGGGCGGCATCGAATGGAACATCGGGGCCACGGGCCACACCACACTGTCCTGTGCCCCGCTCCACGCGGCCCTGGTTCCCGCGCCCGACGGCGGCGAGATGGTCCGCCTCTGGGAGTGGGAGCGGCTGCGCGACCTGCCGTTCCAGGTGGACCTGTGGCTGCCGCACGACTCCGACTTCCTGCACGTCGGCGTACGGATCCGCAATCCGCACGAGCACACCGCGCCCGTCTACTGGTGGTCCAACATCGCCGTACCCGAAGGCGAACGCACCCGCGTCCTCGCCCCCGCCGACGAGGCCTGGCACTTCGGGTACGAACGGACCCTGACCCGGGTCCCGGTCCCGGTCCCGGTGTCCGGCTCGGTCGACCGTACGTACCCGCTGCGCGGCGACTTCCCCGCCGACTACTTCTACGAGGTGCCCGACGGCGCCCGCCGCTGGATAGCCTCGCTCGACGAGGACGGCCACGGGCTCGTCCAGACGTCGACCGATCTGCTGCGCGGCCGCAAGCTGTTCCTCTGGGGCAGCGGCGCGGGCGGGCGGCGCTGGCAGGAGTGGCTCACCGAGCCCGGCACCGTCGGATACGCCGAGATCCAGGCCGGGCTCGCCCGTACCCAGTTGGAGCACGTCCCGCTCGAACCGGGCGCCGAGTTCAGCTGGCTGGAGTCGTACGGCCCGCTGTCCGCGGACCCGCTCGCCGTGCACGGCGAGGACTGGGCGGCGGCCCGTTCCGAGACCGAACAGCGGCTCGCCGAGGCGCTGCCGCGCGCCGATGTCGATGCCGCCTACGCCGCCTGGCGCCCCTGCGCGGACACCGAACCCGGTGAGTCGCTCGCCACCGGCTCGGGCTGGGGCGCGCTGGAGGTCAGGCGGGGCAAGTACGAGCTTCCCGGTACCCCGTTCGCCGACTCCACCCTCGGTGAACAGCAGCGCCCCTGGCTGGAGTTGCTGGACCAGGGCACGTTCCCCGAGCCGCGCCGGGTGGTCCCGCCCGGCCCCTCCCTGGTCTCCCCGCACTGGCGCGACATGCTGGAGACGGCCCCCGCCGAACCGCTCACCGAGTACCACCTGGGCGTCGCCCAGTGGCATGCCGGTGACCGCGCCCAGGCGGTCCGCAGCTGGGAGCGCGGGCTGGTGCTCGCCCCGTCCCGCTGGCCGTTGCTGCGGTGCCTCGCCGTCGCCGCCCGGGAGGGCCGGCAGCGGGACCGGGCCGCGGACCTCTACGGCGAGGCGTTCGACGACCTGTGCGCGGAACGCCGCGACGACGGCGAGGAATGGACGGCGGCCGCCGCGGCGCTGGGCCGGGAGGCGGTGGAGGCGCTGCTGACGGCCGGCCGCGCCGCGGCGGCCAGGTCCGTATGGGCGGCCCTGCCCCCGGCGATCCGGCAGCGCGGCCGGTTCCGTCTGCTGGAGGCCCGGCTGCTGCTCGCCGAAGGCGACCGGGCCGCGGCCCGAGCCGTCTTCGACGAGGGCTTCGAGGTCGAGGACCTGCGCGAGGGTGCGCAGATCCTGGACGAGCTATGGGCCCGGCTCACGGACGAGCCACTGCCCGGAAGGTACAACTTCCGGATGCGCCCCAGGAGCTGACGGAATATCACCGATGCCGTCCGGCCCTCACCGGCCGGACGGCAGGCTCCGGTCGACGTACTCGAAGACCGAGCCGTCCGGGTGCACCGCGATCAGATTGCGGCCCACCGGCGTCGGCACCGGACCCGCGATGATCCGGGCACCGACGCGGGTGAGGGAGGCGTGCGCGTCGTCGACGTCCTTGACCGCGATCGTCGCCGTCACCTTGCGCAGGATCTCCAGCTCCGACTCCGGGCCGCTCATCAGGAGAAAGCAGCTGATCGCGGCGACCGAGACCCCGCCGCGCTCGAAACGGAGCGCCGAACTGCCCGTGAGGTCCTCGTAGAAGGCCACCGCGGCCTCCAGGTCGTCGACGCAGATGCGCAGCGTGGTTCCCAGAATGTCCATGCGAGCCAGGGTAGTTGGCGGCACATCGGCGTGTGATCGATTCGTCCGGGGGAGAGGGCGGCGCGCTCAGACCCGGCAGAGCACCTCGCCGTGCGGGACCAGGAACCAGGCGTCGTCCCTCGTGCCCCACTCGCGCCACGCGTCGGCGATCTCCGCCAGTTCCTCGGTGCTCGCACGGCCGCCCTTGACTGCGATCTCCGCGTACACCGAACCGACCGTGCGGTCCGCCCACAGGCCGCTCCACCAGACCCTGCTCTCCGGGGTGGCGAAACACCAGTTGGCGGCGGTCGGGGTGATGTCGGTGAAGCCGGCCCGGCGGGCCCAGGAGAGCAGCCGGCGGCCCGCGTCCGGCTCGCCGCCGTTGGCGCGGGCGACCCGGCGGTACAGGTCCAGCCAGTCGTCCAGGCCCGGAACCTCCGGGTACCAGGCCATCGCCGCGTAGTCGCTGTCGCGGGCCGCGACGATGCCGCCGGGGCGGCAGACACGCCGCATCTCGCGCAGCGCCTGCACCGGGTCACCCACATGCTGGAGCACCTGGTGGGCGTGGACGACGTCGAAGGAGTCGTCTGGGAAGTCCAGCGTGTGCACATCGGCGACGGCGAACTCGATGTTGTCCAGCCCGCGTTCGGCCGCGACCCCGGCCGCCTGGGACAGGATCTCCTCGGCGGTGTCGACGGCGGTCACCCGGCCGGGTGCCACCAGCGCGGCCAGATCCGCAGTGATGGTGCCCGGTCCGCAGCCCACGTCCAGCAAGGCCAGGCCGGGGCGGAGCTCGTCGGTCAGATAGGCCGCGGAGTTGGCGGCGGTGCGCCAGCGGTGCGAGCGCAGCACCGACTCGTGGTGGCCGTGGGTGTAGACGGCGGTCTCCTTCGGCATGGCCGTGGATCCTTTCTCGGAACGCGGCCGGAAGCGTTCCGGAGCGTGCCTGGAACGCGAGCCGCGAAGCGGTGATCGGTAAGGCCACCGTACGCCGGAGTTCCGGAATTTGAGATCACTGTCTCGACATGTGGGCGGCGCCCGCTCGCGCCCCGGCCCCGGGCCGGGGAGAGTGGACGCATGGCATCTGCTTCCGTCGCTTCCGTCAGCGAAATCCTCGAACGCCACGGCGAGGCGCTCCGGCTCTTCACCGACCGGGTGCACGCGGTGCGCGAGGACCAGTGGTCCGCACCGACACCGTGCACCGAGTGGACCGTCCGGGACCTGGTCGCCCATCTCACCGCCGAACAGCTCTGGGTGCCGCCGCTCGTCACCGAGCGCCGCACCGTCGCCGAGGTCGGCGACGCCTTCGACGGCGATGTGCTGGGCGACGACCCCGTGGCCGCGTGGGACCGGGCGGCGGCCGCCGCGCGCCGGGCGTTCGAGGCGCCGGGCGCGCTGGAAGGGACGGTGAACCTGTCGTACGGGGACAGCGCCGCCGACGCCTACTGCGCGCAGATGGTGGCCGACGCCGTGGTGCACGCCTGGGATCTGTCCCGGGCGATCGGCGCCGACGAGCGGCTGCCCGCCCGGCTGGTCGACTTCGCCGGCCGTGAGGTCGGACCGTACGCGAAGGACCTCTCGCAGAGCGGTCTGTTCGCCGCGCCCGTCGAGACCGCACCGGACGCCGACCCGCAGACCCGGCTCCTCGCACTGCTCGGCAGGCAGGCCTGAGAACTCGGCTGTCAGCCGCCGGTCCCGAGGGCCGTGCTCGTCGGGTCACGGCAGTGCCGTGGCTACGAGAAGGTGGGCGAATCCTTCGCCAGGGTGCTCTCGTGGACCTCCAGCCACTCCCGCAGTTCCCCGCAGTCGGTGAGCCCCCGCCCCGGGTAGTCCACCCGGTAGCCGTGCGTGTTGCCCGGCAGGCCGGTCTCCAGGCACTGGGCGGCGTAGGGCATCGTGAAGGCGATGCCGTGGGAGTTCTCCCGCACTGCCTTGCTCGCATGGCTCTGCAGGATCACCGCCGCCGAATTCGCCTTCGCCGCCAGGTCGTCGGTGCCCGCCGTGAGTTCCCCGACGATCGCCGGATCGCGTCGGGACTTCGCGTCGAGCCTTTCGAAGCGCTGCATCAGGAGGCGCATGCGGGTGGAGGACTGGATCAGTTCGCCGTAGCGGGTCACCTGCTCGCGCGCCCTGTCCCGGTCCTGTCGGCCGTCCGCCTCGTTCCTCGTCGCTTCCAGGACGCTTGCCGCCTGTCTCTCTCCCGTCTCCAGGATGCCCTGTGCCTGGAGATGTCCGGCCAGGACCGTGCCGACGACGGCTGCGAGGGCGACGTAGGTGGGTGCATGCGCCCGAAGGTGATTGCTCAACTGCGTTGCTGTCAGCATGGGTTGAAATTACCTCTCGGGTCCGGCGGCCACGTTGCGGACCGACGGTCCCGGGAGGCCCCTGGGCGCCTTGGTGTTACGGCATCGTTTCCGATCACGCGGATGGAGACAGCTGTTCGCGCACCCATCCGACATCCGGGTTGACATGGGACCGGCCGGCCACGACGACCATCGGCACGGTCTCGTTGCCGTCGCTGGCCGCCCGCACCGCCGCCGCTCCGTCCGGGTCGCGCCAGATGTCGACCCAGTGCAACCGGCGGGCGCTGCGGCCCAACCGGAAGCGCAGGCGCAGACAGTACTTGCAGCCCGACCGCCAGTAGACGACCGGCCGGCCGTCGACCGCGCTGCGGCGTTGTGCCTCCAGCGCACCGATGGACCTGGGAAAGACCAGAGGCGAGTTCACGCCTGCGAGCAGCACGAACACCAGCAGGATCGCCGCGGCTTCGCCGGGACTTCCCCGGAGGATCGGCCCGGTCGCGACGGCTGAGCCGCAGAGCACGAACAGCATCGGCAGAATCCACGCGCGCATCATGACGACGCAGGTTACCGATGGGTCGGAACACGTCTCGGACCAGGTCGCTCAGCCGGGCGTTCGACAGACCAGGCCGATGCGGGAGGGTGCTCATCGCCCCGCGACTGCCGAAGGGCCGCAGAACAGGATTAGTGTGTGCTCGGCATTCCGGCATTCCGGCATTCCGGCATTCCGGCACTCCGGTCACGAGAGGCAGAAGTGAACACACCGCACCTGGACGTGGCCGTGCGCGAGCGGGCCGAGCTCGGCGAGGGCCCGACCTGGGACCCGTCCACCGGACGGCTGATCTGGGTCGACATCGTCTCCGCGCGCGTGCACACCTACGACCCGGTGAGCGGCCGCCGTACGGTGCTGGCGACCGAACAGCACGTCGGCGCCGCCAAACCGCGCTCCGGCGGCGGACTCGTGGTCAATCTGCGTGACGGCGTCGGCCTGTACGACGCCGACGGAGCCTTCCGCTGGCTGGTCCACGACCCGGTGCCGGGCCGGCGCGGCAACGACGCGGCGGTCGCGCCGGACGGGGCGCTGTGGGTGGGCACCATGCGCTACGACGGGGCCCCGGACGGCGGCAGCCTCTCCCGGGTCGCGGCCGACGGCACGACGAGCGCGGTGCTGCCCGTCGTGGCGTGCGGCAACGGCATCGGCTGGAGCCCGGACGGGCGGCTGATGTACTTCATCGACACACCGACGCGCCGTATCGACGTCTTCGACTTCGACGGGGAACACGCCATGAACCGGCGCCCGTTCGCCACCGTCGAGGAGGGCGCGGGATTCCCCGACGGGCTGACGGTCGACGCCGAAGGGGCCGTCTGGGTCGCGCTGTGGGACGGCGCCGCAGTGCGCCGGTACACGGCCGACGGCGCGCTGGACCGGATCGTCGCGGTGCCGGTCAGGCGCCCGACCGCCTGCGCCTTCGGCGGCCGGGACCTGAACGACCTGTACATCTCCACCGCCCGGACCGGGCTCACCGCTCCGCACCCGCTGTCCGGTTCGCTGCTGGTGCTGCCGGACGCGGGGCGCGGAATGCCCCAGGCGGCCTTCGCCGGCTGACGCCGCCTCAACGGCGCCCCACCGCTCCGTCGGCGGGCGCGGTCGGCCGAACCCTCGTATAAAGGGCCCTGAGTGCGAAACGGCGCGACAGGGTGACGGGGCGGCGGCGAAGGAGGCCCGGATGGCGCGGCAGCGGACCGAGCGGCCCGGACGGGCCGGGGACGGCGCGCCCTCCGTACGCGAGGACCGGGGCCCCGTCCGGTACGGGCCGCCCGCCCCCGATCCGGGGCTGCCGGTGCTGCCCGAGCTGGCCGAGGTGCTCGCCGCGGCGGCGGGCCGGGGCGAGCCCGAACCGACCGGTGGCGGCCAGGCCCTGCGCACGGCCGCGGCCGCCTACTGGGAGCGGCGCGGGCTGCCCGGCAGCCCGGAGCACGTCGCCGCGGCCCCGGGCGCCTCGCCGCTGCTGCTCGCGCTGATCGCCGCGCACGGCGGCGACGTACTCATGCCGCGCCCCTGCCCCGCCACCTGGATCCCGCAGGCCCGGCTGCTCGGCAGGCCCGCCTACCACGTGCCGACCCCGGCCGAGTGCGGTGGCGTGCCCGATCCGTACGCGCTCCTGGAGACCGTGCGCAGGGTCCGCGCCGAGGGCGGCCGGCCCCGGCTGCTGATGATCTCCGTCGTCGACGACCCGACCGCCACCGTCGCCCCGCCGGAACTGGTGCGCGAGGCGTGCGAGGCGGCGATCGCCGAGGGGCTGCACGTCGTGAGCGACGAGACCTGGCGCGACACCCTGCACCGGCCGCGCGACACGGTCCTGCTCAGCCCGGCCGAGATGTGCCCGGACGACGTCACGGTCGTCTGCGACCTCGCCGGAGCGCTGACCCCGTCCGCCTGGCCGGTCGCGGTCGCCCGGTTCCCGGACACCGAACGGGCGGCGGTGCGCCACGCCCGTACGCTCGACATCCTCACCGCGCTCGGCGCGCTCGTCGCGGGGCCGGTCGCCATGGCCGCCGCCCACGCGCTGCGCGAACCGGACTCCGTGACGGAACGGGTCCGCCGGGCCGCCGCGCTCCAGGCACGGATCGCCGCCGCCGCCCACCGCGCGGTCCTGGCGTCGGGCGCGCTGGCCAGGCCCCCGCAGGCGGGCCGGCACCTCTACGCCGATCTCGGCCCGCTCAGGTCCCGGCTGGCCGCCCGTGGCGTCACGGACTCGCTGGAGCTGGAGGAGTACCTGACTGAACGTCTCGGCGCACCGACACCGGGCGGACACCGGTTCGGCGACGAATTGGGGGCGCTGCGGGTGCGGCTGGGCACCGGGTCGCTGCTCGGATCGGCCCCGGAACAGCAACTGGAGTCCCTCACCGCTGTGGCGCCCCTTGAATTGCCGCATGTGGCCGAGGCGCTGAGCATTTTCGCAACGGCCCTCGACGAACTCCGATGAGGAACTGCGAGACGGGAGTCTCTCGATGACGGAACAGACCGAGCGCTCCCGCACCGGGACCGCACAGCCGCAGCCGCACCGCCCAGCCCGCGGCCGGATCGTCGAACCACGTCCGCTCGGCGAGATCCGGGAATGGCCCAGGAGCTTCGCGGACCGGCTCACCGCGCCCCTCCCTGGTGTCATGAGCATGTCCCGACTGGCCCGCGAGCACTCCCTGCGGCCCAACGCGGAGGGACTGCGCGGCATCCACCGGCTCCCGTACGCCCCCGAACCCCTGCCGGTCACCCCCGCGGGCAGCACGTCCGTCACCTGGGCCGGGCACGCCAGCTGGATCATCCGCACCGGCGGGCTGACCGTCCTCACCGACCCCGTCTGGTCCAGGCGGATCCTCGGGACCCCGGCCAGGATCACCCCGGTCGGCGTCCGCTGGGAGGACCTGCCGCCCGTGGACGCCGTCGTCATCAGCCACAACCACTACGACCACCTCGACGCCCCCACCCTGCGCAGACTGCCCAAGGACACCCCGCTCCTCGTCCCCGCCGGGCTCGGCCGCTGGTGCCGCCGTCGCCGCTTCACCTGTGTCACGGAGCTCGACTGGTGGGAATCGGCCGAGCTCGACGGGGTCCGCTTCGACTTCGTGCCGGCCCACCACTGGTCCAAACGGACCCTCACCGACACCTGCCGTTCCCTGTGGGGCGGCTGGATCATCTCCGCCCCCGGCCCCGGCGCCAGGCGGATCCACTTCGCCGGGGACACCGGCTACGGGCACTGGTTCGGCGAGATCGGCAGCCGGTACCCCGGCATCGACCTGACCCTCCTGCCGATCGGGGCGTACGAACCGCGCTGGTGGCTCGGCGACGTGCACACCGATCCGGAGGAGGCCGTTCAGGCGTACGAGGACCTCGGCGCGCGTGCGATGGCGCCGATGCACTGGGCCACCTTCCTGCTCTCCGCCGAGCCCGTGCTCGAACCGCTGACCCGGCTGCGCACCGCCTGGCAACGCGCCGGACACCCCCGCGACCTGCTCTGGGACCTGCCGATCGGCGCCTCGCGCGTACTGGAGCCGGCACCCCGCACGATCAGTGGCTGAACCGGGTCCGCATCCTCCGCAGCACCGCGGGCGCCCCGCTGATCAGCAGGGTCAGACCCACCGCCGCGACCACCCCCTGCCACGGCTCCGGGAAGAGCGAACCGCCCAGGATCCCGATCACCTGATACGTCGCCGCCCACGCCAGACATGCCGGCACATCGCCACGGGCGAACCGCCGCAGCGGCATCCGGCTCAGCAGGCAGGCCAGCATCACCGGTATCCGCCCGGCGGGCACCAGCCTGGACAGCACCAGCACCATCGACCCGTGCTCGTCCAGCTTCCGCTGCGCCTGTGCCAGCCGGTCCGGAGCGGCCCGGTCCCGGATCGTCCGCAGCCACTTCGAACCGTTCTTCGACCGCACCCCCCGTTGGCCGAGCCAGTACAGACAGATGTCGCCGAGGAACGCCGCGGCCGAGGCCACCGCGAAGACGATCAGCAGCGAGAACGGCGACGACTGATGCAGCGCCACCACCCCGGCCGAACTCACCAGCGCACCCGTCGGCACCACCGGCACCAGCGCCCCCAGCGTCACCAGCAGGAACAGGGACGGGTAGCCGACCGCCTGCTGCGTCGACTCCGGGGGCAGCTGTCTCACGACCTCCTGGATCACCTGGCGCCCTCCGGCCGCACGTGTTCGCCGTGGGACAGCCGGTGCACGGCCACCTCCGGCGCCAGCAGCGCCGCCTTGCGGACGAACTCGTCACCCGGCGAGTGGAACTCGTGCGGCCTGACCCCGTCCATGCCGATCGGCCAGTACGTGCCGTAGTGCACCGGCACCGCCGACCTCGGTGCCAGCCGGGCCAGCGCCTGCGCCGCCCTCCCCGCGTCCAGATGGCCGTGGCCCAGATACGGGCCCCAGCCGCCGACCGGCAGCAGCGCCGTGTCCACCGGCCCGACGGCCTCGGTCATGTCGTCGAAGAGCCCCGTGTCCCCGGCGAAGTACGTCCGCGCCTCGCCCTCGACCACGAAGCCGAGCGCGGGGGAGCGATGCGGGCCCATCGGCAGCCGCCTGCCGTCGTGCATCGCCGGAACCGCCCGTACCCGCACCTCACCGACCCGGACCTCGTCACCCGCGGCGACCTCGGTGATCCGCAGCCCGCGCTTCGAGCCCAGGCCCCGCAGTCCCGGCACCGAGCGCACCGCGCCCAGCGGCACGATCAGCCTGCTGCCGGGGGCGAGTCTGGCCAGGGAGGGCAGATGCAGATGGTCGGAGTGCAGATGCGAGACGAGCACGACGTCCGCGACCGCGGCCTCGGGACCGGGCAGCTCGCCGCGGCGGCGGCGCAGATGCGCCAGACGCCGTACGAAGAGCGGATCGGTCAGCACCCGGACCCCGGAGTCCTCGATGGTGCAGGTGGCATGACCCCACCAGGTGACTTCCACCGGCACGCGACGCCTCCTCGTTCCCGACCTCCCGGAGTTCTCCGGCTCCCGGAATGCTTCCCCCGGCATCGAGCCTAAGCGCTGGGGGCGCACAGGCGTCCCGGGCCCGGGCTTCGCGCTCCTCCCGTCCCCGCACGCGCCTTCTTGCGCGGGTGACCGGAGGGTAGGGTCGCCCGTACGCCAAGCACGGGGGGAACGCCCATGGGGGACGTGACGGACGTACGGGTGGCGGCCATCGCCAGCCTCACACCGCTGGAGGAGCTCGACAGCGACCCGTTCCTCGTGGACACCCGCGGTCAGCAGGACATGTGCGCCCGCTGGGCCGCGGACAAGGGCTACGTCGTCACCCGGCAGCTGCGGCTCTACGGACTGCGCCCCGACCACCACGCCCTGTGGACCGACGTCGAGAGCGGCGACGTCGAACTGTTCGTCGCCGCCAACGACCGCGTGCTGGCGCGCGCACTCACCTCGGTGCCGGAGTTCGCCGCGGAGTGCGAGCGGCGCGGCGTACGCCTGGAGCTCGCCGGACTCGACGAGCCGCCGTACAACGCCCGTACGAAGGCGAGCGTGCACCGCAGGCTTTCCATGCCGACCGCCGGCTACGACGGCTGCTGACCCTCCGGCCACCTTGGCCCGCGGCCCCGCTGTGAAAAGCTGGGGGCCGAGGCCCGGAACGGCGGGGGCCGGACGTGAGGTGGAAACGGCGTGGGTGACGGGCGATGGCGAGCAGCCGGCAGCGCCCTGATGCGAGTGGTCGTGGTGTGGGCGGTATCGACGCTCACGATGCTGGCGCTCGCCGGGATTCTGCCGGACTTCCAGCTCCAGTCGGACGACGGCGACAGCATAACCAAGACCGCGTTCACCGCCGCCTGGGGCGCCGGCGCGTTCGGTCTGCTCTCCGCACTGGTCTGGCCGGTCGTGGTCAGGGCGCTGCTCATCGTGCCCGCACTGGTCCTCGGGCTGCTCGTCTTCTTCCTGAACGGCTCGCTGCTGCTGCTCGCCCTGCGGCTCATCCCGGACGGGCGCGGCGCCGCCGACCCGGAGACGGCCGTCGTCGTCGCGGCCGTGATGTCCGCCGTCGCCTCGGCGACCTCCACGGCGCTCGCCGTCCGCGACGACAACGCCTACCGGCGCAGGCTCTCCCGGCTGGCCGTCCGCCGCCGGCGCCGCACCGGCACGGACAGCGGGCGCAGCGGACCGCCGGGCACCGTCTTCATCCAGCTCGACGGAGTCGGCCACGACGCGCTCGCCCGTGCCGCCGAGGAAGGGCTGATGCCGACCGTCGCGCACTGGCTGGCCGACAAGGAGAGGTACCGGCTCACTCCGTGGCGCACCGACTGGTCCAGCCAGACCGGGGCCAGCCAGCTCGGCATCCTGCACGGCAGCAACCACGACGTCCCCGCCTTCCGCTGGTACGAGAAGGAGACCGGCGACGTCATGGTCTCCAGCAGACCCGCGAGCGCCCTCGAACTCCAGCGCAGGGCCATAGCGCGCACCCACGACGGCGGGCTGCTCACCCTGGACGGCGCCAGCCGCGGCAACCTCTTCAGCGGCGGCGCCGACCAACTGGCGCTCGTGCTGTCCATGGCGGCCCGGTTCGGCAAGGGCCGCCGCTCCAGGGCCGGGTACTTCGCGTACTTCTCCGACCCGGCCAACGCGGTGCGCACCGCGTTGTCGTTCGTGGCCGAGGTCTGCCGCGAGGTCGGCCAGTCGACCCGGGCGCGGATGCGGAAGGTGGCGCCCCGGATCAAGCGCGGCGGGCTGTTCCCCTTCATCCGGGCCTTCGCGACCGTCGTCGAGCGCGATGTGGTGGTCTCCGCCGTCATCGGGGACATGTTCGCCGGCCGGACCGCCGTCTACGCCGACCTGGTCGCCTACGACGAGGTGGCGCACCACTCCGGACCGAACAGCCGCGACGCGGCGAAGGTGCTCGCGCGCCTGGACCGCTCGCTCGCCCTGATCGTCAAGGTCGCCGAACACACCCCGCGCACCTACCGGATCGTGCTGCTCTCCGACCACGGACAGAGCCCGGGGGAGACCTTCGCGGGGGCGTACGGGCTGACCCTCAAGGACCTGGTGCGGGCCGGCTGCGGGCTGCCGGTGTCCCGGCGGGCGCAGCGCACCCGCAGCGGCTCGGAGGCGCGGGACGCGGTACGGATCGCCCTGCACCGGCCGGTCGGCGAGGGAGCGGCGGAACCTCTCGCCAAGCCGTCCGACCCCGTGGTCCTCGCCTCCGGGAACCTCGGCCTGATCTCCTTCCCCGACATCGCGGGACGCGCCTCGCGCGAACAGCTCGACCGCAGCCACCCCGCCCTGCTCGGCACCCTCGCCAACCACCCCGGCATCGGCTTCCTGCTGGTCCGCAGCGAGCGGCACGGATCGGTGGTGCTGGGCCGCGGCGGGGCACAGATCCCGGTGTCGGAGCTGGTGGACGGGGAAGGGCCGCTGGCCCCGTTCGGTCCGGGGGCGGCCGCGGCGGTGCGGCGGACCGACACCTTCCCGCACGTCGCCGACATCATGGTCAACTCGATGTACGACGGCGCCACGGGCTGCGTGCACGCCTTCGAGGAGCAGATCGGCTCGCACGGCGGCCTGGGCGGCGAGCAGTCCAGGCCCTTCCTGCTGTGGCCGGCCGACCTCTCCGCGCCGGTGGAGCCGGACACGGAACTGGTCGGCGCCGAACAGGTGCACAAGGTGCTGCGGCGCTGGCTCCGGGAGTGTTCGGGGCCGCAGATACCGCTGGCCGCGCCGGGCGAGGCGGAGGGCGCCGACGAGGAGGACGGAACGGCTCAGGCAGCGGGCTGAGGGCCGTTGTCAGTGGTGGGCGGCAGGATGGGGGCCATGACGAACTCAGCTGTTGTGCTCGCCGACACCGCCGCCTACGCCGCCGCTGTCGAGGAGGCCTCGCGGGCCGCCGCCGCGTACTACGCCACGGGCGAGAGCACGCTCGACGACGACGCCTACGACCGGCTGGTGCGGGGGATCGCCGCGTACGAGCAGGAGCACCCCCAGGAGGTGCTGGACGCCTCCCCGACCGGCAAGGTGGCAGGCGGCGCCGCGACCGGGGACGTGCCGCACACCGTTCCGATGCTGTCCCTGGACAACGTCTTCTCGGCCGAACAGTTCGTCACCTGGACGGCGTCGCTGGAGCGCCGGATAGGCCGCCCCGTCGCCGCCTGGAGCGTGGAGCCGAAGCTCGACGGACTGGCCGTCGCGGCGCGCTACCGGGCGGGCCGCCTGGAGCAGCTGATCACCCGGGGCGACGGCACCGCGGGCGAGGACGTCTCGCATGCGATCGGCACCGTGGCGTGCCTGCCCGAGCAGCTCGCCGAACCGGTGACGATCGAGATGCGCGGCGAGATCCTCATGACGACCGAGCAGTTCGAGCAGGCCAACGCCGTGCGCACCGAACACGGCGGCGCCCCCTTCGCCAACCCGAGGAACGGCGCGGCGGGCACCCTGAGGGCCAAGGACCGCGCGTACACGGTTGAGATGACGTTCTTCGCCTACGGCGCCCTGCCGCTGCCCGACTCCGGCGAGCTCACCGACACCCTCGCCGAACTCCCGCACAGCGAGGTCCTCGCCTACGCCGCCCGGCTCGGCGTGCACACCGCGGCGGACACGGACGTGGCGCCGCGCACCGTCACCACCGTCGAGGAGGTGCAGAGCCGGGTCGAGGAAGTCGCGGCCCTGCGCGCCTCGTTGCCGTTCGGCATCGACGGCATCGTCATCAAGGCCGATCTCGCCGCGGACCAGCGCGAGGCCGGATCCGGGAGCAGGGCGCCGCGCTGGGCCATCGCGTACAAGCTCCCGGCCGTCGAGAAGGTCACCCGGCTCCTGGCCGTCGAGTGGAACGTGGGCCGGACCGGCATCATCGCGCCGCGCGCCGTGCTGGAGCCGGTCGAGATCGACGGCTCGACCGTCAGCTATGCCACGCTGCACAACCCCGCCGACATCACCCGCCGCGATCTGCGCCTGGGCGACCGGGTGATGGTCTACAAGGCGGGCGACATCATCCCCCGGATCGAGGCCCCCGTCGCCCATCTGCGCACCGGAGACGAGAAGCCCATCGAGTTCCCCGAGTCGTGCCCGCAGTGCGGCTCCGAGATAGACACCAGCGAGCAGCGCTGGCGCTGTGTCCGTGGCCGTGACTGCCGGCTCGTCGCCTCCGTCTCGTACGCGGCGGGCCGCGACCAGCTCGACATCGAGGGCCTCGGCGCGACCCGTGTCGTCCAGCTCGTCGACGCCGGTCTGGTGGCCGACTTCGCCGACCTGTTCACCCTCGGCCGCGAACAGCTGCTGGGCCTGGAACGGATGGGTGAGACCAGCACCGACAACCTCCTGGCCGCCATCGAGACGGCCCGTACCCAGCCGCTCTCCCGGGTCTTCTGCGCGCTGGGCGTCCGTGGCACCGGGCGCTCCATGTCGCGGCGCATCGCACGGTACTTCGCGGACATGGACCGGATCAGGGCGGCCGACGCCGAAGAGCTCCAGCGGGTCGACGGCATCGGCAAGGAGAAGGCCGCGGGCGTCGTCGCGGAGCTGGTGGAGCTGGCCCCGCTGATCGAGAAGCTGGTGGCCGCCGGGGTCAACATGACGGAGCCCGGCGCGACGCCGCCGCCCGCGCCGGGGGAGGAGAGCGCGGAAGCGGACGCCGCCGGGGACGGGGAGGGCACGGGTCTGCCGCTGGCGGGGATGACCGTGGTGGTCACCGGAGCCATGACCGGCGCGCTGGAGAAGCTCTCCCGCAACGAGATGAACGAGCTGATCGAGCGGGCCGGCGGGAAGTCCTCGTCCAGCGTCTCCAAGCGCACCTCGCTCCTGGTCGCCGGGGAGAAGGCCGGATCCAAGCGCACCAAGGCCGAGGACCTCGGTGTCCGGATCGCCGCGCCGGACGCGTTCGCCGAACTGGTTGCCGCCTTCCTGCCGTCGGAGGTGTGACACACGACAGACTCTGGCCCTTGGATTTTGCTGGGGAGTGGCTTTCTTTGCCTCCCTATTGCATAGTGAGGGCTCGGCCATGCCTCGCTATCAGCGGGTCCATGGATGGTCTGCGTGGCTGTGGTGCCAGGGCGGCGGAGGAGAGGCGATGCGTTCTCTGCACGACGGGCGGCGCCCCGTCCCGACCGCCCGCCGGGGCCACCGGGGTGTCACCCGTGGACTCGCCCTCGATCTCGGCAGCTCCCGCACCCGCGTCTGGGTGCCCGGACACGGCGTCCTGGCCGACACCGACGTCCGCGACGGCTCCGGCACGGAGTCGGGGCACGGCAGCCCGGTCCGGCGGGGGCGCATCGTCGACCCCGAGTCCTGCGGCCGGCTGCTCGGCCGGATCGCCGACACGGCACTGGGTGCGGACCGCACCGGCTCCGTGATCGTGGTCAGCCACCCCGTCCTCGCCGGCGCCCGGCACCGCGCCGAGGCGGCGGAACTGATCGCGGCCCTGGGGCCGACGACCGTCATCGCCCTCGACAGCGCGCGGGCCGCCGCCGCATGCGCCGGACCAGGGACCGGCGGGCCGCTGCTCGTCGTCGACATCGGCGCCGGGCTGACCGAGGCGACCGTGCTCGTCGACGGACAGGTCCGCGACGCCCGCCAGGCCGAGACCGGGCTGGACGACCTCGACCCGGCACAGCCGCCCACCGCGGTCGTCCGCACCGTCCTGGACATGGTCATGGAGATGTGGAAGCAGGACCGGCACGGTGCCGTCCTCGGGGCCCTGCGCAAGGGCCCGTTGCTCGCCGGGGGCGGGGCCGCCCGGCCCGACATCACCAACCGGATCGCGGTCCGCCTCGGCGTACCGGTCCGTCTCGCCGACGACCCGGCGACCGCGGTCGTACGCGGAGCGGGTCTGGTACTCAGCTCCGTACTCCGCCAGGCCGGCGCGGCACCGGCCCTGACCGGCCGAACCGGGTGACCCCCCTCCCGGGGCCGCCCCCGGGGAATGTGCCCCCGAGGGCGCGCCCGGCCCTGATCCGCCGGACAGGCCCGAGGGCACGGCCGGACGCCCCGGCACGCCTCGGCACCGCGCAGGCGGCCCGGCTGCTCCTCGCCGCCCTCCTGCTCTCAGTCCTCACCGTCGTCGGCGGCACCCCAGCAGCCGCCGGATCCGCACTCCCCGCCCGGCCGTTCGCGGGGGTGCCGCCCTCCGCCGCGTACACGCCCGGCGCCCATCAGCCCACCCAGCACACCGACCGGACCGCCCGCACCGGCACCGGCGCCGCCGGCACCGTCCACGACACCCGGCGCAGCCGCACGGCCACGGCGACCGACCACCACCGCTCCCAGCCGCCGCCCGAACCCCGGCCCCAGCCCCGGGCCGGCAGCGACCAGGCCCGCACCGCACACCACCTCCCGCCGCCCGGCCCGGACCTCCTGCTCCCCGGCACCTCCGGCGTCCGAGCACTGCTCCGCGCCCACGGCCCGGTCCCTGCCGCGCCCCCACATGCCACCGACCGCTCCCGCGTCACGCTCCCCGGCGTACGCGGGCCTCCGTGGACGGCCGTTCACCGGCCACCGGTCCTGCCACCGGTCCCGTCCCGCTGAACCGCCGTCCCGTCCTCGCCGAGGTGAGGGCGCCCGGCGCCCCCTCGGAGGAAACCCATGACTCGCGCCACCACGGTGCGAGCGGTTCTGGCTGCGGCCGTACTGCTCGTCTCCGTGCTCATCACGCTGACCATGTCACCCAGACTCGGCCTCGATCTTCAGGGCGGCACCAGAATGGTGCTCCAGGCCAAGGACTCGGACACCGCGAAGGCGGACCGGGACAGCACCGACCGCACCCTGGAGGTGCTCCGCCAGCGCATCGACTCCCTCGGCGTCGCCGAACCCACGCTGACCCGCTCCGGCGAGGACCGGATCATCGTCGAACTCCCGGACGTCCAGGACCCCCGCAAGGCCGCCGAGGTCATCGGCAGAACCGCCCAGCTCAGCTTCCACGCGGTCCAGGGGCAGGGCACACCGACCGACGAAAAGCCCGGCGCGTCCGGCCCGCCGAGCGGCGAGAAGTCGGACACACCGACCGACAAGAAGTCGGACACGCCGGGCGGCGAGAAGTCCGGCGACGGGCCGACGCTCCCCGACGAACAGGGCCGCGCCCTCGACCTCGGCCCGGCCAGGCTCTCCGGCGCGGGTGTCAAGGACGCCACCGCCGCCTTCGACGCCCAGCAGGGCGCGGGCTGGACCGTCTCGCTGGACTTCCACAAGGACGCGGGCCGGGACTGGACCCGGCTGACCGGCGAAGCCGCCTGCCACCCGGTCCAGGACGACCGGCGCCGCGTCGCCATCGTCCTCGACGAGCAGATCATCTCCTCGCCGCAGGTATCGCCCTCCGTCGCCTGCAATGCCGGACTGCCCTCCGGATCCACCCAGATCACCGGATCGTTCAGCGCGGACGAGGCCCGCGAACTGGCCCTGCTGATCAAGGGCGGTGCCCTGCCGCTCCCCGTCGAGATCGTCGAGCAGCGGACCGTCGGCCCGACGCTCGGCGCCGCCGCCATCGACGCCAGCGCACGGGCCGCCCTCATCGGCGCCGCCGCCACCGCGCTCTTCATCACCATCGTGTACCGGCTCTTCGGCGCACTGGCCGCCGTCGCACTCGGCGCCTACGGACTTATCTCCTACGCGGCCCTGGTGGCCCTCGGCGTCACCCTCACCCTTCCGGGCCTCGCCGGCTTCGTCCTGGCCATCGGGATGGCGGTCGACGCCAATGTGCTGGTCTTCGAGCGGGCCAGGGAGGAACACACCCAGCACCCGGGCCGCTCGCTGCGCTCCTCGCTGACCGCCGGATTCCGTGGCGCCTGGAGCGCCGTCGCCGACTCCAACGTGACGACGCTGATCGCGGCCGGGCTGCTCTTCTTCCTCGGCTCGGGACCGGTGAAGGGCTTCGGAGTCACCCTCGCCATCGGCGTGCTGGCCTCCATGTTCTCCGCGCTCGTCATCGCCCGCGCACTCACCGAGATCGCCGCCGGCTCCCGGTTCGTCGGCGACTACCGGGGCGTCAACGGCATCACCGGCCCCGGCCGGGTGCGCACCTGGCTGAACCGCCGCGACCCTCAGCTGATGCGGTCCCCGCGCCGCTGGCTGCTGATCTCCTCGGCACTGGTCGCCGTCGCCGTCCTCGGCATCTTCGTACGCGGCGTCAACCTGGGCGTCGAATTCACCGGCGGCCGGCTCGTCGAGTACTCGACCAGCCGGCCCGTCGACGTGGAGCAGGCCCGCACCGCACTGGCCGGCGCCGGCTTCGGCGACGCCGAGGTCACCACGGCGGGCGCGGGCGACATCTCCGTACGGACCGGGAAGCTCGACAACGACGGCGAACACGCCCTGCGCGCCGCCCTCGCGGAGGAGGGCGGCAAGACCACCAAGGTCCGCGACGAACTCATCGGCCCCAGCCTCGGCGACGAACTGCGGCGCAACGCCCTGATCGCGCTCGGCATCGCCGTCCTCGTCCAGCTGGCGTATCTGGCGGTCAGATTCCGCTGGACGTTCGCGGTGGGCTCGGTCGTGGCGCTGGTCCACGACGTCATCATCCTGGTCGGAGCCTTCGCCTGGCTGGGGCGCACCGTCGACGGCATCTTCCTGGCCGCACTCCTCACCGTCATCGGATACTCCGTCAACGACTCGGTGGTGGTCTTCGACCGGGTGCGGGAACTGTGGGCGAAGGCCCGTCGCGCACCCGTTGCCGAGGTCGCCAACCGGGCCGTCCTCCAGACCGTCCCGAGAACACTCAACACCGGAATGGGCGCACTCTTCATCCTCACCGCACTCGCCGTACTGGGCGGTGACTCGCTGGCCGACTTCGCGCTCGCCCTGCTGATCGGCATCTGCGTCGGCACGTACTCCTCGGTGATGACCGCCGTCCCGGCCGCCCTGCTCCTGGAACGGAGCAGCAAGGCACCGCCGCCCGCCCGGAAGCGGGCCCCCGGCCGCCGCTCCGGCACGAGAACGGCGCGTCGCGACCCGCTCGACAACGGAGCACGCGTCTAGCAACAGGTGCGCCGCCCCGCCCGCCGGGCCGGGCGGCGCACCTGCGCCGGTCGTGGTGTTCCACGGGGCCGGGGCGGAGAATTCCGAGCAGTCGCCCCCGTGATCGGAGTGTGCCCGTGTCCGTGCCCGGCCTGCTGCGTGAGGCATGGTCCACCGTCGTTCCGGACCTGAACGACCGTCATGGACCGCTGCCGCCCCTGATGCTCGCCCTGACCGTCGTCACCGGCCTGGTCGACGCCGTCAGCTATCTGGAACTGGGCCGGGTGTTCGTGGCCAACATGACCGGAAACGTGGTCTTCTCCGGCTTCGCCATCGCCGGAGCACCGGGGTTCTCGCTCGCCGCGTCGCTCGTCGCGCTCGCCGCGTTCGCGGTCGGGGCACTGCTCGGCGGCCTGATCGTGCACCGCACCCTGACGCACCGCGGCCGGATGCTGCTGTACGCGCTCCTCGTGGAGACCGCCTGCGTCCTGGCCGCGCTGATCGTCGCCGTGGCCTCCGGCCACCCCTTCACCGGCGGGGTCCGCTTCGCGCTCGTCGCGCTGCTCGGTCTTGGACTCGGCTTGCAGAACGCGGTCTCCAGGGCGTTGGCGGTACCCGACCTCACCACGACCGTGCTGACCCTGACCATCACCGGCATCCTCTCCGACAGCCGGTTCGCCGGCGGAGGCGGCAGCCGGGCCGGACGGCGGTTCCTCTCGGCCGCCGCGATGATGCTCGGCGCGGTCGCCGGCGCCGCGGCCGTACTGCACGGACACCCGAGACTTCCGCTGCTGCTCGCCGTGGCCGTGCTGGCCTGCGTGACCGTCGCCGCGATCGCGCCGGCGCGCTCCGGGGCACCGTGGACCGCTCCGGTCGTCAGGAAGTGAGCGAGCGCAGGTGGTCGGCGGTGGCCCGGTCGGCGGGCAGGAACGTCTCGATCGCCAGCTCGGCCACCGTCACATCCATCGGTGTGTTGAACGTCGCGATGGAGCAGACGAAGGAGAGCACCTCGCCGTGGTGCTCGATCTGCAACGGCAGCGCGAAGGGCAGCGACGGAGCGGTCACGGAGCCGGTGGAGCCGGTGCTCTCCGGTACGGGATAGCCCGCGACCTCCTCGTACAGCTCACGCAGCTGCGCCGAACGGGCCAGGGCGATCTGACGCTCCATCTGGGACAGCAGATCGGCCCGCCATTCCCGCAGATTGCGGATGCGCGGGGCCAGACCCTCCGGGTGCAGGGTGAGCCGCATGGCGTTCAGCGGCGGTACGAGCAGGTGCTCGGCCACCGGGTCCAGCAGCATCGCCATACCCCGATTGGCCGCCACCACGTCGTACGTACCGTCGACGACCAGCGCCGGATACGGTTCGTACGCCTGGAGCAGCCGGTCCATCCCCTCGCGCAGCGCGTCCAGCGCCGGGTCGTCGAACGCGGTCTGTGCGTAGCGGGGCGCGTAACCACCCACCAGCAGAAGGGCGTTGCGCTCCCTGACCGGGATGTCGAGATGCTCGGCCAGCCGCAGGATCATCTCCTCGCTGGGGCGGGAGCGGCCCGTCTCGATGAAGGAGATGTGCCGGGCCGAGGAATCGGCACGGAGCGCCAGCTCCAGTTGGCTGATCCGGCGCTGCTCCCGCCAACTGCGCAGCAGCGGCCCTACCCCCGTGTCAATCGCCACAGTCGTCATACCGAGACCGTAACGTCACCGGCACCGCCGACCGGCACCGATCGTCGATGAGGAGTCGCCGTATGCCCGCCGCACCGCTGTCGCAGCAGGAGATCGAGGACCGACTGGGTGAGCTGCCCGGCTGGTCGCTGGAAGGGGACCGGATCACCTGCACCTACCGGCTCCACAGCCACTTCGCCGCCCTCGGGCTGACCGCGCACATCGCCGCGATCCAGGACGAAATGAACCACCACTCCGATCTGACGCTCGGCTACAACACCGTCTCCCTCTCCGTGAACACGCACGACGCGGGCGGTGTGGTCACCGAGTCCGATCTGAAGCTGGCCGCGCGGGTGGCGGCGATCGCCGACGGGCACGGGGTGCGATAGGGCCTCTCGTCTGGATCACGCCGGGCTCGCGTGCCCCGCTCCCCGATCAGGCCTGATCCAGACGGAAGACCCTGGCCACGGCGGTGCACGGCATTCGGCACGCCGTCACATCGCCGCGCCGAACCGTGGGTGCGCGGCGAGCCAGCGCGTGTAGCTCTCGCTGCGCTTCACCGCCTCCGCGTACGCCGCCCGGGTGTGCCCGCTCACCGCGCCCGCCGCCGCGTCGGCAGCCGCCGACCGCGGATGCCGGCCCAGCAGATGGCGCCAGCTGAGCGGCGAGCCGGTGATCGGCCGTGTCACCACCCCGGGCGTCGGCGGGAACGTCGCCCGGCACAGCCCGACCGCCCGGCCCACCTGCACGAGGTGGACGACGGACGCCGTGTCCGTCTCGTACACCGAGACCGGACTGAACCCGGCCCGCGCGCAGGCGCTGACGAAACAGTCGGCGAAGCAGCCCTCGCCCGGTACGTCCGCCCAGCACTCGTCGGCCAGGGCGGAGAGGCTGAGCTCCTGCTCACCGGCCAGCCGATGGGTGTCCGGCAGCATCACGAAGACCGGGTCGATGCCGATGACCTGCCAGGTCAACCGGTCCTGCGCCGGCGGCGGGCTCTCCCCGCAGGCCCCGATCAGCGCGAAGTCGAGCCTGCCGTCGATGAGCTGGGAGGCGATCTCGCCGACCGACCAGGAGGTGTACGTCGACACGGGCGCGGCCGGGTGCGCGGCGGCCAGCCGGTCCACCAGGCCGCCCAGCAGCGGTCCGTGCGTGCCGCCCAGCCGGAAGCGCTCCATGGTGCCCCAGGCATTGGCGAACCGCACCGCCTCCTCCTGGAGTTCGCTCACGGCGGGCAGCACCACCCGGGCCCGTTCCAGCACCAGCTCGCCCAGCAGCGTGGGCCGGGCGCCGGTGTGGTCCCGGTCGAAGAGCGGGCCGCCGAGCGCCTTCTCGATCCTCCGCAACTGTGCGCTCAGCGCGGGCTGTGCGAGCCCGAGGGTAGCGGCCGCCTTGGTCAGGCTGCCGGTGTCGGCGATGGCACGTACGGTTCGCAGATGGCGCAACTCCAGCTCCATAAACGCAAGTTATGGGCCAGGGGGCCCACCGGCAATAAGCCGGTGTCCATTCGGTGAAGGTCTGTCCGGAACGGCGACGGACAGACCCTGGTCCGCGCCCGGTCACCCGTCGGTGAGCTTGACCAGCCGCACGCCGCTGTACGCCGGTATCCCGTCCCGGGCGACGACCGCGCGGGCACGGCGGCGGTTCCGGTAAGGAAGGTGCGGCGCGTCATGAGTATGCTCCGGCGCCGGCTCGACGGGGGCGGGCGAGTGCACCGTACGGGCTCGGTCATAACGCTTCAACACCGTTGCCGAGCAAGCGTGTTGGGCCATTAATCAGCGCGCTGAGGCCCGCGTGGGGGTGGCGCCCGGGGTGCGGGGCCATCGCCTGCCCCGCCCATCAGGGGAAACCCCTCGTCGGCCGGAAGGCCGTCGCGTCCCGGGGGAGTCCCGGCCCCGAGGGGCTTGACGCGTGAATGAGGCGCCGTGCGGGAGAGGTGTGACCGGCATGCATAAGACTTGCTGAACCGGCAACGGAACTTGCCAGGGGGTCCGGCCCGAGGTGAGGCTGTCCCCATGAGTCAGCACACCGATCACGCGAGTCAGCCCACCGGTCACGGCCATCACCAGCACACCGCCCACGGCCACCGCCACGGCGCCCCGCAGGGAAACCACCACGACCACGGCGACCTCGACTGGGACGTCATGGGGCCGATGCTGGAGCAGGAGGCCGAGATCAGCCGGCCGCAGTACGAGGAGGCAGCCCGCTGGATCGCCGGGCTTCCCACGGCACCGAAGGTGCGCAGGGTGCTCGACATCGGCAGCGGACCGGGCGTCATCGCCTGCCTGCTCGCCGAGGTGTTCCCCGAGGCGGAGGTCGTCGCCGTCGACGGCACCGCGGCACTCCTGGAACGCACCCGCGCCCGCGCCGAACGGCTCGGCCTCGGCGACCGGGTCGGCACCCGGCACGCCGACATCCCCGACGACCTCGAAGGGCTCGGCGAGGCGGACCTCATCTGGGTCGGCAACGCCCTGCACCACATGGGAGACCAGCGCGCCGTCCTCGCCGGATTCGCCGCACTGCTGCGCCCCGGCGGAACGGTCGCCCTGGCCGAGGGCGGTCTGCAGCCCCGCCGCCTCCCGCGCGACATCGGCATGGGACGGCCCGGTCTGGAGGCCAGGCTCGAAGCGGTCAACGCGGACCGGTTCGAGAACATGCGGGCCGCACTGCCCGGCACCAAGCGGGAGACCGAGGACTGGAGCGCCCTGTTCACCGCCGTGGGGCTGGAGCCGCAGGGCACCCGCAGCTTCCTGCTCGACCTTCCGGCACCGCTCCCCGAGCGGGCCCGCGACCATGTCGTCGCCGAACTCGCCCGTCGCCGCGAGATGTTCGAGGACGACCTCTCGGCCGAGGACATCACCGTACTCGACCGGCTGCTCGACCCCGAGGACCCGGCCGGGCTGCGTCGGCGCCCCGATGTCTTCCTGCTGTCGGCGCGGACCGTGCACCTGGGCCGCCGGAGCTGACGCCGACCGGATCCCCGGCCCACGGCCCATCGACGGATTGGAGTGGTACCCGGGGGCCGGACAGGACATCTCGTCCACTGGCACGGGGTGTGCGGCATGCCCAGGATGAGGCTTCGCGATCGCGGCCATCAGCGGCCCGGCGCGTGACAGGCCTTGTCGAGAGGGAGCCGAATGCAGCACACCCCAGCCACCCCGGACACCGGCGCGACCCCGTCGGCCGCCCCGTCGCAGACGCGCATTCCGGACGGTCGCCCGGTGGGCACGCCCGTTCCCGGCCCCCTGTCGGGTGTCGTGGTCGCCGACTTCGGGCGGGTGCTGGCCGCTCCGTACGCCACGATGCTTCTCGCCGACCTCGGCGCCGACGTCATCAAGGTGGAGCGTCCCGGCGCGGGCGACGACACCCGGGCCTGGGGACCACCCCACGCGCATGGGGAGTCGACGTACTTCCTGTCCGTGAACCGCAACAAACGGTCCTTCGCCATCGAGCTCGGCACACCGGAAGGACGCCGCGACGCCCATGCGCTGGTGCGCCGGGCCGATGTGCTCTTCGAGAACTTCCGGCCCGGCACGATGGACAAGTACGGACTCTCCTACACGCAGGCCGAGGCGCTCAACCCCGGCATCGTCTACTGCTCGGTGACCGGATTCGGATCCGGCGAGGGCGCCGGGCTGCCCGGCTACGACTTGCTGCTGCAAGCGGTCGGCGGGCTGATGAGCGTCACCGGGCCCGCGCCGGGACAGCCCGTCAAGACGGGTGTGGCGCTCGTCGACGTGCTCACCGGACTGCACGCTGCCGTGGGTGTCATGGCGGCGCTGCGCCACCGCGACGCGACCGGTGAGGGCCAGCACGTCGAGGTCGATCTGCTGTCCTCGCTGCTGTCGAGCATGGTGAACCAGGCGGGCGGCTACACCCTGGCCGGTCAGGTGCCGGGCATCCTCGGCAACCGTCACCCGTCCATCGCCCCGTACGAGGTCTACCGGGCGGCGGACCGGCCGCTCGTCGTCGCCGTCGGGAACGACCGGCAGTTCCAGGCCCTGTGCCGGGGCCTGGGCGCCGAGGAGCTGGCCACCGACCCCCGGTTCGCCTCGAACGCGGACCGGGTGGCACACGTCGACGCGCTGGCCGAGGAGATGTCCACGCGGCTCGCCGCGCGCACCGCGGCCGAGTGGTTCGCCCTGCTCACCCCGCTCGGGGTGCCCTGCGGCCCGGTCAACGACCTCGCGGGCGCCTTCGATCTCGCCGAGCGCCTGGGCCTGTCGCCGCAGGTCACACCGGCCGACGCGGACCCCGACGACCCCATGCGCCTGGTGGCCAACCCCATCGGACTGTCCCGCACCCCGCCGCGCTACGAACGGCGGCCACCGCGTGTCGGTGAGCACACCGAGGACCTCAGGCGCTGGCTGGACGGCTGACCTGGGCTTTTGCGGCACCAGTGTCTTGCCCGGCCCGTGTCAAGGCAAGACACACTGCCGCCAGGGTGAGTGAGCATCAGAAAGTCCCCTGTGCAGCCTAATGGCGAGTCAACCCACCCGCGAACAGGGGCAGTTGGAACTCATCTAATGATGTGAAAATCGCATATCGCGTATTTCGTGTAACCCGACTGGCGCTCGGGCGCCGACCTTCGACGTGTCTGAAATGACACGTATTCGGATCGTCAGTAATTTCATCCGCAGATCGACCGCATCGGTCGGTCTCTCTGAGACAGGAGAAGCGAAATGATTACGCGTTCCACGATCGTTACGGCTGCCGTCGCGGCCGCCGCGGCCCTGGCCGCCACCGGCATCACCTACGCTTCGGCTGCCACCTCCGAGCCGGCTCAGGCGGCTGCCCCGGCCGTCCAGCAGGCTGCTCCCGTTTCGGCTCTCGGCGGCGGCGACGTCGGCAAGGGCAACGAGGGCAAGGGTGGCAACGAGCGAGGTGGCGGCGGCGGCGGCGGTGGCTACGGTGGGGGCCACCACTACGAGGGCCGGATCCACATCAACGAGCGGACGTACAGTGACGAGCGCGGCGGCTGCGTGACCGTGGTCAGCGGCCTCGGCTCCAAGACGCTCAACATCCGCAACGACAGCCGCCACACCGTCGAGGTCTTCCGCGGGGTCACCTGCGACAACGGCGCCCCCATCGCCACCGTCGGACCGCACAGCGACAGCAACGGGGTGCACCCGGGCCACGTCGACGGCGGTGTGTGGGTCAAGAACGGTGTCGTTGGCAGCTTCCGCGTGATCGAGCGTCACTACGACGACGACCGCGGTGGCAAGGACTGGTAAAACCGAGTCACTCAGGTGACGTAGAACCCCGGCCCGCCGTAATCGGGCCGGGGCTCCATTCAGGCTATCCGACCGGGGCGACCCGGTCGGATAGCCTCACCTGAACGACCACCACAGGTTCGAACACCTGCTAGGCCATATTAAAGCCGGACGGCGAGGCTCTGCCAGCCGACCGGTACGGCCCTTGGCAGGGCCCGGCGACCGGGCGGCAGAACGTGGCGTCGGCGCGGCAGACGCCGCCCATGTCCCAGCCGCCAGGGGGTCGGCGGGTCGTCTTGACCCAGGCGAGTGAAGGCCCGGGGCGGGACGGCCCCGAAGGGCCGCCGGAACGGCGGTCCGCACCACGCGCAGCCGCACATGTCCCCGTGCGGGCCTGTATCCGGCCTACGCGCCGGTGGCGTCCCGCACCGGCTCCAACCGCCACCACTGGCCGGGGGAGTCGGTGTCCTCCCACTGCTGGACACGCGCGCCGTCGGCCTTGCTGCCGTCGGCCACTTCGAGGACGAGCCCGCTGATGAAGCTGACCAGGGTCACCACCCCCGGCGCCTCCGGATGCCGCTCGATCAGCCATTCCTGGGCGCCGTAGTTGTTGGCCCGCCACTGCTGGATCACGGCGCCGTTCTCGGTGGAGGCGTTGGCGACGTCCAGACGCTTTCCGCTGTGGACATTGACCAGATAGTGGAGCGCGGCGCCCTCGTGCACGGGCGAGAGCTGCCACTGCTGGGCCGCCGAACCGCTCTCCGAGCCCTGCTGGACCGGGGCGCCGCCGCCCTTGGCGGAGCCGCGCACCTCCAGCAGCAGCCCGCTGGCCACATTGCGCAGCAGGTAGCGGCCCGCCGCGACGGCGGGCGCGGTGTCCCCGCTCATGTTCCGGTCCCTTCGGTACCAGGGCTGTCCAGTGGCGGACCGCCGCCCGGCTCGGCAGCCGGGCGGCGATCCGTTTCGCCGGTGGTTCAGGCGAGGTTGAACTCGCCGGGGTTCGGGCCGAGGCGCTTGCCCTCGTCCAGTGCGGCGAACGCGGCCAGGTCGTCGGCGTCCAGCTCGAAGCCGAACACATCGAGGTTCTCCGCGATCCGGGACGGCGTCACGGACTTCGGGATCACCACATTGCCGGTCTGGATGTGCCAGCGGAGCACCACCTGGGCGGGCGTGCGGTCGTGCTTGCGGGCGATCGCGACGACCGTCGGGACCTCCAGGAGGCCCTTGCCCTGGCCCAGCGGCGACCACGCCTCGGTCGCGATGGCGTGCTTGGCGTGGAAGGCGCGCGACTCGGCCTGCTGGAGCTGCGGGTGGAGCTCGATCTGGTTGATCACCGGGACCACGGCGGTCTCGCCGAGCAGCCGCTCCAGGTGCTCGGGAAGGAAGTTCGAGACACCGATGGCCTTCGCACGTCCGTCGGCATGGATCTTCTCGAACGCCTTGTACGTGTCGACGTACGCGTCCTTGGCCGGCACCGGCCAGTGGATCAGGTACAGATCCACGTACTCCAGCCCCAGCTTGTCGAGCGAGGCGTCGAAGGCGCGCAGGGTCGAGTCGTAGCCCTGCTCGCTGTTCCACAGCTTCGTGGTGACGAACAGCTCTTCGCGTGCGACACCGGAGGCCGCGATCGCCCGTCCGGTGCCCCGCTCGTTCTCGTAGATCGCGGCGGTGTCGATGCTCCGGTACCCGGACTCGATGGCGGTGCTGACCGCCTTCGTGGCCTCGTCGTCCGGCACCTGCCAGACACCGAAACCGAGCTGCGGCATCTCGACGCCGTTGTTGAGAGTGATGGAGGGGACCTGGCTCACGTGCGGTCGATCCTTACGTCGTCGGTTGGTACTCCCTGGCTCAACGATCACGGGCCGCCAGGCATTCCCCCGCCGCCCGAACTTCCGCGGCCCGCGTCATCGCCCCTTCGGCGCCCCGCCCTCGCTCCGGCCTCTTCCGCCCGGGCCATTGACCGGGACCCGCCGGCACGCAACGCTTGAGCACGTCACTGAACAACGGACACTCCTGTGAACGCGGCATCTCCGAGATCCTGCGGTACCTCCGAGATCCTGCGACGACTCCGAGATCCCGAACGAACGACTCCGAGCGAGGTCGAAGTGACGAACCCTTCCAGGCGAGCCCTGCTCGGCGCGGCCGTCGGCACCGTCGCCGCCACCGCCGGGCTCCCCGCCACCGCGCACGCGGCGGGCTGGAAACTGCACTGGTCGCCCTCGGCGAGCAGCGGCGGACTCGGCGCCTTCGAGACCGTCGAGGACGACCGGGCCGACTCCCATCCGGCCGGGCAGCCGCACATCCTCACCGAGGGCGACAACTTCCGGTTCCTGCTCACCCGCATGCGCGGCTACCAGCTGCTCTGACCGGCCCGTTCCGGCCGCAGGGTCCGCCCGCACCCGGTCCAACCGCATTGCCCCGCAAGAGATTTGGGCCCACGCGGGGCATTGACAGAAAGCTCCGCAAGGAATCCCATGCAGTGTCGGTTAGGAACCTTTCCTAACACCGAACCGGAAGGGATCACCCGTGCACCCTGCCGCACCCCCACGCCGCTTGGTCGCCGCCCTCACAGGACTCAGCTGTCTGCTCCTGCCCCTGCTGGGCCATCTCCCCAAGGCCACCGCCGCCGACGCCCCCGCGGTGCCCTTCGGCAGCCATCGACTTCCCTACGCCACGGGGATGCTGAAACCGTCGGGCACGCAGACGTCGCTCGACCGGGCCGTGATCAAGACGTACAACGCCTGGAAGTCCGCGTTCGTGAAGAAGAACTGCGGCAACGGCTGGTACGAGGTCATCTCGCCGGACGCCGACCACCCCTACGTCGCCGAGGCCCAGGGCTACGGGATGGTCGTCACCGCGACGATGGCGGGCGCCGACCCGGAGGCGAGGACCGTCTTCGACGGCATGGTGAAGTACATGCTCGCGCACCCCTCGGTGAACAACGCCGACCTCCTCGCCGCCGAACAGAACGCCTCCTGCAAGAGCGTCGACGGCTCCGACTCGGCGACCGACGGGGACCTCGACGTCGCCTACGGGCTGCTCCTCGCCGACAAGCAGTGGGGATCCACCGGCACGTACGACTACAAGGGCCTCGCGGTCAAACACATCAACGCCATCAAGAAGAGCGAGGTCAACCCGACCACGCACCTGATGCTGCTCGGTGACTGGTCGGACTCGGGGGAGTCCCACTACTGGATGACCCGCTCCTCGGACTGGATGATCGACCACTTCCGCGCATTCAAGGCCGCCACCGGTGACAGCACCTGGGACACCGTGCGCACCGCGCACCAGAACCTGATCACCTCCCAGCAGTCCAAGTACGCTTCCGCGACAGGTCTGTTGGCCGACTTCGTCGTCAACACCAACGCCACCGCCAAGCCCGCACCGGGCGAGGTGCTGGAAGGCCCCAACGACGGCGACTACTCCTGGAACGCCTGCCGCGACCCGTGGCGCATCGGCGCCGACGCCGTCACCAGCGGGGACAGCGCCTCGCTCGCCTCGGCCCGCAAGCTCAACTCCTGGATCAAGGCCGAGACGGGCGGGAACCCGGACAAGATCGCCAGCGGCTACCACCTCAACGGTTCGGTGTTCGACAGCGGCAACGACATGGCGTTCACCGCCCCGTTCGTCGTGACCGCGCTGACCGACTCCGGCTCCCAGGCCTGGCTCGACGCGCTCTGGAACAAGCTCGCCACCACCTCCATCGACCCGGATCTCTACTACGGCGGCAGCGTCCAGCTCCAGTCGATGATCGTGGCATCCGGCAACTACTGGGTCCCGTAAGGAGGTTCGGATGCGGATAGCGACGCTCACCACGTCACGACGAACGGCGGCCGCCCTCACGGCCGTACTGCTCTGCACCGCCCTGGTGCAGGCGATACCGCAGCAGGCCGCCGCGGCCGCCACCCGGTACGAGGCGGAGTCCGCGACGATCGTCGAGGGCGCCGCCGAGTCCAACCACTCCGGCTACTCGGGCACCGGATTCGTCAACGGCGACAACGTCGTCGGCAGCTATGTGGAGTTCACCGTCACCGCGGCCTCCGCTGGCACCGGCAAGATCGCCGTCCGCTACTCCAACGGCACCGCGGACGCCCGGCCCGCCGATGTCGCCGTGGGCGGCACGGTCGTCTCGGCGGCCCGCGCCTTCAACGCCACCACCGACTGGAACACCTGGGCCACCTCCACCCTGACCACCCCCCTCAAGGCGGGCAGCAACAAGATCCGGCTGACGTCCACGACCGCCGACGGGCTGCCCAACCTCGACTACCTGGACGTCACGGTCACCCCGTCGGACACCGAGGCACCCACCGCACCCACGGCGCCCAGCTGCTCGGAGATCACCGAGAACAGCCTCACCCTCACCTGGGGAGCCGCCACGGACGACGTGGGTGTCGTCGCGTACGACATCTACGAACACGGCAACAAGTTCGGCGAGGCACCGGGCACCGCCACCACGAAGAACCTGACCGGGCTCAGTGCCGACACCACGTACAACCTCACACTGTTCGCGCGTGACGAGGCCGGCAACGTGTCGTCGGTCAGCCCCGTCGTGGACTGCACCACCCCGAAGAGCGACGACACCACCGCACCCTCGGCACCGGGCACCCTGTCCGCCTCGGGCCTCACCGTGAACAGCGTCGCCCTGAGCTGGGGGGCGTCGACGGACGACAAGGCCGTCACCGCCTACGAGGTACGCAGCGGCAGCACCGTCTACAAGACCGTGACCGGCACACCGCCCGCCACCACGACCACGCTCACCGGGCTCGCCTGCGCCAGCCCGTACAGCCTGGACGTCGTCGCCAAGGACGCGGCGGGCAACGCCTCACCGCCGAGCAATACGGTCGCCTTCACCACCCCGGACTGCACCACCGACGGCGGGGTGCCCTCCGGCATCACCACCGTCTCCAGCGGCTGGTCCATCCCCTGGGGCATCCACTGGATGCCCGACGGCAAGTCCGCGCTGGTGACCGAGCGGGACAGCTTCAAGGTCCTCAAGGCCACCCCCGGCGGCACCCGGACCCAGGTCGGCACCGTACCCGAAACGGTCACCACCGACGGCGAGGGCGGACTGCTCGGCGTCGCCGTCGACCCGAAGTGGTCCGCCAACCACTACGTGTACTTCATGCACACCGCCTCCGAGGGCAACCGCGTCGCCCGGATGACCTACGACGGCAGCTCGCTCAGCGGCTACAAGGTCCTGCTCCAGGGGATCAAGAAGAGCAGGTACCACAACGGCGGACGGCTCGCCTTCGGCCCCGACGGCTATCTGTACGCATCGACCGGTGAGGCGCAGACACCCGACCTGGCCCAGGACAAGAACTCGCTGAACGGCAAGATCCTGCGGATGACGACGGACGGCAGGGCCGCCCCCGGCAACCCGTTCGGCAACTACGTCTACAGCTACGGACACCGCAATCCGCAGGGCCTCGCCTTCGACCGCAACGGCCGTCTGTGGGAGGCGGAGTTCGGCGACAGCAAGAAGGACGAGCTCAACCTGATCAAGCCGGGCAAGAACTACGGCTGGCCCGTCTGCGAGGGCACCTGCACCACCACCGGCATGACCAACCCGAAGAAGACCTGGAACATCTCCGAGGCCTCGCCCAGCGGGATCGCCATCGTCCGCAACGTCATCTACATGGCCGCGCTGAAGGGCGAACGGCTGTGGCGGGTGCCGATCACCGGTGACACCGAGGAGCTGGGCACACCGAGCGCGTACTACGTCGGTACGTACGGCAGGCTGCGCACCGTCACCGAGGTGCCCGGCCAGGACCAGCTCTGGCTCTCCACCACCAACTGCGACAACAAGGGGAACGAACCCGACGGCTCGGACAAGCTGTTCCGCGTCTCGATCACGTAGCACGTAGCACGTAGCACGGGGCGCCGTACGCGCTGTACCGTCGGGGCCCGCCGGGTCTCAGCGGTACAGCGCGTCGACCTCCGCCGCGTACGCCGTCTCGATCGCCCGGCGCTTCAGCTTCAGCGACGGGGTGAGCAGACCGTGCTCCTCGCTGAAGGGGTGCGCCAGGATCCGGAACGTACGGATCGACTCGGCCTGCGAGACCGCCGTGTTGGCGGCCACCACCGCCCGCCGGACCTCCGTCTCCAGATCCGGATCGCGCACCAGCTCCTCCGGCTTCAGCGGCGCCCGCCCCTGCATCGTGAGCCAGTGGTCCACCGCCTCCTGGTCGACCGTGACCAGGGCCGCGATGTACGGCCGGTCGTTGCCGACCACGATGCACTGCGCGACCAACGGATGCGCCCGCACCCGCTCCTCCAGACCGGTCGGCGACACACTCTTGCCGCCCGACGTCACCAGGATCTCCTTCTTCCGCCCGGTGATCGTCAGATAGCCGTCCTCGTCGAGCGAGCCGAGATCCCCGGTGGCCAGCCAGCCCTCGCGCAGCACCGCGTCGGTGGCCTCAGGGTCGCCGAGGTAGCCACCGAACACATTGCCGCCGTGCAGCCACACCTCGCCGTCCTCGGCGATGTGCACGGTCGTCCCCGGGATCGGCAGCCCGACGGTGCCGTACCTGGTGCGCTCCGGCGGATTGGCCGTGGCCGCGGCGGTCGACTCGGTCAGCCCGTAGCCCTCGTACACCGTGACGCCGGCGCCCCCGAAGAACAGGCCGAGCTGCCGCTCCATCCCCGAACCGCCGGACATGGCGTGCCGAATCCGGCCGCCCATCGCGTCGCGCACCTTCCTGTACACGACCTTGTCGAAGAACTGGTGCTGCATCCGCAGCCCGGCGGACGGCCCCGGACCGGTCCCGAACGCCCGCGCCTCCAGCGCCTCCGCGTACTTCACCGCGATGTCCACGGCCTTGTCGAACGCCCCGATCCGGCCCTCCGCCTCGGCCTTGCGCCGGGCGGCGTTGAACACCTTCTCGAAGATGTACGGAACCGCCAGGATGAACGTCGGCCGGAACGTCATCAGGTCCGGCATCAGCGCCCTGGCCGACATCTCCGGCTGGTGGCCCAGCCGCACCCGGCCGCGGATCGCCGCGACCTCGACCATCCGGCCGAAGACGTGGGCCAGCGGCAGGAAGAGCAGCGTCGCCGCCTCGTCGCCCGGCCTGGAGCGGAAGACCGACTTCCAGCGGCCGACCATGGTGTCCGTCTCGAACATGAAATTGGCGTGTGTGAGCACACAGCCCTTGGGGCGTCCCGTCGTCCCCGAGGTGTAGATGACGGTCGCCACCGAATCGGGCGTCACCGCGCGGCGGTGGCGGTGCACCACCTCGTCCTCGACGTCCGCCCCCGCGTCGACCAGCTCGGACACCGCGCCGGCGTCCAGCTGCCAGAGCCGCTTGAGTCCGGGCAGCCGGTCGATCACCGAGGCGATCGTCATGGCGTGGTCCTCGTGCTCGACCAGGACGGCCGACACCTCGGCGTCGTGCAGCATCCACAGCACCTGCTCGGCCGAGGACGTCGGATAGACGGGTACGGACTGGGCGCCGACCGTCCACAGCGCGAGGTCGAAGAGCGTCCACTCGTAGCGGGTACGCGACATCAGCGCCACCCGGTCGCCGAACCTGACGCCGTGCGCGATCAGCCCCTTGGCCAGCGCCAGCACCTCGTCACGGAACGCCGCAGCAGTGACATCGCGCCATTGTCCGCTCGCGTCTTTCCGACCGAGCGCGACCCGGTCCGGGTCCTCTTCGGCATGGTCGAACACCACATCGGCCAGGCCGCCCACGAGGGGCGCGGCCGCCATGGGTGGGACAGTGAACTCGCGCAATGACCTGCTCCTTGTGGCGCTCCGCACAGCGCCGTGACGCTACCCCACCGGGCGGCGCGGCGGGAGGGCCCCGAATCGGTGGACAACCTGGCATATGCACAGGCCAGTCACCGAAATCCGGCCAGATGGGCAAGGCTCGGGCGTGGCCGGACACGTAGGGTGAGCGACAGGCACCGGAATCTCCACCGAATCTGTACGCCGCTACCACTCCCGATTCGGACGAATGTGCGGTGTTCTGCCCTCATCCGTCCCGAATAGGGTGGACCGGTTCCGTGACCTCTGCCGTCCATTGCTTCCCGTGCGCGCAGGCGGTCATGCGCTCTCCCGGCCGTTGACCGAACCGATCGTGCCGACGCCCCGGATCAGCCGCTCGCCGCCCGCCAGGATCGCCGCCGCCAGGGCGTCCGCGGCCTCGTGCGCCCCGTCGCGACGGCGGCCGTGCGACAGGACGAAGTCCACCCCGCCCAGCTCCGGCAGGCCCGCCCTGGCCGGCACCTGCGCAAGGCCCGGCGGGATCAGCCCCCGGCTGTGGGCCATCACGCCCAGCCCCGCGTGGGCCGCCGCGATCAGCCCGCTCAGGCTGGTGCTCGTGCAGGCGACCCGCCAGGACCGGCCGTGCTCCTCCAGCACCTCCAGGGCGCGGGCCCGGGTGATGCCCGGCGGCGGGAAGAGGATCAGCGGAACCGGACGGTCCGGGTCGATCCGCAGCTGCGGTGCGCCGATCCAGGTCAGCGCGTCCTGCCAGACCAGTTCGCCGTGCGTGTCACCCGCGCGCCGCTTGGCGAGCACCAGATCGAGCCGGCCGGCAGTGAGCCGCTGATGCAGCGTCCCGGAGAGCTCCACCGTCAGCTCAAGCTCGACCTCCGGGTGGTCGCGGCGGAACGACTCCAGGATCTCCGGCAGCCGGGTCTGCACGAAGTCCTCGGAGGCCCCGAACCGAAGCCGCCCCCGCAGCCGGGTGCCGGTGAAGAACGCCGCGGCCCGCTCATGGGCCTCCAATATCGTCCGGGCGAAGCCGAGCATCGCCTCGCCGTCCACGGTGAGGTCGACCCGGTGGGTGTCCCGGGTGAACAGCTGCCGCCCCGCCGCATCCTCCAGGCGCCGCACGTGCTGGCTCACCGTGGACTGCCGTACCCCCAGCCGGCGGGCGGCCCGGGTGAAGCTCAGCGTCTGGGCGACGGCGAGAAAGGTACGGAGCTGTGCCGGTTCGTACATGACACCAGGCTATCGCGCAGCGTGATGACAGTGAGAGCGGTGTGCGGGATTCCCGATCGCCCCGATCGGGAGCAGCATGGAGCGGGCACGACCAGAACCAAGAGAACATGTGGAGCACATGAGCCGCCGCACCCTGAAGCTGCCGTCCTGGCTGCCGCTCGACCCGTACATCCTGGCGCTGATCGGCACCGTCGTGCTCGCGGCGATACTGCCCGCGTCCGGGACCGCCGCCGACGTGGCCGGCGGTGCCTCGACCGGAGCGGTGGCCTTCCTCTTCTTCCTGTACGGCGCCCGGCTCTCCACCGCCGAGGCGCTCGACGGACTGAAGCACTGGCGACTCCATCTCACGGTGCTGATCTGCACCTTCGTGACGTTCCCGCTGCTCGGACTGGCGGGCCGGGGGCTCGTTCCGTACGTCCTGACGCCGCAGCTCTACAGCGGCTTCCTCTTCCTCTGCCTGGTCCCGTCGACCATCCAGTCGTCGATCGCCTTCACCTCGATCGCCAGGGGCAACGTGCCCGCGGCGATCTGCGCGGGCTCCTTCTCCTCGATCGCCGGGATCTTCCTCACCCCGCTGTTCGCGGCGACCCTGCTCGGCAACGACGGCGGCGGATTCTCGGCGGACGCGCTGCTGAGGATCGGGGCCCAGCTGCTGCTGCCGTTCGTCGCCGGGCAGCTGCTGCGCCGCTGGATCGGCGGCTTCATCACCCGCCACAAGAAGGTCCTCGGCTATGTCGACCGCGGCTCGATCCTGCTCGTCGTCTACACGGCCTTCAGCGAGGGCATGGTCGCGGGCATCTGGCATCAGGTCACCCCGGCCCGGCTCGGGGCGCTGCTCGGCGCCGAGGTGCTGCTGCTCGCGCTGATGCTCTCGCTGACCTGGTACGGGGCGAAGCGGCTCGGCTTCGACCGGGAGGACCGGATCGCCATCCAGTTCGCCGGTTCGAAGAAGAGCCTGGCCTCGGGGCTGCCGATGGCGAGCGTGCTCTTCGGGGCGCAGGCGTCCCTCGCCGTGCTGCCGCTGATGCTCTTCCACCAGATGCAGCTGATGGTGTGCGCGGTGATCGCCAAGCGCCGCTCGCGCGATGCGCAGGAGGAGCAGCCGGTGAGCGGGCCGGTGTCGCCCCGGCCCGCCGTGGCGAGCTGACGGCGCGGCCCGCCCGGGGGCGCTCCGCCGGGCGGGCCGGCCGCCTCAGTCCTGGCCCACTGCCGCCCCCAGGGCGATGCGGTGCTCACCCGCGTACACGTTCATCGACGGACCCCGCAGGAAACCGACCAGGGTCAGTCCGGTCTCGGCCGCCAGGTCGACGGCGAGGGACGACGGCGCCGAGACCGCCGCGAGCATCGGGATCCCGGCCATCACCGCCTTCTGGGCCAGCTCGAACGAGGCCCGCCCCGACACCAGCAGAATCGCCCGGGACAGCGGCAGCCGGTGGTCGGTCAGGGCCCGGCCGACCAGTTTGTCGACCGCGTTGTGCCGGCCGACGTCCTCCCGGATGTCGAGCAGTTCGCCCGTCTCGGAGAACAGCGCCGCCGCGTGCAGCCCCCCGGTCCGGTCGAAGACCCGCTGGGCGGCGCGCAGCCGGTCGGGGAGGGCGGAGAGCAGTGCCGGTTCGACCCGGAGCGGGGGAGTGTCGGCGACCGGGTGCCGGGTCGTGGTGCGTACCGCGTCGAGACTCGCCTTGCCGCAGAGCCCGCAGGACGAGGTGGTGTACACATTGCGTTCGAGCGTGATGTCGGGGACCGCGACGCCGGGGGCGAGCTTCACGTCCACCACGTTGTACGTGTTGACGCCGTCGGCCGTCGCGCCGGCGCAGTAGACGATCGACTGCACCTCGGAGCCGTCACCGATGACGCCCTCGCTCACCAGGAACCCCGCCGCCAGCGCGAAGTCGTCGCCCGGCGTGCGCATCGTGATGGCGAGCGGCCTTCCGTTCAGCCGGATCTCCAGGGGCTCCTCGGCGACGAGGGTGTCGGGGCGGGTGGAGACGGCCCCGTCCCGGATGCGGATGGTGCGGCGATGCTCGGTGACCCGTCCCATTGCGGTTGAACCCGATTCTGTACGTGGTGGAAGCCGGGACGGGTTGGAAGCCGAACCGGACGTGTTCTTGCTGTTCCTGCTGTCCTGTACATGGAGTGTGACATCGCAGCCGGTGCCGCAGCATGCGCAGAGAGCGGTGGTCACCGCCCGAAACTGCCGGTCGACAGAATATTGTCTGCAATATTTCTTCCGGAGGATCGGGGCTGTTGTCAACTCTCCAACGGCCGAGCGCTATTCCTGTGGGAACACGTGCACGTGTACCGAGCGGTAGCGACCAAGACTGGATGGTTCCTGCCATACGTAGCGAGGGGACCCCGTACATGACCGGCTCACGTGTCGTGGCGCTCGGCCACTATCAGCCCGCCAAGGTGCTCACCAACGACGATCTGGCGGCCATGGTCGACACCAGCGACGAGTGGATCACCAGTCGCGTCGGCATCAAGACCCGCCACGTCGGTGGACCGGACGAGCCGGTGGACGAGATGGCCGCGCACGCGGGGGCCAAGGCGCTGGCCGCGGCGGGGCTCCAGCCGGCCGAGGTCGATATGGTCCTGGTCGCCACCTCGACCGCGATCGACCGGTCGCCGAGCATGTCGGCGCGCGTCGCCGCCCGGCTCGGGATGGGCTCGCCCGCGGTGATGGACATCAACGTGGTCTGCTCCGGCTTCACCCATGCCCTCGCCACCGCCGACCACGCGATCCGGGCCGGGGCCGCCGAACGCGTCCTGGTCATCGGTGCCGACAAGATGGCGGACATCGCCGACTGGACCGACCGCAGCACCTGCGTCCTGCTCGGCGACGGTGCCGGCGCGGCGGTCGTCGTCGCGGAGCCGGATGCGGAGGGCCGGCCCGGGATCGGGCCCGTGCTGTGGGGTTCGGTGCCGGGGATGGGGAACGCGGTACGGATCGAGGGGACGCCGCCGCGGTTCGCGCAGGAAGGGCAGTCCGTCTACCGCTGGGCCACCACGCAGCTGCCGCCGATCGCCCGCAAGGTGTGCGAGAAGGCCGGTGTGGCCCCCGAGGAGCTGGGGGCGGTGGTGCTGCACCAGGCCAACCTGAGGATCATCGAACCGGTCGCCAGGAAGATCGGCGCGGTCAACGCGGTCATCGCCAGGGACGTCGTGGATTCCGGCAACACGTCCGCGGCCTCGATCCCGATGGCCCTGTCCAAGCTGGTGGAACGCGGCGAGGTCGACAGCGGCGCGCCGGTTCTGCTCTTCGGCTTCGGCGGGAATCTCTCGTACGCGGGTCAGGTGATCCGCTGTCCCTGAGGGGCATTGTGCTCGGTAGTCTGTAGACGATATGCAATGGGTGCTTGTCGGCTGGAGGGGGACCGGGATGTTGTCCGCAGGACTGCCGCAGGGGGCCGTGCCGAAGCTGGAACGGCCCGGTCCATTGCGCGAACGCGTGTATGAGGCGCTGCTCGAACTCATGACGACGCGTGCGCTCCGCCCCGGCCAGCACCTGGTCGAGAGCGAGTTGGCAGGCCAACTCGGGGTGTCCCGCCAGCCGGTGCGCGAGGCGTTGCAGCGGCTGAACACCGAGGGCTGGGTCGATCTCCGGCCCGCCCAGGGCGCGTTCGTGCACGAACCCACGGAGGAGGAGGCGGACCAGCTGCTCTCGGTCCGCACCCTTCTGGAGGCAGAGGCCGCGCGCCTCGCCGCGGCCGACTCCGACGCGGCCGGCATCGCGGCCCTGGAGGAGCTCTGCGCCAAGGGCGAGCAGGCCGTCGCCGGCGACGACGTGGACCTGGCGGCCGCCACCGACGCGGCCTTCCACGCCAAGGTCATGGAGCTTGCGGGCAACGTCGTCCTGGCCGAGCTCGCGGGCCAGGTGGACCGCCGCGTCCGCTGGTACTGCACCCCGGTTGCCAGCCGGCGCGGGACCCGGACCTGGATCGAGCACCGCTCGCTCATCGAGGCGATCTCCTCGCGCGACGGACAGCGGGCCACGGAGATCATGCGCTCCCACACGGAACACACGCGCGCGGCGTACCACCAGCGCGACGAGAGCTGAGGGCTGTCCCGCGCGGGCCGTGTGTGCGGGGCTGCAGGCAGACTTGCCGGTGTGACGATACTGAGCAAAGGCGCCAACGTGCCGGTCGCGGCCGCCGCGGTCAGGGCCGTACTCGACTGGTCGGCGGGGCCCGGAGTCCCGGACGTCGACGTTTCCGCACTGCTGCTGACCCGCGGTGGGCGGGTGCGGTCCGATGACGACTTCGTCTTCTACAACCAGCCGCAACACACATCGGGCGCCGTGAGTCACCTCGGCAAACGGCCCGGCAGCGAATCGCTGGACGTCCGGCTGGGCGCGCTGGGGCCGGACGTCGAACGTGTCGCGCTCTGCGCCTCGGCCGACGGCGGCACGTTCGGCCAGGTGCCGGGACTGTGCCTGCGGCTGCTCGACGCGGCGTCCGGTGCCGAGCTGGCACGCTTCGACATCGCCGCCGGTACGGAGACCGCGTTGGTCGGCGGCGAGCTCTACCGCCGTGACGGCGGCTGGAAGTTCCGCGCGATCGGCCAGGGGTACGCCGACGGACTGGCCGGACTGGCGACCGACTTCGGGATCAGTGTCGACGAGGAACCGCCCGCGGCCGGGCCCGGCCCGCACCCCGCGACGACTCCGGCCCCCACCCCCGCCCCGCTGTTCCCCCCTCCCGCATCGCCTCCGTGGCCCGCACCGGAGCGCACCGGGGGCGGCGGGCCCGGCCCCCGGCTCACCAAGGGCGAGGAGCGGCTGCCGGTGGACATGCGCAAGCGCCTGTCGCTGCGCAAGCAACAGGTCCTGGTCAGCCTGAGCAAACACGGCGTACCGCAGCTGCGGGCACGCGTCGTCCTCGTCCTCGACGCATCGGGTTCGATGGGCGGTCTCTACCGGCGGGGCACGGTGGCGGGTGTCGCCGAGCGGATGGTGGCCGTCGCGGCGCAGCTCGACGACGACGGCCGGATGCAGGCGTGGACGTTCGCCACCAACCCCGCCCGCTTCCCCGACCTCGCCGTGGGTGACCTGCCCGAGTGGCTCGGGCTGCACGTACGCGTGGGCCAGACCTTCGGCTTCGGCCGCAGGAAGCCGCCCAGGGGACTGGTGCCCGGTCAGATCGACATGCGTACGGTCGGCATCCAGAACGAGGAACAGAAGGTCATCGCCGAGGTGCGGGCCTTCGTGCGGGACCGTCCGGTGCCCGACCCGACGCTGGTCCTGTTCTTCTCGGACGGCGGTGTCCACCGCAACCGGGAGATCGAGCAGGAGCTGCGGGCGGCCGCCGAGGAGCCGGTGTTCTGGCAGTTCGTCGGGCTCGGCAGCTCTCAGTACGGTGTGCTGGAACGGTTCGACACCATGCCGGGCCGCCGGGTCGACAACGTCGGCTTCTTCGCCGTCGACGACATCGAGCAGATCTCCGACCAGGAGCTGTACGACCGGGTCCTGTCGGAGTTCCCGTCCTGGCTCCGGGCCGCCCGGCAGGCCGGAATCCTGCGCTGAGAAGGCCGGTCGGCCGGTGGGGCGGCGACCCCACCGCCCGCCTTTGTCCTCGGTGTGGAGAAAGTTGTGGTGGATTCCTGCGCAACTTCTTCCCACTCCCGGCAACCGCTGCTACGTTCCCCTCGAAAGCCCGACGGACAGGCCGATGTGGCGGGGAGGGGCGCGTGAGACGTATGACTGCACGACCCGCGAATGCGCATCAGGCGCGACTGCTGCGGCTGTTGCGCGACGGCGGGCCCAACTCCCGGGCACAGCTGGGGGATCAGGTGGATCTCTCCCGTTCCAAGCTCGCCGTCGAGGTCGACAGGCTGCTGGAGACCGGACTCGTCGTGGCCGACGGCCTCGCCGCATCCCGCGGCGGGCGCCGCTCGCACAACATCCGGCTCGCTCCGCAACTGCGCTTCCTCGGCGTGGACATCGGAGCCACATCAGTCGATGTGGCCGTCACCAACGCCGAGTTGGAGGTACTGGGCCACCTCAACCACCCGATGGACGTACGCGAGGGCCCCGTCGCCATCTTCGAGCAGGTGCTGTCCATGGCGGCCAAGCTCCGGGCCTCGGGGCTCGCCGAGGGCTTCGACGGCGCGGGCATCGGCGTACCCGGCCCGGTCCGCTTCCCCGAAGGCGTACCGGTCGCACCGCCGATCATGCCCGGCTGGGACGGCTTCCCGGTCCGCGAGGCGCTCAGCCAGGAACTGGGCTGCCCCGTCATGGTCGACAACGATGTGAACCTGATGGCGATGGGGGAGCAGCACGCGGGTGTCGCGCGCTCCGTGGGCGACTTCCTCTGCGTCAAGATCGGAACCGGCATCGGCTGCGGCATCGTCGTGGGCGGCGATGTCCACCGCGGTACGACGGGCAGCGCCGGAGACATCGGCCACATCCAGGTGGAACCCGAGGGGCGCGCCTGCGCCTGCGGAAACCGGGGCTGCCTGGAGGCCCACTTCAGCGGCGCCGCGCTCGCCCGCGACGCCGAGGACGCGGCCCGTACCGGGCGGTCGGCGGAGCTCGCCGGCCGTCTCGAAGCGGCCGGGAAACTCACCGCCGCCGATGTGGCGGCCGCCGCGGCCGCCGGTGACGCCACCTCGCTCGACCTGATCCGCGAAGGCGGCAACCGGGTCGGCCAGGTCATCGCGGGACTCGTCAGCTTCTTCAACCCCGGTCTGGTGGTGATCGGCGGCGGTGTGACCGGCCTCGGCCACACCCTCCTCGCCAGTGTCCGGACCCAGGTCTACCGGCAGTCACTGCCGCTGGCCACCGGCAATCTCCCCATCGTGCTGGGCGAGTTGGGGCCGGCCGCCGGAGTGATCGGCGCCGCCCGGCTCATCAGCGACCACCTCTTCTCACCGGCCTGACCCCGGGCCGGCCACGCACGGGCGCGCCCCGGAGAACACCGGGAGCGCCGGAACACGCACCACCGCACCTGGTACAGCCCTGCCCGCTCATCGGCCTTCCCCGAGCTCCCGGCCGCGTCCCGACAGGCGTGTCCGAACAGGGGAGACCCCATTCGCCGAGGGGATTCGTCATGGCACCAGAACCACCCCTGCTCACCATGTCCGGCATCACCAAGTCGTTCCCCGGAGTGCGCGCCCTCGACGGCGTGGACCTGGAGGTCCAGGCCGGCGAAGTCCACTGTCTCCTCGGGCAGAACGGCGCCGGCAAATCCACCCTCATCAAGGTGCTCGCCGGGGCCCACCAGCCCGACGACGGCCAGATCACCTGGCGCGGCGAACCGGTCGCGCTGAAGTCGCCCATCGCCGCCATGCGGCTGGGCATCGCCACCATTTACCAGGAACTCGACCTGGTCGAGGGGCTGTCCGTGGCCGAGAACGTCTTCCTCGGCCATGAACCCACCACCGCCCGCTTCGTCGTCCGCACCCGTGAGGGCCGCACGGCCGCCGCCGCGCTGCTGAAGCGGCTCGGCCACCCGGAGATCGACCCGGCCCGCCCGGTCGGCGAACTGTCCGCCGCCCAGCAGCAGATCGTCTCCATGGCGAGGGCGCTCTCGCACGACGTACGGCTCATCGTCATGGACGAGCCGTCCGCCGCACTCGACCCGGACGAGGTCGACAACCTCTTCCGTACCGTCGCCTCGCTCACCGCCGACGGCGTAGCCGTCGTCTACATCTCGCACCGCCTGGAGGAGATCCGCCGGATCGGCGACCGGGTGACCGTGCTCAAGGACGGCCGGGCCGTGGCCGTCGGACTGCCCGCCGAGTCCACCCCGACACGCGACATCGTTGCCATGATGACCGGCCGCAATGTCGAGTACGTCTTCCCGCCGCGCACCACGGACCGTGCGGGCACGGCCGGGGCGGAGCCCGTGCTGAAGGTCGAGGGGCTGACCAGGAAGGGGGAATTCGCCCCGGTGGACCTGGAGTTGATGCCGGGCGAGATCGTGGGGCTGGCCGGACTCGTGGGCTCGGGGCGCTCCGAGATCCTGGAGACCGTCTACGGCGCCCGCAGGCCGAGCGCCGGACGGGTGACCGTGGCCGGCAAGCAGCTGAGGCCCGGCAGCGTCCGCGCGGCCGTCGCCGCCGGAATCGGCCTCGCCCCCGAGGAACGCAAGGCGCAGGCCCTGCTGATGCTCGAATCCGTCACCCGCAACGTCTCCGTCTCCGCCATGTCCCGCTTCTCCAGGGCGGGCTGGATCGACCGCGGGGCCGAACGCCGGGCGGCCCGCGAAGCCACCCGCGAACTCTCCCTGCGCCCCGACAACCCGGACACCCCCGTCCGCACGCTCTCCGGCGGCAACCAGCAGAAGGCGGTCCTGGCCCGCTGGCTGCTGCGCGGCTGCCGGGTGCTGCTGCTCGACGAACCGACCCGCGGTGTGGACGTCGGCGCCCGCGCCGAGCTGTACGCCGTGATCCGCCGGCTGGCCGACGAGGGCCTCGCCGTCCTGCTCGTCTCCAGCGAGGTGCCCGAAGTGCTGGGCCTCGCCGACCGTGTGCTGGTCCTCCGCGAGGGCCGCGTCGTGCACACGGCCGACGCCCGGGAGCTCGACGAGCACCGCGTACTCGACCTAGTGATGGAAGGGAGCCCGACGTCATGACGCAGCCCGTTTCCCCGACGCAGCAGGGCGGGCCGGACAAGGGGGCCGTCGCCCCGGTACCCCGCCCCAGAGAGAAGGACGGCCCCGCACGCACCAGTGGCCTGCGCCTGGATGTCCGTAACCTCTCGCTCCTCGGCGTCCTCGCCGCGCTGGTCGTCGTCGGTGGGTTCACCGAGCCCGACGCCTTCCTGGACACCGGGAACCTCCAGCTGATCCTGACCCAGTCCTCCGTCATCGGCGTCGTCACCGTCGGGATGACCTTCGTCATCACCAGCGGCGGCATCGATCTGTCGGTCGGCGCGATGGTCGCACTCGCCTCCGTCTGGGCGACCACGGTCGCCACCCAGGAGTACGGCTTCGCCGGGATCCTGTTCACCGCGGTGATCGTCGGACTCGGTGCCGGGCTGGTGAACGGGCTGCTCATCGCGTACGGGCGGATGGTGCCGTTCATCGCGACGCTGGCCATGCTCGCCTCGGCCCGTGGGCTCGCCCTGCAGATCACCGACGGGAAGACCCAGATCGTCACCGTCAAATCGGTCCTCGACCTGGGCCTGCCCGACTCCTACTTCCTCGGCATTCCGCCACTGGTGATGATGTTCGCCGCGGTGACCGTCGTCGGCTGGCTGGTGCTGAACCGCACGACCTTCGGACGGCGCACGGTCGCGGTCGGCGGCAACGCGGAGGCCGCCAGGCTGGCCGGCATCGACGTGCGGCGCCAGCGGCTCTTCCTCTATCTGCTCTCCGGGCTGTGCTGCGGCATCGCCGCCTTCATGCTGATCATCCTGTCCGGCTCGGGTCAGAACACCAACGGAAATCTGTACGAGCTCGACGCCATCGCGGCCGCGATCATCGGCGGCACCCTGCTCAGCGGCGGGCGCGGCACCATCGTCGGCTCCGTGCTCGGTGTCCTGGTCTTCACCACCATCACCAACATCTTCGCGCTCAACAACCTGCAGAGCGACGTCCAGCAGATCGCCAAGGGCGCGATCATCGTCGCCGCCGTCCTGGTCCAGCGCCGCACATCGGCGCACGGCGAGACCTGACCCGTCACCGCCCCACCACCCCTCCCGCCAAGCCAGATGCCACGCACCGGATGAAGGGTTCGACAGCCATGCCAGAAACCAGCCGCAGACGACTGCTCTTCGGCACCGCCGCCGTCTCCGCGGGCGCCCTGCTCACCGCCTGCACCAGCAACGACCCCAAGCCCGAGGACACCGACACCGCCAAGAACACCGGCCCCGCAGCCGACGACAAGCCCGGCAAGCCCGTCACCATCGGCTTCGCCGGTCCCCAGGCCGACCACGGCTGGCTCAACGCCATCAACGAGAACGCCAAGTCGCGGGCGGCCAAGTACTCCGAGGTGACACTGGAGTCCACCGAGGGCTCCAACGACACCGCCGCCCAGATCGGCCAGGTCAAGACCCTCATCAACAAGAAGGTCGACGTCCTCGTCATCCTCCCCGCCGACGGCAAGGCGCTCACCCAGGTCGGCCTGGAAGCCATGCGGGCGGGCATTCCCGTCGTCAACCTGGACCGGATCTTCGCCTCCCCGCAGGCCTACCGCTGCTGGGTCGGCGGCGACAACTACGGCATGGGCCTCAACGCCGGCACGTACATCGGCGAACAGCTCAAGGACAAGGCGGACGCCAAGGTCGTCGAGCTGGCGGGGATCGACAACCTGGAGCTCACCAAGCAGCGCAGCCAGGGCTTCGCCGACGCGCTGAAGAACTACCCCAACATCAAGCTGGTGGCCCGTCAGGCCGCCGACTTCACCGTCGAGTCGGGCCAGGCGAAGATGGCCCAGCTCCTCCAGGCGCAGAAGAAGTTCGACGCGCTGTGGAACCACGACGACGACCAGGGCGTGGGCGCGCTGCGCGCCATCCAGCAGGCGGGCCGCGACGAGTTCCTGATGGTCGGCGGCGCCGGGGCCAAGTCCGCGATGGACACCATCAAGGCCGGTGACAGCGTCCTGAAGGCCACGGTGCTCTACCCGCCGACGATGGCCGCGTCCGCCATCGACCTGGCCCGTGCGCTGGCCCAGGGCAAGGGCGTCGGCGGCCTGGCCGAGCTGGAGATCCCGACCAGCCTCACCCTCTACTCGGCCGTGGTCACCAAGGAGAACATCGACCAGTACCTGCCGACGGGCTTCAGCTGATCCGCCCCGCAGGAGGGCGCTGACCAGCTCTCCTGCCGTATTCATCGAACGACCGACGAGGAGGAAGCCCCGATGGCCCGTAGGGAAGAGACGGATCAGGAGGCCGCAGCGCCACCGACGCGGCGGCCGGCGACGAGTGTGCCGGTGCTCGGCGTCGGCATGGTGGGATACGCGTTCATGGGCGCCGCCCACTCACAGGGCTGGCGCACCGCGGGACACGTCTTCGACCTGCCGATGAGGCCGGCTCTCGCCGCGATCTGCGGACGCGACCGGGCCGCGGTCGACGCGGCCGCCGCCCGCCACGGCTGGGCGGCGGCGGAGACCGACTGGCGCGCCCTCATCGCCCGGGACGATGTGCAACTCGTCGACATCTGCACCCCCGGCGACAGCCACGCCGAGATCGCCATCGCCGCCCTGGAGGCGGGCAAGCACGTGCTGTGCGAGAAGCCGCTCGCCAACACGGTCGCCGAGGCCGAGGCGATGACCGAGGCCGCGGAGCGGGCCGCCGCCCGCGGCCAGGTCGCGATGGTGGGCTTCAACTACCGCCGGGTGCCCGCGATCACGTACGCCCGGCAGCTGATCGCCGAGGGGCGGCTCGGCACCCTGCGGCACGTCCGCGCCGCCTACCTCCAGGACTGGCTCGTCGACCCCGAATCACCGCTCACCTGGCGGCTGGAGCGGGAACGCGCCGGCTCGGGCGCCCTCGGCGACCTGGGCGCCCACATCGTCGACCTGGCCCAGTATCTGGCGGGGGAGCCGCTGGTCGGGGTGTCGGCGGTCAGCGAGACCTTCGTACGCGAACGGCCCCGGCTCGCTGGCCCGTCGGCCGGGCTCTCCGGGGCGGCGGACACCGGTGCGCTGGGGGCGGTGACCGTCGACGACGCGGCGCTGTTCACCGGCCGGCTCGCCTCCGGGGCGCTGGCCTCCTTCGAGGCGACCCGGATGGCGGCCGGGCGGAAGAACGCACTGCGGCTGGAGATCAACGGGGAGCGCGGCTCGCTCGCCTTCGATCTGGAACGGCTCAACGAGCTGTCCTTCCACGACCACACCGAACCCGCCGCCACGGCGGGGTTCCGGCGCATCCTGATCACCGAACCCCAACACCCCTACCTGGAGGCGTGGTGGCCGCCGGGCCACGCCCTCGGCTACGAGCACACCTTCGTGCACCAGGCCCGCGACCTGGTGCGCACGATCGCCGAAGGCACCGCTCCCGCACCGTCGTTCGCGGACGGACTCCAGGTGCAGCGGGTGCTCGCAGCCGTCGAGGAGAGCGCCGAGAAGAACTCCGTACACACACCCGTGGTTCTCTAGGAGGCCTGCCCATGCCCCGTCCCTTCACACTCTTCACCGGCCAGTGGGCCGACCTTCCGCTGGAGGAGGTCTGCCGGCACGCCCGGGACTTTGGCTACGACGGCCTCGAACTCGCCTGCTGGGGCGACCACTTCGAGGTCGACAAGGCACTGGCCGACCCCGGCTATCTGGACGGCCGGCGGCAGCTGCTCGACAAGTACGGACTGAAGTGCTGGGCGATCTCCAACCACCTGGTCGGCCAGGCCGTCTGCGACGACCCGATCGACGAGCGGCACCGGGGGATCCTGCCCGCGCGGATCTGGGGCGACGGCGAGCCCGAAGGGGTCCGCCGCCGGGCCGCCGAGAAGATCAAGGACACCGCGCGGGCGGCCGCCGCCTTCGGGGTGCGTACCGTCGTCGGCTTCACCGGCTCGTCGATCTGGCACCTGGTCGCGATGTTCCCGCCCGTTCCGCCGCACATGATCGAGCGGGGGTACGAGGACTTCGCCGAGCGGTGGAATCCGATCCTGGACGTCTTCGACGCGGAGGGTGTGCGGTTCGCCCACGAGGTGCACCCCAGTGAGATCGCGTACGACTACTGGACCACCCACCGCGCACTGGAGGCCGTCGGCCACCGGGCGGCGTTCGGGCTGAACTTCGACCCCAGCCACTTCGTCTGGCAGGACCTGGACCCGGTCAACTTCCTGTACGACTTCCGGGACCGGATCTACCACGTGGACTGCAAGGAGGCACGCAAGCGCCTCGACGGCCGCAACGGCAGGCTCGGCTCGCATCTGCCGTGGGGCGATCCCCGGCGCGGCTGGGACTTCGTCTCGGCCGGACACGGCGACGTGCCCTGGGAGGACGTCTTCCGGATGCTCCGGTCCATCGACTACGACGGGCCGGTCTCCGTGGAGTGGGAGGACGCCGGGATGGACCGGCTGGCCGGTGCGCCGGAAGCGCTGGCCACGCTGAAGCGGTACGACTTCGATCCGCCGGTGGCGTCGTTCGACGCGGCCTTCGGGGGCGGCGACTGACCGGCTCCCCGCCGGGGGTGGCGGGACGGGCCGGGAAGGAGCTCCGTGGCCGTCCCGTGCCCGACCCTGCCCTCCCCCCGCTTTGTCCTGATGCGGGAAAAAGTTCGACCGGACCGCTGCTCAAGGGCTTTCCGTCCCGGACGAACAGGTCTACGGTCCACAACGTGTACCTCACTACATGTACATGACATGACTCGGGTCGCCGGTGTCCCGCACACCCCCAACGACCCGCGCGGCAGTCCCCGCGCAGAACGGCACGGCAGCACCCCGCCCGTACAACCGGCACACTCCGGAGGACACTCGTGCACCGAACCACCACCAGAAGCAGGAGCAGAACCCGGCTCCGCGTCCGTAAGTCCCTCGCCCTGTTCACCGGTGGCCTGCTCGCCGCGGCCACCCTGGCCCTGGGCGCCACGCCGGGAGCAGCCGCGACGGGGCCGTCCTCGCCGGCCGCCACCGACGCGGCGGCCGAGGAATTCCAGCAGGTCACCCTCGCCAAGGGAGTCGCGGAGACCGGCGAGCCCATGACGCTGGCGGTGCTCCCCGACCGCAGCGTCCTGCACACCGCGCGCGGCGGCGAACTCTGGCTCACCGACAGGGGCGGCGACACCACGCTCGCCGGTGTCCTGCCCGTCTACTCCCACGACGAGGAGGGCCTCCAGGGCGTCGGTGTCGACCCGGACTTCAGCAGGAACCGGGCGATCTACCTCTACTACGCGCCCCCGCTGGACACCCCGTCGGGCGACGCCCCCGAGAACGGCACCGCCGCCGACTTCGCCAAGTTCGACGGAGTGAACCGGCTCTCGCGCTTCGTCCTCAAGGAGGACGGCACGCTCGACACCGCCAGCGAGAAGAAGGTCCTCGACATCCCGGCCTCGCGCGGCATCTGCTGCCACGTCGGCGGCGACATCGACTTCGACGCGCAGGGCAACCTGTACCTGTCGACCGGCGACGACTCCAACCCGTTCGCCTCCGACGGCTACACCCCGATCGACGACCGGCCGGACCGCAACCCCGTGTTCGACGCCCGCCGCAGCTCCGGGAACACCAATGACCTGCGCGGCAAGATCCTCCGCATCAAGGTCGCCGACGACGGCACGTACACCGTCCCCGAAGGCAACCTCTTCGCCCCGGGCACCGACAAGACCCGGCCCGAGATCTACGCGATGGGCTTCCGCAACCCCTTCCGCTTCACCGTCGACAAGCCCACCGGCATCGTGTACGTCGGTGACTACGGGCCCGACGCCGGCGCCGCCGACCCCAAGCGCGGACCGGGCGGCCAGGTCGAATTCGCCCGCGTCACCAAGGCCGGCAACTTCGGCTGGCCGTTCTGCACCGGCAAGAACGACCCGTTCGTCGAATACGACTTCGCGACCAAGACCTCCGGCGCGGCCTTCGACTGCGCCGCACCCAAGAACACCTCCCGGTACAACACCGGCCTGGTCGACCTGCCGCCGGCCCAGCCCGCCTGGATCCCGTACGACGGCGCGTCCGTGCCCGAGTTCGGCACCGGCTCGGAGTCCCCGATGGGCGGACCCGTCTACCACTACGACGCCGACCTCGACTCGCCGGTGAAATTCCCCGAGGCCTACGACGGCAACTTCTTCGCCGGTGAGTTCGGCCGGCGCTGGATCAAGCGCATCGACCAGGACACCGACGGCACGGTCAAGTCCATCAACGCCTTCCCGTGGTCGGGAACCCAGGTGATGGACATGACGTTCGGCCCCGACGGTGCGCTGTACGTCCTGGACTACGGCACCGGCTACTTCGGCGGCGACCAGAACTCGGCGCTCTACCGCATCGAGAACGCCACCGGCGGACGCTCGCCGATCGCCGAGGCGTCCGCCAACAAGACCTCCGGAACCGCTCCGCTCAAGGTCGCGTTCTCCTCGGCCGGAACCACCGACGCCGACGGCGACACGCTCAGCTACAGCTGGGACTTCGGTGACGGCGGCACATCGACCGCCGCCGACCCCACGTACACGTACAAGAAGAACGGCACCTACACCGCCACCGTCACCGCGACGGACCCCACCGGCCGCACCGGCTCGGCCAACGTCCATGTCACGGTCGGCAACACCGCTCCCAAGGTGAAGCTGGAACTCCCGGGTGACGGCCAGCTGTTCTCCTTCGGCGACGAGATCCCGTTCAAGGTGACCGTCACCGATCCCGAGGACGGAACCATCGACTGCTCGAAGATCGAGGTCCGCTTCATCCTCGGCCACGACAGCCACGGCCACCCCATCACCTCGGCGCACGGCTGCACCGGAACCATCAAGACGGAGATGGACGGCGGACACGACCCCAACGCCAACATCTTCGGCGTCATCGACGCCTCGTACACCGACGGCGGCGGAGGCGGCCAGGCCCCCCTGTCCGGCCACGACCAGTCCGAGCTCCAGCCCCGCCACCGGCAGGCCGAGCACTACAGCGCCTCCCAGGGCGTCGCCCCGCAGAACAAGGCGACCGCCCACGGCGGCAAGACGGTCGGTGACATCCACAACGACGACTGGATCTCCTTCAAGCCGTACCTCCTCACCGGATCCACCAAGCTGACCGCACGGATCTCCTCCGGCGGAGCCGGCGGCTTCCTCGAAGTCCGTACCGGCTCGCCGACCGGCAAGATCCTCGGTTCCGCACCCGTCCCGGTGACCGGTGCCTGGGATAACTTCCAGGACATCGACGTACCGCTGCGCGGCGTCCCGAAGACCTCCACCGAGCTCTTCCTGGTCTTCAAGGGCGGCGCAGGGGCGCTCTACGACATCGACGACTTCGAGCTCTCCAACAGCGCCCCCGACAAGACCGCCAAGCGGGTGCTGGTCTTCTCGAAGACGGCCGGATTCCGCCATGACGCGATCCCCGACGGCATCGCGGCGCTGAAGGAACTCGGCAAGGACAGCAACATCACCGTCGACGCCACGGAGACGGCAGGCCAGTTCACCACCAGCAACCTGGCCCGCTACGACGCCGTGGTCTTCCTCTCGACCACGGGCGACGTCCTCAACGCCGACCAGCAGAAGGCCTTCGAGAACTACGTGGCCACCGGCGGCGGTTACATGGGCGTCCACGCGGCGGCGGACACCGAGTACGACTGGGCCTTCTACGGCGGACTCGTCGGGGCGTACTTCTCCTCGCACCCCGCCATCCAGCCCGCCACCGTCCGCGTCGAGGACCACAGCCACCCGGCCACCGCGCACCTCGGCGACGAGTGGAACCGCACCGACGAGTGGTACAACTACCGGACCAATCCGCGTAGTCAGGCCAAGGTCCTCGCCACCCTCGACGAGGCCACCTACACCGGCGGCACCATGAAGGGCGACCACCCCATCACCTGGTGCCAGACCTACCAGGGCGGCCGCTCCTTCTACACCGGCCTCGGCCACACCAAGGAGTCCTACGCCGAACCGGAGTTCCGCAAGCTGCTTCTCGGCGGCATGCGGTACGCGGCCGGCCAGGTGAAGGCCGACTGCAAGCCCGACACCGGCTACCGGTCGATCTTCAACGGCAAGACGCTCGAAGGCTGGAAGCAGGCGGGCCCCGGGAAGTTCGACGTCGTCGACGGCGAGCTGCGCTCCGAGGGCGGCATGGGACTGCTCACCTACCAGGCCAAGGAGCTCGGCTCGTACTCGCTCAAGCTCGACTGGAAGATGCAGGGCGACGACAACTCCGGTGTCTTCGTCGGCTTCCCGGAGTCCGACGACCCCTGGTCCGCGGTGAACAACGGGTACGAGGTCCAGATCGACGCCACCGACGCGGCCGACCGCACCACGGGATCGATCTACACCTTCAAGGCGGCGAACGCCAAGGCCCGCGACCAGGTCCTGCGGCCGCCCGGCCAGTGGAACAGCTACGAGATCAAGGTCCAGGGCGAACGTCTCCAGGTCTTCCTCAACGGAGTGAAGATCAACGACTTCACCAACACCGATCCGGTCCGGAGCCTGAAGAACGGCTACATCGGCATCCAGAACCACGGTGCCAATGACCATGTGTCGTTCCGCAACATCCAGCTGAAGGAACTGCCCTCGGCGTAGGGCACCCAACCCGGCGACGGCGGGCGGGGAAGGGGCCGCCCCTCCCCGCTCGGAGGGACCACCCCTCTCCGTCCGGAGGGACGCCCCTCCCCGCCCGCCGGCCCTGCCGGCCCCGCCCTCGCCCTTCCGTCGCACAGCGCCACCCGCTCTGCCCAGCCAGCACCCCCAGCCAGGGAGGCAGCCCGTGTCAGCACCCGCCGTACGTACCGGAGTCTGGTTCATCGGAGCACGCGGCTCCGTCGCCACCACCGCCACCGCGGGGTGCGCGGCGGTCGCGGCAGGGCTCCACCCGGCGGCAGGCATGGTCACCGAGACCCCACCCTTCACCGACAGCGGGCTGCCCCCACTCACCTCACTCGTCTTCGGCGGACACGACACGGCCGGATGCCCACTGCCCAAACGTGCCGAGGCACTGGCCGTCGGGGGAGTGCTGCCGCACGGACTCCCGTCGGCGGTGCGCGCCGAACTCGCCGCCGCGGACGCCGGGATCCGGCCCGGCGGACCACTGCCCGGCGACACCCGCGGAGACGAGGAACTCATCGCCGCCTTCGCCGCCGACCTCACCGACTTCACCCGCCGCAACGACCTGGCCAGGACGGTCGTCGTCAACGTGGCGTCCACCGAACCCCTCCCGGACCCCGGCGCACAACGGCTGCCCGCCAGCTCGCTCTACGCGGCCGCGGCGCTGCGGGCCGGCTGCCCCTACATCAACTTCACCCCCTCCACCGGGCTGCGCACCCCCGCCCTCCAGGACGCCGTCGCGGACTGCGGACTTCCTCACGCGGGCCGCGACGGCAAGACCGGTCAGACGCTGCTCCGCTCCGTACTCGCCCCGATGTTCGTGCAACGCGCCCTGCCCGTACGGGCCTGGTCGGGCACCAACCTGCTGGGCGGCGGAGACGGAGCGGCGCTGGCCGACCCGGGCGCGGCGGCCGCCAAGAACGCGGGCAAGGAACGCGTCCTCGCCGACACCCTGGGGACCGCCCCCGAGGGCGAGGTCCACATCGACGACGTACCCGCCCTCGGCGACTGGAAGACCGCCTGGGACCACATCGCGTTCGATGGATTCCTCGGTGCGCGGATGGTGCTCCAGACCACCTGGCAGGGCTGCGACTCGGCACTGGCCGCACCCCTGGTCCTGGACCTCGCCAGGCTGGTGGCCCGCGCCCACGAGCGCGGGCTGAGCGGCCCGCTGCCCCAGCTCGGCTTCTACTTCAAGGACCCGGACGGCGGTCCGGCCGCACTCTTCGAGCAGTATCAGGCGCTGCTCGCCTTCGCCGGGACGCTGCGGGGGGAACGATGACGGCACGCGCCTGGGCCGAACTGCTACGGGTTTCCGCGCTGTTCACCGTCCCCGGCGACGCGCTGGCGGGGGCGGCGGCGATCGGCCGGCGTCCCGACCGCGGAACCGTGCTCGCCGTCGGCGCCTCGCTCTGCCTGTACGAGGCGGGCATGGCGCTCAACGACTGGGCCGACCGCGAGGAGGACGCCGTCGACCGCCCGCACCGGCCGATCCCCTCGGGCCGGATCGCACCCGCTGCGGCGCTCGCGGCGGCGGGCGCGCTGACCGCCGCCGGGCTGGGGCTCGCCGGCCGGGCCGGCCGCCCGGCCCTCGCGGTGGCCACCGGACTCGCGGCGACCGTGTGGGCGTACGACCTCCGGCTGAAGCACACTCCGGCCGGGCCCGCGGCGATGGCCGCCGCACGCGCACTGGACCTGCTGCTCGGGGCCACCGCCACCGGAGGGGCCGGACGGACGACGGGGGCGGTGGCTCCGGTCGCGCGCGGCTCCGTTCTCGGCGCGCTTCCGGCCGCCGGTCTGCTCGGTGCGCACACCTACGCCGTCACCGCCGTCTCCAGGCACGAGGCACACGGCGGATCGACCACCGCCCCCCTCGCCGCGCTCGCGGCCGTCGCCGCACTGGGCGCGGCGGCGCTGCACACGCGGCAAGGGCGGCGCGAAGACCAGGAACCGGCCCCGCACACGGGATTCGGCGGGCAGGACGAGTCGCCCCGACCGCGTCCCTCGCACCGCTCACCCGCAACCCCGGCCCGCACCGCTTCCGGCCTCGTGCGCACCGCGCTCACCGGATCCTACGTCCGGACCGCCGCGGTTCCGCTCCTGCACGCCGCGCTCAACCCCTCCCCGGTGCTCACCCAGCGCGCCGTCGGCGGTGGTATCCGGGCGATGATCCCGCTCCAGGCCGCACTCGCCGCCCGCACCGGAGCGGTCGGCACGGCACTCGCCGTCATGGGACTCGTACCGATCGCCCGCACCCTCGCCCGGAAGGTGAGCCCGACATGACGATCCGCCTCGGCTACGGCACCAACGGGCTCACCGACCTCCGCCTGGACGACGCCCTCGGACTCCTCGCCGACCTCGGGTACGACGGGGTCGGCCTGACCCTCGACCACATGCACCTCGACCCCCTCGCCCCGGACCTCGCCGCCCGCACCCGCCACGCGGCGTCCCGGCTCCAGGAGCTGGGGCTCGGTGTCACCGTCGAGACCGGCGCCCGCTATGTCCTCGACCCACGCCGCAAGCACGGCCCCTCCCTCCTCGACCCGGACCCGGAGGCCCGCGCCGCCCGCACCCGGCTGCTCGTCCGGGCCGTCCAGGTCGCCGCCGACCTCGGCGCCCACGCCGTGCACTGCTTCAGCGGCATCACCCCACCGGACACCGCCCCCGACACCGCCTGGCAGCGGCTCACCGACTCCCTCGCCCCGGTCATCGAAGCCGCCGACCGCTCCGGCATTCCGCTGGCCGTCGAACCCGAGCCCGGACACCTCCTCGCCACGCTCGCCGACTTCCACCATCTGCGCGTCCTCAGCGGAGACCCGTCACCGCTCGGGCTCACCCTCGACATCGGCCACTGCCAGTGCCTGGAACCCGCCATGCCCGTCGACTGCATCCGCGAGGCCGCGCCCTGGCTGCGCCACGTCCAGATCGAGGACATGCGCCGCGGAGTCCATGAACACCTCCCCTTCGGCGAGGGCGAGATCGATTTCCCGCCCGTACTCGAAGCACTCGACACCCTCTCGGACACCGGCTACCAGGGCCTCACCGTCGTCGAACTGCCCCGCCACTCCCATGCCGGTCCCGAACTCGCCCGCAACTCGATCGACTTCCTCCGCAAACACATCCCATCAAGTCACAGCCCGTCGAAGCACAGTCCGTCGAAGCACAGCCCATCGAGGCGCTGAAACCGCCGAAGGGAGCGACGCCATGCCGATATCCCCGACGAACCCACCGATGCTGACCCGCAAGGACCTCGACGCACAGCTCGGCGGAGCCGCGCGCGCCTGGCTCGACGAGGCGCTCGCCGAGGCCGAACACGCAGCCTCCCACCAGGACACCGAGCAGCCCGGCAGCCCCTACGCCGCCCCACCGTGGGAACTGCGCTATGCCGCGGCCGGCCGGCAGTGCGGACTCGAACACGCCGACTCCGTACGCGCCCTCCTGCTCATCGAAGCCCGTGCCACGCTGCCCGCTCTGACCAGGCTCTACGAACAGGGCACCGCCGCCGAACGGCGCGCCGTCCTGCTCACCCTGCACCGGCTGGACCTCGGCCCCACCGCCCTTCCGCTCGTCGAGGACGCCCTGCGCACCAACGACACCCGGCTGATCGCCGCGGCCGTCGGCCCGTACGCCGCCACCCATCTCGATGCGCACAACTGGCGCCACGCCGTTCTCAAATGCCTCTTCACCGGTGTCGAAGTCGAAGCCGTCGGCCAACTGGCCCGACGCGCCCGGGGAGACGCCGAACTCGCCCGCATGCTGGGCGACTTCGCCGCCGAGCGCATCGCGGCGGGCCGCAGTGTCCCCGCCGGCCTCACCCGCGTCCTCGAACTCACCACCCCCGGTGCCGCCGCCCCCACGGAGGAGTCCTGATGCGCATCTTCGACCCGCACATCCACATGACCTCCCGCACCACGGACGACTACCAGGCGATGTACGACGCGGGGGTCCGCGCCCTCGTGGAACCCTCCTTCTGGCTCGGCCAGCCCCGCACCTCGCCCGCCAGCTTCTTCGACTACTTCGACGCCCTGCTCGGCTGGGAGCCCTTCCGCGCCGCCCAGTACGGCATCGCCCACCACTGCACGCTCGCCCTCAACCCCAAGGAGGCGAACGACCCGCGCTGCGTCCCTGTCCTGGACGCCCTGCCCCGATATCTCGTCAAGGACTCCGTCGTCGCCGTCGGCGAGATCGGCTACGACTCCATGACCCCGGCCGAGGACACCGCCCTGGCCGCCCAGCTCCAGCTCGCCGCCGACCACGGCCTGCCCGCCCTCGTGCACACCCCGCACCGGGACAAGCTCGCCGGGCTGCACCGCACCATCGACGTCATCCGCGAGTCCCGCCTTCCCCCGGAGCGGGTACTGCTCGACCACCTCAACGAGACGACCGTGAAGGACGCCAGGGACAGCGGCTGCTGGGCCGGCTTCTCCATCTATCCCGACACCAAGATGGACGAGGAACGCATGGTCGCGATCCTCAGGACCCACGGCACCGAGAAGGTGCTGGTCAACTCGGCCGCCGACTGGGGCCGGAGCGATCCGCTCAAGACCCGCAAGGTGGCCGACGCGATGCTCGCCGCCGGGTTCGACGACGACGACGTCGACAAGGTGCTCTGGCGCAACCCCGTCGAGTTCTACGGGCAGAGCGGCCGGCTCCAGCTCGGCACCGCCACGCCACAACCGCTCCATGAAGGCAACTCCATCCTGCGCGGCGGGGAGTGAGGCGATGCGCTTCCGCCATCCCGACGGCTCCATCGTCCACCTCTCGTACTGCACCAACGTCCACCCCGCCGAGACGCTCGACGGCGTCCGCGCCCAACTGCGCGACCACTGCGAACCCGTCCGCAGACGCCTCGGCCGGGACCGGCTCGGCATCGGCCTCTGGCTCGCCAGGGACGCCGCCCGCACCCTGATCAACGACCCGGCCGAGCTGCGGTCCCTGCGCGCCGAACTGGACCGCCGCGGCCTGGAGGTCGTCACCCTCAACGGCTTCCCGTACGAGGGATTCGGCGCCGACGAGGTCAAGTACCGGGTGTACAAGCCGGACTGGACGGACCCGGAGCGGCTCACCCACACCACCGACCTCGCCCGGCTCCTGGCCGGCCTGCTCCCGGACGACGCCACCGAAGGAACCGTCTCCACCCTCCCGATCGCCTGGCGCACCCCCTTCGCCTCGGACCCGGAAGCGGCCCGCACGGCACACACCGCGCTCACCACCCTCGGCGAACGCCTCGACGCACTCGCCGAACTCACCGGCAAATCCATCCGCATCGGCCTCGAACCCGAGCCGGGCTGCACCGTCGAGACCACCGCCGACGCCATCGCCCCGCTCACCGCCGTCGGACACCCACGCATCGGCATCTGCATCGACACCTGCCACCTCGCCACCTCCTTCGAGGACCCCGACACCGCCGTCGACGCGCTCGGCGCGGCGGGCATCCCGATCGCCAAGGCACAGCTCTCCGCCGCCCTGCACGCCGAACACCCCCACCTCCCCGAGGTACGCACCGCACTCGCCGCCTTCGCCGAACCCCGCTTCCTGCACCAGACCCGCACCCGTACCGCCGCCGGACTGCGCGGCACCGACGACCTCGACGAGGCCGTCACCGGCCGGGCCCTGCCGGACGGAGCCCCCTGGCGCGCCCACTTCCACGTCCCCCTGCACACACCACCCGAACCACCGCTCACCTCCACCCTTCCCGTACTCCGATCCGCACTGACCCGCCTGGTGGGCGGCGGACACCCTCTCACCAGGCACCTGGAGGTCGAGACGTACACCTGGCAAGCGCTCCCGGCCGCGCTTCGCCCCCGTACCCGCACCCAGCTCGCCGACGGCATCGCCGCCGAACTCACCCTCGCCCGCGACCTCCTGGTCGACCTCGGCCTCAAGGAGCTCCCATGACCACAGCCGAGCAGCCCGCCGGGACCGTCACACCCACCCCTCTCCTCGTCGTCGACGTCGTCGGCCTCACCCCGCAGCTCCTCGACCACATGCCGCAGCTCAAGGCCCTGGGGCAGTCGGGCACCCGTGCCCCCCTCGGCACCGTCCTCCCCGCCGTCACCTGCGCCGCCCAGTCCACCTTCCTCACCGGCAGCACCCCCGCCGAACACGGCATCGTCGCCAACGGCTGGTACTTCCGCGAGCTCGGCGACGTCCTGCTCTGGCGCCAGCACAACGGACTGGTCGCGGGCGACAAGCTCTGGGACGCCGCCCGCCGTGCCCACCCCGGCTACACCGTCGCCAACATCTGCTGGTGGTACGCGATGGGAGCCGACACCGACATCACCGTCACCCCGCGCCCCGTCTACTACGCCGACGGACGCAAGGAACCCGACTGCTACACCCGGCCACCCGCCCTGCACGACGAACTCACCGAGAAATTCGGCACATTCCCCCTCTTCCACTTCTGGGGTCCCGGCGCCGACCTCGTCTCCTCGCAGTGGATCATCGACGCGACCCGGCACATCCTCGACACCCGTCACCCCGATCTGGCCCTGTGCTACCTCCCGCACCTCGACTACGACCTCCAGCGCTACGGCCCCGACGACCCGCGCTCCTACCGGGCCGCGGCCGAACTCGACCGCGCCATGGCCCCCCTCCTGGACGACGCCCGCCGCGAAGGCCGCACCGTCGTCGCCCTCTCCGAATACGGCATCACCCGCGTGGACCGGCCCGTCGACATCAACCGGGCCCTGCGCCGCGCCGGCCTCCTGGAGGTCCACACCCAGGACGGCATGGAGTACCTGGATCCGATGGCCTCCCGGGCCTTCGCCGTCGCAGACCACCAGCTCGCCCACATCTACGTACGCCGCCCCGAGGACCTCGAAGCCACCCGCGAAGCTCTCCGGGACGTCCAGGGCATCGAGCAGCTCCTCGACGACGAGGGCAAGAAGGCACACGGCCTGGACCACCCGCGCTCGGGCGAGCTGGTCGCCATCGCGGAGCCGGATGCCTGGTTCACGTACTACTACTGGCTCGACGACGCCCGCGCGCCCGACTTCGCCCAGCTCGTCGAGATCCATCGCAAACCCGGCTACGACCCGGTCGAACTCTTCCTGGACCCCCAGGACCCGTACGTCAGGGTCAAGGCGGCAACGGCCGTCGCCCGCAAGAAGCTGGGCATGCGCTATCGCATGGCGGTCGTGCCGCTGGACCCTTCACCTATTCGCGGCAGCCACGGCCGCCTTCCGCAGAGCGACGAAGAAGGTCCGCTCATCCTGTGCTCCACCCCCCATGCGTTCACCGGCCCCGTCCGGGCCACCGAAGTGAAGTCCTTGCTTCTCGAGCTTGCCGGACTGCACTGACAACGTCCCGCCCCCCAGAAGGAGTTCCCCCATGAGCCGCCGCACCCCCGTCGACGCCGAACTCGCCCACAAACTCAGCCGACGCTCCATGCTCGGCGTGGCAGCCGGAGCCACCGCAGCCGCCCTCCTCGGCGCCGCCGCCCCGGCCGCCACCGCCCAGGGCAAGCCCCAGGGCGACCCCCTGCTGCCGCCCGGCCGTCTCGGAATCCAGCTCTACACCCTCCGCGACAAGGTCTCGACCCTCGGCTTCGACAAGGTCTTCGCCGAACTCGAGGCGTACGGCTACGACGAGGTCGAGTACGCCGGCTACACCCAGGGCTCGGCCGGCGCCATCACCCTCGCCCAGCTCAAGCAGCTCACCCGTGACCACGGGCTCAAGGGCATCGGCAGCCACGTCGGCTACTACGACAACAACAACCCCAATGCCTACACCTTCGCGCAGAACCTCACCAAGGTCCTCGACGACGCCCAGGCTCTCGGCCTCAAGCACGTCGGCACCGCCTCGGGGCCGTTCCGCTACGGATCGACGGTCGATGCCTGGAAGCGCGCCGCCGCCGACTTCAACGCCTACGGCGCCGCGGCCAGGGAGCGCGGCATGAAGTTCTACCAGCACAACCACGCCGAGGAGTTCTCCTTCGCCACCGACCGGCCCGGCGTCCGCCTCTACGACGTACTGCTCGCCGAGACCGATCCCGAGCTCGTCTTCCTCGAGATGGACATCTACTGGGCCTACGTCGGCCAGTTCCGGTTCGGCAAGCGGGCCGACGGCACCCCCGACACCTTCGACCCGCTGCACTACGTACTGAAGCAGCCCGAGCGATACCCGCTCTTCCACGTCAAGGACGGCGAGCACGACATCGCGGCCCGCGACGGCTACCGCATGGTGGACGTCGGGGACGGCGACATCGATTACAAGAAGTTCCTCTCCGCCGTCACCAGGACTCACGGCGGCCGCCGAGACCACCACTGGCAGGTGGAGCACGACCAGCCGATAGTCGACTCCTTCACCACGGCCCGCCGCTCGGCCGCCTACCTCCACACCCTGCGCCGGAAGGGCTGCTAGGACCCGCGCGTACGACGGTCCTCCTCGCAAGGGGGCGGGGAGGACCGTCGTCGTCCGTTCCTGATGCCGCGACCACCGGGCGGCCTTGCACTATGCGTACGGGTGTGACTACGGATCGTGGGTGGAGTGGGTGAGATGCCGCGGGATCACGTCGACCGGATCCGCCGCACCGCACTGACCACCGGAAATGCAGGTGAGAGCCACCCTGAACCCCTGGTATTGTTTTCCATGTCGCCGCGGGAAACCGAGGCCGACCACCTGGTCCGGGTGGCGGAATGGCAGACGCGCTAGCTTGAGGTGCTAGTGCCCTTTATCGGGCGTGGGGGTTCAAGTCCCCCCTCGGACACCAGTAGACCAGTAGAAACCCCAGTTCACCTGGGGTTTTTCTGTTTCTCCGGCTGTGGCGCGACCAGCCGCGTGACCAGCAGCCGAGCGAACTCCCTGGTCGGACCAGGGGTGACAGGCCGATCCGGCCGTCACGACGTGCGTGCGGTGCGTCACCTGGAACCTCGCATGCAAGGTCGCGGCCATGTGCGTTGTGGCATGGAGTCGCTTCGCCGAGCACGGCGAAGCAGTGACCGACGGGTGACCAGGAGTGCCCTGGTGCGCCGTTCGGGCCCGGGGCAGTCGCCGTGAACCCCGACTGTCAGAGGCGGCGGCTAGCGTGCGCCCATGAGCGATGACCAGCAGGAGCCGATGGCGGCTCGGTCCTCTCGCCCCGAGGCCATGCAGAACGCAGGCCCTGCTGGGCGGCCGGGAGACGATGCGAAGCCGAAGGGCATCGCGATGTATCACGACATGCGGGTCGAAGAGGACTTCACCAAGTGCGCCACCCGCCTCTTCTCGATCCTCAAGAAGGCCGCAGCGACAAGCCCCGGTGCCCCCCGTTACGTCTACCTCGACATCCAGGGGCACCGCAACGCCGCCGGTGACTATGACGCCGATGCCCTGGAGATCATCAACGAGTTCCTGCCGGGGTTCCTCGGCCCGTATCTCTCGGAGATCACCACACCGCTCTACCGCTTGAGGAACCCCGAGCCGCAACGCGAGGACATCCCTGACGTCCTCAACATTCGAGACCCCGACCGTGAACACTCCTACGACCACCGAGAGCTGCTCGTACGCAACCGGGACAGCAGTCCTGACGGGCGCCGGTCCAGACCCCCGGTCCGGGCCATCGCCGACTACCTCGGTCTCGATGAGCCGATCTGCCTGATCTGCTGGCAGGCGCCGGTGGAGAGGGCCCATGTAGTCCCGGAGTCGCTCGGCGGTTCCAACGATGTGCGCAACTTCGCCCTCCTCTGCCCGCGCCATCACCGCGATGCGCCCGATGTCGCGGACGCCGAGGCGTTCTGGTCCTGGGTCGACTATGCCTGTGAACGCGACGGCCATATGAAGTGGGAGGGCGTGGACCCGGAGGTGCTGGCGAACGCGGAACGCGTCGGCCTCCACATCGAGACGCGCGGACCGGTGCGGAAGAGCCTGCGTCATTTCGACCGGGTCCGTGACGAACTCATGCGTCACTACGGCTGGTGCCCGGAGGACTTCGCCGGCGGCTACCACTGGGGAGCGCTGATGGAGGAGTTCCACACGGTGATGGACTCGGCCACCAGCACTCACTTCAACGTTTCCAAGAAGGCATCCACCGAGGCATGGGCCTTCGAAGTGGCCCGCAGGCGCCTGAGGGACGGAGTTGCGGAGCAGGAGGCCGGCGATGACCGGTCGGCGGTGTCGAGCCGTCCGTCGGTTGAACTGGCGGAACGGGCGGTGCGCAAGTCGCCCGACAGCGATGGTGCGCAGAGCCTGGTCGATGCCGCACGGCGGGCCGGCATCGCGATCGAGGCGGCGGCACTCGTGCGCGACATCATCGGGTCGGCGGGGGCGTCCAGTGCCGAGGAAGTACTGCGGGGCATCAAAGAGGAGGTGGCGGTCCGCACCGCGCAATTCGAGCGGCTGAATGATGAGTTGGTGGGTCATACGGCCTGCCGGCACTGCGGCCACGCCATAGCCCGGATCGGGGACGCTGCCTGGCGTCACAGCGCTGCGGCGCCCATGTCCCGTGGCTGCCGTGCCGCGAGTTTCGACCGGGACGGCACTTGGGACGATTCCCTGGACCGAGCGTGGAAGGCGAGTCCGCCGAAGACGTATCGGTGAGCTGTTGCTTGTGTTGTGACCGCATGGGTTCGCCGGTCGATTCGGTCGAGAGAGGTCCAGCGGTCCGAGTAGCCTCGTCCTGTGGTGGATGAGGTGTACGTCCGGTATCGGGAAGACTCGAAGTTGCTGGCAGCGATCGGGGAGCATGTCGACGCCCAGGTCGGCCGTGTCACGGTGCGACTGCCCAGGGTTGTGGCGGAGGCCGCGGTGGACGCCTGGGAGCGTGACGAGTCGGGTGATCTCGGTGAGGAGACCCATGAGCAGTACGCGCTGCGGGACCGGGCTGGTGATCTGGCGCTGATCGGCCTTGTGATCTCGGAGCGTGGCCGCTGGGAGGGTGAGGAGGTCGTGATTGACCTGGATGTCGTCTCCGCGGGGGCAGCCGTGCGGGCGTCGCTGTAGTCAGGCCGCGGCGGCCACCGGTCTGCCGCCCCGGCGGAGGCCCTTCTCGATGCGGATGCAGGCGCGCGCGGTCGGCCGGACGCGCTTGCGCGCGACCGGCAACAACAGCTCCAGCACAGCCCGTCGACCCTCGGTCAGGATTCCCGTCCCGCACGACGCCCCCCCGGATCGAGATCCACTTTCGTGCGGACCTCAGGCGGCTGCCGGCCGCTCGCGCAGCAGCAGTCCCGCGGTCACGGCGACCGTCGCCGCAGCCAGTCCGTGGACGCCGTACGCGGTCGCCGCCGGGCCGCCTGCGTTCAGCACGATCAGCATGTCGCCGACCGGGACGACGGCCATGGCCGCCATGGCCACCCCGAGCGCCTTGCGCTGCCCGGCCGGCAGCAGCGCGAGTATCACCAGGCCGAAGCCGATGTCCCGCATGCCCTTGACCGCCAGGAAGCCCTCCCCCTGGTCCTGCGGCCAGGTCGGCAGCCCGAACCCCTCGGCCGTCGGCTGCGGTGCGAGCAGGAAGCTGAACCCGGTGTAGAGGAGGAACAGGCCGCCGAGGACGGCGAGGACGGTTGCGAGGCGCTTCATGGTCATGGCGGGACTCCTGAGGGTGTCGTACGGCGGGGCAGAACGGAACGGATCGACGGCGGGCATCGCATCGCCTCGCGAGGCATCGCAACCGCATCACTGACAGCAGGGAGCGGGCTGAGACTTCGTCTCTTGCCCCCGGGCGCCTCGGCGTTGTCCCGGCCGGCGTCGTGATGGCTGGGGCTGTTGCAGCTCGCCGGTGTCGGCGATGCCGCCGATGTCGTGGCCGGGCCGGCGGTCGGCTGCGCAGCAGGGACCGGTCCCTGGCGTTGGAGGCTTCCGGCGGGCAGGTGCCGGTGAGCCCGGTCGGCGGCGCACTCGGGGCCGGGCTGGTCAGGGGCAGATGACGTAGCGGCCGCGGAGGCCGCCCTTGGCGGTGGCCCGGTGGGCTTCGGCGGCCCGGTCCAGAGAGACGACCGCGTGGACGCGGGCCGAAAGTTCGCCCGAGGCGGCGCGGGCGAGGAGGTCGGCCAGTCGCGCGCTGTCGAAAGCGGTGACCACGGAGGCGACCGAGATCCCGCGCTCGGCGGGCGGTTCGAGGCCTGGCCGCAGCCCGACGTAGGCCCCGCCGTCGCGGACCAGCTTGAGCGCTTCTTCATTCAACTGGGCCGGGTCGACGGCTGCGTCCCATTCCGGCTCGGCGTGCGTGGTGAAGTCCGCGCCGAGGTCGCGGACGAACTCCTCGTCGCCGGTGCGGGCTAGCCCGGTCACCTGCCAGCCGCGCTCCCGGGCGAGGACGGCGACGTTCGCTCCGACCGCCCCCGCGGCGCCGGTCACCAGCAGCCGGGCGGCCCCGGCGGGCGCGTCGCCGAGGAGGTCGACGGCCTGCGCAGCGGCCAGCCCGTTGAGGGGGACCGTGGCCGCGGCCAACAGGTCCAGCTCACCGGGGACCTGGACGACGTCGGCCGCTGCGACCACGATCTGCTCGGCGTAGGTTCCGTAGTCGCGGTCGAAGCCGACCACCAGACCGGCCACCCGGGTGCCGACCGCCAGGTCGGCGCCCGGCCCGGCCGCGTCCACGACGCCGGCGAACTCCCAGCCCAGGCCCGTGTGCTCGGGCTGATCGACCAGCCCCATCGAGTGGAAGAAGCCCGCCGCGACGCCGAGATCGGTGGGGTTGACCGTCGCGGCGGCGATGGCGACGCGGATCTGGCCGGGGCCGGGATCGACGACGGGCACCTCGATGACCTCGATCGAATCGGGCCCGTTCGGGATGCGGACGACGGCGGTGCGGAAGGTGGCGGTGCCCATGGTTCTGTTCCTCTGCGGTGAGGTGATCGTTTCCGTGCTCCATGCTCGTTTCGTGGATTCCACGGCGGAAGAAGGCACTTGAAAGTGCGTAAGCTGCCGCCAGGTACGGAAGGGGATATCGATGTCGACGCAGACGGCGGCTCAGCAGCGGGCCGATGCGAAAGCGAGCTACAACGCGTTCATGGACGGCTGCCCCAGCCGCCAGTTGCTGGACCGCATCTCCGACAAGTGGGTCGCGTTGATCCTCGCGGCGCTCGGCAGCGACGGCCCGCACCGCCCCGGGGTCGACCACGAGGACGGGCCCCGGTCGATGCGCTATTCCGAACTGTCCCGCCGGCTCGCGGGCGCCAGCCAGAAGATGCTCACCCAGACCCTGCGCTCCCTGGAAGTCGATGGCCTGGTCACCCGTACCGTCACGCCCACCGTGCCCGTCACCGTCACCTACGAACTGACCGCCCTCGGTCTGTCCCTGAACCACGTCATGGCCGGCCTCAAGGACTGGGCCGAAACGCACATGACCGACGTACTCGCCCACCGCGAGGAACACCACCGCAGGGCAGCCGAACACTGAGCTTGCTGGTCCGGAACCACTGGTCCCGGGATTGTTCAGGGTGCCGATGGAATGGCGACGGCCCGCAAAGACTGCAGGTGGGCCACCAGGAAGTCGTCGAACGTTCGCGGCAGTTGGCCCGTGATGTCGCGGACCGTGGTCGTGGTCGTGGCCTGGGATCCGGCGGCGACCTCCTTGACCAGGAAGGCGAGATCCTCGGCGAACCGGCGCGGCAGACCCTGGTACGCCATGGCGGCGGCCAGAGCGTCGGGGGGCAGTTCCACACGGGCCACGGCCCGCCCCAGCGCGGACGAGATCCTGTCCGCGACCTCGGCGTCGGTGAGGGCCTCGGGGCCGGTGAGGACGAAGGTCTCTCCCTCGCCCCGCGGTTCTGTCAGCAGGACGGCCGCGCAGGCGGCTATGTCGTGGCAGTCGATGTGGGCGACGGGGGTGCTGCCGTAGGAGCTGATCAGATTTCCGTCAGGGGTGAATGCCCCCGGCGCGATGAAGTTCTGCATGAAGCCGGCGGGCTGCAGCAGCGACCAGGCGAGGCCGGACGCCTTCAGGTACTCCTCGATCTCCCAGTGCGCGCCCTGAGAGAGCTTCGCCCCCTGGCGGGCGTGCCAGACCGACACCTTCACCACATGGGTGACTCCAGCCCTGCGTGCCGCGTCGATCACGGTCTTCTGCCGGCGGATCAACGGCTGCTCCCAGTCCAGCGGCTGGGCGCCAGGACTGTTGAGGAACAGCTGGTCCGCGCCGACGATCGCCGCGGCGATCGAGTCCGGGTCGTCGAAGTCACCGACGACGAAGTCACAGTCCAGCGCCTGCCCCTTGGTCTCGTCACGGACCAGTGCCCGGAACGCCGTTCCGTCCTGGCGCAACCGGCGCACCAAAGACCTGCCGATGGAGCCGGTGGCACCCGTCACCAAGATCATGTGAGCCCCCTCAAGGATGCGGCGGCCCCCGGGCAACTAACCTGAGGGGCCCTCGAAAACGCTAACATGAGGATGCCTCGAAAAAACAAGGAGCGGAGAGAAGATGGCCGAGCCCTCGCGTCGCAAGCCGCGTGCCGACGCACGGCGCAACAAGGACCGCCTGCTGGCCGAGGCCGACGCGGTCTTTCGCAAGGACGGGACGGACGCGTCCCTGGAGAGCGTCGCCCGGCGGGCCGGCGTCGCGATCGGAACGCTGTACGGCCATTTCCCCAGCCGCCGCGCCCTGATCGGTTCACTGCTGCGTGAACGCAACCAGGCCCTCTTCGAGCACGGACAGGAACTGCTCACCAGCTCCGCACCCGCACGAGCGCTCGTCCGGTGGGTTCACGCGGTGGTCGAGCACGCTGCTGCCTACCAGGGGCTGGCCGCAGTGTTGGCCGACGGCCTGGACGACCGGGAATCCGAACTCCATGCCTCCTGCGTGCGCATGACCGACATCAGCGACCAGTTGATCGTCAACGCGCGAGAGGCCGGCGCCCTCCGACGTGACGTGACCGGTGCCGACATCTTCGCCCTGATGAACGCCGCCGCCTGGACCCGCGAGCACATGCCCCCCGAGCAGGCGGACCGGCTCGTGGCACTGACCATGGACGGCATGCTGACCCAGGCGCCGAGCAGGAGCGGAACGGTGGAACAGGGTCGCGGTCGGAACCCTTGATCACCGATGGGTCGGTCATCGGGGGCGCCGCGGACGAAGAACCGAAGACCGCACGCGCCGCCGCCATCGTCCGCGCACGTGGTTCATGCGCATAAGTGAGACGGCTTCGCCCCCCGTGGTTCATACGCATGAGTGCGGCGGCTTCGCCCCCCCCGTGCGCGACGCCTTCTCCAGCTGCGGCAGCGTCGACAGCCGCTCCTGCTCCGTCTTCCGCTTCGCCGTGCCCAGCAACCTGGTGGCCATGAGGATCTGGAACGGGTCCAGGGCCTCGTCGGCTCCTCGGCGAGCCTGCTCTCCGCCGCCCGCGCTTCCGTCACGCTCGTCACGATCCGGTCTCGGACAACGGGTGGGGGCTTGTTTTCGGCCATGTAATCGTTTCCAATCTTCCGTGTAATCGATTCCACGGGTTCGGCCCGCTGGTTTCGAGGCTCACGGAAACCACAAGGAGGTGGTCCGGACATGACGAGCATCAAGGACGTCGCGGCTCAGGCAGGGGTCTCTGTCGCCACGGTCTCCCGTGTTCTCAACAGTCATCCCTCCGTCAGCCCGGACGCGCGGACCCGGGTCCTCGCCGCCGTCGACGCCCTCGGCTACCGGCCCAACGCCGTCGCCCGCTCGCTGCGCACCGATCAGACGCGCACCCTCGGCCTGGTCATCAGTGATGTGCTCAATCCGTACTTCACCGAGCTGGCCCGCTTCGTCGAGGAGGAGGCCCGCGCCCTCGGCTACAGCGTCATCATCGGCAACGCCGACGAGCGGCCGGAGCTGCAGGACCACCACGTCCGTACGCTCCTCGACCGAAGGATCGACGGGCTCCTCGTCTCTCCCGCCGACGGCGACTCCCCGCTGATGGCGGACGTCGCGCGCGCCGGAACCCCGATGGTCTTCGTGGACCGCTGGATGCCCGGCGTCGACGTCCCCGTCGTACGCGCCGACGGCCGCCACGCGATCCGCGACCTGGTCGCCCATCTGTACGCGCTGGGCCGCCGCAGGCTCGCGATCATCGCCGGCCCCGCGGCCACCACCACGGGCGACGAGCGCGTCGAGGCCTTCCGCGAGGCGCTGCGGGCGCACCAGCTCGGCCTGCCGGAGGTCTACATCGGCCAGGGCGACTTCCAGGCGGACAGCGGCCGGCGCGTCACCGAACGCTTCCTGGCGCTTCCCGAGCCGCCCGAGATCGTCTTCGCCGCCGACAACCTGATGGCGCTCGGCGCGCTGGACGCCATCCGCGCCGCCGGCCTGCGTGTCCCGCAGGACATCGGGCTCGCCGCATTCGACGACATCCCGTGGTTCGTCCACACCGACCCGCCGATCACCGCGATCGCCCAGCCGACCGGCGAACTCGGCCGCGCCGCCGTCCGCGCACTGGTCGACCTCGTCGAGGGCCGGTCCCCGCAGTCCGTCACCCTCCCCGCCCGCCTCGTCGTACGCCGTTCGTGCGGCGAGCCCGCTTCGGACCAGAGGAGCAACTTGTGAGCAAGCCGGACGAGTTGCTGCGCATCGAAGGCGTACGCAAGACCTTCCCCGGTGTGGTCGCGCTGGACAGCGTCGACTTCGACCTGCGCAGCGGCGAGGTGCATGTCCTGCTCGGCGAGAACGGAGCGGGCAAGAGCACCCTCATCAAGATGCTCTCCGGTGCCTACCGCCCGGACAGCGGGCGGATCTTCGCCCAAGGGCGCGAGGTCCGCATCCACGGCGCGCAGGACGCCGAACGGCTCGGCATCGCGACGATCTACCAGGAGTTCAACCTGGTGCCCGATCTGACGGTCGCCGAGAACATCTTCCTCGGCCGGCAGCCGCGCCGTTTCGGGATGATCGACCGCCGCCGCATGGAGGCGGACGCCGAGGTGCTGCTGCGCCGGGTCGGCCTGCACGTCTCGCCGAAGGCCAAGGTCCGTGAACTGGGCATCGCCAGGCTCCAGATGGTGGAGATCGCCAAGGCGCTCAGCCTGGACGCGCGTGTCCTGATCATGGACGAGCCGACCGCGGTCCTCACCTCGGAAGAGGTCGACAAGCTCTTCCGGATCGTGCGGCAGCTGCGCGAGGACGGGGTCGGGGTCGTCTTCATCACCCACCACCTCGAAGAGATCGCGGCGCTCGGCGACCGGGTCACGGTGTTGCGCGACGGCCGGAGCATCGACCAGGTCCCGGCCTCGACGCCCGAGGCGCAGCTCGTACAGCTGATGGTGGGACGCAGCATCGACCAGCAGTACCCCCGTGAACGCCCGGAGACCGGCGAGCCGTTGCTCGCGGTGCGCGGTCTGACCCGCAACGGTGTCTTCCACGACATCAGCTTCGAGGTGCGGGCCGGTGAGGTGGTCGGTCTCGCCGGTCTCGTCGGCGCGGGCCGTACCGAGGTCGCCCGGGCCGTCTTCGGCGCCGACCCCTACGACGGCGGCACCGTCGACGTGCTCGGCGAGCGGCTGGCCAAGCACGATGTCACCGCCGCGATGGGCGCCGGGATCGGCCTCGTGCCCGAGGACCGCAAGGGGCAGGGCCTGGTGCTCGACGCCTCGGTGCAGGAGAACCTCGGCCTGGTCACCCTGCGTTCGGCGAGCCGCTCCGGACTCGTCGACCTCAAGGGGCAGCGCCTGGCCGCCGCCCGGATCGCCGAACAGCTCGGCGTACGGATGGCGGGTCTCGGCCAGCACGTCCGTACGCTCTCCGGCGGCAACCAGCAGAAGGTCGTCATCGGCAAGTGGCTGCTCGCCGACACCAGAGTGCTGATCCTCGACGAGCCGACCCGCGGCATCGACGTCGGCGCCAAGGTCGAGATCTACCAGCTCATCAACGAACTGACCGCATCGGGCCACGCGGTTCTGATGATCTCCAGCGATCTGCCCGAAGTCCTCGGCATGAGCGACCGGGTGCTGGTCATGTCCCAGGGCCGGATCGCCGGAGAGCTCCCCGCGCACGAAGCCACCCAGGACGCCGTGATGGCCCTCGCCGTCAGCACGGCCCCCATGACACACCTGCCGGCCGACCCGACCGGTCCGGCAGCGAACGAAGAGGAGAGCCCCCGTGGCCACTGACACGCTCAAGAGCGATACGGGCGCCAGTGGCGCCGCAGGGCGCACCGTCCGCCGGCTCCTGCTCGACAACGGCGCCCTGAGCGCCCTGGTCGTACTCCTGGTCGCGATGTCGCTGCTCTCCGGCGACTTCCTGACCACGCAGAACCTGCTGAACGTCGGTGTACAGGCCGCCGTCACCGCGATCCTCGCTTTCGGTGTCACCTTCGTCATCGTCTCGGCGGGCATCGATCTGTCCGTCGGCTCGGTGGCCGCGCTCTCCGCGACGGTCCTCGCCTGGTCGGCCACCTCGCAGGGGCTGCCGGTCTGGCTGGCGCTCGTCCTCGCCGTCGTCACCGGCATCGCCTGCGGCTTCGTCAACGGGGCCCTCGTCTCGTACGGCAAACTGCCGCCGTTCATCGCGACCCTGGCGATGCTGTCGATCGCGCGAGGTCTGTCCCTGGTCATCTCCCAGGGGAAGCCGATCGACTTCCCCGGCTCGGTCTCCGTGCTCGGCGACACGCTCGGTGGCTGGCTGCCCGTCCCCGTCCTCGTGATGGTCGTGATGGGACTGGTCGCGGCGCTGATCCTGGCCCGCACCTACATCGGCCGTTCGATGTACGCGATCGGCGGCAACGAGGAGGCGGCCCGCCTCTCCGGACTGCGCGTCAAGCGGCAGAAGCTGGCCATCTACGCACTCTCCGGGCTCTTCGCCGCCGTCGCGGGCATCGTTCTCGCGTCCCGGCTGACCTCCGCGCAGCCGCAGGCCGCGCAGGGGTACGAACTCGACGCGATCGCCGCGGTCGTCATCGGCGGCGCCAGCCTGGCCGGTGGTGTCGGGAAGGCGTCCGGGACGCTGATCGGCGCGCTCATCCTCGCCGTGCTGCGCAACGGGCTGAACCTCCTCTCCGTGTCGGCCTTCTGGCAGCAGGTCGTCATCGGTGTCGTCATCGCCCTCGCGGTGCTGCTGGACACCGTCCGCCGCAAGGCCGGATCCGGAGCCGTCGCACCGGGCGGTTCGTCCGCCGCGCCGGGCTCGCCGGGATCCGGCCGAAAGGGGGCGGGCGCGGTCAAGTTCGGCATCGCCGCACTGTGCGTGGCCGTCGTCGTGGGCGCGGTGTCCTACTTCAACTCCGGTTCCTCCGGCGGCAACACCAAGGTGGGCATGTCGCTCTCCACTCTCAACAACCCCTTCTTCGTGCAGATGAAGGCGGGCGCGCAGGCGGAGGCGAAGACGGCCGGGGTCGACCTCACCGTCACCGATGCGCAGAACGACGCCTCGCAGCAGGCCAACCAGCTCCAGAACTTCACGAGTTCGGGCGTGAAGTCGATCATCGTCAATCCGGTGGACTCGGATGCGGCGGGCCCCGCCGTCCGGGGCGCCAACAAGGCGGACATCCCGGTGGTCGCCGCCGACCGAGGGGTCAACAAGGCACGGACCGCGACGCTCGTGGCATCCGACAACGTCGCCGGTGGCAGGCTCGCCGCCAAGGCGCTGGCCGACCGGCTCGGCGGCAAGGGCAGCATCGTCGTGCTGCAGGGGACGGCCGGTACCTCGGCCAGCCGTGAGCGCGGCGCGGGCTTCGCCGAGGGGCTCAAGGCGTATCCGGGCATCAAGGTCGTGGCCAAGCAGCCGGCGGACTTCGACCGCACGAAGGGGCTGGACGTCATGACCAACCTGCTCCAGTCCCACCCCGGGATCACCGGTGTCTTCGCCGAGAACGACGAGATGGCGCTCGGTGCGGTCAGGGCGCTCGGCAGCAAGGCGGGCAAATCGGTCTCCGTCATCGGATTCGACGGAACTCCCGACGGCCTGAAGGCGGTCGGTGCGGGCACGCTGTACGCGTCCGTGGCCCAGCAGCCGAAGGAACTGGGCCGGATCGCCGTGCAGAACGCGGTGAAGGCCGCTGAGGGCAAGAAGGTCGACAGCATGGTGAAGGTGCCGGTCAAGGTCGTCACCAAGAACAACGTCGCCGATTTCTCCTGAACCGCGCCCCCTCGCGCAGCGTCCGACCTCGGAAAGCAGGAACAATGCACGTCAACGATCACGACCGGTACGACCTGCTGGTCGTGGGCTCCGCCAATGCCGACCTGGTCGTCGGCGTCGAACGGCGCCCCGCCGCCGGTGAGACCGTGCTCGGCTCCGATCTGGCCGTCCACCCGGGCGGCAAGGGCGGGAACCAGGCGGTCGCCGCCGCCCGCCTCGGAGCCCGCACGGCGCTGCTGGCCCGGGTGGGGGACGACGCGCACGGCCGACTGCTGCTGGAGTCGCAGGAGGCGGCGGGCGTCGAGACCGCCGGCGTCCTCGTGGGCGGGGCCCCCACCGGGGTCGCGCTGATCACCGTGGACCCCTCGGGTGACAACAGCATCGTGGTGTCGCCGGGGGCCAACGCCCGCCTCACCCCGCAGGACATCCGGGCGGCAGGCCCGCTGTTCGCTGCCGCCCGGGTCGTCTCCGTACAGCTGGAGATCCCGCTGGAGACGGTCGCCGAGGTGGCCGCCGCGATGTCGGCCGGTACCCGGCTGGTGCTGAACCCGTCCCCGCCCGCGCCGCTGCCCGATCATGTGCTGGCCGCCTGCGACCCCCTGGTGGTCAACGAGCACGAGGCGCGCTGCATGCTGGGCGACGACGCAGGCAGCACGCCCGAGGAGTGGGCGCGCGCACTGCTGGGTCGCGGCCCGCAGTCGGCCGTGGTCACGCTGGGGGCGGCGGGGGCGCTCGTCGCGGACGGCCGCACGGGCGAGGTCGTGACCGTGCCGAGCCTCAGGGTCGAAGCCGTGGACACGACCGGGGCGGGCGACGCCTTCACGGCAGCCCTGGCCTGGCGGCTCGGCCTCGGCGAGGAACTCGCTCAGGCCGCCGCGTTCGCCGTGAGGGTGGGGGCGGCGGCCGTCACCAGGCAGGGCGCGCAGGCGTCCTTCCCGACCGCGCAGGAGGTCCCGGCCCCGTGAAGAGAGCAGGAATTCTCAACCGGCACCTCGCGGGGGCCCTGGCCGAACTGGGCCACGGCGACGGAGTGCTGATCTGCGACGTGGGCATGCCCATCCCGGCCGGCCCCCGCGTCGTCGACCTGGCCTTCCGGGCCGGCGTCCCGTCGTTCGCCCAGGTGCTCGACGGCCTGCTGGACGAGCTCGTGGTGGAGGGAGCGACGGCAGCCCACGAGGTCATGGAGGCCAACCCGGAGGCCGCGCGTCTCCTGGACGATCGCCTCCCGGGACTCGTCCACGTACCCCACGACGGGCTCAAGGCAATCTCGGCTGGAGCCCGGCTGGTGGTACGGACGGGGGAGGCGCGGCCGTACGCGAACGTGCTCCTTCGGTGCGGGGTCTTCTTCTGACAGGGACACGCGGCGAATGACAGGGACACACCGCGAAGGAACACACCATCAGTAACCCACGGCCGAGGTTGCCTTGGGGCGGACGTGACGTAGCGTTGCCCTTTTGGCGGTGTTCGAAGGAGCACCGCGAGGCACCGTTGTGCCCCCATCAGCCATGGGGCACCGAGGGGTTTTGGGATGAAGCTCTGCTTCCTCGTCGAAGAGCTGTACCGGCATGACGGCATGCCGCTCGACGTCGTCCGGCAACTGACGTCGTGGGGACACCAGGTGGACGTGGTGCGCCCCGGCGGCTCACTCCTGCGGATATCCGAGGAGGTGCGGGCGGGGACCCACGACGCCTGGGTACTCAAGACCGTGTCCGGCGGCCCCGGGCTCACCCTGCTGGAGGCCGCGGCGGCGGTGGGACTGACCACGGTGAACGACGCGCGGTCGATCCGCGCGGTACGTGACAAGGTCCTCGCCTCGGTCATCGCCCGGCAGCACGGGCTGCCGGTCCCGGTGACCTATTCGGCACCGAGGGCCACACTCTTCGCGGACGTGCCCGAGGAACTCTTCCCCCTGGTGGTCAAGCCCGCGGACGGCAGCTCGGGGCGCGGAGTACGGCTCGTGGCGGAGCCGGGGCGGCTGGCGGACGCGGAGCAGGCGGACGATGGGCAGCTCATCGCGCAGCCCTACGTGTCCAATGCGGGCTCCGACCTCAAGGTCTACTGTCTCGCGGGCGAGTTCCACGCGACCGTGCGCCGCTCCCCGCTCCACCCGGATGCGCCGGTCGACGAGAGAGCCGTCCCGCTGCCCGCCGAAGTGGCCGAGGCGGCGGCGAAGGTGGGAGCGGTCTTCGGCCTCGATCTCTACGGCATCGACGTGGTGCTCGGCCCGGACGGCCCCGTGATCGTCGACATCAACGACTTCCCGAGTTTCCGCCAGGTCCCGGACGCCGCATCCCGTTTGGCCGGTGCCGTTCTGGAGCTGGCCAGGACCGGCGGCACGGACCGGAGGGGCGCCATCGCCCCCGCCCCGCGCGTTCCCGTGCAGCCGGAGATCTCCCACGGACGGCACCGTCCGCACCCCACCGTCGGCCCCGAAGCGGACTTGGTGGCCGCCGTACCGGAAGGCGCGCGGATATGAGGGTCTGTGTGCTGACCGACAAGCCGGACCATCCGCTGCTCGTCGCGGCCGCCGCCGCGCTGACCGGGGCGAAGCACCACGTGACGTTCCTGAACCCGGACGCCGTACCGGGATCGCCGTCGCAACCGGTGGCCCCGGACGATCTCGCCGACGTCTACCTCCTGAAGGCCCATACCCGCCGGGCACTCGCGCTGGCCCGTCTCCTCGAAGGGCTCGGCGCCCGGGTGGTGAACTCCGCTGCCGCGACGGAGCTGTGCCAGGACAGGAGCCGGATCGCCACCGTGGCGGAAGGGGCCGGTCTGCCGATGCCCCGCACATGGACACTGAACGCGCTGTCCGAAGCCCTCCACGGACCGGAGCCTGCGGAGAGCGGCTATCCGCTCATGGTCAAGAGCCGCCACAGCCGCCGCGCGGACCTGGTCGCCCGCGTGGACGGACCGGCCGGACTCCGGGCCCTTGCGGCAGAGTGGTCCGACGAGCCCGTCGTGCTGCAGGAGTTCATCGCGAACAGCGGCTGGGACCACAAACTGTGGGTGATCGCGGGAGAGGTGTTCGCCGGGGTGCGCCCCGCGGCGGTGGGCGCACCGCCGGACGGCGCGCGACCCGCCCCGCTGATACGCGACCTGCCGCGGAGCTGGACCCGGCTCGCCCTGCGCGCGGGAGACGTCTTCGGCCTGGACGTCTACGGTGTCGACCTGCTGGACCGGGAGGGGGCGCCCGTGGTCGTCGACATCAACGCCTTCCCGGGCATCCGCGGCCCGGAGGGCGCCCCGGAGGCGTTGGCGGCCCTGGCGCTGAAAAGTCCCGGGCAAGGGTCCTGGTCGCCCGCCGTCAGCTCCGGTTCGCGTAGACGATGAGGTTGTCCACCGGGTGGCCCTGGGCGTCGAAGGCGCCGTCGCAGGTGATGAGGCGCAGGGTGCGTGTGCCGGTGGCACCGTAGACCTTCTCGGTCGGGAACGCCTTCTTGCTCACGGTCTCGGTGCCGGTGACCCGGAAGTGGAGTTCCGCGCCGCGGTCGTTGCGGACGGCTATGTCCGCCCCCTTGTCGATCTCCTTCAGATCGTGGAACACGGCCTTCCCGTAGCGGGTGTCGTTGTGTCCGATGATGACCGCGGCACCCGGCTCGCCGGGGGTGGCGCCGCCGGTGTACCAGCCGGCGGTCATGCCCTTCTCGGCCGGCGGCACTTCGACGGTGCCGTCCCCGTTGAGGCCGAGGCGCATCAGCTCGCTGTGGATGCCGAGCGACGGGATGCTGACGCTGACGGGGACGGCTGTGGAGGAGTGAGGACCGTCGGGCTTGCCCACCCCCTTCGTACCGGTCTGCTTCGGGGCGTCGGAGGCGGTGCTCGCGGCGGTGCCGGGTGCGGCGGTGGACGAGTCGTCCACGGCCTCGGCGGAGCAACCGGCGAGAAGGAGGCAGGCGAACACCGGAAGCAGAGCGCGTCGGAGCGAGGGCGAGGATGAGGGTGAGGTACGGGGCATGAGGGCTCCAGGGCCGGACGCAGATGGGCAGTGGCGCCGCCCGGGAACGGACGGCGCCACGAAGTGAAGGGCGGTCGGTCGGTCAGCCGTTGCGCTGTGCGGCCGAGCGGCGGCGCAGTACGACGGTTCCCGCTCCGGCGAGGAGAAGCGCGGCGGCGGCCGAGCCGGCGATCGTGGCGGTGCTGTCGCCCGAGGTCGAGGTTCCGACCGTTCGCTCACCCGCGGCGACACCACCGCGCGGCGCGGGCACGGGCGAAGCCTCGGCGCCGCCCTTTCCTTCCCTGGCCACGGCGGGAGCGGGGCGGTCGCCGGCGGCCACACCACCACGCGGCACCGCGGACGGCTGCGCCCTCTCGGCGGGCGCGCTGCCGGACTTGTCGGCAGCGGCCGCCGCGGCCGACCGCTCGACGGACGGAGCCGACGGCGAGGGCGCGGCGTCGGCGAACGCCGCGGCGGACGGGACGAGCACCGCGCCCGCCGCGACGGCGGCGAGGACGGCGGTGCGCAGGGACAGACGGTTGGGCATGGGGATGACTCCATTCCAGTTCGGCCTCGACGGCGCCCGGCGTCCTGTCGCCGTGGCTGGTCCGCGGCGTCTGGATCGCACCGGGCGCGAGGCATGCCGACAGGCTGGCGTGAAGTTATGAAGAAGCTGTCAGAACGCTGTGGTCATCGCATCAGACCTGGTCCGGGCCGTACCGACCCCCGTCGTCCGGCCTCGTGGTGCCCGCGGTTTCTGCTGTTCCCGCTGTTCCCGCTGCTTCCGCCGCATCCGTCGGCAGGCGGAGTGTGAACACCGAACCCTGTCCTTCGACGCTCGCCGCGCTCGCCGAACCCCCGTGTGCCTCCACCAGTTTCCGTACGATCGCCAGTCCCAGCCCGCTGCCCCCGGTGCGGCGGCTGCGTGACTTCTCGGCGCGCCAGAAGCGGTCGAAGACGTGTGGCAGGTGCTCGGCCGAGATGCCGCTGCCGGTGTCCGCGACCTCGACCACGACTTCCCCACCCGGCGCCGTCGCGGACGACGCCCCGTACGCGCGCACCGTCACACGTCCGCCCGACGGGGTGTGCCGCACTGCGTTGGCGACCAGGTTGCCGATGGCCTGGCGCAGCCGGACCGGGTCGGCCAACAACGCGGGGGAGGGGGCGTCGGCCATCGCCGGGAGCGCCGTGAGCGCGACCCCCGCCGTCTCGGCCCGTGCCTGGTGTGCCGCGGCCACCTGTGCGAGCACGTCCTCGATGCGTACCGGTTCGGGGTGCAGACGCAACGCGCCCGCGTCCGCCGCGGCGAGGTCCTGGAGGTCGTCGATGATGTGCTGGAGTTGCACGGCCTCCGTGTGCAGCGAGGCGATGAACGCCGGGTCGGGCTCCGCCAGGCCGTCCTGGGCCGCCTCCAGCCAGCCCCGGATGTTGCTCAGTGGGGTCCGCAGTTCGTGGGCGACATCGCTGACCATGTCCTTGCGCTGCGCCTCCAGACGCGCGCGGTGGTCGGCCATGTCATTGAAGGCCGCGGCGAGCCGGCCGATCTCGCTGTCGTCGGTGACCTGCACGGGCGCGGAGTCCTCCCCGTCCCGCATCCGCTGCGCCGCGCCCGTCAGTGCGTGCAGCGGCCGTACGAGCCGGGATCCGGCGAGCACCGTCGCTCCGACGGTGAGCGCCAGGACGAGAGCCGCGGCGCCCGCGATCTTCGCGGTGTTGGCGGGGGAGAGGTCGAAGCCGGGAACGGTCGTGCCGCCCTCGTCGCCGATGAACAGCAGCGCGGGCGAGGCGACATAGGAACCGAGCTGTTCCCGGCGGGCCGTGTCCACGCACGAGGCGGCGGCACGGTCGTCCTCGCCGGTCCGGACGCTCGGCACGGGGACGGGAACCGCGGCCGGGACATCCGCGGCCCTCGGTACGGAGCCGTCGCCCCAGGACAGGTCCAGGTTGAGCTGTATGCCCGTGCGGTTCTGGCGCTTCAGGCAGGCGTCGGCGAGTTCATCGAGGGTGGCCAGGGCCTTCCGCTCGGTCGTGGTCGGGGCGTCCAGGTCCTCGGACGCGCACCGGGTGTCCTGAACGCGGTCCGGGTCGTTGCCCACGACCTGCACGCGCGGGCGTCCGCTCGGGCCGCGGACGACATCCGCAGCGATCCCGACCCGGCTCAGGCACTCCGCGTTCCGTTCGGCGGCGCGCTGCAACGCCGTACGTTCGGCGGTGGGCAACCGGAACGGGCCGACCGCACGTGGGTCGACCCGGTCGGCCGGGCCACCCGTCCGGTCGGCCGTCCGGGAGAGGGCCGTGTCCACGGACAGCGGGTCGACGATCGCCGACGCCTGGGGCGGCAGCGCGGGCGGTGACGACCGGGAGGCGGAATCGGCCAGCGGGCGGCGCTGCTCGGTGGTGAGCGCGATCCGCCGGCCGGACTGCCGCGCCAGTTCGCGCACCGTGCTGTCGACGCCCTCCCAGGTGGGATGGCCCGCCGCGTAACCGAGCAGGCTGTCGTAGATCCGGGCGTCGGCTGTGAGGTTCTGGCCCTGCTCCTGTCTGATGGCGCCGGAGGTGGTCTGTACGGCGATCCAGGCCGTGGCGGCCACCGAACAGGCGGCCACCAGCGCGGACACCGCCAGCAGCCGGCCGAACAGGCTCTTGCGGAGCGGCGGCCGGGTCCGCCGCCGGTCACGAGGCACGCGAAGCATTCCTCGCCGGGTCCGTCAGCTTGTAGCCGACACCGAAGACGGTGAGCAGCCGGGCGGGCCGGCGCGGTGCGGGTTCGATCTTCTTGCGCAGGTTCATGATGTGCACGTCGACCGTGCGGAAGCTGATGTACCGGTCGAAGCCGTGCAGCTCCTCCAGGAGCCGCTGCCGGGTGAAGACCCGGTCGGGCTCGGTCGCCATGGCGGCGAGGATCCGGAACTCACCGGGTGTGCAGTCGACCGGCCGGCCCTCCACGGACACCTCGTGCCGGTCCGGATCGACGACGAGCGCACCGACTTTCAGCGCCTGGTCCGCGGCGGGCCCGGCGCCCTCCGCGCCCCGTCGGCTGCGCCGCAGCAGGGTCCGTACCCGGGCCATCAGTTCACGCGGGCTGTACGGCTTGGTCATGTAGTCGTCCGCACCGAGATCCAGCCCCAGCAGCAGGTCGTCCTCGGTGCTGCGGGCCGTCAGCATCAGCACCGGCAGCTCCCGGTGCTCGGCGCGCAGCACACGTATCACGTCCAGACCGTCGGCCCGCGGCATCATCACATCGAGCACCAGCAGATCGGGCTCCCGGTGCCGGACCTCGGCGAGCGCCGCGAGGCCGTCACCGACGACCGTGACGGTGTGACCCTCGTGTTCGAGGTAGCGGCGTACGAGTTCGGCCTGCTTCTCGTCGTCTTCGGCGACCATGACGTTTGCGCACACGCGAACGATCGTAGATGACCACGAAGAGACCATTCATGGCGCCGGATTGCGCGAGCCGGACCACCGCGGTGCGGGGAGTCCGCACCGCGGCCGGGAGCCGGCTCGCTCCTGAACGCGCGCTGCCGGTACCGCTACCGCACCGACGCGACCACCGGGTAGTGGTCGGAGAGATTGGTGTACGTGTAGCTCGTGCCCCAGCTGGACACGGTCCAGGGCGCGCTCTTCTCCTTGACCACCTCGTTCGTCCACCCGGACGGCTTCGCGTGCCCGGCGCGGTGCAGCACGTGGTCGAGGTCCTCGCGGGGGTCGTCGGGGTAGCGGTCGGCGGCGATCGAGTTGTCCTGGGTGTCGAAGGAGTACGGGTGCCCGGTGCGGGCGGCGGCCGCGGTGAGTCCCGCGTCGGTGAGCATCGAGGCGTACTCGGAGGAGTGCGAGTCGACGTTGAAGTCCCCCGCCACGACGACCTGTTCGGAGGCCGGAATGTTCTTGGCGTCCAGGAAGGCGTCGATCTGCTTGAACTGCAGGCTGCGCTTGGCGGCGGCCTCACCCGCCTTGCAGCCGGGGTCGGTCGACTGCGCGTGGGTTCCCACGACATGGACCCGTGTACCGCCGACGTTCAGCTCGACGTAGGCGAACCCCTTGTTGGACCAGCTGTCGCTGCCGCAGGCGTCCTTGTAGATGTGCTGCTCCTTGCGGACGACGGGCCACTTGCTCAGCACGGTGACACCCCCGTCCTCCGGAGTCACCACCGAGTACGCCCCGCTGGTCGCGTCCCAGCCGCTCTTGCTCCGGCCCACCACGGGGGTCTGGTACGGGTACTGGGCGGACGCGTTGCGCAGCAGGGCGTCGGAGGCGGAGTTGTCGAAGGCCTCCTGCAGCACGACGACGTCATTGCCCTGGAAGAACGACGTCTTCGGTATCTCCGCGGCACGGTGGTCCTGGCCCCAGTTCGGGTACAGGGTTTTGCTGAAGATGAACGCGTTGTACGTGAGGACGCGCAGCGACGGAGTCTCGGCCGCCGATGCCTGTGGTGCGTTGGCGGCCAGCGTCGCCGCGGCGAGCGCGGCGGCCAGAGTCGCGCCGGAGATGCGGCGGATCGCGGGATTCGGCACAGGATCTCCTCATGTGGGGGGAGGGGGCGGAAGATGGTGCCGCCCATCAAAGCAGGGGCAGTTACTCACGGGTAGACATTGGATGCCCTCGGACTTGCCACGACCGTACGAATGGGTAAGTTCGGCGCAGCGGGTTCGGCCGAGGTGGGGAGAAGCGTGGAACCAGTGACCGGAAGCGACGTACGGGGCACACTGCCCGAAGGGCTCGGCGACGCACTGCGGTCCACCGCCGAGGAGATCGCGGCGGTGGTCCGCGGGTTCGCCGACACCGGCGTTCCGGTGCCCCGGTCGGAGTGGACCGTCGGGGAGGCCGCGGCACATCTGGCGCAGGCCAACGAGCTGATGGCCGACCTCGCGGCCGGGCGGGAACGCCGTTACGGGGACGGGACGCCGCAGAGCCTGGCCGCCGCCAACGAGCGCGCGCTCGCGGAGTTCGACGAGCGGGCCGCCGAGCCGCTGGCGGAGATGATCGTGGCGCACACGGATGCCTACCTCGCAGCCGTGGAGCGGTGCGCGACGGACGGCACCGGGGCCGACGGCGCGGCCGGGGCCGTGGCCACGCCGCTGGGGCCGATGAGCCGGGCGGTGCTGGGCTCGTACCTGCTGACGCACATGCTCGGGCACGGCTACGACCTCGCCCGTGCGGGGGGCCGCCGGCACATGGTCGACCGCACACGCGTCGAGCTGTCCCTGCCGTTCCTGATCACGGCGATGCCCCGGGTCACCGATGCCACCACCACCGCAGGGCTCACCGTCGGCTATGCGATCCGTCTGTGGGGCGGCGCCCGATTCGGTGTCACGTTCACCGACGGCGCCGTGACCGTCACTTCCCGACCGCCGGCCCGCCCGGACTGCACCATCCTCATCGAGCCGGTCACCTTCTTCCTGATGGCGCTCGGCCGCGTCGACCCATGGGGCGCCATGGCCCGGGGCCGGGTGTTCGCCTGGGGCCGCAAGCCCTGGCTCGCACCCCGTTTCCCCGGGCTGTTCAAGGCACCCTGATCCGCCGGACAGGCCCGCCCTACGCCGGATTCCCGTGGGACTCCATGAGCTCCTGGTGCGCCGCCGTCACGTCCTCGGTGAGTACGGTGACGATCTCCTGCCTGGTGGGCGTCGTCCCGCCCGAGTGTTCGGCGTACAGACGCAGATCCCGTTGCGCGGCGGCCTTCTGGCAGAGCTCGCGGGCGAAGCGGGCGTTGCCCAGGGTGTCGGCCATGCCTCCGTCCACGGCCGAGGCGAAGAAGGAGCCGAGGGCTGCCGCCGCCCCCTCGTCGGGTTCGTCGCCCTGACCGGACAGGACGGACCGGGCGATCAGGAGCAGCTCCTGCGCGGAGTAGGAGGGGAAGTCGACGCGGGTGTTGAACCGGGAAACCAGGCCCGGGTTGGCGGCGAGCAGACCGGTCATCTCCTCGCGGTATCCGGCAAGTACGACGACTAGCCGGTCCCGGTCGTCCTCGGCCCGCTTCAGGAGTACCTGGAGCGCCTCGTCGCCGAACGCGTCGCCACCGCTGTACCCGCTGTTGGACAGGGCGTACGCCTCGTCGATGAACAGCACGCCGTTCAGGGCGGAGTCGATGACCTTGCTGGTCTTGATCGCGGTGGAGCCGAGGTGCTGCCCGACGAGGTCGACGCGCTGGGCCTCGATGACATGGCCGGACCGCAGCAGCCCCAGCCCGGCGAAGACCTTGCCGATGATGCGGGCGACGGTGGTCTTGCCGGTGCCGGGCGGTCCCGCGAAGACGAAGTGCCGGGGCCGGGCGCCGCTGGGCAGGCCCTGCTCCTCGCGGAGCGCCGCCATGCGCAGCTGCGCGATCAGCGTGAGCACCTGCCGCTTCACCGGCTCCAGACCGATCATGCCGTCCAGCGCCTGCTGGGCCTCCGCGAGCAGGCGCGCCATCTCCTCCCGCGACAGCCCGCCCGTCCCGTCCGTCTCCGCCGACGCGGAGTCCGGTCCGGCACCCGGAGCGGCCACCGGGGCAGCGGGTGCAGCGGGTACGGGGGAGGGCGGCGCGGCCGTGCGGGGCGGCGGGGGTCCCACCGGGGACGAGGGCGCGGGGGACTCCCCGGCCACGGACGAAGCCGTCGGAGCCGTGGAACGTGCCTGCGCCCGTACGTTCACGTCCAAGAGGTTCGGCGCACACCGGAACGCGTACTGGTACCGCTTCAGCGCTTCCTCCGGCCGGCCCAGCGACTCCAGGGACCGGCCCATGAAGTACTTGACCTCCGCGTCGAAACGGCTCCCCGCCTCCAGCTTCTTCGGCAGCTCCGCCAGCACGTTCAGGGCCTCGTGGCAGACGCCCTGCGCGAACAGTGCCGCCCCCACGTACAGTTGCGCCTCGTCGTGCAGGAACGCGTCACGGATGCCCGGGGCGAAACGGAGCACGAGGGCCCAGTCCTCCTTGAGGAAGGCATACCGCGTACAGACGAACCGGGTCTCGTCGCAGTCCAGTTGGGCCGTGGAAAGGCCGGCCCAGGCCTCGTCGAGCTTGCCGGCGTCCAGCAGCGAGGTCATGGCCGCCACCCAGAGGTCACGGGCGTTCTCCAGCCGGAACGTGACGTAGTGGCCGAGCTGGAACCGGGACCGCAGCGGCATCCCGAACTTCGAACGCAACGCGCCGAAGGAGCCGGACGCCCGGACCATGCCGTCCAGCGCCTCCTTCTGACGCTGCCCGGTCGCATGCAGCCCCAGCCATGCGTCCGCTGCCAGGGGATCGTGCGCGGCGGCGAACGAGAACCGTTCGGCGGCGGCCGCTTCATTGCCCTGGTTCAGCAGGGCCACTGCCTGCTGCCAAGCCTGCTCGGCCTTTCTGGGCGAACCCCGGCCTGCGGCTGTTCCCTGCACCGTTACTCCCCTCGACGGGCCCCCGGCCCGCGCGCCGACGGCCGACGGGGCTCGCCGTGACGACCTGGAACAACCGCCAGGATATCCAAGACATCCATCATGACGCGGCGGTCGGTGAACACACTCGGCGCCCCTTCGACCGCGTCGGCACAAGGGTGGCGAAGGGCGGCGACGAACCGGACGTCGATGTCGACGAAAGGTCGCTTTCAGGACAGTTGGACGGTTGGCGCACGCCAGGACGGCGATCACCCCGCGATGCCCGGGGGAGATCGGCCCGTCTGACGCTAACGTTGATCCGCACGGTGACAGCGACGGTGCCGGGGAGGGCGCACCGCGCGGAACACCGGGAACGAGGAGTGCGCGACATGCTCGATCCCACTTCGGTGGCGGCGATTTCGGCGGTGCTCGGTGCGGTCGGCTCGGGGATGGCCAACGAGGCCGGCAAATGGGCCTGGGAATCCACCGGTGGTGTCGTGCGGAGAATCGTCGGCCGCGAGGTCCCCGCGCCCGAGGCCCCGGACGAACGGGACGACGTGGCCCGCATGGTCCACGACCGGATCCGCACCGATCCGCAACTCGCCGCCTCCTGGACCGCGTTCGCCACCCGCATGCGCCGCGAGCCCGCCCCGGTCCGGGCCGCGCGGTCGAACCTCCCCGCCTCGATAAGGTTCTTCACGGATCGCAAGGAGGCGCTGAAGCAACTCCAGCGGGAGGCGTCCCGCCGCCCGGACGGGCGGCCCCGGCTCGCTCTGGTGCACGGTCCGGACGGCATGGGTTCCAGCACCCTCGCCGTGCACTTCGGCGCACAGCCGACCCGCCTCTTCCCGGACGGCCAGATCTACGCCGACCTCGGGGGCCGTGGAGCCGGTGGCGCGCGCGACGTCGGAACCGTACTGCGTGCCCTGCTGCGCCAACTGCGGGTGCCGGATGAAGAGATGCCGACCGGGACCGATGAGCTCGGCGAGTTCTTCCACCACCGCGTGGCGGACCTGAGACTCCTGATCGTGCTCGACCACGCGTACTCCGCCTCGCAGGTGCGGCCGTTCCTCACCCCGGCGCCCGGGGTGTTCACGGTCCTGGTCGCCCGCGCGCCCTTCCCCGGCATCGACGCCGTGCGGGTGCCCGTCGGCCCGCTCTCGGACCGGGACGCGGTGCGGCTGCTCACCGACATCACCGACAAGTCCACGGTCGCCGCCGCCCGTGCCACCCTGCCGTCGCTGCTCCAGCGCTGCGGCGGGTCGCCGTACGCCCTGCGCGCCGCGGCGTACCAGCTCTCCGCGCCCACCCTTCCGCCACGTCGCGCCGAGCCGGACGGCGACCCGGTCCGGGGCGCCGCCGAGGACAACTACCGGCTCCTGACGCCGGAATCCGCCCGGCTGTACCGGCTGATGGCGCTGCGCGACTGGCCCGCCTTCGATGCCGCCACCGCCGCGCGGACCACCGGCCAGGACGCCGACCTGGCGGCCGGACTCCTGGAGGAACTGGCCGACCGGATGCTGCTGGAACGAGGCTCCGGCGCGGCCGGCAGCGGCCGCTACCACTACCGCCACGCGGTCCGTGTTCACGCCGAGGCGGCGGCGATCCGGGACGACGGGATCGCGGCGTGCTCCGCGGCGCTCGCCCGCACCCTGAGCGCCTACGCCGACCTGGCCGCATCGGCCGCCCACCAGGCGCTCCCGGAGAGCTGGCGGGTCCCCGCGCCCGCCGAGGACCGCGTCGGGCGGACGTACGCGGACCGGGGCGCCGCCCTCGACGCGCTGCTCGCGGAATCGGGCAATCTGGTCGAGGCGGTGCGCTGCGCCGAGGAGTCCGGCGACCCGGACACCGCCGTACGCCTGTGCCGTGCCCTGTGGCCACTCCAGCTCAAGGCCGGCCACCACGAGATGCTGCTGCCGGCGCTCCGCATCGGCACGCGTCTGGCAGACACCCATCGGCCCATGAGTCCCGTCGCCGGAGCACTGCACGCGCAACTCGCCCACTCGCTGACCGAGTTGAGGCACTGGCAGGAGGCGGGGACTCAGGCGCGGGCGGCGGCGGGGGCCGAGGAGGTGGCGGGCCACAAGCGGGGCCATGCCTCGGCCGTCGAGTTCCTGGGGCTGCTGCGACTGCGGCAATGGCGGTACCAGGAGGCGTACGACTGCTTCGAGGAGGCCGGCGCCATCCTGGGCACCATGGGCGGGCAGGACGAGGGGACTCGCGACGTGCCGCGCGCCGAGGCCCTGCTGGAGCGCCATCGCGGACGGGCGCTGCGCGGCCTGGGGCGACGCGAGGAGGCCCGGCGGAGGCTGGAGACCGCGCTGTCGTACTTCCGGTCGAGCGGCGACACGTACAACACGGCCCGGACCCTCACGGATCTCGCCGAGACCTGGCTGGACGAGGAGGACACCGGGGCGGCGTTCCGGCTGGTCGAGGCGGCTATCACCACCCTCGACGGCCAGCGCGCGACGTACCACCTGGCACATCTGCGAACCCTGCGGGAGCGCTGCGTGGCCGCCTGACCGAGTGGTCGCGGTCCTCGTACCGCGGTTCTCCTAGCCGGCCGGGTCCGGTGGTGTCAGAGGAGCGACGCGTACGCGATGGAGCCGGTCGCCCGTCCGCAGGACGAGCCCGTCGGTCACGGCCCGCGCCAGCCGCGCCCGGGAGGTGACCGGCTCCCGGCTGTCCGAGGCCAGCCAGGCGTGCAGGGCGCAGGCGTACGCGGCGGGGTCCGCGCCGGACACGTCCTCCGTTCCGGCGTCGGGCACCGCCACCATCCGGAGCGGCTCCTCGCCGCGCACCCGGACCACGCACTCGGACGGGCCGGTCACATAGGCCGCCAGGGAGCAGCCCCGATGGCGGCGGAGCACCTCGGCGGTCCAGAGCGACGGCGAACCGAAGCGCGGATCGTCGGGTTCGCCGTCCCGGAAGATGACATCGGCCAGCTCCAGCCGGTCCACCTCGCGGGTGTCCTCGTGCACGGCGACGTGCAGTTCGCCACCCCGATCCGCCCCCGGGCCGGACCACTGGCCCGCCCACCGGCTGACCGCGACCTCTCCCGGCCCGAGCACCCGGGTCAGGACCCGCAACGGCACGGTGACCGTTCCGGCCTCGTACCCGGGCAGCGGGAGCGGCTCCAGCGAGGCGGGCCGGCCGGGCTCCGGGACCCCCATCATCGAGTAGAAGAGCTTGCGGAGCCGGACCGCGGATTCGCCCGGCACGGAGGTGGTGAACTCGGCGGGGCCGGGCAACGGACGGTGAGAGCCGATGACTTCATCGATCTGTGCCGCCAGGGACGCGTCGGGGTCGAGCCTCGGTGCCTCCCGCATGAACGCGGAGATCGGCGCGTCGGGGTCCAGCGCGTGGAGGGGCGCGGCGCCCAAGAGCACCGGGGTGCCGAGGGCGGCCGCGTAGAAGGTGACGGATCCGTGGTCACCGATCACGGCATCGGCCGCCAGCAGGGCCTGTCGCCACCCCGTCAGCGGATCGATCAGCGCCAGCCCGCCGCGCCGCGCCCGATCGAGCCAGGCGCGGATCTGACCGGGGCCGTGCCCGTGCCAGACGTTGGGGTGCAGTACGGCCGCGAACCGGTACTCGTCCACGGGGAACTCGTCTGCGACCCGGTCCAGCAGGGCGGCGACCACATCACCCCCGCACCAGCCGTCCCCCGGGACCTCGTCCCCGTCACCGAAGAGCGACTCGGAGTTCCAGGTCGAGTTGAGCAGGACGAGCCGCTGACCGGGCCGGACTCCCAACGCGCGGCGGAAGCGTTCGCGGTGGGGTCGTGCGGCGAGCATCCGGTCGAAGCAGGGGTCTCCGGCGAGCACGGCGGTCGGTGCGGCCTCGGGGCAGGCGAGGCGCAAGCGCTCGAACTGCTCGGGGTGGGAGAGCACGAGAGCGTCCGCGACGGGAGTGCCCCGGCTCGACAGCAGCCACGGAGGCGCGAGCCCGAACACGGGCGCAGGCGCCCCCGCCCCCGATCCGGTGTCCGGTGTCCGGTGTCCGGTGTCCGGTGTTGCCAGCCTTTTAGTGTATCCAACACCGTGCGAGAGGACGGCCAACTTCCCGGACAATGACTCCAGTTGACCGCCGAAGCTGGCGGAGACGACCAGGTCCACCCCGGTCTCGACCGCCTGCTCCCACGGCAGCACCGGCACCCCCGTGTCGGCCAGCAGCTCGGCCGTGCCGGCCGCGAAGGCCGAGGAGCCCGTGCAGGTCACCAGCAACTGGACCCGCAGATCGTCGTCGAACAGGGGCAGCACATCGAGCAGCCGCGTCGCGGCGGTCACGTTGTGCACGACGACCAGCACCCGCAGGCACTTCCCCCGGGTCGCCCACCGTGCGGCGTCGTCCCCCACCGGCACCCGGACCCACCCGGCCCGCCCGTACTCCATCCGCACGCCCCTCATCCGCCCCGGCCCGCCCGCGGGCTCCGTGTAGCCCGTGCGACCGGCCACGCCAGTCAACCAGCACGATCGCCGGTCCGGCCACCGAGGGTGCGTCACACGGCCATCGCCACCGAGGACTTGCCCAGTGCGTCGTCGTGCGGAGCGCGCCCGCGCCCCCTCCGCGTGCGGTTCCCGAAGACGACGACCCGCAGCAGCACGAACCGTCCGACCCCAGCCAGAGCGGACGCCGACAGATAGACCGACTGCGCGAGCAGGGGCGAGGGAGCGGGCTGCACGGCGAACAGGCACAGCAGCGCCCCCGTCGTGAACGCGTAGCTCACGGCGACCGTCGCCCCGGACCGGAGATGGACCCCCCACCCCCCGCGTTCGCTACGGAACGAGATCCGTCGGTGCAACTCGGTCGCGACGACCGTGGAGACGACGGTGACCAGCGCGTTCGCGACGGCCATCGGCATGCGGGCGCTGAGCAGCACCACCGCCGCGCTCGATGCCAGCCCGACCCCGCCACCACACACGACGAACCGCGCGAAGGCCGCGAGGAGTGGCCGAAGGGCGCGCGTCCGCGGACGCGTTGGGGCGGTCACTGACGGGCCTCCGGAAGATCTGGGTGGACGGTGGATCGACTCCACTCCAGAACCTACGGATTCGGCGCCGTTCGAGCGACTAGATAATGTCCGGCTCAAGCGGGGGACAACCCGGAACCCACCCCGGGCCGAACACGGGAGACATGTTCGGTGACGTATGTGGCCATAACTCTCGCGACGCCCAGGTAGGTTAAGGCCATAGCTTGATCACTTTCGCGTCCGGAGGTCTCCATGAGTGAGCAGCAGCCGTCCGTCACCCCTCCCGCCAAGCCGGTGTCGGACCGGATCGACACCACCAGGCCTCATTCCGCCCGCTTCTGGAACTACTTCGTGGGCGGGAAGGACAACTACGAGGTCGACCGTGAGATCGGTGACCAGATCAAGGCGTTCTTCCCGGGGCTCGTCGACGTGGCGGTGGCGGGGCGGCAGTTCCTGCGGCGTTCGGTGAGCCACCTCGTTCAGGAGCGGGGGGTCCGGCAGTTCCTGGACATCGGGACCGGCCTGCCCACCGCGGACAACACCCACCAGGTGGCCCAGGACATCGCGCCCGAGGCGCGCATCGTGTACGTCGACAACGACCCGCTCGTGCTGACGCACGCCCGTGCGCTGCTGACCAGTTCGCCCGAGGGCGTCACCGACTACATCGACGCCGACCTCTACGACCCGGACAGCATCCTGGCCGAGGCGGCGAAGACGCTCGACTTCGACCGGCCCGTGGCTCTGATGCTGCTCGGCATCCTCGGTCACGCGGACGACTTCACCAAGGCCCGCGAGGTGGTCGGCCGGCTGATGGCGGGGCTGCCGGACGGCAGCTACCTGGTGATGTACGACGGCACGCGCACCAGCGAGGGCATGATCGCCGCGGAGAAGGCGTACATCGAGAGCGGCGCGGTTCCGTACTACGTGCGCGAGCCGGACGAGATCGTCACGCTCTTCGACGGGCTGCGGATCCTCGACCCCGGCTTCGTACGGCTCAGCGAGTGGCGGCCCGACGCCGACAGCGCGACCGTGCCCGCGGACGTCGACGCCTTCGGGGGGATCGGCGTCAAGGAGTGACGTGGTCCGCAGCCCGATGTGGATGGCCGGCCGTCGGATCACGTGTGTCCGCGCGGCCGGCCGGGCGACTGCTGCAAGATGCTGGTGCAGGTAGTTGATCAGTACCCAGGAGGGACGCCGGATGACAGGGTACGGATCCGGTGCGGACCGCATCGACACCACCAGGCCGCATCCCGCGCGGGTGTACGACTGGTTTCTCGGCGGGACGGACAACTATCCCGCCGACGCGGAGCTCGGGAGACAGATCGCCGGGCTCTCACCGGACACGAAGCGCATCGCACGGCACAACCGGTGGTTCATGCACCGTGCGATGCGCTGGCTCGCGGGCGAGGCGGGGATCCGGCAGTTCCTCGACATCGGTTCCGGAATTCCCACCGAGCCCAATCTGCATCGGATCGTCCAGAGCACGGCTCCCGATGCCCGGGTCGTGTACGTGGACAACGACCCCATCGTCCTGGCCCATGCAGGGTCGCTGCTGAGCGGGAGTGCCGAAGGAGTGACGGCGTACGTCGACGCCGATGTGCGGGAGCCGGAGAGGATCCTCGAACTGGCCGCCGACGTCATCGACTTCGACCGGCCCGTCGCGCTCTCCCTCATCGCGCTCCTGCACTTCCTCGGCGACGGCGACGGCGACGGCGATGAAGGTGGCGGCGGCGGCGAGGGGGCGTATGCGCTGGTGGAGCGGTTGACGGAGCGGCTTCCCGCCGGAAGCTGCCTGGTGCTGTCGCAGCTCACCGGTGACTTCGACCCCGAGAGCGTGGAGAAAGGGGTGGCCTCGTACGCGGCGGGCGGCGTGACGCTCGTCCCGAGGTCGCACCGGGGCGTCAGCCGGTTCTTCGACGGGCTGGAACTGGTCGAACCCGGCCTGGTGCCGGTCGTCGACTGGCATCCGGAGCTCAGCCTGGGTGAGCTTCCGGTGGAGACACAGCCGGTGCCGATCTACGGTGCGGTCGCCCGCAAGCCGTAGCGGGAGACGGGCGTGGGGGCCGGGGACCGTCCGGAGACGGCCCCCGGCCCCCACGCTGCCGGGTTCGTCGGCTGCTTCCGCTGCTACTTCCACTTCCGCAGTTCGACCGTGAAGCCGCGCCCGGTGGAGACGGACGGTGTCCTGACCTCCGTGATGCCGGTCGCGGGGTCGGTGAACCAGCCGGATCCGGCCCTGGCGAGCTCCGCCGCCGAGTTCACCCGGTGCAGGCGGCTGTGGCCCATGACGACCTGCGACGGTGCGTGCTCGCCGTGCACGGTGAGGTCGTACGAGCGGGCGGCCACCTTGCCCTTGTAACTGCCAACGCTCGCACCGATCCTGACGGTGGTGCTGCCCTCCTTGCCCCGGGCGGGTGCCTCGACCCGCACGTGCTGGGTGGCCGAGGCGCCCTGCGCGTACTGCCTGGTCACGCCGTCGTCCTCGTAGAGCGTGTACTGCGTGGTGCCCTGCGGGTGGATGTCGTAGCCGAGCCGGGTCCGGTCCCGGGACTCCCAGGACATGGTGCCCTCGGGCCACATCGGCACGATCGATCCGCCCTTGACGAAGAGCGGCAGGGTGTCGAGCGGCGCCTCGTAACCGTCGATCGTGGTCGGGCCCTGGTACGTCCGGCCCGTCCAGTAGTCGGTCCAGGTGCCCTTCGGCAGGTAGATGCCGTTACGGACGTCCGTGTCGCTGTACACCGGCGCCACCAGGAAATCGGGGCCGGCCAGGAACTCGTACTTGGCGTCCGGACCGAGCGCCGCCGGGTCGTCGGGGTACTCCAGCGCGAGCGGCCGGACCGCGCCGACACCGGTCTTCGTGGCCTCCTTCGACAAGGTGTACATGTACGGCAGCAGCCGCTCCTTCAGCATCAGGTACTTGCGGTTGATCGAGGTGTACGGCTCCCCGTCCAGCCACGGCTGCTGGTCGTGCGGCTTCTTTGTGGTGATGTCACTGGCCCAGCCGTCCATGGTCATGATGGCCGGGAGGAACGCCTTCCACTGGAGGTCGCGGGTGTACATCTCGGGGTCGTGACGGTAGATGCTGCCGACGTCACCCGTGTTGTACGCGATGCCGGACATGGTCGCTCCGGCGTACGTCGGGATCTGCCAGCGGATGAAGTCCCAGGACAGGCTCTGGTCCCCGCTCCACAGCACACCGCAGCGCTGCGCACCGGCCCAGGAAACGGGCAGCCAGACGAAGCCGCGGGCGTCGCTGTTGTTCTCGATGCCGGCCTTGGCCTGGTCGCAGGCGTCCAGCGCGAAGCCGTAGCCGCCGCCGACCCAGGCGACGTCCAGCTTGCGGACGCGTACCCCGGCCTTGGCCTCCGCGGCCTCGTCGGGCAGACCGTTCTGGGTCCAGAGCCCGAGCTGGGCGTGGTTCTTGTTGAGCCCCGCACCCGTCTCCGACAGGTTCTCGTAACCGCAGCCGTAGCCGTCGTTGACGAGCATCCAGCCGAGCGGCATCCCGTTGCCGACATAGCTGTCGGAGACCTTCAGGGCGTCCAGGGTGTGGCGCTCGCCCCGGTTGGCGTTGTGGAGGTAGCAGTCGGCGGAGCCGGGCTCCAGCCCGTACACCGGGGGCATGAACGGCTTGCCCACCAGGGAGGTGTACTTGCCGATGACCGACTTGGTGTCACCGGTGAAGTAGTAGGCGTCCAGGCGCCGTTCCTGCTGACCGGTCCGCACCGGGGAGTTGAAGTCGTAGATGCCCGGCGTCATGGTGTTGCGGAACACGCCGTAACCGGCCGTGGAGATGTAGAATGGCTGGGAGTTGTTGTAACCGCCCTCGTTCCAGTTGGTGTTGTTGCCGACGTTCATGAGCCGGCCGCGGTGGGAGAAGCTGCCGTTCTGCTCGCCGCCACCGAAGAACTGCTCGTCCGCGCCGCGCTTCAGGCTCTGCCGCATGCCACCGCCGGTCCAGCGCAGCGGATCGTCCTCCTGCCAGATGGCCGTGCGGTTGTCGGCCTTGTAGAGGCCGAACCGCAGCGGCTTCTTGTACACGCGAAGCACCACGCCCTTGGAGCGGATGCCGTAATAGGTGCCCGCGTCGAAGGACTTGGTGTGCGGTTGCGCGGTGGGCTGCTGCCGGATCATGTGGCTGCCCCTCGGGTCGGCGAGCACACCGTCCGGGGATGCCTGGAGCCGCAGCGTGTCGTCGGTGAAGAACTCGGCGCGGGCCTTGAGCGCACCCGCCTCGATCTCGTACCTGCCGTGCGAGCCGCTGAGACCGGTCAGGTTCCCGGCATCGGTGGCCTCGGGCAGATACGCCTTTCCGCTGAAGGAATTGTTGTGCACGTCGTAGGGGACGACCACCACGTGGTACGTCCCGGAAGCCTTCGGGATGACCGCGGACTCGGGGTCGGCGGTGCCGGCGCTGGAGGCCACCTGCTTGTTGGCCGAGTCGTAGATGTACATGTCGAAGTCGTCCGTGGGCGTCTCCCACTGGATGGAGACGGGGACGCCGCCCTCGGGGTTGTCGTCCCACTGGCCCTCGGGCGGGTCGACGGTCAGGTCGAACCGGGCACAGACCGCGTTCTCGGGGTCTTCGGCGGCCGTGCCGCACTTGCTGGGCGAGTCGACGGTTCCCTTGGCGTACACCGGGCTCTGCCACGTAACGGTCTTCGTCGCGCTGTCCAGGGTGCCCGAGGGCGTGGCCGCTGCATGGGCCTGCGGGGCCGGGCCGGTCAGGGCGGTGAGTGCCAGGACGATCACCGACAGCGTGCCGAAGGCCGCTTGGACGGGACGGTTCTTGAGTATCCGCAAGGAGGGTTCTCCGTTCGTACCGAACAGCGAAATAGGTGACACCTGCGCAGTCGTGATTGGAACTCTGGAGATTCGAGCATCAGAATTCACCGTACGACCGGTGCATGTCAACGCTCGGCCGATGCTTCGGCCGGCGTTCCGGGTGCCACCCGACACCGGCTACGGCCCGCAGCCGCAGCTCACTCGAAGGGCGCGCCGCTCACCGCGGCGCGCCCTTCACCTCGGTGTGCCCCGCTCACCTCGGCCGGCCCGTCACCCCAGTGCGTCCGCCAGGGCGCTGTCCGCCGCCGCGCGCGAGTGCTGCCAGACGGTTGTCACCGGCACCCACACATGGACGCCCTCCGGCATGCCGACGGTGGCCGCACCGAAGGTGACGCCCAGGTGGGAGGGGTCCGCGGCCACGGAGAGGCTGCCGACGACGTGGCCCTCGGTGGCCGCCGGGTCGGCGGTCCGTACGGCGGCGTACGCCCGCTCGCCCGGGGACAGCTCGTAGGGGCCGCGCCCGCCGGGCGGGACGACTTCGGCGGAGCCGTCGAGGCCCCGGAAGGTGATCGTGGGGATCCGGTCCACCACACAGGCCCGGCCGCCGTTGTTGACGACGCTGATCCGGGCCGTGTTCCGCTGTCCGCCGGGTGCGGCGTGCACCGCGAGGGCCTTCTCCTGGCAGGTCGCCGGGCGGCCGGCGGTGCCGGTCGTCGCCGACGCCGTGGTGCCGGTCAGCGGCAGGGTGGCCGCGACGGCGAGTGCGGCGGTGAGAGCGGGGCGCAGACGCATGGTGTTTCTCCCGTTGGATCGACAGCCTGCGGGTACGGCCGGACGGCCCGCCGGCCGGTGCGGCCGACATGGACAGTGTGAACCGCATGACCTGATCTCCGCGACAGATCGGACATATCGTTTCGCTGTGTCCGGTGCGGGGCGGGCCCGCAAGGGACCGGCGCGGCCACCGGGCCCGCCCCGAGCGGCGTCAGCGGGTCCGGACCGTCGCCATCACTTCCCGGTCCGGTTGCAGCGTGAGCGAGGGGACCGGCTCGATGACGCCCGGGTCCACATCCAGCTCGAAGCGGCGGGCCAGCACGGCCAGGATCAGCACGGACTCGACCATCGCGAACCGGGCACCCAGACAGACCCGGGGGCCGCCGCCGAACGGGAACCAGGCGTACTCCGCGATGCTGTCGCCCTCCTCCGGGTCCCAGCGCTCGGGGCGGAACTCCTCCGGCTCGGGGAACCACCGCGCGTCGCGCTGGGTGGCCCACTGGCTGGTCCACACCCGGGTGCCCTCCGGCATCGGCACACCGCCGATCTGCGCACCGGCCTTCGCGACACCGGTGACCAGCCAGATCGTCGGGTAGAGGCGCAGTGTCTCCTTGACCACGGACTGGGTGTACGTCAGCCGCGCGTAGTCGTCGAACTCCGGTTCCCGGTCGCCGAGCACCCGGTCCAGCTCCTCGGCGAGCGCGGCACGCACCCGCGGGTTGCGGGCCAGCAGATACCAGGCCCACACCAGAGTGGAACTGGTCGTCTCGTGCCCGCCGATGTACAGCGTGACCGTCTCGTCGCGGATCTCCTGATCGGTGAGACGCTCACCCGTCTCGTCGACCGCCGTCAGCAGCCGGCTCAGCAGATCGGGGCGCTCGTCCCCGCCGTCGCGATGACGGGCGACGACCCGGCTCACCTCGGCGTCGATGACCGCCGCGGCCTTCTTGATCCTGGCCCTGCCGGGGGTCGGTACCCAGTCCGGCAGCAACGCGCCGATACCGGCGAACTCCTTGCCGATCTCCTGCTGCGCCACATCCATCGCCCGGCCCATCGCCTCGGCGTCGGCAGCCGTGTCGACCCCGAAGATGGTGCGCACGGCGATCCGCTGGGTCAGCGCCGCCATCTCCCGCTTGATGTCGATGCGTTCACCGCCCGACCAGGTGTCCGCCAGCTCCACCGTGCTGCTCGCCATCGTCGTCGCGTACGACCGCACCTGCTTGGGCCGTACGGAGGGCTGCACCAGCGACCGCTTCCGCCGCCAGTCCGTGCCGCGGGCGACCACCACGCCGTTGCCCATCACGGTCCGGAAGGCGATGCCCAGAGCCGGCTGGTCGAAGGAGCGTTCGGTCTCGGTGAGCAGCTCGCCTATGCAGTCCGGATCGGCTATGTACACACAGGAGTTGGGGCCGAATCGCCAGCCCACCATGTCCCCGTGGGAGCGCAGCCGCTCGAAGAAGGCGAGGGGGTTCTTTCCGAACTGCGGCAGATTCCCGATGAACGGCAGCCCCTTCGGGCCCGGCACGATCCGGTGGCTCCGCGGCTCGGCGTCGATGGCCGGGCCGGTCTCCGTGGACATGAATGTCTCCGCTCCCTTGTGGCGCACCCGATTCGGTGCGCTGCGACCTGACTTCAGCGGTACCGCACGCCCTGGAACCTGTCATCGGCCTTGTGCGGTACGTGAGTTGTCGAGGGTAGTCGCTGTCAACCACCGCCGGCCCGGCCCGGGAGCGGGCCGGGCCGGCGATGTGCCGGGCCCCTGTCCGGAGCCCGGCCCGCGCTGTGCGGTCAGGCGCCCGGCGGGACCCGGGAGGGGCGGCCGCTGCCGCGCGTGAGGCGGTAGCCGAACACGGCCGCGAGCGCTCCGAGCACTCCGCCGCCCACCGTCCACAGCCAGCGGTCGGTCCACCAGCCCGACGCCCAGCCGTCCTCCGGCGCACTGGCGAGCGGGACCTCGGACGAGCTGTCGTCGCCGTCGGCCGAGTCGTCCGAGGCCTGAGCGGCGGAGGACACACCGGGGACCAGCGGCTCGGCGAGCGTGCCGTCCACATCGCCCGCGCCGCCCTTGTCGGCGGCCGTGACCTCGATCTCGGTCTTCACCGGCAGACCCAGGTCGGCCGACGGCAGATCGACGACCGTGAGGCGTATGTAGTAGCTGCCCGGCAGCGGGTCGTCGGCCCACGGCTCGGACCAGGCGCGGACGGTCCGCAGTACGCAGGTCAGCTCGACCGCCGACGCGTCTGCCGCGGCCTTGCCGGTCTGGCGGCCGTACATGCAGGCCTGGCGGCGCCGCAGCCCGTCGTACACGTCGACCTGCCAGGTCGACGTGCCGTGCCGGGTGGCGCTCTCGGGCAGGGCGATCTTCGCCTTGACGGTGGCCCGCTGGCCCGCGTCGGCGGGGAACACCCAGTACAGGTAGTCACCCGTGGACGCCCCGGCGGTGGCGAGCTGGTCCGGCTTGATCGCCGTCGCAGTACGGAAGGTGGTGCCGGCCTCGGTGGGGCCGGAGCCGTCCTCCGAGGCGCTCGGGCTCGGGCTCGCCGACGGGTCGTCGGCCACCGCGGCGCCCGCCGACGTCAGCAGGGCGATCCCGGCGAGCAGCGCGCCCGCCAATACACGTGTCCTACGCATCATCAGTTGGTCCTCCAGACAGCGACGCGCCAGCGCGAGATCCAGCCGAAGACCAGGCCCGCGACCAGCCCGGTGAGCACCAGAACACCCAGCAGCCACCAGCCGCGGCCGAGGCCGAACGCGGCGGCGTCGGCGGCGTCGTCCGGGGCGTCCACCAGGTCCACGGTCAGCTCGACCGGCATACCGGGCGAGGTCTTCACCGAGGCGGGCGCCGAGAAGGAGTTGCTGACCTGGAGGCACACGGTCTCGGCGGCCGGCTTGTCGCTGTCCGAGCCGTCCACATCGGGCTTCGGGTAGCGCAGGCCGGAGGAGATCGCGTCCGTACGGCCGGTGCCCGACTCCGAGCCCCGTACGATCTCCCGGCCGTGCACGGTCAGTGCGCGCATCAGCACGCCGTAGTCGTTGTTCACGGCGCGGTCGGCGAAGACGCTGACCGAGGCGCGCAGTTCCTGGCCGGGCAGCACGTCGACCCGGTACCAGCGGTGCTGGCCGAACTTCTCGCGGTCGGTGTAGAGGCCGGCCTCGAGCTTCGGAGCCGAGGAGCAGCTGTCCGCACCCTCGGTCGCCACCGGGGTGACGACGGGTTCGGCGGCCCGGTCGACCAACTGCTTTACGCGGCCGGAGAGTTCATCGGTGTGCTGGACCGCGGTGTACGTTCCGCCGGTGGCCTCGGCGATGCAGGTCAGCTGTTCGCGGATCTTCGCGTTGGGCACCAGGCCCAGGGTGTCGATGACGAGGTGGATGCCGCGGGCCGCGATGTCACGTGCGACCTCGCACGGGTCGAGCGGGCCGCAGGTGTCCTCGCCGTCACTGATCAGTACGATCCGGCGGGTGGAGTCTCCGCCTTCGAGGTCGTCGGCGGCGCCCAGCAGGGCCGGGCCGATCGGGGTCCAGCCGGTGGGGGCCAGGGTGGCGACCGCGGTCTTCGCCTCGGTGCGGTCCAGCGGGCCGACCGGGTAGAGCTGTTTGGTGTCCTTGCAGCCGACCTTGCGGTCATCGCCCGGGTAGTCGGCGCCGAGCGTCCGGATGCCGAGCTCCACCTGCTCGGGCACCGCGTCCAGAACCTCGTTGAACGCCTGCTTGGCGGCTGTCATCCGGGACTGGCCGTCGATGTCACGGGTCCGCATGGAGCCGCTGACGTCGAGCACCAGCTCGACCTTGGGGGAAGCTTTGGCGGGGGCTTCGTCGGCGGCGGCGGGGAGTGCCGTGCCGAGCCCGGCGGTCAGGGTGGCGAGCAGGATGCCCACCCCGGCCGTCAGCCTTTTTCTTATGATCATCGCCGGATACTAGTGAAGATCGCGGTGCTTACCCAAACCGGTCCCGGGGCCGCTGGGGAACCGTCAGAAACCGCCGAGCAACGGCCCCGAGGCCCGTTCCAGCACCGATCCGACCCGCTCCCAGGTGGCCGAGTCGCGCTGGACGGGCGGCAGTCGGATGTCCTCGCCGGTGCCCCAGCCGGCGGCGATCGCGACCGGGTCGGCGCCGGTGGCCGCGGCCGCCGCCAGTGCGGCGGCGCCCAGGGCCACATGCTCGTCGCTCCCGGGCACGATCACGGGGCGCCCGGAGAGCCTCCGTACCGTCTCCACCCAGGCCCGTCCCCGGGCGCCGCCGCCGATCAGCCGCAGTGGGCGGGCGGCCACCCCGGGATCGGCCGGGTCGCGACCGCAGGCCCGCAGCAGCTCGTCCAGGGCGCGCAGCACGGTGACCACGGCGCCCTCGTAGGCGGCGCCGAGGAGCTGACGGGGCGTCGTGTCGTGCCGGAGCCCGGTGAGCAGGCCGGCGGCGGTGGGCAGATCGGGGGTGCGTTCGCCGTCCAGGTAGGGGAGGAGCACCGCCTCGCCGCCGGGGGTGATGTCGTCGCGGTCCAGGCCGAGCAGCGCGGCGACCTTGTCCACGGCGAGCGTGCAGTTGAGGGTGCAGGCCAGCGGGAGGTACGTGCCGTCCGTCGCGGCGAAGCCCGAGAGCGCAGGGGACGCGGGCCGGGTCCGGGACGCCGCGAAGACCGTTCCCGAGGTGCCGAGGCTGAGGACGGGGTGGTCGAGCAGTCCGGCGCCGCCCAGCCCGAGGCCGACGGCTGCGCTCATGTTGTCCCCGGTGCCCGCGGCGACGGCGGTCGTGGCGGGCAGACCGAGGGCGTCGGCCGCCTCGGCGGTCAGCGAACCCACCCGGGCCGCCCCGGTCGGGGCCACCTCGGGGAGCAACGCGGCGTCCAGGCCGAGGAGTTCGAGGAGTACGGGGTCGTAGGCGCCGGTCGCGGTGGAGTACCAGCCGGTGCCCGAGGCGTCGCCGGGGTCGGTGGCTGCGGCACCCGCGAGCCGTTCGGTCAGGAAGTCGTGGGGCAGGCGCACGGCCGCGGTCGCGGCGGCGATGTCCGGCTCGTTCTCCCGCAGCCACCGCCACTTCGACGCGGTGAGGGCGGCCACCGGCACCGATCCGGTCCGCGCGGTCCAGGCGTCGGGGCCGCCGAGCGCCGCGGTGAGCGCGGTGGCCTGCGGGGCGGAGCGGGTGTCGTTCCACAGCATCGCGGGGCGCAGCGGGCGGCCCTTGCCGTCGAGGACGACCAGTCCGTGCTGCTGTCCGGCGACCGCGATGCCGGTCACCGCCGACGCGGCGGCTCCGGACTCCTTCAGCCCGGCGGCGACGGCGTCGCGCAGCGCCCGCCACCACACCTCCGGGTCGCTCTCGCGGGCCCCCGCCGCACCATGGACGACATGCGGCGCGCGGCCGACGGCGAGCAGCCGGCCGCTCGTGGCGTCGACGAAGGCCGCCTTGGTGGACTGGGTGGAACTGTCCACACCGATGACGACGGTACGCGGCGGCATGGCGCCCTCATTCCTGTGCTTCGGTCCCTTGCGGCGGTACCGCGCGGATTTTGGACATGGTCAAAACAAAATACGCGACGGGATCTCCATCGAACAGTGGTCGTGTGAGGGGTTACGCGCCCGAGGTGGCACATGCATCATTAGTCATGACAGTGAACAAATAAGGTCCGGGCGGTTCGGCCGGCCCAGGGCCCGAAGGCACCGAAGGCGGTCACACGATGACGGAACGCTTCACGCCCACCCCCGAGGACCGGTTCACCTTCGGACTCTGGACGGTGGGCTGGCAGGGACGCGACCCGTTCGGCGACGCGACCCGCGCCGCGATCGACCCGGCCGACTCCGTGCGGCGGCTCGCGGAACTGGGTGCGTACGGCGTGACGTTCCACGACGACGACCTGATCCCGTTCGGCTCGACGGACACCGAGCGCGAAGGGATCGTGAAGCGGTTCCGGCAGGCGCTGGACGCGGCCGGGCTCGTTGTCCCCATGGCGACGACGAACCTCTTCACCCACCCGGTGTTCAAGGACGGCGCGTTCACCGCCAACGACCGCGACGTACGCCGTTACGCCCTGCGCAAGACGCTGCGCAACATCGACCTCGCCGTCGAGCTCGGCGCCACCACCTACGTCGCCTGGGGCGGCCGCGAGGGCTCCGAGTCCGGCGCCGCCAAGGACGTCCGGGTCGCCCTCGACCGGATGAAGGAGGCCTTCGACCTGCTCGGCGACTACGTCACCGGACAGGGCTACGACCTGAGGTTCGCCATCGAGCCCAAGCCGAACGAGCCGCGCGGCGACATCCTGCTCCCCACCATCGGCCATGCCCTCGCCTTCATCGAGCGCCTGGAGCGGCCGGAGCTGGTCGGCGTCAACCCGGAGACCGGGCACGAGCAGATGGCCGGGCTGAACTTCCCGCACGGCATCGCACAGGCCCTGTGGGCGGGCAAGCTCTTCCACATCGATCTGAACGGTCAGTCGGGCATCAAGTACGACCAGGACCTGCGCTTCGGCGCGGGCGATCTGCGCCAGGCGTTCTGGCTCGTCGACCTGCTGGAGACGGGCGGCTACGAGGGCCCCCGGCACTTCGACTTCAAGCCGCCGCGCACCGAGGACCACGACGGGGTCTGGGCCTCGGCCGCGGGCTGCATGCGCAACTATCTGATCCTCAAGGAGCGCGCCGCCGCGTTCCGCGCCGACCCCGCCGTCCGGGAAGCGCTGCGCGCCTCCCGCCTCGACGAACTGGCCCGCCGTACCGCCGAGGACGGTGTCGCCGGTCTGCTGGCCGACCGGTCGGCGTACGAGGAGTTCGACGTGACGGCCGCGGCGGAGCGGGGGATGGCGTTCGAGGCCCTGGACCAATTGGCGATGGACCACCTGCTCGGCGTCCGCTGAACCCGGGGCGCCCGGCCGCTCAGCCGGCCGGGCGCCCCGCGTACGCCACCGGGTCGGCCAGCACCTCCGTCAGCACCAGCGCCGCCGCGCCCCGGGCCGCGTCACCCGCGACGGACGAGGCGCGCAGCCGCCCGCTCCCAGGGGACCAGAGCCCCGACACCACACGGCCGGTCAGCTCCTGGTCGGCGGGCGGCGACAGCCACGGCATCAGGTTCCGGTAGATCCCGCCGAGCACCACCGCGTCCGGGTCGAGCAGATTCACCGCCCCGGACAGCACCCGCCCCAGCATCCGGCCGGCCTCCGCGACAGCGGCCACCGCCCGTTCGTCTCCCGCGCGGGCGCGCCGTTCCAGCTCGGCCACCCCGGCGCCGCTGCCGGACTCCGCGATCCCGGCGGCCCGCAGCAGCGCCGCCTGTCCCGCGTACTGCTCCAGGCAGCCGCGCGAGCCGCACCGGCACTCCGGCCCCTCGGCGTCCACCACCACATGCCCGATCTCCCCGGCGAATCCGTGCGCCCCGCGCAGCAGTTCACCGTTGACGACCAGCGCACCGCCGACACCGATCTCGCCGGTCAGGTAGAGGAAGCTGCGCAGCTCGTCGAGTCCGCCGAACCAGAGTTCGGCCAGCGCCGCCAGATTGGCCTCGTTCTCGGAGGCCACCGCCAGCGCCTCGTGTCCGGGGCGGGCGCGGGCGAGCGCGGCCGCGAAGAGGTCCTCGGCCGGAACCCGGTTCCAGCCCAGGTTGGGCGCCTGGCGCACCGTACCGCCGGAAACCAGTCCGGGCAGGGCGAGGGCCACGCCGACCGGGCGGAGTTCCTGCTCGCGCGCCGATTCCAGGGTGCGTGCGGCGATGCCGGCGGCCCGCGCCAGGACCTCCCCGGGCGGCGCGCCGCGGTTGTCGAGGTGCTCGGTGAGCCGCACCCGTCCGGTGCCCGCCAGGTCCACGACGCACACCGACACGTAGTCGATGTTGACCTCCACACCCAGCCCGGCGGGCCCGGTGCGTGCCACCTTGAGCGCGGTGCCGGGGCGGCCCGCCTGACCGCTGAACGTCTTGCCGGACTCGGTGAGGAAACCGGCGGCGAGCAGCTGCTCGACGAGCGAGGACACCGCGGCCCGGGTCAGCCCCACCCGTGCGGCGACCCCGGCCCTGGTCGCCCCGCCCTCGGCCTCGTCGCGGACGGCACGCAGCACCAGGCTGAGGTTGCTCCGGCGCACGGTGTCCTTGTCGGCCTTGGGCCCCAGCGGTGTGACGTTGCTCTTCATGTCGGAGCCGAGCCTATGCGATTCCTTGTGCGACTCCCGGGTGCGATCGCTTCCGCGCTGCCCCGGCCCGCTCAGAGCGCGCAGCGGAATCCGCCGTGGCCCGTCGTGCTGTCCGGGGTGTTGGAGGTGCGGGCGGCCACCCGGTAGCGGGTGCAGTAGGAGCTGTGACAGAGGTAGGAGCCGCCGCGCAGGACCCGGTTCGCGCCGACCGGCGGTCCGACGGGATCGACGCGGGAGGCCGGGCGGTCGGCGACGTGCCAGTCGGCGCTGAACCGGTCGGCGCACCACTCCCACACATTGCCCGAGGTGTTGTACAGGCCGAAGCCGTTGGGCGGGTAGGAGTTGACGGGGGCCGTGGAGAGGAAGCCGTCCTCGCCGGTGTTGCGCACGGGGAAGTCGCCCTGCCAGATGTTGCAGCGGTGCCTGCCCCCGGGGGTGAGCTCGTCGCCCCACGGGAAGCGGGCCCGTACCAGTCCGCCACGGGCCGCCTTCTCCCACTCGGCCTCGGTCGGCAGCCGCTTGCCGGCCCATCGGGCGTACGCCGTCGCGTCGTTCCACGACATATGGACCACGGGGTGATTCCGGCGGTCGCCGATCGAGGTCCCGGGCCCCTCGGGCGCCCGCCAGTACGCACCGCTCACCGCTCGCCACCAGGGGGCGCCGGGGACGATGCCGGGCAGCACCGCGTGGAGTGCCTGCGGGGGTACGAAGGAGCCGAACACATAGGACCAGCCGATGAGTTCGGCCTCGGTGCGGTAGCCGGTGGCCTTCACGAACACGGCGAACCGGGCATTGGTCACACAGGTCGCGTCGATGCGGAACGGGCGGACGGCGACCTCCCGTACCGGCCCCTCACCGTCCGCCGCGAACCCGTCCTCGTCCTCGCCGCCCATCAGGAACGGGCCGCCCGGGACGGCGACCATGCCCCGAAGGACCTCGGCCGGACGGCGTACGGGGACGGCGAAGTCCGCCGGCGGAGGGCAGGGCGAGCCGTCCGGCGGCGGGGCGGCGAGCGCGGAGTCCGCAGGGTCCGTCGCCTGTGCCCGGGACGGTCCGCAGCACGCGTTCACCGTGACGCCCCGGTGACGAGGGGCGAGCCGTCCTCGGTGGCGTCGCCGGGGACGGACCTGTCGTCGAGCAGCCCGGCCAGTTCCTGCCCGGTGGTGCGAAGCAGCAGGGCCACCCCGCCGAGCGCGGCCGCGTCGCCACTGAGCGCGGAGCCGCGCACCTCGACGGTGCGGGGCGCGGTCGGCAGGGAGAGGGCGGCGAGCTGTTCCCGGATCGGGGCGAGGACGAGTTCGTCCAGGGCGGCCGGTTCACCGCAGACCACGATGCACTCGGGGTCGACCTGTGCCGCGAGGGCCGCGAGGACCCGTCCGGCGGTGACGGCCGCGCCGCGGAACACATCGGCGACGTCCGGCCGGCCCGCCGCCGCGAGAGCGACCATCTCCTCGGCGTCCTCGACCACCACGCCCCGGTCGGCGCAGGCCGCGAGCAGAGCGGGAAGGCTGATGAGGCCCTCCAGACAGCCGCGGCCACCGCAGTGGCAGGGCTTTCCCTCCGGATCGCAACTGGTGTGGCCGATCTCGCCGGCCGCGCCGTGGGCGCCGCGCACCAGCTGGCCGTTGACGACGAGCCCCCCGCCGACCCCCTGGGACCACCCCAGGTAGACGGTGTTGTCGAGGCCGCGGGCTGCACCCCAGGTGACCTCGGCGAGCGCGGCGAGCCTGGAGTTGTTGTCGGTGAGTACGGGGGCGTCGAAGTGCCGGCCGAGTTCGGCGGCGACATGGCTGGCGAAGGGCGTCATGTTGCGCGGATCGCCGGAGGCCGGATTCTGGACGAATCCGGGGAGCCCGAGGCCGATGCCCTGGACCGGAGCGAGGCTGATGTTCTCGCGCCGTACCAGCTCCTCCACGGCGGCGACGGCCTGCGCGGCCCGCTCGGGGGCGCCGCTGTCCGGCGGGGCGGGGACGCTGTACCGGCCGACGATCTCATGGGCGCAGTTGGCGACGACCACATGGATCCGGTGGCGCTGGAGGTCGATGCCGATCAGCTCGGCACCGCGCGCGTTCAGCGCGATCTCCAGGGCGGGCCTGCCCCGGCCGCGCGGATGTTCCGGGTCCGGGGCGGGCTGCTCCACGACGGCCTTGCGTTCCAGCAGATCGGAGACGATCGCGAACAGGGTGGTGCGGGAGAGCCCGACCCTCGCCTTGAGCTCGCCGCGGCTCAGCGCGCCCGACCTGCGCAGTTCACCGAGTACGGCGGCTTCATTGGCCCTGCGCAGACGTTGCAAGGCATCGGTGCGTTCCGTCATGCACGCATGGTCGATCGGTCAAGGTGTTTCTGTCAACGCGCCGGAAGAATTCACACGCTTTTTATTCCCAAGGGTTGACGTAAAAAAGTCGCCGTCCTTACAGTTCCGGTCACTTGCCTGCCCGAGCACGTGCTTCGGCACCGGTCCGAGCGCCTGCCCGGGCCCTCGGCGGCACCACCGTGAGCGACCCGTCGAAAGGGCGACCAGCCAGTGGCTCCGCGCAACGTCCTGTTCCTGATGACCGACCAGCACCGGGTCGACACCCTGGGCTGTTACGGCAATCCACTCGTCGACACCCCGGCTCTGGACGCCCTGGCGGCCGAGGGGACCCGGTTCGACCGCTTCTACACGCCGACCGCCATCTGCACCCCCGCCCGTGCCTCACTCGCCACCGGCCTCCACCCGTTCCGCCACGGCATGCTGAACAACCCCGAGCGCAACGGCGGCAGCAAGGACGAACTCTCCGACGAAAGCCCCATGATGTGGCGCCAGTTGATGGACCGGGGCTACCAGGTCGGCCACGCCGGCAAATGGCACATCGGCCGCGAGCGCGGCCCCGAGTTCTACGGCCTGGACGGCGAGCACCTGCCCGGCGCGCTCAACCCCGTACACCATCCCTCGTACGAGAAGTGGCTGGAGGACAACGGCTTCCCGCCCTTCGCCGTGCGCGAACCCGTCTTCGGCACCGCCGCCAACGGCACCGGACGCGGCCACCTCATCGCCGGCCGGCTCCAGCAGCCCGTCGAGGCCACCATCGAGGCGTTCCTCACCGACCGGACCCTCGCCCTGCTGGACCGGTACGCCGCCGACTGGAAGGCGAGCGGCACGCCCTTCATGCTGTCGTGCCACTGGTACGGCCCCCACCTGCCGTATCTGATCCCCGACGAGTACTACGACCTGTACGACCCCGACGACGTGCCGTTGCCCGCCTCCATGGCCGAGACCTTCGCCGGCAAGCCCGATGTGCAGCGCCAGTACAGCGCGTACTGGTCCTCGGACGATTTCGACGACGCCGCCTGGCGCAAGCTCATCGCCGTCTACTGGGGCTACGTCACCATGATCGACCACCAGATCGGGCGGCTGACCGACGCGCTCCGGGAGCACGGGCTCCTGGACGACACGGCGGTCTTCTTCACCGCCGACCACGGCGAGTTCACCGGCGCCCACCGGCTGAACGACAAGGGCCCGGCGATGTACGAGGACATCTACCGGATCCCCGCGATCGCCCGTGTCCCGGGCGCCCCCGCCCAGGTCAGCGACGACTTCGCCAACCTCATCGACCTCAACCCGACCATCCTCGACCTGGCGGGCGCCCCGACACCCGAACTCTGCGACGGGGAAAGCCTGTTGCCACTGCTGATGGGGGAGAAGCCCGGGGCCGCCGGGACCACCCAGGACTCCGCGACACCCGCCGGGAAAACCCGTGACCAGATCGTCGCCGAATTCCACGGCCACCACTTCCCCTACTCCCAGCGCATGATCCGCGACCGGCGCCACAAGCTGGTGCACAACCCGGAGAGCGTGCACGAGCTGTACGACCTGGAGACCGACCCGCACGAACTGCACAACGTGTACGAGGCACCTGCCTACGCCGGTGTCCGGCGCGACCTCACCGTGCGGCTCTACCGCGAGCTGCTGCGCCGCGGCGACCCGGCCTACTCCTGGATGAGTTACATGGCGGACATCGGTGGAGACCGCGCGGCGGACGTCGACGGAGTCGCGGAGGAGGTCGCATGAGACAGAAACTGCTGCCCGGCCCCGCACCGGCGGACGAACCGGCCGCGGCCGCACCGGTGAAGAGCCCGAATCCGGCGAAGCACCCGGAGAAGAAGGCCCGGGGCACGGGCCGGCTCCGCTCCCTGCTGCTCGGCCTCGCCTCCGCCGCGCTCGGCCTGGCAGCCTGGTTCGTCCTCGCCAACAGCGGCATCGACGGCTTCCCCGGACCCGTCGAAGTGGCCCGTCGGGCCATCACCCTCATCGGTGACGGCACGCTCCTCGCCGACGCGGGCGCCAGCCTGAGACGCGTCCTCATCGGCTACGTCCTCGGCGTCGCCCTCGCGATCCCCGTCGGCTTCCTGATGGGCTGGTACCCGGTCGTCCGCCGGCTGATCGAACCCTGGCTGCAGTTCTTCCGCATGGTGCCGCCGCTCGCGATCATCCCGCTCGCCATCGTCCTCATGGGCATCGACGAGACCCCGAAGATCTTCGTCATCTTCCTGGCCGCGTTCCTCAGCTCCGTCGTCTCCACCTTCCAGGGCGTCGTCGCCGTCGACGTCACCCTCGTCAACGCGGCCAGGGTGCTCGGCGCCCGCGACCCACAGGTCTTCCTCGGCATCGTCGTCCCCGCGTCCACGCCGTTCATCCTGGTCGGCATGCGGATCGGCCTCGGCGCCTCCTGGGCGACCGTCGTGGCGGCCGAACTCATCGCGGCCCAGGGCGGACTGGGCTTCCGCATGCAGCAGGCCCAGCTCTACTACGACCTGCCGACCATCTTCGTCCAGCTCATCGCCATCGGGGCGATCGGCCTCGTCATGGACCGGCTGCTGCTCCTCGCCGAGCGCCGGCTCACCCACTGGCAGGAACGGCGGTAACCATGCCCACCATCAACTTCCACGAGGTGTCGAGGGGCTTCACCGTCAAGGACGGCGAGTTCCTGGCCCTGGACCGGGTCGGACTGGACATCGAGGACGGCGAGTTCGTCACCGTCGTCGGCCCGTCCGGCTGCGGCAAGAGCACCCTGATGAACATTGCGGCGGGTCTCCTGGACGCGACCGACGGCGAGGTCACCGTCGACGGCGTCCCCGTCCGCGGACCGGCCCCCGAACGCGGCGTCATCTTCCAGCAGTACGCGCTCTTCCCCTGGATGACCGTCACCGCCAACGTCGAGTACGGACTGAAGGTCGCCGGAGTCGGCAGGGCCGAACGCCGCCGCCGGGCCCAGGAGGTCATTGAACTCGTCGGCCTCACCGACTTCGCCGACGCCCTGCCCAAAACCCTCTCCGGCGGCATGAAGCAGCGCTGCGCCATCGCGCGCGCCTACGCCGTCGACCCGAAGGTCCTCCTCATGGACGAACCCTTCGGCGCGCTCGACTCACTGACCCGGGTCCGGATGCAGGAATCCCTGCTCGACACCTGGAGCCGCGACCGGCGCACCGTCATGTTCATCACCCACGACGTCGACGAGGCGGTCTTCCTGGCCAACCGGGTCGTCGTGATGGCCGCCCGTCCGGGCCGCATCCACACGGTCGTCCCCGTCACGCTGCCCTACCCGCGCACCGAGGAACACCGCCTCTCGCCCGAGTTCGCAGCGCTGCGCGCCCAGGTCTGGCATGCCGTCCACCGTCAGCCCGCTCCCCTCGAAGGAACAGCGTCGTGAAGAAATCCCGGTTCATCGGCCGCCGCACGGCAGGTCTCCTCCTCGCCCTCGCCATCGTCCCCGCCGCCACCGGATGCGGCGGCGACTCGTCCGCCGGTTCCTCGGGCGGTGGCAGCGACAAGGTCCGCTTCGGCTACATCGCCGACTACAGCGGCTCGGCGGCGCTCGCCGTCGCCCAGAAGCAGGGCCTGTGGAAGAAGGCGGGCATCACCCCCGAGCTGAAGGTCTTCACCAACGGCCCGCTCCAGGTCCAGGCACTGGGCTCCGGCGACCTGGACTTCGGCTACGTCGGTCCGGGCGCGCTCTGGCTCCCCGCCTCCGGCCGTGCCTCGATCGTCTCCGTCAACATGCTGGGACTCGCCGACCGGGTCATCGCCCGGCCCGGCTCCGGCATCGACAGGCCCGCCGACCTCAAGGGCAAGAAGATCGCCGTCGCCGAAGGCACCTCCGGCGACATGATCCTCGATCTGGCGCTGCGCGAGGCCGGGTTGAAGCAGAGCGACGTCACCAAGGTCGCCATGGACGCCTCGACCGTCGTCACGGCCTTCTCCTCCGGCCAGGTGGACGCGGCCGCCACCTGGTACCCGCTGATCGACACGATGAAGAAGAAGGTCCCCGATCTCAAGGAGATCAGCCGGACCGAGGACTACTACCCCGAGCTGACCTTCCCGAACGTCTTCGTCACCCAGCCGAAGCTGGCCTCCGGAAACCCGGAACTCGTCAAGAAGGTGACCGGGGTCCTCAAGGCGGCCGGCGACTGGATCGCCGCACACCCACAGGAGTCGGAGACCGTCGCCGCCGACTTCCTCGAACTGCCCGCCGGTCAGCTCAAGGGGTCCACGAAGTACGTGAAGATCCTCCCGTCCGCCGAGCTGACGAAGCTCAGCCAGGACGGCACGGTCGACGGCTGGTTCGACGGACTCGCCGATGTCTTCGTCCGGATGAAGAAGCTGCCCGAAGCAGGCAGGGCCAAGGACTACTACCTCGCGGACCTGTACGCCACAGCCGGAAAGGCGGACCACTGATGAACGACCCGAGAGCCGCGGACGACGGATACGCGTCCCGCCACCTGAGCACCATGTGCGCGCCGGGACGACGGGGGTTCCTCGCCGGAGCCGCGGGCCTCGCCGGTGCGGCCGTGCTGCCCTGGACCACCGCCACCGAAGCCGCGGCGGCCGCACCCGCCACCACGGCCGCACTCCGTGTCGTCACGGGCGGACGCGCCCGTGCCACGGTGCTGTGGTGGGGAGCGGGCAGCGCCCGGTTCGCTGCCACCGAACTGCGGGACTACGTCCAGCGGATCACCGGTGTCCGGCTGCCGCTGCGAGCCGCGAACGCCCCCGGCGCCGCTGTCCCCGAAGGCATCACCGGCCTGGTGAGCCTCGTCCCGGGCACCGGCCGGGAGACCGCGGTCCCCGCGAGCCGGCTCGCCGACGCCGGCCGGGAACTCTCCGGCTCCCCCGAGGACTCCTTCACCCTCCTCGGCGACCACACCCACCTGCTGCTGACCGGGATCGGCGACCGGGCCCCGCTCTACGCCGTCTACGCGCTCCTGGAACGGCTCGGCGTACGGTTCTTCGCCCCGTCCTTCCCCGCGTACGAGGGCCACGCCGAACAGATCCCCAGCACCCCGGCCCTCACCCTCCCGCCCGTACGCAGCACCGACCGGCCCGACTGGCAGCTGCGCCGGCAGTACGCCGAGGAGGGCTTCAGCCACACGGAAGCCAGCCTGCCGCCGCTGCTCGACTGGATGGCGAAGAACCGGCTCAACACCTTCGTCCACCCGACCGACTACCTGGGCCTCGGCGTCACCACGTACGACAAGGTGCGGACCGTCCTCACCCGCGAGGCCACCAAGCGCGGCATCCGCATCGAGACCGGCGGCCACGGCTACGACAGCTTCCTGCCGAAGGCCGACCACCCGCAGTACTACGAGTCCGGCGGGCCGCTCTTCGACATCTACAACCCCGAGGCGCTCGACGCCTACATCGACCGCGTCGTCACCTTCCTGCGGGAGCGTCCCGAGATCACCGTCTTCGACTGCTGGCCCCCGGACGTCGGCGCGTTCCAGAAGGCGATCCTCGACCGGTACGGCAAACCCGCCAACGCCGAATCGGTGGTCGTCAACAAGCTCGTCCAGGTCTTGCGGAAGGAGCTGCCCGGTGTCCGGGTCGAACGGATCGCGTACGCGTCCACCGTCCGGCCGCCCGATCCGGAGTACGCGTGCGACCCCGAGGTCATCGTCGACTTCGCCCCGTACTCCCGCAACTACGACGGGAATCTCGGCGATCCCGCGGTGAAGGCCAACACCGGGCTCGCCGACGCGCTGCGCGAGTGGCGGTCCGCGTTCCGCGGTTCGCTGGTGATGTACGAGTACTACCGGCGCTACCGCTGGCGCAGCCTGCCGGTGCGTCCGATCGCCACGATCGAGGGCGACGTCGCCTTCGAGTCCCGGCTCGGTCTGAACGGCATGGGCATGTACAGCGAACCGGGCGACTGGATCACGTACGAACCCGTCCAGAGTCTCGTCGCCGCACTGGCCTGGGACAACAGCCTGGACGCGGACGCGTATCTCGACGGCTACCTGCTGGCGCGCTTCGGCGAGGAGACCTTCACCGCCGTACGCCGCTACTACGACCTGACCGGCCTCGACCCCGACACCCACGCGGTCACCCGGCTCACCGACAGCTACACACAGGCCCGCGACGCGCTCAAGGAGGCCACCGGCCTGGCGAAGGGCGCCGCGGCCCGCACGGTGCTGGACCGGCTGACCCGCAACATCGACATCGCGCTGGCCGACATGCGCATCGGCCTGGCACCGGCGAACAGCGCCGAACTCGACGCGGCCCGCCGGGAGTACCGGGCGCTCGTGCACCGCAACCGGTTCAACGGCGTCTGCCTGCCCAATGTGCAGGCATGGTGGCGCTGGAACGGCCCGGCGGGGCAGACGCCGTACGACGACGCCACGGTCCGCCAGGACGTCGTCGACAGCTACGCCGCCCCCGCCGCCGGATTCGGCGACCCGGGATTCCTCGCGCTGGTACGGGACGGTGACGCCGTGGCCCTCGTCGTGGAGGCACAGGACGTCGACTTCACCGGTCACACCGTCCGGTGGACGGCGACCGCGCCCGACGGCGTGGTACTGGAACCGGCGAGCGGCACGCTGAAGGTGCACGGCACCCGGGGCGCGGCCGCCACGGTGACGGTGCGCGCCACGGCCGGGGCGGCGACCGGAGCCCAGCGGATCACGCTGGACTTCCGGCTGCCGGACGGGACCGAGCTGGTCCCCGCGCGGGTGCAGGTCGCCGTGTCATGACCGGGGCCGGCCCGTTCGAGGCGGAGGAGTCCGCCGCGAACGGGCCGGCCGTGAGGGGGTGCGGGAAGCAGGAACGTCCGGCGCTCAGGCCTTCGAGCCGCGCTCCTTGAGCATGTCCGCCATGAGCGCCATCTCCGACTGCTGGCCGCGCACCATGCCTGCCGCCAGGTTCCTGATCTCATCCGTGTCCGCCGAGGTGGCCGCCGCGGCGGCCATCTCCACACCGGCCTGGTGGTGCGGGGTCATCAGCTTCAGGTACAGCACTTCGGCCGCCCTGCCCTTCGCCGCCCGCAGCTCGTCGAGTTCGGTGTTGGTAGCCATGCCGGGCATCAGCGAACCGTCGCCCCTCGGTGTGAAGGGGTGGTTCATCCACTTCATGGGCACGGCCGAGGAGGACTTCGCCCGGCCCCACATCTCCAGCCAGCCGAGCATCATGCCCCGCTGATTGGCCTGCGTGTTGATGATGTCGTACGCGAGTCGGCGCACCGCCTCGTCGGACGTGCGGTCCCGGACGATGAAAGACATCTCGACCGCCTGCTGATGGTGGATCGACATGTCACGGGCGAACCCGACATCGACCGAGGTGTCCGAGGGGGTGGTCGCGGCGGAACCCCCGGCGGAGGGGGAGCCCGCCGACGAGGACGGCCGTACGAGCATGAGAGCGACCAGGGCCGCCGCCAGCAGCAGCACCACGCCGCCGGCCAGCATCATCGGGCGCGAGGAGCGGACCATGGACGTCACTGGGCGACCCCGTTCGTGCAGGCCGCGCCCGGCTCCGGGGTCTGCGGGCCCTGCACGTACTTGGTGAAGAACTGATCGACGCGCGCGTCGGCGGCGCCGTTCACCGTGACCTGCTTGCCCCAGGCGCTGAGCATGAGCGGGTCGGCCTGGTCCTCGACCGGGCTCATCAGGGAGTACGGCGTCGACTTGACCCGCTCGCTGAGCTTCTCGATGTCGGCCGGCTTCGCCTTGCTCGTGTACGTGACCCAGACCGCGCCGTGCTCCAGGGAGTGGACGGCGTTCTCCTTCGGTATCGCCTTGGTGTAGACGTCGGCGTTGCAGTTCATCCAGATCGGGTTGTGATCGCCGCCGACCGGCGGGTTCATCGGGTAGTCGACCTTCTTGTCGACGTGGTTCTGGGCGAGCTTGTCCCAGGTCCGCTCGCCCTTCACCGGAGAGGACTTGGCCTCTGTCTCGGCCTTGTCCTTGTCGTTGGCGGCGGACATCAGATAGCCGCCGCCGGCGACGAGCGCGGCGACCACGGCGACGGACGCGGTGATCGTGATGAGGCGATTGCGGCGCTCGCGGGCCCGTTCCTTGCGGCGGGCCTCCTCCAGCTTGGCGCGGCGTGCGGAGGCAGAGGCGTTCTGTTGACTGGCGGATGCCATGAGGGGGTCCTTCGGTTCAACGGAAGTGAGGGAGCTGAGGGCATGCGGAGTCTGTTCCCCGGGTGTCGCGGGGAACGGGTCCTGCCTCTAGATCCGCTGAACCTGCAGACGGAGATGGTCGACTTCCCGCACGGCGTCGTTGGACGGGCCGCGGATCGCGGCCGCGCCGGTGAGCGGGGCGACAGGAACGGTGACGGTCGTGCCGGGAAGGGCGGCGGGTGCGCTCTGGCCGGGCAGCACGACCGGGGTCGAGTGCTCGGAGCTTCCGTGGCAGGAGCTGCCCATGCCCCGGTCCTCGGGGGAGTCGGCCACCACGATGCGCGCGAGCGCCTGGTGCGTGGGCGTGATGGTCCGGGCGACGGCCGCCGGCCCGGCGGCGGAGGCGTGCACGGCCGGGGCCGTGATCGAGCAGCACGAGACCATGGCGAAGAGCACGAACAGCCAGCCGAACACGGCCGACGCGCAGGTGCCCTGCGTCCGTCGGCGCGTCGCTTCGCTCAGGCCGGTCATCCCGTCATCGTACGCGGTGTGTGAAGTTTCAATGAGGGGTGGGAGGGAGTGGATCGGGCGGATGTCGTATGGGTGCCCCCTGGCACGATCGTCCGTGCAAGGGGGGGGGCACCAGGGGCAGCGGGACGTCACGGGGCGGAGCCCACCTGGGCCCCGGCCGAGGGCTCCTCCGCCGGTTTCGCCCGCGGCTTCTCCTCCTTCGGCCCGAGCCGGCCGAACACGGCCGCGAGGACCACCGCCGCCGGCGCCCCGGCGGCGACGCCGCTGCCGAAGACCGTGCGGGTCCGTACACGCTCCACTGCACGAGCGGCCTCGTCCACCGGTGGCGCCCCATCGAACCGAACACCCGGGTCCTCGTCGCAGGCATCGCCGACCACGTACAGGCGACCGACGAGCAGACCGGCTGACGGGCTGGCCTGCGGGCGGTCCTACGGGCGGGCAGGCCGGCTGACGGGCAGGTCGACCGGGCGGGTCCGGGCCGACCGGCGCGCGATCGGCCGCGACGGCTTCCGCCCCGTGCCATGATGCGCCCATGCCGTACTTGGTGCCGCCCCACATTCCCCCGGGTCGCCTCGCGGACTCCGCCCAACCGGCTCTCGCCGCCGACGACGACCTGCTGCTGCGGCCGTGGCAGTGCGCGGACGCCCCGTCGGTCGTCGCCGCCTTCTCCGATCCGGCCATCCAGCGCTGGCACATGCGCCGGGCCGACAGCGAGGACGAGGCGCGCGGCTGGATCGAGCAGTGGCAGGAGGCCTGGCGCGGCGAGACCGCGGCCCACTGGGCCGTCGTGCGTCCCCGGGGGGCGGGCGACGGAACCGGGGAAGTCCTCGGCCGGATCTCGCTCCGTTCGCTGATCCCGGAGGGCGGCCAGGCGGAATGCGCCTACTGGGTGCTGCCGGCCGCCCGCGGACGGGGCGTGGCGCCGCGGGCCGTCTCGGCACTCGCGCGCTGGGCGTTCGACGAGATCGGGTTCGAGCGGCTGGAACTCGATCACTCCGTGCTGAACGAGGCGTCCTGCCGGGTGGCGGCCAAGACGGGGTTCGCCCTGGAGGGCACCCGGCGCCACTCCCAGCTCCACTCCGACGGCTGGCACGACATGCATCTGCACGCCAGGCTCCGCGGGGACGACGCGAAGGGCTGACAGCGACCTGGGCGGTGCAGGCCGTTCGCGTCGTCCTCGCGGAGCCGCGCGCTCAGTCCCGTTCCACGTCCACCTCGGTGAGCCGCGCGTACCGTCCGGGGTCGGCGTGCCTGATGCGCAGCGCCACCACGGCCCCGGCCACGAGCACCACCGGCAGCGGCAGCAGCAGCGCCACATTGACCGCACCCGTGCGCCCGGTGAGCAGGTCGAAGTGGAGTATCGCGAGCACCGACAGGACCGCGAGACCCACGAAGGCGATCAGCGGTGCGACCGCGACCCGCCAGACCGACATGCCGCGCCGCTCCCGGCGGAAGAAGAAGCAGACGGCGAGCGCGGCCAGCGCCTGCATGATCATGATGCCGAGTACGCCGGTGCTGTTGGTCCACAGGAAGATCTCGGCGTACGGATCCGCGTCGATCAGGGCACCGCCCACCACGATCACCAGGCCGAAGACGGTCTGCACGACGACGGCCGCCACCGGTGAGCCCTGACGGGGCGACACCCGGCCCAGCCGGCGCGGCAGCAGACCCTCGCGGCCCAGGGCGTAGAGGTAGCGGGCCGCGGCGTTGTGGAAGGCGAGGGTCGCGGCGAACGCGCTGACCACGATCAGCACATGCATGGAGTCGGCGAGCCACGGGCCGACGAACCGGTCGGCCGCGTGGAACGTCAGCTGCGGGCCGTCCGAGGAGCGGGCCATCGAGACCGACTCGTCCGTGCCGAAGCTGCCCATCAGGATCCACACCCCGGCGGCGTAGAACAGCGCCAGGAATCCGATCGCGACAAAGGTGGCACGGGGCACCGTGCGCTCCGGGTCGCGTGCCTCCTCGGCGTAGATCGCGGTCGCCTCGAAGCCCGTGAACGCGCCGATGACCAGGACGAACATCCCCGCCATGCCGCCCGAGGAGGTCAGCACGGACGGGTCGAAGGACGTGACGTCCAGGGCGGCGGTCCCCCGGTCCGCCAGCACCCCGACGTCCATCACCAGCAGCACCAGGACCTCCAGGACCAGCGCCACCCCCAGCACCTTCGCGCTCAGGGTGACCCGCAGCCAGCCCAGTACCCCGGTGCCCAGCACGCAGATCGTCGCCAGCGGCCACCAGGGCAGTTCCGCACCGGTGAGATCGCTCAGGGTCGTCGAGGCGAAGTAGCCGAACCCGGCGGCGACACCGGGGGCGATGAGGTTGTACGAAAGCGTCGCCAGATAGGCCGTGGCGACACCGAGCGTACGGCCGAGCCCTCGGGCCACGTACGCGTAGAAGGCCCCGGCGTTGCGCACGTAGCGGCTCATCGCGGTGAACCCGGCGGCGAAGAGCACCAGCAGCGCACCGGAGACCAGATAGCCGAGCGGGGTGCCCGGACCGCCGATCCCGATGGCGAACGGTGCGACACCTGCCAGCACCGTCAGCGGTGCGGCCGCCGCCACGACGAAGAAGACCAGATCGAAGGTGCCGATCTGCCCCTTGGCGAGGCTTCCGGACGGACCGCCGGAAGGCAGGGCGGTATCCCGGAGGGCCTCGGGGGCCGAGGCGGGGGAGGCGGGCGGCGGGACGGCCGTCGAGGGTTGCGTCATCGGTGGTTCCTCAGGTGCGAACGGGCGGCTGGACGCCGAAGCCGATGCCTGCTCCAGGCATGGGGCGGCGGAAAAGACCAGTTCAGGGCGGCCGGATTGGGCGCGGCGCTCAAGCTATCTGGTATACCGAATACCAATCAAGGGGGTACGGAAGGTTTCCGGAATCTGCGATGATCGCGGCACGGGAGCCGGAAAGAGACCGGCTCCGACGGGCAGGAAGCGAGTCCATGAGCAGCAGCCGAACCGCCGGCCCCAACGCCACCGGCACCATCGGTGCGGCACATCAGTCGCTGCGCGACCAGGTCTATGTGGAACTGCGCGAGCGGATCATCGACGGCCGCTACCCCTCCGGGCACCGGGTCGTCGAGCGGGAACTCGCGGACGAGCTGGGGGTGTCCCGTATCCCTGTACGGGAGGCCATCCAACGGCTGGAGACCGAGGGGTTCATCGCGGCGCAGGCGCGCAGGGGCGCGTTCGTCGCCCCGCTCGGCCCGGCCGAGGCCGCGGACTTCTTCGACATCCGGGAACACCTGGAGGCGCTGGCGGCCTCGCTGGCCGCCCAGCGCGCCGACCGGGCCAGCCTGCGCACCCTGGAGAAGCTGCTGGAACGGGCCCGCCGCGCCGCCGACTCCTCCCGCCGGACCCGCGAACTGGGCTCGGTCCATGCCGACTTCCATCAGCAGATCGTCGTCATGTCCGGCAATCCGCTGCTCCAGGGCCTGATGGCACCGCTCGACGGCCGGCTGCGCCGCCTGTTCAGCCTCACCTCCGAGCCGGGCGACGGTCCCATGATGTGCGGGGAGCACGAACTGCTCTACGAAGCGATCCGCAGCGGTGACGCCGAGGCGGCGGAACGTATCGCCCGCCGTCATGTCGCCGGGACTCGCGAGACCGCGATGCAGATGCTCGCCGCCGGCACCGCTGACTCCTGATCCGGAACAGCCCCTGCCGCCAGACCCGTGGATCCCGGCCCCGGCCCGGACGACCGACCCGCGCACGACGTCGCGCACCACCTGTCGCGCACCACCCAAGGAGACCCCCGCCCATGGCGACGCCCGCCCCCGCCCGCCCCCACGTCCTGTTCACCGCCGTCCGCTGCGCCGACGGGCGCACCCGTGACCTGCTGGTCTCCGAGGGCCGGATCGCCGCGTACGACCCCGCGGAGCTGCCCGACGGCTGCGTGACCGTGGACGCCCAGGGGGCCCTCGCCCTGCCCTCGCCCGTCGACGCGCACATCCACCCCGACAAGTCGACCTGGGGCGGGCCCTGGCTGAGCCGTGAGCCCGCCGACACGCTCCGGGACCTGATCGAGGGTGACGTACGGGCCAGGACCGCCTTCACGGATCCGGTGGCGGAGCGGGTCGGGGCACTCATGGACCGGGCCATCGCCCGTGGCACCCGCGCCATGCGGGCCCATGTGGATGTCGCCCCCGTCCACGGCCTGTCCGGAGTGCACGGAGTGCGGGCGGCGGCCGATGCCCGCAAGGACCTCATCGACGTCCAGATCGTCGCCTTCCCCCAGCTCGGCCTGTTGAGCGAGCCCGGCACCGCCGAACTGATGGAGCAGGCCCTGTCCGAGGGCGCCGATGTGGTCGGCGGCCTCGATCCGATCGGCATCGACGGCGACATGGAGGGCCAGTTGGACTTCGTGTTCGGGCTGGCCGCCCGCAAGGGCGTACCGCTCGACATCCATCTGCACGACGGCGGACCGGCAGGCATCCGCCAGGTCACCGAGATCGCCCGGCGTACCGTCGCGGCGGGGATGCAGGGACACGTCACCCTCGGCCACGCCTTCGCCGTCGCCGAGCTGGACGGTGCCGGGAACGAGTCCGTCGCCGCGCTGTTGGCGGGGGCCGGTGTCTCCCTGGTCACCTGCGCGCTGGGCGGTGACCCGGTCCTGGACCCCGCGCGGCTCACCCCGCACGGTGTGCGGCTCGCCGTCGGCTCGGACGGTGTGCGCGATGCGTGGACGCCGTTCGGTGACGGCGACATGATCGCGCGGGCCCATCTGCTCGCGTACCGCACGGATGCCCGCACCGATGCCGAACTCGCCGCCTGCTACGAGGCGGTGGCGCAGGGCGGCGCCGCCCTGCTCGGACTGCCCGCCTCCCGGCTGGAGACCGGCGACCCGGCCGACTTCGTCCTGGTGGCCGCGGGGTCGCTGCCCGAGGCCGTGGTGGACCGCCCGGTCCCGTCCGTGGTCGTACGCGAGGGCCGGATCATCGCCCGCGAGGGCCGGCTGGTCCGGTGAGCGCGGGGCCCTGCGGGCGACGGGGGCCCGGCATGACGACGGGGCCGGTCAGCCGCGATCGAGCGCGCGATCGGTGAGGGCTCCCGCGCAGCCGGTGTAGCGGGCGGGGTCGGTCAGTTCGCCCAGGTCGAGACCGGCGAGTTCGGGCTCCTCGTCGAGCACGTCGGCGAGGACGTCGGACAGGTCCGTGGTCTCCGCGCGGGCCCGGTCGGCGGCGCCGGCCAGAACCTCCTGGGCGCGCTTGCGGCCGATCCGTTCGGCGAACACGGCGGCCAGCCGTTCCGAGACGATCAGCCCGTCGGTGAGCTGGAGATTTTCCCGCATGGCGTACGGGACGACGCGCAGGGCCCCGGTGAGTTCGGCGGCGCAGCGCGCGGCCCCGCCGACGAGCCGCAGCAGCTCGCGCAGCGGCTCCCACTCGGCGTGCCACGCCCCGGCCGGCCGCTCGTCCTCGGCGGCGAGCGATCCGTACAGCGTCGCCGCCAGCCCCGGGGCGCGACGGGCGGCCGCCGCGATCAGCGTGGCGTGCACCGGACCGGCCCGGTGCGCCATGGCGGACGGATCATCGCCCTGCCCCTCGGCGACCTCACCGATCTCGGTCCGGGAAAGGCTGAGCACATCGGCCGCCGTCTTGCCGAGCGCACCCGCGGTGAAGGCGAGCGCGCCCGCCAGGTCCGCGATCGGGGTACGCAGGGTGTGCCACGGCAACAGCGGTTCGGCCAGGCCGAGTTCGCTCGCGAACGCCTGGACGAGGGGCAGCCCCGGATCGATCGCGTCGATGTCGTTGGTGGGTGCGTACGCCTCGAAGGCGGCCAGCGTTCCCGCCACCCCGCCGAGTTGAACGGGAAGCGACTCCCGTACGGCCGAGAGGCGGTCCCTCGCGTCGAGGATCAGCGCCCGCCACCCCGCCGCCTTGAGCCCGAAGGTGGTCGGTACGGCGTGCTGGGTGAGGGTCCGGGCGGCCATCGGGGTGTTGCGGTGCACGGTGGCGAGCCGGGCCACCGCGTTCGCGGTCCGTGCCAGGTCGTCCAGGAGCGGGGCCAGGGTGCGTGCGGCGACCAGCATGGCGGCGGTGTCGAGGATGTCCTGGCTGGCCGCGCCCCGGTGCACGTACGGCCGGTTGTCCGGCGACACGGCGGCGACGAGGTCCATGACCAGCGGGATGACCGGATCGCCGCCCGCGCGTGCGCGCAGCGCCAGATCCCGTACGTCGAACCGGCCGGTGTCGGCCGCCGCGGCCGTCACCGCCTGCCCGGCCCCCGCGGGGGCGAGCCCGCACTCGGACTGGGCGCGGGTGAGCGCTGCCTCGGCGTCGAGCATCGCCTGCAGGAAGGCGCTGTCGCCGGTGGTCGTCTCGGCGGGGGAGCCGGCCCGCCCGGGGGCGAGCAGTCCGGCATCGCTCTCGTACATCGACTCAACTCCAGAAGACCCCGGCCATGATCCGCAGGACAGACCCTAGCCTTCGCCGCCCGTCCGGTGGATGCCGAACACCGCACCCTGCGGGTCCCGCACGACGGCGATCCGCGGCCCGTCGGGGATGTCGGTCGGCGGCATCAGCAGTTCGCCGCCCGCCCCCTGGGCCGTGGCGGCCGTCGCGTCGACGTCCGCCACGGCGAAGTACGGCAGCCAGTTCGGCGGTGCCTCCGGCGGGAACCGGTCGTCCATGACCAGCATCCCGCCGAAGTCCTCACCGGCCACGCCCCACTGCGTGTACCGGTCCGACACGGCGTTCACCGTCCACCCGAAGACCGCGGGGTAGAAAGCGAGCGCAGGGTCGGCCTCGCGGGTGACGAGCTCGACCCAGCCGAGCGCTCCGGGGTCGTTCAGCCGCTCGGCACCGGCGAAGGCGCGCCCCTGCCACAGCGAGAACACCGCGCCGGACGGATCGGTGACCACCGCGAACCTGCCCTGGTCGAACACATCCATCGGGCCGACCAGGAGCGAGCCGCCCGCCGACTTCACCCGCTCGACGGTGCCGTCCGTGTCGTCCGTGGCGAACGAGACCGTCCAGGCGGTCGGCTGACCGGGCTGATAGATCGGGCTGAGCGCGGCCACGCGTGCGTCGCCGAGGTGCGCCATCGTGTAGCCGCCCGCCTCCTCGCGCGGGTCGGTCTCCGGGCGCCAGCCGAAGAGTGCCGTGTAGAACGACTTGGCGGCCGGGATGTCGGCGGTGCTCAGCTCGACCCAGCAGGGGCCGCCGGTCACCGGTTCGGTGAGCTTCATTCGGTTCCTCCGTGGCTGCGTGGACACGCACGTGGGCCTGCGGCTGCCGGTCCTCGCGCAGTTGAACGCTATGACCTCGGGCAGGGCGCGGCCATCGGGGAAAAATATTTTATGGGTGTAATACCTGTTAAGATATTTGGGTGAGCGATACAACCACCTGGTCCCGGCAGCCCTCCGTCCGCAGACTCCCGCTGGCGGCCCCGCTGCGCCTCGCCAGGCCCTCGGACATGTGGTTCAAGCCGGCACTGAGCGTGGTCGTCGCCACCGCCGTACCGGATCTGGTGCTGTTCGCCATCGACCGGCTCGACCTCGTGATGTACACGATGGCCGGTTCGCTCTGTGCGCTGTACGGCCACAACCTGCCGTACGCCCGGCGTGCCCGCGCCGTCGCCGGAGTCGTCGTCTCCATGGTCATCGGCCTGGCGATATCCCTGGTCGCGGCCTCTCTCACCGGGTCCACCGCCGTACTGATCGCGGTGGGGGCGCTCCTCGCGGCGGCGCAGAAGACGCTCTGCGACGCCACCCGCATCGGCCCGCCCGGACCGGTGATCTTCACCTTCGTCACCTCCGCCGCCCTCTTCGTCCCACAGCAACCGGGCCAGGTGCCCGGCCATCTCGCGCTGACCCTGGCCGCGGGCGCCATCGCCTGGCTGGTCACGGCCGGCCCCGCGCTCGTCCGCCGGGAGGGCCCGGAGCGCCGGGCGACGGCCCGCGCCCTCGACGCCGCCGCGGCGTACCTCACCGACCCCGGCCACCGCACCCGGCACGCCGCGGCCGCCACCGTGCACGCGGCCTGGCAGACCCTGCTCGCCGCCGGACGCCCCTCGCCCGTACGCCGGTCACTCGAACGGCTCGTCGTGCACGCCGAAGCCGCCCTCGCCTCAGGCACCCTCGGCGACGTACTGGCCCTCCCCGCTCCCGCCCCCGACCCGGAACAGCTCCGCGCCTGGGCCCGGCGGACCCGCGCCCGGGGCCCCGTTCCCACACCGCCTCCCGCCCCCGGCACGACGGAAGAACTCCTCGGCATCGACGCCGAACGGGCCGCCCGCGGCACAAGCCGTCGCGAGGCCCGCCGCGTGCTGCTGCGCAGCCTCGCCCCGGGCTCCCCGCTGCTGCCCATCGGCGCCCGCGCCCTCGTCGGCTGCGCCCTGGCCGGCTACGTCTCCCAGGCGGCCGGCGTCGGCCGCCCCTACTGGGCGATCGTCACCGCCGCCTCCCTGTACCAGGCCAATGTGACCCTGTCCTGGAACCGGGCCCTCCAGCGCACCCTCGGCAATCTGCTCGGCGTCCTCGTCTTCGCCGCGATCCTCCCGGTCAGTCGCACCGGCCCGCTGGCCCTCATCGGCTTCTGCCTGTTCTTCGGCTTCGCCGCCGAGGCCCTGATCACCCGGAACTACTGGCTCGGCTCCGTCGCCGTCACCCCGATGGCACTGCTGGTCCTGGAATTCGGCGGCACCCACCCGGCCGGTGAACTCATCGGCGACCGGGTCCTGGACACCGTCATCGGCGCCGGGGTGGGCATCCTCGCCGCCATGCTGGTGACCAACCGCCGCGCCGCCGGACGGCTGGAGAAGGCGCTCGCCGCCACCGACCTGGCCCGCGCCCACGCCGTACACGCACTGGCCGCCCCGCAGCAGACGCCCGCCGCGCTCGACGCCGCCCGCCGCAGGCTGACCGGATCGCTCGTCGAACTGCGCGAGGCCGACGACACGGCGGCGGGCGAATGGTGGCAGCGCGCCCTGCCCCAGGAGCGGGTCCTCGCGGCCGAGCAGGCCGGACACCGTACGCTCGCCGCTACAGCAACACGGCGGGGGTCGATCGCCCGCGCCCCGGAGAACGGAGCGGTGTGACCGACGACATCGTCGCCACGGTGGTACGGCAGTGGCAGGCCGTCAACCCGGAACTGGACACCGGACCGATGGAGCTCATCGGCCGCATCAACCGCTGCGCGGCCCTGCTCCAGCAGGCCGAGGACGCCCCGCTGCGCGAGGCCGGGCTGACCCGGGCCGAGTTCGACCTGCTCGGTGCCGTACGCCGGACCGACCGCGAACTCACCCCCGGCGAACTGGCCAGGGAGACGTTCTCGTCCGGCGCCGCCGTCACCAAGCGGCTGCGGGTCCTTCAGGAACGCGGTCTCGTCGACCGCCGCGGCGACGACCGCGACCGCCGGGTCAACCACATCCGCCTCACCGAGGAGGGGCGCGCGCTGGTGGACATGCTGCTGCCCCGGCAGCTCGCGTACGAACGCGCGGTGCTGTCCGGTCTCGACGAGCAGTCTCGTGCGCAGCTCAGCGCCCAGCTCAGCGAGTTGCTGCTGCAGTTGGAGGGGCGGATCGGCGGCGGCCGGCGCTGAACCGGCGCCGGTGCACGGGGCCGTGCCCGCGGCACCGGGAAAATGCCGTGCGGACGGTGGTGCACCGCTGCTAGCGTCCACCGCATGAAGCGCGCTGCCATGACGACGACGCCGGAGAATGTCCCGGCGCGCTGACAGCTGTGCAGTGAGAAGCCCCGGGGCGAGTGCCCCGGGGCTTCGCCTTGCGGTCACCCGCCCGACGACCGCGAGGAGACCGCCATGCACGACCACCGCAAGCTCGGCCGCGAACTGGGCCTGTTCGACACCGACCCGCTGATCGGCGCGGGACTGCCCTACTGGCTGCCCGACGGCGCCGCCGTGCGCCACACCCTGGAGGAGTACGTCCGCACCGCCGAACGGCGGGCCGGATACCGGCAACCGTCCAGATCGACTTCCATCAGCCGGGCCGGTTCGACCTGCACTACATCGGCGCCGACGGTGCGAAACACCGGCCGGTCATGATCCACCGCAGCATCATCGGCAGTGTGGAGCGAGCCGTCGCCCATCTGATCGAGGTGCACGGCGGGGCCCTCCCCGCCTGGCTCGCCCCCACCCAGCTGGCGATCCTCCCGATCTCCGACGCCGAACTGCCGGACGCCGAGGCGCTCGCCCGGAAATGCGCCGACCTGGGGCTGCGGGCCGAGATCGCCGGACCGGAACGCGGCACCCTCGGCGCCCGCATCCGGGAGGCCCGGCTGGTGCCCTGCCAGGCGGTCATCGGGGCGAGGGAAGCCGCCGAGGGGCAGGTGGCGCTGCGGCTGCGCGACGGGTCCCGGCTGGAGCCACGGTCCGCGGACGGCGTTCTCGCGCGGATCGCCGCCCTGGTGGAGGCGCACGCCATCGAACTCCCGATGTAGCCACCCGGGCGGAAGCGGCTCACCGGAGCGGACCGCCGGAGCGGGACGGCGCACTCCGGCGGTCCGCTCCGGCGCGCGCTCGCCCGTGGCCGAACGACCGGGGCCGGTCAGACCTCGTCCAACAGCGCGGCGGACAGGCGGAGTTCCCCGGCACGGCGGACGAGCGCCGCGTCGTCGCCGCGATCGGAGGGTGCCGATGCCATCAGGGCGAGCCGGTCACGCCGGCTCGACCCGGTCAGCGGCACGGCCACGGTGTTCATGCCCCGGACCGACTCCCCGCGGCTGAGCGCGTATCCGACGGAGCGGATCTCCTGGAGCTCGGCGAGCAGCGCGGAGCGTGAGATGACGGTGGACGGCGTGGCCGCAGGCAGCTCCTCATGCGGGTAGAGCGAGCAGACCTGTTCCGGCGCCATCCGGGAGAGCAGCAACTTCCCGCCCGACGTGGCGTGGGCGGGGTGCGTACTGCCGGGTTCCGGCATCACCCGTACCGGCTGCGCGGACTCGCGGCCGTCGGTGACGATGATCCGGTCGCCGATCAGCGCGGTGCACTGCACGGTCTCGCCGGTGCGCAGCGCCGCGTCGTCCAGCACCGCCGCGAGCCGTTCACGGACGGCCGGGCCGAATCCCGCCGGGCTGCCGAGCCGGACCAGCTCCGGCCCGGCCGAGTAGCCGCGGCCGGAGAAGTCCCGCGTCGCGAAGCCGCGTCCTTCCAGGGTGCTGAGGACCCGGTGCGCGGTGGACCGGCCCACGGAGAGCAGTTCGGCGGCCTCGGAGACGGTGAGCGTGTCGTGGGTGAGGAAGAGCTGCATCAACCGGAGCCCGGTGTCCAGCGATTCGATGGTGTAGCCACGATTCGACCCCATGGTGTGTCGGTTCCCCTTCGGTGCAGGTGTGTTCAGCGGTGCGCGGGATGCCGGTCCGTACCGTCCGTCAGTTCGGTGACCGCACCGTCCACCCGCCCCCGAGTCACGAATGCGTTGCTTTCGATCCGGTTCGATCGCATGTGCGTCTGTCCTGCATCAAGGGACAGATGAGTGTGTCCAGCAGGGGGAAAGTCCCTGAACTCGCTTGAAGCAGCCGTATGTTGTCCCGCTCTCCGGTACCAGTTCCTTGCTCTCGCATCGAATCACCTCTGCTGTAACTCCTTGTGTGCGTATGACGGCGGTGCGTGCAAAAACTCGTGAGTGTATTACCGCTGGAGCGCTCGCGCAGGGGGTTGGGTGAATGTGCCGAAGCACTGATTCGATCTGACTAAGCTCACGCGCAGTGAAGTCGAGTTGATATGAATTCGAGCGCTTGTTCCCGACTGCCCTGCAAGCGTGCATACCTCCCGAATCAACCGCCAGAGGTCTTAGATGGTTCGTGTTGAATCACCGCCGATCGACCGAGAACCCTCCGTCGCTCGTGCCGTGCTGCTGCCCGTGTTCCTGATGGGCGGCGCCACCGCCGCCGCGGCGGCACTGGTTTCCACGGCCGCGCGGATACCAGTCGTCTGGTGCGGTGCCGTCGCCACCGTCGTGGTAGCCGCCCTGAGCGTCCAACTCGCCCGCCGGGCACGCGATCTGCTTACCCAGCGCGCGGTGTACGAACGGCGCTTCGCCGACCTGGAGCGGCGCATCGCCACCCATGACGACGAGACCGTGCGGATCAGCAAGGAGCTCCTGCCGGCCGCCATCCACCGGCTGCGCGTGGGGAATTCGCCCGAAGAGGTGCTCCGCGACGTCGTCGACGCGGACGAGCTGTACCACGACCTGCCCGACGCCCAGCGCACCCTCGTCTACACGGTGCTGCACATCATCGACAACGAAGAGGCGATGCGTGACTCCGCGCAGCGCGCGTTCGTCAACGTCGCCCGGCGCGTCCAGGCGATCGTCCACCGCCAGGCGAGTGAACTGCGCGAGATGGAGGAGCACCACGGACGCAACCCCGATGTCTTCGACGACCTGCTCCGCATCGACCACGGCACCGCGCTGATCGGCCGCCTCGCCGACTCCATCGCGGTACTCGGCGGCGCCCGCCCCAGCCGTCAGTGGCCCAAGCCCGTACCGCTGTTCAGCGTGTTGCGCGGTGCCATGTCGCGGATCCTGGAATACCCCCGCGTCGATCTGCACTCGATCGCCAAGGTCGCCATCATCGGCACCGCAGTCGAGCCGCTCATCCATGCCTGTGCCGAACTCCTCGACAACGCCACCCGTTACTCGCCCCCGCAGACCCGGGTGCACGTCACCGCCGTCGAGGTGCAGACCGGCATCGCCATCGAGATCGAGGACGGCGGCGTCTCGCTCAGCGAGGAGGCCCGCTCGCGGGCCGAGAACATGCTCGCCAGGGCCCAGGCCGGCTCCAACATGAACGACCTCGGCGAGTCCCCGCGCCTCGGCATGGCCGTCGTCGGCCGGCTCTCGCGGATGTACGACCTCCAGGTCTCGCTGCGGCAGTCCGCGTACGGCGGCGTCCGCGCCGTGCTCATCGTGCCCCGCGCCATGATCACCACCGGACCCGCTCCCGGCATCGCCCACGGCATCGGTGCCACGTCGAGGCCCACCAGCGACATCGACCAGGAGGCGATGAAGCACGTCGTGCCGGCCCGCCGCCGCAAGCCCCGTACCCCCGTGGCCCAGCGACCCGCCACCGGGCCGGTCGCACCCGCCACCCGGCCGGTCCTCCCCGCAGCCGCCATGGAGGACGACGTCCCCGTGGTGACCGAATGGACCGCGGGCGGGCTCCCGCAGCGCCGCAGTCGCGGCAGGGCGCCCCTCGGCTCGCACAACCTCCCGGCCCAGCCCGCCGACCCCACCGCGGGCCAGCGCAACGGCTACACCAACGGCCACACCAATGGTCACGGGCCCGGCGGATCCGGCGGCAAGGAACAGCCGCCCGGACTCTGGCTGGAGGCCTTCACCAACGCGGTCAACGGTGTGCCGCAGGACCCGAAGACCGACGAAGACTCTGACGATGCGTGGGACAAGGGAGACCTGAAGTGATCCAGCAGCGGGGAAACATGGACTGGATGCTCAAGGAACTGGCCGACGACGTACCGGACATCCACCAGATCGTGGTGCTCTCCGCCGACGGTCTGCGCATCGCCCGGCACGGCGGCGACCCCGATGTCGCCGACCGCCTCGCGGCGGCCTGCGCCGGCCTGCAGAGCCTGGCCGCCGCCGTCGCCTCCGAGATCCCCTACAGCGACGGGCTCATGCGGCTGGTCGTCATCGAGGTCACCGGCGGCTTCTTCTACCTGATGGCCGCCGGAACGGGCGCCTACCTCGCGGTGCTCGCCGGTGAGACGGTCGACGCGGGGCTCGTCGGCTCGCGGATGCGCGACATGGTCGTCAGGATCGGTGCCCACCTGACGAGTCCGCCGCGCCATGACGGGCAGGCCGGATGAACTCTCCCCGACGAGAACGCCGAGAAGCCGATCCGGCACTGAGCGATCCGGAACGGCTGTACGTGATCAGCGGCGATCCCGACGGCAGCGAGAGGGCGCAGCTCGACCTGGTCACGATGATCGTCGCCCAGGCAGAGCCGTCACCGACGGTCCAGCCCGAGCAGGCCGTGATCCTGCGGCTCTGTCAGGCACCGTTATCCGTCGCCGAGATCTCGGCATATCTCGGTCTGCCCTTCAGCGTGGTGACCTCGCTCCTCACCGAACTCCTCGCTGCCGAGCTCATCGAATCGCGCGCACCCATCGTCCGCGCCACTCTCCCGGACAGGTCCCTTCTCGAAGCGGTGATGCATGGACTTCAGAAGCTCTGACACGATCACCGGCCCCCGGCGCGAGGACGTCCTTCCCACCACGGCGACAGCCGCGGTGAAGGTCGTGATCGTCGGCGGGTTCGGGGTCGGCAAGACGACCATGGTCGGTTCCGTCAGCGAGATCCGGCCGCTGACCACCGAGGAGACCATGACCCAGGCCGGTGTCGGCGTGGACGACAACTTCGGGGTGGAGAGCAAGACCGCCACCACCGTCGCCATGGACTTCGGCCGGATCTCCATCAGTGAGGAGCTGATCCTCTATCTGTTCGGCACCCCGGGCCAGGAACGGTTCTGGTTCCTGTGGAACGGGCTGTTCGAAGGTGCCCTCGGCGCGGTGGTCCTCGTCGACACCCGGCGCCTCGAAGTCAGCTTCGACGTCATCGGGAGACTGGAGGAGCGCGGCGTGCCGTTCGTCGTCGCCGTCAACACCTTCCCCGGTGCCCCGAAGCACCCCGTCGAGGCGCTGCGGAGCGCCCTGGACCTCCCCGACGAGGTCCCGATGATCGACTGCGACGCCCGACTGCGCGGCTCCAGCCGCGATGTGCTGATGACCCTGATGCGCTATCTGCACAGTCTGGCCCTCCCGCTCGCCTGACCGCAGCACCACCCGCACCTCGCGCATCCCCACCCGCACCTCGCGCATCCCCGTCCGTCCGGATGCTTGGCCTGATCCCTGGAGCGATCGTGACAACCCCATTCCACTACGAGCCCGGAGCGGCCCCCGGGCCGGTTCCGCCCCCCGAATGCCCGGCCCACGGCCTCGGCATCGGCCCCGGCGGAGTGCGCCGGTTCTACGGCCCGGAGGCCGAACGGGACCCCCACGGGCTCTACGACAAGCTGCGCGCCGAACACGGTACCGTGGCCCCCGTGTTGCTGCACGGGGACGTACCCGCCTGGCTGGTCCTCGGACACAGCGAGAACCTGCACATGACGCGCACCCCCTCGCAGTTCTCCCGCGACTCCCGGCGGTGGCAGGCCCTGCAGGACGGCAGCATCGCCCCGGACCACCCGCTGGCCCCGATCTTCACCTGGCAGCCGGTGTGCGTGTTCGCCGACGGGGCCACCCATGAGCGTCTGCGCGGCGCGGTCACCGACAGCATGGGCCGGATCGACACCCGCGGCGTCCGCCGCCACGTCAACCGCTACAGCAACCGGCTCGTCAACGACTTCTGCCAGCAGGGCCGCGTCGACCTGGTCTCCCAGTTCGCCGAGAGGCTGCCGATGATGGTGATGTGCGCGATCATCGGCATGCCCGAGGAGTACAACGACCGGATGGTCCAGGCCGCCCGTGACATGACCCGCGGCACGGCGACCGCCGTCGCGAGCAACGCCTATGTGCTCGACGCGCTGACCCGGCTCGTCCAGCGCCGCCGGCGCGAACCCGCGGACGACTTCGCCACCTGGCTCACCGAGCACCCCGCCGGGCTGAACGACACGGAGGTCAGCGAGCATCTCCGGCTGATCCTCATCGCCTCCTACGAGGCGACCGCCAACCTGATCGCCAACGTCCTGCGGATGGTGCTCACCGATCCGCGATTCCGGGCCAGGCTCAGCGGCGGTCACATGACGGTCCCCGAGGCGGTCGAGCAGACGCTGTGGGACGAGCCGCCGTTCACCGCGGTCTTCGGCCGCTGGGCGGTCGGTGACACCGAACTCGGCGGCAAGCAGATCAAGGCCGGCGACGCGCTGATCGTCGGCATCGCACCGGCCAACTCCGACCCGGTGGTCCGGCCCGATCCGGGCTCCGACATGGCGGGCAACCGCGCCCACCTCGCGTTCAGCGGCGGCCCCCACGAATGCCCCGGACAGGACATCGGACGGGCCATCGCGGACGTCGGCGTGGACGCGCTGCTGATGCGGCTGCCCGACCTCGAACTCGCCGTCGAGGAGAGCGAGCTGAGCTGGGTCGGCAACATCATGAGCCGGCACCTGGTGGAACTGCCGGCCGACTTCGCCTCCCGCCCGCCGCAGGACGACAAGGAACCGCCGTCCATGGGCAGGCCCAACCTGCCGCGCCAGGACTGGGAGGTCCAGTCGACGGTCCGGCACACCGCACCCACGCCCGGACGTGCCTCGGCCGCCGCCCCGATGAGTACGACATCCACGGCCACCGCCGTCGACGACTCCGGGAGCCCCGCCGCCGCGTCCGCCGTCGGCGGGATCCCGCAGCAGCGCGGCGAATCCGCACCGGCGAGGATCTGGCGGGCCGTCTCGCGGTGGTGGAGCGGTAACTGACCCGACACGCCCCCCCCCGGGAGTGAAGGCAGCACCGGCGTACGGCCCGGTGGCGGAGGACCTCCGGGTCCGCGGCCACCGGGCCGTACGCCGTATCCGGCCACCGGGTGAACGCGGCCGCCCGAGGTCGCTCGGCCCGGGACCGGGCCCGCCCCCGTACCATGCACAAGCGTGAAGCTGACAATTCTGGGCGGCGGCGGATTCCGGGTTCCACTCGTGTACGGGGCGCTGCTCGCCGATCACGCCGAAGGCCGCGTGTCCGCGGTCACCCTCTACGACACCGACGCCGACCGGCTCACCGCCGTGGCGCGGGTGCTCGGCGAACAGGCCGCCGGCGTCCCGGACGCACCCGCCGTCACCGCCACCACCGAGCTCGACGAGGCGCTGCGCGGCGCCGACTTCGTCTTCTCGGCGATCCGCGTCGGCGGCCTCGAAGGCCGGGCGGCCGACGAACGGGTCGCCCTCGACGAGGGCGTACTCGGCCAGGAGACCGTCGGCGCGGGCGGCATCGCGTACGGACTGCGCACCGTGCCCGTCGCCGTCGACCTCGCCCAGCGCATCGCGCGGCTCGCCCCCGAGGCCTGGGTCATCAACTTCACCAACCCGGCGGGCCTGGTCACCGAGGCCATGTCCCACTACCTGGGCGACCGGGTCATCGGCATCTGCGACTCGCCGGTGGGGCTCGGCCGCCGCATCGCCCGGGTGCTCGGCGCCGACCCCGACCGGGCCCGGATCGACTACGTCGGGCTCAACCATCTGGGCTGGGTCCGCGGACTGTACGTCGACGGCCGGGACGAACTCCCGCGGCTGCTCGCGGACCCGGAACTCCTCGGCTCCTTCGAGGAGGGCAGGCTCTTCGGCACCGACTGGCTGCGGTCGCTGGGCGCCGTCCCCAACGAGTACCTGCACTACTACTACTACAACCGGGAAGCGGTCCGCGCCTACCAGGACGCCGAGCAGACCCGCGGCGCCTTCCTCCGGGAGCAGCAGGAGGGTTTCTACGCCCGGATGAAGGACCCCGCCACCCCCGCCCTGTCCGCCTGGGACCGCACCCGCGCCGAGCGCGAAGCCACCTACATGTCGGAGAACAGGGAGGTCGCCGGGGTCGGCGAGCGGGAGGAGAGCGATCTGGAGTCCGGCGGCTACGAGCAGGTGGCGCTCGCCCTCATGCGGGCCGTCGCTCGCAACGAACGGACCTCGCTCATCCTCAACGTCCGCAACCGCACCACGCTCCCGGTGCTCGACGCGGACGCCGTCATCGAGGTGCCGTGCCTGGTCGACGCCAATGGCGCCCACCCCGTCGCCGTCGACCCGCTGCCGTACCACGCCGTCGGGCTGGTCACCGCGGTCAAGGCCGTCGAGCGCGCGGTGCTGGACGCGGCGGCGAGCGGCTCCCGCAGCGCCGCCGTGAAGGCCTTCGCCCTGCACCCGCTGGTCGACTCGGTGACCGTGGCGGGACGCCTCGTCGACGGCTACATCAAGGTCCATCCCCAACTCGCCTATCTGAACCGTCCGTAGCGGTTCCGGAGCTATTGCGGTGTCATGGACTCCGTTCCCGAGGAGCGGAGTTCGCTGCTGACCAGGAGGTGGAGCTGGGCGTCCAGCCATGCCCCGGAGCGGGCCGCGAGGGCCTCCTCGGCCGGCCGGGCCCCGTCGTCCAGTGCCGCGACGAAGGCGCGCAGCAGCGTCGCGGCGCGCGTCAGGCCGGTGCGGGACAGTGCGGTCGCCGCTTCGTCGATCCGGGCGCGGGCGGGGACGTTCAGATGGCGCAGCCCGCTGTGCGGCACCGCCGACATGGCGGATATCGCCTCCTCCAGCGCCGCAGTCAGCGGATCGGACGGCCGTCGCACGACCGCCGCCAGGGCCGTGGAGCCGTCACCGGCGGCGAGATCGGGCACGACTGTTTCCGCCGGGGTGAGCACCCCGAGCGGATCGATCCGCACACCACCGCCGGAGCGGTGCAGCGAACCGCTGATGTGCGTGGCGCCGCCCTCCAGCGCGTCGGCCAGGGCGTCCAGCGCACCGGGGCACTCCGGGCGGTACTCCGACACCACCAGCGCCCGGCCGCCCGACGCGTCGCGCACCACGGCTTCGAGCCGCTGCTCGGCGGGGTCGTAACCGACGCTCTCCACCTCGGACAGCGCGACGACATGGACGGCCTCCGCCTCGACCCGCGGCCGGATCAGCCGCGGCGGCCTGCTGCTCCAGCCTTCCGTCAGGGCCGTCAGATCCCGTACCAGCAACGGCTCGGGAAGTTCCGTCCAGGCGGCGCCGACCGGGGTGATGGTCGTCGTGCCGATCCGGCCCCTGGCGACCGTCAGCGCATGGCTCGGGGTGCGCCGGACGCTCTCGCTGACCAGGCTCCCGGTGGCCAGCGAGGCCAGCGGGGTGGCGAGGACCCGACGGGTGGCCAGCCGGTGCGCGGAGAGCTCCTTGCCATCGGGGGCCGTCCAGGTCTTGCGCAGTACGAGGACGGTGCCCGCGCCGGGGTGGGCGAAGTACACCTCGGAGACCAGGGACTGACCGGTGCCGTGGACGCGGCAGCCGAGCGAGACCAGCCGGACCCGGCGCAGCGGGGTGTCGCCGGCCTCGCGGCTGCCGAGCACGCCGGGATGAGCGGCCGCCCGCCGCCGGGCGTGCACCTCGGTGAGCAGGGCGGCGACCGACTCGGGGCGGTACTGGGCGGTGCGGTCGGCGTACGCCGTCAGCTGGTCGGCCAGCTCGGCGATCGCACCCGCCGGCCAGTGCAACGACCCGGTGGTCAGCGCGGCACCGGCACGCGCGAGGGCTCCGCCGTGCACCGGTCCGACATGGGCCACGCCCTCCGCCAGCAGCTCGTCCGCCAGCGCGAGGGCCGCGTCGAGCGCGGGCAGCGCCGTGGACGGCGCGGCGGCACGGCCGCCGACCTGGACGGGTACGGAACGCTCGTCGGTCCGAGTGGCGTCGGCGGCCCGGAACGCCCACACCGCGAGCGCCAGCACCTCACCGCGCAGCGCGGCGGCCGCGTCCGTCAACGCGTAGGCGATCTCGCCGGGGACCGGGAAACGCACCGTGCAGGTGGGGAGCTCGACCCGGGGCTCGGGGTGATCGGGGGACGGGCGGTGCACGACGGCGGCATAACCCCGGTCGAAGGTGCGCCTCGCCGAGGCGACCGGACGGGTGCCGACGGCGTCGGTGAGCGCGTCGTCGTCGGTGCTGCCCGGGGACCAGTCGGTGAACGCGGCGGGGGCGCCGTCCGGATCGGCCTCGGCACCGCGCTGATGGGCCAGGACCAGGGCGATGAGATGGCGGCACACACCCGGTGCGGCGCAGCTGCAGTCGCCCTCGTCCAGGCCGGTGCCGGGCGGCAGCGACGTGGTGGTGCCGTCGTCGAACCTGGCTCGCACCGTGGTGTCCGGATCGGTCGTGAGCACGGGCACCGTCCCCGCGTCCAGCTCCTTCGTGGCACGTTTGACCAGGCCGCGGTTGGCGAGTGCCGCGAGCGTATCCGGGGTGAGGGCGAGCAGATCGGGGCGCAGGGCGGCGCCGTTCCCCGCAGCGGTCAGCGGCCCGGTCATCGGCCCAGCCTCTCGGCGACGAACTCGGCGAGCCGGCCCGGCGTCATCGCTCCGACGTGGGCCCCGGCCGCGGCGAGCTTCCCGGCCGTCACCCGGTCGTAATCCGGGTCGGCGTCCTCGTCGAGCGCGGCCAACCCCAGCACGGTCGAGCCCTGCTCCACCAGCCCCCGCACCGCACGCACCAGCCGGTACGGGTCGCCGCCCTCGTAGAAATCGGTGATCAGCGCGACGACGGTGCGCCGCGGGTTCTCCACGAGACCCGCGCCGTACTCCACGGCCCGTGCGATGTCGGTGCCGCCGCCCAACTGGACCCGCATCAGCAGCTCCACCGGATCGGTCACGTCGGAGGTCAGGTCCACCACCTGGGTGTCGAAGGCGACCAGATGCGTTCTGAGACCGGGCAGGCCCCACAGACACGCGGCGGTCACCGCGGAATGGATGACCGATCCGGCCATCGAGCCCGACTGGTCGACCAGCAGGATCAGCTGCCACTGCGTCACATGGCGTCGGGTACGGGAGTGGAAGTGGGCGCGCTCGATGAGCAGGCGCCGTTCGTCCGGCTGGTAGTGGGCGAGGTTGGCCTTCACGGTCTGCCGGAAGTCGAAGTCCCTCGCCAGCGGGACCCGGCTGGGCTTGCGGGAGCGGGTGCCGTGAAACGCCCGGCGGATCTCCGGCCGGAGCCTGGCCAGGAGCTGTTTCACCACCGACTCGACGATGCGCCTGGCCAGTTGCAGCACCTGCGGGTTCATCAGATGCTTGGTGCGCAGCACGGCGCGCAGCAGCGTCTGGCTGGGTTCGACCCGCTCCAGCACCGCGGGGTCGGTGACGATCTCCTGGATGCCGTACTTCTCCACGGCGTCCCGTTCCAGGCGTTCGATGGTCTCCTTCGGGAAGAGCCGGTGGATGTCGTCGAGCCAGTCGACAGCGGTCACCGGTGACGGTCCGTCGCCGCCCGTCCGGGGGGCCGAACCGGAACGGCGCACCCCCCGGCGGGTGAGCTCGGGGTCGCGGCCGTAGAGCCAGTCGAGTGCGGCGTCCCGGCCGGCGTCGGCCGGACCCAGCTGTCCGGTGTGCCGCTCGGCGGCGGCGCCGAGGACCAGCCGCCAGCGCTCCAGCCCCGCGTCGGGAGCCGTGCCGGAACCCTTCTCGGGCCCGGGTGCCAGGCCGGGTGCCTGTTCGGGCGTGGTCATGGGGTGGCTTCCAGTTCGTAGCGGGCCAGCAGTCGGGACACGGACTCCTCCAGGGCGCGGGCCCGGGCGATCAGCAGGGGGTCCGCGGTGGTCCGCAGCAGGGAACGCGAGGAGCCGCGCACCCCGCGCCGTTCCAGCAGACGGGCGGCGATCCGGTCCCGCTCGCGCGGCGGGAAGAACGCGAACGCCTGGCGCAGCGCGGGCAGTCCGGACAGGAACTCGTCGTCGGACAACGCACCGACCAGACCGTCCAGCACGTCGATCAGCGATTCGGCCCCACCGCCCGGTCCGTCGCCGTCGTCGTCGCCCACCACGCCCGTCACCTCGTCGCGGGCGAGTGCGAACAGCCCGGCCAGCCAGTCGCCGAGCGCATCCGCACCGGTCCTGGCCACCGCCCGAACCGCCTCGGCCGGGTCCCCGGACACGCCCGGGGATCCCGGGACCCGGCCGAGGGACCGGGCCAGCCCGAACGAGGCCCCGCGCAGATCGACCGGCGCCTGCGGATCCTCGGAGATCCGCCGCGCGACCCCGGTCGCGACCTCCCGGGTGACGGAGAGCAACTCCGGTGCGTGCAGCACCGCGTCACGCACCGAGACCACGGCCCGAAGACGGGGGAAGTCCACCCCCGACGAGCCGCGCGCACCCTCCAGCAGCCACAGCAGCCGCTCCGTCGCCCCGTCGATCACTGCCGCGAGCAGCGGACCGCGCGCCATGCCGAACACCCGGTCGTGCCGCCACAGACCGAGAGCCGTGGCGAGTATCTCCCCGAGCGGGCCGCTGACCTGCAACTCACGTACGCAGGAGGAAAGTTCGCCGAGCAGCTGCTCCGAGAAACCGCCCATCCCGCACAGCACGGCGTCGAACAGCGCCCCCGCCAGGCCGTCGGCCTCCGCCGCGCCGCCCCGCGTCCGCCCGGTGAGGGCGACGGCCGCCGCCTCGGCCAGAGTCGCCCCGTACGCCCCGGCTTCCACCAGCGCGGCCTCGCGCCCCAGGACGGGCCGCGCCTGCCAGCGCTCGGTGAACACCGGGTCGACACCGTGCGTGGGACCGGCGGTCCGCTCCAGGCCGGGGATTCCCAGCACACGCAGCCGGTGCAGCACCCGGCTCCGTTCCAGATCGGCGGCGTCCGTCAGATCGAGGCGGTACGTCGCCTCCGGGCCGCCGTCCAGCGCCAGCGCGGCCAGCTGCGCCGCCACGTCGTGCACCAGGGGCGGCGCCGGGGTATCGGGATGGAGCCGCCCGATGCGGTCGCCGCCGCAGGCCGCGACCATCTCGACGACCGCGGGATGCGCCCCCGCCGTCAGCGTGCCCCGGCCCGTCCATGGCAGCGGCTGGTCCAGATCATCCGTGATCAGGGCGCCCGCCAGACCGTCCAGCACATCGATCCGGGCGGGGCTCGGATGGCCGCGCAGTGCCGTGAGCCCTTCGGCCAGGCTCCGGGCGGCGATCAGATCGGCGGTGGACACCGGGTACTTCCGTGCCCGCAGCCGCTCGACGACCACCCGGAGCAGGCCGTCCGCCGCGGCCTCGGGGCCCGCCTCCCACACCTGCTGGTAGTAGCCGGGCGACGGCATCCCCGACTGGTACCCGGCGAACGCGTCCAGCTTCCGGAAGGAGTACGGCACCAGGAAGCTCCCGGCCATGGCGTCGTCCGGCGGGGCGGGCACCACCGGCCACCCGTCCGCGCCGCGCTCCCAGCCGTCGCCGTCCGCCCCGTCCCGCGCACCCGACCCGGTCAGCGCACGGAGCGCCGGCTGGTGGAAGCCACCGGTGACCACCAGGACCGGCCGGTCACCGGCCGCCTCCACCGCCGCCCGCACCCACGCGGCCATGTACATCTCCCGCGCCCGGTCGCCCGCGTCGGCCTCCGCGTCACCGCGCACCAGCGCGAAGTACGCGTCGAGCCGTTCGGCGAGACCGCCGTCCGGCTCGACCTCGAACAGGCGGTCCCACAGGGCGTCCGAGGAATCCACCGCGAACTGCCGGCACAGCCGCTCCGTCGCCTCCGCGTAACGGGCCTCCGCGTCGGCGTAGCGGTTGGTGCGCTCGGCGAACGCCGGATGCCAGGCCGGCAGATCGATGAACCGGACCTCCGCTCCGGCTGCCCGCCCAGCCCGCAGCGCGACCCACTCCGGCGAGTAGTCGCAGAGCGGGGCCCAGGACGTAGCGGCCCGCTGCCCGTCGCGGTAGTGGCTGAACACCGCGACCGGCAGCTCGTGCCCGAGCAGCAGCTCGTCCAGCCGGCCGTTCATCTCCGCGGGCCCCTCGATCAGCACCTGGGCGGGCCGGAGCTCCGCGACGGTCCGCTCGACGAGCCGTGCGCAGGCGGGGGAGTGGTGACGCACCCCCAGGAACACCGCGGACATCAGTCGGCCAGCAGATGGCGTGCGTCGTGCAGGGCCTTCCACTGCGGTCCGCGACGGCGCGGCACCTGCTGCTCCAGATAGCGGCGCAGCCGGGCCAGGTCCTCCGGGCTGTCCTTCGCCGCGGTACCCGCCAGGCACGCCACCACATCGGCGGCACTGCCCGGCTCGCCGCGCAGGAACCAGCCGCGCACCCCCACGGCATGGGCGACGGACACGGCCTCCGCCGTACTCATCACCGCCGACGGGCGGTCCGAACCGGCACCGCCCTTCTCACCGCCCCCCGCACGCAGCTCCCGGAACGTCCCGACCAGGACCTCCAGCACATCCCGGTCCGGCGGCGGCTCCACCCCCGAGCGCCGCAGCAGGGTCGTCACCTCGGCCTCGACCAGGGCCAGTTCGGTGTCCAGGTCGGGGATCGGGAAGACCGTCTCGAAGTTGAACCGCCGCTTGAGCGCCGCACTCATCTCGTTGACGCCCCGGTCCCGGGTGTTGGCGGTGGCGATCACATTGAAGCCCTGCCGGGCGAAGACCATGCCGTCCGGCCCGGTCAGCTCGGGGATGGCCACCACCCGCTCGGAGAGCAGCGACAGCAGCGAGTCCTGCACCTCCAGCGGACAGCGGGTGATCTCCTCGAACCGGACGAGCCTGCCCTCCGCCATGCCGCGCAGCATCGGGGCCGGAACGAGCGACCGGGGAGAAGGCCCCTCGGCGACCAGCAGCGCGTAGTTCCAGCCGTACTTGATCTGGTCCTCGGTGGTGGCCGCGCCGCCCTGCACCGTCAGCGTCGAGTCGCCGCTGACCGCGGCCGCGATCAGCTCGGAGAGCAGCGACTTGGCGGTGCCCGGCTCGCCGACCAGCATCAGCCCACGGCTCGTCGCCAGCGTCACCAGGGCCCGGTCCACCAGCGAGGGGTTGCCGACGAACTTCCGGCCGATGCCCGTGTCCGCGTCACCGATGATGAACCGGCGGGCCGCACGCAGGCTCAGCTCCCAGCCCGGCGGCCGCGGATCACGGTCGTCCGCCCGCAGCGCCGCCAGCTCCTCGGCGTACCGCACCTCGGCCGGAGGCCGCTGCACGGGCTCCTCCGCCCCGCTACCCGGCGCACCGGCACGGGTCTCTTCCCTCATGGTCACGGCGCGACGCCCTCGGTGAGTTCGGCCAGGTCACCCAGGAATTCGGACACGGTCACCGCGTCCAGCCCGGTGAAGCGGAGCCGGTATTCGCCGCGGTTCCAGTGATCGTCGGGCCGGCTGTCGAGCCAGACCGTCTCCAGGGTCTGGTCGGGGAACATGTCGACCACGCCGACCGCGATGCCCGGGTCCAACGCGATCACGAGATAGCAGTCGTCGCTCAGGCGCTTGGAGATCCAGCGCTCCACCCCGGCGTCCTGCGGCATCCCGCGCTCCCAGCCGCGCCGCTGCAGTCCGAGAACCTTCCCGACCGGAACCTTGAGTCCCTCGAACCGGGTGAGCCGATACCCGTCGGTCTCCTCCCCGGAGAGCGCGAGCACGCTCCGCCCGAGCTGCGGGAACGGCTGCAGGATCTCGTAGTCGGCGAACAGCTCGGACCAGGCGGCCAGTTCGTCGCCGAGGTGCAGCGGGTGCGCGAGCCGCACCGTCGCGTCATCGGCCAGGACGAAGACGTCGTCCTCCGCGTCGGCGAACGTACGGTCCTCCGCCACCCGGAACGCGGTGCCCGTCCCGTCCTCCGTGCCGCTCAGCCACACCAGCCGGCGCACCAGGTGCCACAGCAGCGGATGACCGACGAACAGCTCCTGGAACTCCTGGGCCGTCCAGGAACGCCCGGTCACCATCGCGGCCTCCAGGCGCCGCACCTGCTCGGAGGAGATCGTCCGGACATCCTTCTTGAGCGCCATGAACCGCTTGCGCTCCGCCGGCGCCAGCTCCTCGTCGTCGCGGGCACCCGGCTTCGGCAGGTCCTTGCGGCGCTTGCCGTCACCGTCCAGCACGTACGGCCGCAACTGCTCGTCGAAACCGACCGTGAACGATCGGGTGCCGTAGTCGATGACCGTCGATCCGTCCGCGTCCAGCCCGAGGTCGGGCACGAGACGGTCGGAGAGCTGTTCCCCGGTCAGCCCCAGCCCTGCGGCCACCTCTGCGATCTTCTCCCCGGCCCGTACCTTGAGCCCCTTGAACTTCACCCGCTGGGAGATGCCGTGGAGATGCAGCAGCGCCACGTCGGTGCCGATGGCGGCCAGCACGTCGAGCCCTTCGACGGCCCGGTGGTGCGCCGACTCACCGGGCCAGGACCGGATCACCGGAGTGAGCCGGCGGACCGTCTCGTCGTCGCCCAGCAGCCCCAGCGCGTGCAGCGCCCACGACTCCTTCGCGGGCATGTTCGCCAGCCGCCACTGCTCGAACACGGCCCAGGCGAACTCGGCGAGCGAAGCGGCTTCGGCCGTTTCGGTCAGCGAGGCGATTCCCGGGTACACCTCACCGGGCTTCGACAGAGCCAGCATCATCAGGGCGTGGCGCACCGCCGCCGCCGGCAGCGCACCGCCGGACCGGACCATGATCTGCGGCAGCACCGAGGGCTCCGCCCAGCCCGGCAGCACCGGCATCTTGGCGGGCAGCGCACGCTCCAGCGGGTCGGCGGCCAGCAGCTCGTCCACCGCTGCCGCGGCCTCAGCGCCGTACGCCCGGGCGGCCTCGCGCACCACGTCGTCGCCGTGCGTCGTGGCGATCGACGTCAGTGCCTGCTCGGCGGCGTTCCGCGCGGCGCCCGCCTTGCCCACGGCGGCCGGCACCAGGAGCGTGGCGGCCGCCACGCCGTGCCGGGCGAACCAGGCACGGGCGGTCGCCGAGGTGGACTTGAGCCTGACCGACCAGTCCGCCATGTGCCGGGCGACATCCGCATCGACGAACGGGAGCAGCAGCGGGGCGAGCGTGCTCGGCTGCCTGGGCACGGCGCGCAGCAGCAGCGGCAGCGCGGTCAGACCGAAACGCGCGGCGATCGGCTTGAGCGTGTCCTCGGCGTCCCAGAGATCGGTCGGGTTCCAGTTGGCGAGCAGGGGGGTGACCACTTCCTCGTCGCCGTGGACGAACACCCACGCCGGTCGCAGATCATCCGCGGCCGTACCGTGACGCAGGACGTCGATGTACTCGTTCATGTCGCCTTGGTTGCGATCGCGGGTGTACCAGGAGGAGGCGGCCGCCCAGGCCGCCTGCTCCTCGGGCAGCCACTCCAGCCTGGGCTCGGACACCGGGATCAGCCCGGTCACGGGCTTGGCCCTGACCGTGGTGCGGGGCCGGGACCACGGCGGAGCCGTCAGCACGGCCGGGAGTGCGTCCACCGGTGCGTCGGCGACCAGATCCACCGGATCGAGCAACGGTTGGACGATCTCCACGACGTCGGGGGCGAGCTCGCCGAGCGCCAGTGACACCACCTCGTGGTGGGCACCGACATGACCTCGGAGCAGCTGCAAGGACAGGGAAGCTGCTGCCGAACCGCCGCCCGTCCCGGCGGCCAGCAGCCGCACCGCCCGCACCGGGTAGCGGCGCATGGCTTCGAGGAGCGAGGGGCGGACGTGCTTGGAGTCCGCATGCGCCAGCAGGCCGAGGAAGGCCTCGTCCGTGGGCAGCTCCACCAGGGCTTCGGCGGCGAGCTTCAGGCTGTCCGAGTAGTAGTGGTTGGCGTCGAGCGCGCCGGCCAGCGACGGGGCGATGGCCGGGCCGACGCCCTCGGCGACCGTGGCGATGGTCGCGACACCGAGGGTGTGGTCCGGGCCGTAGGGCAGCAGCGGCAGCTGGTCGGGCGAGTACAGCGAGCTGAACACCATGGCGCGCAACGTGCGGTCCTGCTCCGCGTGCACCGCCGGATCGGCGACGAGGTCGTCGACCCAGTCCGTCTCGCTCGGGACCAGATAGGAGACGATGATCCTGCGCAGGGTGTCGGTGCGGCACTTCGCCAGCGCCTCGACCGCCGCCCGGTACGTGGCGTCGTCGGCCGCGGCGAGCAGCGCGCGGACCCGGTCGATCGGCGACCGGTGGTGGTGGGCCCAGTACGAGTGGCGCGGGCCCGCGAGTGCCAACAGCCGGGGCGCGCCCCGCTTGAGACCGCTCTGCTGCCAGGTGGCGTCGACGGAGAACACCTCCGTCGCGGCCCGTGCGGCGAACGGAAGGCCGTAACGCTCCGACCAGAAGTCCGCCCACCCCGGAATGTCGGCGATCGCGGTCAGCGCGGCCGCACCGGCCGGTGTGGGGGCTCCGTCGAGGTGTGCGCGCAGTGCCTGGGCCGTCACCGTGTCCGAATCCGGCGAGTCCGCGAACTCCTCGATCCAGGCCGCGTCCTCGGCGAGCCTGGTCTCGATCGCGACGATCGCCTCCCGCCGCGGCTTGGACGGCCCGCGGCGCACTCCGCCCCGCCGCGGGTGGAGCACCCGCTTCCAGTTGTCGGGCAGGGTGAAGGTGTCCTCGTCGGGGAGAACGGGCGCGCCCGTGTCCGCGACCACGTCAGGGGAGGCCGCAGCGGCCGGGGCGGCGGGTGCCGAGGCGGACGCCTCGACCTCGCGGTACCCCTTCTTCTCCTTCTCCGCGATCGTCTTCACGACCTGGGCGGCGGCGGACTCGGCCGACGCGTACTCCTTGGTCTGCGTACGTCCGTCGCTTCCGCACCGCCCGTAGCGCACCGTCACCACGGCGCCTTCGGCTTCGGTCTCCCAGAACTTCGACGCAGTGCCCTCGACATACTCCCAGCGGCGCACAGCTCCGCCCCCTTCCCGCCCACAGCCCGCTCCGCCGCGGGCTTTTCGATCAGTGGTGCCACAGTAGAACGGAGCACTGACAACGCAGCGTGACCGGGGCGTCCTGACGGTGAATCCGCAGGTCAACAGCTATGTTGCAGGCTTGCGCGGGCCACGCGGCTCCGGACGGTGACGAGTGGCGCGTCACCCGGGCCGCACCGGAGAACCCGTGACCGCGCCCGGCCGTGTCAGGGAGCGGAGACGGCGCGCTCGCCGCCGGACGGTGCCCAGGACGGCGCCACACCGGTGACCTGGCACACCATCAGGAAGAGCGGGATGGGCGGGGTGTAGGGCGTGCGGTTGTCGGGCTGGTGGATCAACCGGGGCCGGACCGCGGGGACGTACAGCCCCTGCGCGTAGAAGGCCTGCGCGGGCCAGTCCAGATCCAGGTCGGAGCCCGCTGGCACGATCCACCACCAGCGCTCGGCGTCCGCGAAGACGCAGCCGGTGCGCGGCAGGTGGGACATCAGCCGGAAACCGTACCGGGCCGGCACCCCCACCGCATCGCAGCCCAGGCTCGCAGACAGCGTGGGCGGCAGCGGCAACGGCACCGTACCTGCCGCACCGGAGAGGGGCCGCAGTTCACGCGGGCGGCGCGTGCCGAGCAGGTGGGACATCGCGTTCTTCAACATGACCGCTCCGAGCCGTGCGGCAGTTCCGCCCAGACGATGCGGCCCGAGCCGTTGCACGCGTCGCGGGAACCCCACGAACTGGACATCGCGTCGACGAGCAGCAGGCCGCGTCCGTGCTCGTCGTCGGCGGTACGGCACAGCTGTGGCCCGCCGGGCTGGTGTCCCTGGTCCTGCACGGCTATCCGCAGCCGTCTGTCGAGGCAGCGCAGCTCGCACACGACACGAGTGCTCATGGTGTGCACGACCGCGTTGGTGACCAGCTCGGAAACGATCAGGATCGCCGATTCGTGGGCGTCCGCGTCGAGCTGCCACAGGTCGAGCCGGGCCCGGGTCAGCCGCCGTGCGCCGGCCACCGATTCGGGGTGCGCGGGCAGGGCGAAGCAGTACCGGAGCGCCTCCGTCCCGGGACTGAGATCCATGAGCCGGGGGATGAGCGCACTGCCAGGTGCCACAACCGATTCCTCACAGTGGGGGCTGCGTCACGCTCCGCGCACTCACCTGAATGAGGGCGGTCGCGACATCGTGAACTGGTTCACTCACCAACTCTCCCCCTGTCGTGAACACTTGGCAAGGGGCACTCTGAAAATTTCAGAGTGGCTGTGTTCTGGTCGGCCCGCGCATGGCACACTGCTCAAAAACAGCGCATGGGGAGGTCTGAAGTGAGCGAACCGCGGTCCGCCCCGACCGTGGGTCAGGTCGTTCTCGGCAAGCGCCTGCAGGATCTGCGGGAGCGCGTCGGCCTGAGCCGTGACCAGGCTGCAAAGGTGCTGCGGGTCGCCCCTGCGACGATACGCAGGATGGAGACCGCCGAGGTCGCTCTCAAGATCCCCTATGTGCAGATGCTGCTGAAGGCATATGGGGTCTCCGACGACGAGGCCGACGCCTTCGTGGAGCTCGCCGAGGAGGCCAACAAGCCGGGCTGGTGGCAGCGGTTCCACGATGTGCTGCCCGACTGGTTCAGCATGTACGTCAGCCTTGAGGGCGCCGCGAGCCTGCTGCGCATGTACGAACCGCATTTCGTCCCCGGACTGCTGCAGACCGAGGACTACGCGCGCTCGGTGATGCGCACCGGAGCCGTGGGCCAGACCAGACCCGAGGACATAGAGCGCCACGTGGCGCTGCGGATGGAGCGTCAGTCCCTGCTGACGCGGCCGGACGCCCCGAAGCTGTGGGTGGTGATGGACGAGACGGTGCTACGCCGTCCCGTCGGCAGCGTCGACGCCATGCGGGAGCAGATCGACCGGCTGCTCGAAGCGACCGAGATGCCGCATGTGACACTGCAGATCGCGGAATTCTCGACGGGACACCACCCGGGCACCTACGGCCCGTTCGTACTCTTCCGCTTCGGTGTTCCCGAACTCCCCGACATGGTCTACAGCGAGTACCTGACCGGTGCCGTCTACTTCGACGCGCGCCCCGAGGTGGCCTCCTACCTCGAAGTCATGGACCGCATGGCGGCTCAGGCCGCGACTGCACAACGCACGAAGGAAATCCTCCGGGACTTCCGCAAGGAGCTGTGATGGATCCCATATACAACGGCATGCCGGCCGCCGAACTCGGCTCCGAGGGCTGGCACAAGCCGTGGAGTGGTGGGAACGGGGGCAATTGCGTCGAAGCGATGAAACTGTCCGACGGCAGGGTCGCCGTACGCCAGTCCGCCGACCCGGACGGCCCGGCCCTGATCTACACTCCGCGCGAGATCGCCGCGTTCATCCAGGGTGCCAAGTCCGGTAAGGCGGACTTTCTGCTCACCTGATCCGCGGCCTTCGGCCCGGCCCGCATCCGGACCGGCTTTCTTGCCCGAATCACCGGCGCCCGAGCCGTGCCGGCCGCACACTCTTGTTGTTCGCCGACCTCTGGACCCATGGAGCGCGCTATGACCGGGCACGACCCCCGAGCCATCGAGATCGACACCACCAAGCCTCATCCCGCCCGGATGTACGACTGGTTCCTCGGCGGCAAGGACAACTACCCGGTCGACGAAGAGATGGCCCGGCAGCTGCTCGCCCTCGACGCGCGCGGGCGCGACATGGCCCGGGTGAACCGAGCCTTCATGCACCGGGCCACCCGATGGCTCGCCGAGAACGGCATCCGCCAGTTCCTCGACATCGGCACCGGCATACCCACCGAGCCGAACCTCCATCAGATCGCCCAGCGGACCGCCCCGGACGCGCGCATCGTCTACTGCGACAACGACCCGATCGTCCTCGCCCACGCGGCGGCCCTGCTGCGCTCCACCCCGCAGGGCGCCACCGAGTACATCCAGGCCGACGCCCGCAAGCCGGAAGCCATCCTCGAAGAGGCCGGCAGGGTGCTCGACTTCGACAAGCCGATCGCCCTGTCGCTCCTGGCCCTGCTGCACTTCCTGGGCGACGAGGACGGCGCGGCCGAACTCGTCGACCGTCTCGTCGAGCGGCTCGCCCCCGGCAGCTACCTGGTGCTCTCGCACACCACGGGGGACTTCGACCCCGAGCGCGCGGCGCAGGCGTCCGAGATGTACCGGGCCCGGGGGATGACGCTGTGCCTGCGCTCGCACGCCGAGGTCTCCACCTTCTTCGACGGACTCGAACTCGTCGAGCCGGGGGTGTCGCTCTCCGTGGACTGGCACCCGGAGCTCGGCGAAGTGGTCGAGGTCTCCGGCGACGAGCCGATCCCGGGCTACGCGGGCGTCGCCCGCAAGCCCTGACCTCGCTCTCCTGGTCCTGCCCGGTCCGGACCAGGAGGCCCCGGCCCCTGAGCCGGGTCCGCCGTAGATCTCAGGGCCCCGGCCCCTGAGCCGACCACGCCGCAGGTCACAGGGGACCGGCCCTCTGAGCCGGCCCCGCCGCAGGTCACAATGGACACATGTCACGACGCACGAAACGACCGGGACGGCCCGCCCCCGCCGCAGCACGGCCCCCCGCGGTCACCGCGGACTCGCCGTGCCCGTGCGGCCTGTCCGCCACGTACGCGGACTGCTGCGGCCGGCTGCACGCCGGGACCGCCGTCGCGCCGACCTGCGAGTCGCTGATGCGCTCCCGGTACGCCGCCTTCGTCGTCCGGGACGAGGCGTACCTGCTGCGCACCTGGCACCCCGACACCCGGCCGCCCGCCGTCGACTTCGACCCCGGGATGCGATGGGTGCGCCTGGAGGTGCTGGAGACGACGGACGGCAGCCCGTTCCACACCACGGGTACGGTCACCTTCCGCGCGCACTACACGGACAACGGGCGGCCGGACTCGCTCCACGAGAAGAGCCGCTTCGTCCGGCACGACGGTGCCTGGGTGTACGCGACCGCGGTCTTCGTCGACTGACACCCGCGGTGCCGCGGCCCGGCCCGTTCAGGCCGCCGTCCCGGCCAGGGCCCGCTCCGGCGGCAGCTCCTGCGCCAGGTCCTCCGCCAGCAGCCGCTTGGCGATCACGTCCACCGCGGCCCTCAGCTGCCGGTCGTCCGGGCGTGCCCCGTGCTCGTCCAGGCGCTCGTTGAGCCACCGCGCCCACGCGTCGGTGATCGCGGCGGCCTCCCGGCTCCCGGCTGCGGTGTGCGTGAACACACGCCCGTCGCCGGTGAGATAACCCTCCTCGATCATCCGGTCGAAGACCGGCACCAGCACCTCGGGCGGCAGCCGGTGCCGGGTCGCGATCAGCCGCAGACCCGCGTGGCCCACCATGCGGGTGAACAGCTCGACCTGCATCACCGCCCAGGCGCCCGCCATGTCCAGCCGGGTGTCCGAGTCCGCGACGATCCGCCGGGCCGTGTCCGGGCCCACCCCGTGCAGGATCTTGGCCACGGCGAATTCGAGGAGCTTGGCCGAGTCGCCGGTGCCCGGCTGCGCGAAGCCCTCGCCCATGTCCGTGGAGCCGACACGGGCCGTGTCCCGCAGCTGCACCTGCTTCAGGAAGAGAGCGACGAGGAACCCCAGCACCGCGACCGGCACCGTCCACAGGAACACGGTGTGCAGCGTGTCCGCGTACGCCTGGGCCAGTGGCGCGGACTGTGCGGGGGGCAGCCCATGCAGTCCCGCCGGGCTCTGCGCGGCCTTCGCCAGTGTCGCGGGGTCACCGCCGGCCCGCGCCGCCGCGGCGACACCGTCGGTCAGATTGGGCTTCAGGGCGTTGGCGTAGATCGTGCCGAAGACCGCCGTACCGAAAGAGCTGCCGAGCGTACGGAAGAACGTCACGCCCGATGTCGCCGTACCCAGGTCCGCGTAGTCGACCGTGTTCTGCACAGCGATCGTCAGCACCTGCATGGCCAGACCGATGCCGACGCCGAGCACCAGCATGTAGAGCGACTCCAGCCACACCCCGGTGCCCGGACCCATCCGGGAGAGCAGATACAGCCCCACCGCCATGATCAGCGAGCCGACGATGGGGAAGATCCGGTACTGGCCCGTCTTGGAGACCACGTTGCCGCTGAAGATCGAGGCGACGAGCAGCCCGAGGACCATCGGCAGCGTCCGTACGCCCGACAGGGTCGCCGAGTCCCCGTCCACGTACTGCAGATAGGTCGGCAGGAAGATCATCGCGCCGAGCATCGCGAAGCCCACGATGAAGCTCAGGACCGAGCAGACGGTGAACACCGGATTCCGGAAGAGCCGCATCGGCAGCATCGGCTCCTGTGCCCGGAACTCCACGAGGCAGAAGAGCGCCAGTGCGACCAGGCCGCCGGCGAAGAGACCGAGGATGACGGGGGAGCCCCACGCGTACTCGTTCCCGCCCCAGCTCGTCGCCAGGATCAGCGCGCTCGCGCCGACCGTGACCATCGCGATGCCCAGGTAGTCGATGACGGGCCGGCCGGCGGCCTTGACCGAAGGGATCGTCCGGGCCGCGGCGATGACCACCACGATCGCGATCGGCACATTGACGTAGAACGCCCAGCGCCAGCTCAGATGGTCGGTGAAGAGTCCGCCGAGCAGCGGCCCGATCACCGTCGAAACCCCGAAGACCGCGCCGATCGCGCCCTGGTACTTGCCGCGTTCGCGCAACGGGATCACATCGGCGATCAGCGCCATCGAGGTGACCATCAGGCCGCCCGCCCCGATGCCCTGCAGCCCGCGCCAGACGATCAGCAGCGTCATGTTGGTCGCGAGGCCGCAGAGGAACGAGCCGGTGATGAAGATGACCGCCGACAGCTGGAAGATGATCTTCCGGCCGAACAGGTCGCCGAACTTGCCCACCAGGACCGTGGCCACCGTCTCCGCGAGCAGATACGCGGTCACCACCCAGGACATATGGGCGGCGCCGCCGAGGTCCGAGACGATCGTCGGCAGCGCGGTGCCGACGATCGTCTGGTCCAGGGCGGCCAGCAGAATTCCCAGCACGATCGTCGCGAAGACGATGTTCCGGCGGCGCGGATCGAGTACGGGCGGCGCGGCGGCACTCTGCGCGACGGGGGCGGTCTCGCTGGCAGTGGTCACGCTTGCACCATCACACCGGCCCGCGCCTCGCGCATGTGGGGGACGGCCGGACGGGTCGTCAGGCCGGCAGGTCCCGCAGGGAAGCCTTCAGCCGGGTCACGAACGCCTCCCGTACGGGCTCCGCCACCCGGTCCAGCGAGAGATACGGATTGAGGTCCTCCAGCTCGACCAGCAGCAGCTCGCCCCGCGCGGTCCGGCAGGCGTCGACTCGCTGGATGCCGTGGTCGAGAGTGTTCCACTCCACGAAGCCGCGGGCGAACGCCAGGTCCGCCGCGTCCGGCGCGTACGGCTCCAGCACCCACCGCCGCTCCGGGTCCGGTGCGTACAGCGCGTACTGGAAGTCGTGGTCGATGAAGTAGAAGGACACCTCGTAGCGGAAGTCGATGCGGGGCTGGACGAGCATCGTGCCGTCCTCGCCCGCCGGCAGCGCGGCCTCCCGCACGAACCGCAGCCCGGCCGAGTCCGCCCCCAGCTTCGGCTTGACCACGTACTCGGGCGCCTCGGGCAGCGCACCCAGGTCGGCTGCCCGGTCCACGGTGGGGATCACCGGGTGCCCGGCCCGGCTCAGATCGACCAGGTACTGCTTGCCCGCCATGTCCCCGCGGCCGTGCAACGGGTTGTAGACCCGGGTGCCCAGCTCCCGCGCCCGTGCGCGGAACGCGTCGTACGCCTCCTGGTAGTGCAGCACCGGACCGCTGTTGCGTATGACGACCGTGTCGAAGCCGTCCAGCAGCGCGGCGGCGTCCCGGGGGTGACAGAGCGCGACGTCGAACTCCTCCCGCAGCCTCGCGGTCAGCAGGATGTCCTCGTCGCAGTAGCGGCGGCCACGCGCCTGGTAGGCGAGGTCGGTGACGAACAGGACGGACGGTCGCGGGCCGGCTGGCATGGCGTTCCCCCAGGGGGTGTGTCGGTGGGCAGCTGATCAATAGCCTTGACGGCGTTGCCCGTTCACGACCCTGGAGCGTCATGACGTCTGCCCCGCACGAGCCGGCCGCATCGCAATCGCCGTCGCTGCCCGACATTCTCTCGCCCGCCTTCGCGGCCGATCCCTACGGGGCGTACCGGATCATGCGCGAGAGCGCGCCGCTGATCCGGCACGAGGCCACGAACAGTTACATCGTCTCCCGGTACGAGGACGTGGAGCGGGTCTTCAAGGACCGGGCGGGGGAGTTCACCACCGACAACTACGACTGGCAGATCGAACCCGTCCACGGCCGGACGATCCTCCAGCTCAGCGGCCGCGAGCACGCCGTCCGCCGGGCCCTGGTCGCCCCCGCCTTCCGGGGCACGGACCTCCAGGAGAAGTTCCTGCCGGTCATCGAGCGCAACGCACGCGAGCTGATCGACGTCTTCCGGCACACCGGCGAAGCCGATCTCGTCTCCGCCTTCGCGACCCGCTTCCCGGTCCTCGTCATCGCCGACATGCTCGGCCTGGACCGGGCGGACCACGAGCGCTTCCACGGCTGGTACACCACCGTCATCGCCTTCCTCGGCAATCTGGCGGGCGACCCGGAGGTGGCCGCGGCCGGTGAGCGGACCCGCAGGGAGTTCGCCGAGTACATGATCCCGGTCATCCGGCGGCGCCGGGACGAGCCGGGCGACGACCTGCTCTCCGCGCTCTGCGCCGCCGAGGTCGACGGGGTGCGGATGAGCGACGAGGACATCAAGGCCTTCTGCAGTCTGCTGCTCGCGGCGGGCGGCGAGACCACCGACAAGGCCATCGCCTCCGTCTTCGCCAATCTGCTCACCCACCCCGATCAGCTTGCCGCGGTGAGGGCGGACCGCGGCCTCGTCGACCGGGCCTTCGCCGAGACCCTGCGCCACACCCCGCCGGTCCACATGATCATGCGCCAGACGGCGAAGGAGGTGGAGCTCAGCGGCGGGACGGTCCCGGCGGGGGCCACCGTCACCTGCCTGATCGGCTCCGCCAACCGCGACGAGTCGCGCTACCGAGAGCCCGACCGGTTCGACATCTTCCGCTCCGACCTGACCAGCACCACTGCCTTCTCGGCGGCCGCCGACCACCTGGCGTTCGCGCTCGGCAGGCACTTCTGCGTCGGCGCGCTGCTGGCCAGGGCGGAGGTGGAGACGGGGGTGAACCAACTGCTGGACGCGATGCCCGACCTGCGGCTCGCGGACGGCTTCACCCCCACCGAGCACGGCGTCTTCACCCGGGGCCCGCGCTCGCTGCCGGTGCGGTTCACGCCGGTCACCGGCTGAGACCGGGGCGGCCGGGGGATCAGGGCCGTGAGCCGCCCCGTCGCCCCGCTTCGAGACGGATGTGGCGAAGGGGTCACCAGGAGCTGCCGGGGCGCACCGCGAGCCGGGGGTGGTGGGCAGCGAGGACCTTGTTGGCGCGGGCCAGTTCGGAGAGCGCCTGCTCGCGGTCGGCCCGGTCCTCGTCGCAGAGCCGCGGACCGCGGAACCTGCGCACCTCGCGCGCGGCGCAGTCGGCGTCGAATTCCGCCTGGAGGATGTGCGGCGGGATGCAGGACCCGATCAGCGCGGCAACCCGGTCCGGGATCGGCACGGGGACGAGGAGGTGTGAGGCGGTCATGGGGGGTCCCTCTCGCAATGGTCGGCCAGGAGGAGTTCTCGGTTCGGCCGCCGGGTGCGGCGGCCGACTTCTCCATATGTACGGGACGCGGTTCCGGGTTTCTCGTTGAGAACGTCTCCGTGTGGCAACCGTTTGAGAGTGACCGTCTATTTCGCCTTACCCGTAAGTAAGTTGACTCGTGGTGAGGACCGTGATCCGTCCGAAAGCCGACTCAGAGCGGTGTTTCCTCGCCACGGGCCCGCAGTTGGAGCGCCCGCAGCACGGCCTCGGTGGAGAACCGGCTCTCGGGATCGGTCAGTTGCTCGCCGAAGATGGACTCCAGATTGCGCATCCGGTAACGCACCGTCTGCGGATGGACATCCAGCAACTCGCCCATGTGGGCCGCGGTGCCACGGGTATCCAGCCAGATCCGCAGGGTCTCGACCAGCCGTTCCCGCCGGGTGGCGCTGATTCCGGAGATGGGGGCCAGTTCGCGCTGGGCGAGCTGGTCGACCAGTACCGGGTCGGAGAGCAGCCACAGGGTGATGAGGTGGTTCTCGCAGAGGATGACGGGCGTGTCGTCGATGATGTTCGTGTCGACGAGTTCGAGCACGCGCCGGGCCCAGCGGATCGAGTCCGAGGCCAGGGCGATGGGCACGGTCAGGCCGATCGCGGCGTGGGTGCCGAGGAGCGCCTCGTCCAGCATGCGTCTTCGGGCGTCGTCGAAAGCTCCGGGAATCAATAAGTGTGGTTGCGGTGCGCTGAGATCGGCCAGCAGGTCGCGGTCGGCCACGGCCCGGTCCAGGGCGGCGGGTGAGCGGACGGCGACCAGGGTGACCTCGTCGGGCAGCGCCCATCCGGTCTGTTCGCACAGTTCGGCGATGGCGGTACGGGGCGAGGGGCGTCCGGCGAGGATCAGGTGCAGCAGACGCCGGCGCATGGCCTCGGTCTGTTCGCCGGTCTGCGACTGCACCTCCAGGAAGCCCTCCCGGGAGAGGGATTCGAGCTCGTCGATGTAGGTGAAGAGCGCGTCGGCGAAACTGAGCATGAGGGCCGGCGAGAAGTTGTGACTCCGGCCGACCTTCTTGGCCCGGCGCAGCGCTACCCGGGCCCCGAGGCGGTAGGCGCCCTGAAGCGTCTCCATGGTGCGGCCTTCGTACGCCTCGAAACGCCCGAAGCGGCGGCACATGTCGTCGCGCAGCGAGGTCGACGCGGACGGCTCGGCGACCAGGTCCACGAAGGAGGAGAGGCTCTGCTCCACGCCGACCCTGATGGCCTGTCCGTTGGGGCCGTCGAGCAGTCTGGCGTATTCCGGGTAGGCCCGGGTGACCTCGACGCCGATCTCCTTGATCAGGCTCGGCAGTTCGGGCCGCATGATGGCGGCGAATTCCTGGGGGAGCGGCCCCAGCGGATCCCCCGTGTCCAACGGCTGAATGAGTTCAGGCATGACAGTCCCCCCTGCTCTCCGGCGCCCGGTGGGGGGACAGGCGGTGGGGAAAGCGCTCCCACGAACCGACAGGTGCGTACCAAGTTCGCGATGAAGATAGACCAAGTGAGCGGTTGTGCCCACTACTTGGACAAGATCGAAGTGCAAGGGGCACATATCTCGGCCCCGTTGTGGTGCTTCGGTGCAGGTAGGACGCCAGTGCTCACTTCAGGACAATGTTTTTCGGACATCTGCTCTCCCGACAACAAGAAAGTAACCGTGGGTAACGGATTCCGGCCCGGGTGATTGGTGCGGATTCGGGCCGCTGATGTGCGTCTTCCCGGAGCGCTGCGACCGTGGCGGGATGCGGCCATTCGCCGCCTCTCGGGCCGCGGAATTACAAGGGGAACATGCTATTCGGGGAAGGGAAATCCTCTGGGGCCGGCGGGTAAATGTAAAAACCGGTCGGCCGGAATGGATAATTCGCCGGCGGTTCGCCGGTGGCGGTGTGTTCCGCGGTCCGGGGCGGTGTTCCGTGACGCCCTGCGGGGGTTGGACTGCGCGGTGGGCGCGGAGCGCCAGGGCGTCATTCGGCCGAGCTCCCGACGATCTCACCGGCGGGTACGTGGCCGGTCGGCGGGCCGGCCCGCCGCCGGTGACTGCGCCTGGGATGAGTGTCCGGCGGGGGCCGGGGCGCATGAGACGGCCGTAACTACTCACTTTCGTATAGAAAATCGCGGCGATCTGCTGAGTTGTCGCTAAGGTGGAATGCTTTTGCTGAGAGGTGCGGGGATTTTCTGCGCCGGGTATTGCAGCGTTGGGCTACTGGCTCGTAACGTTCGATCCGCACGGAGTTCGATCACGCAGTCGAGTCCACCGACTTCTGCGTTCCACGATGTGAGCCGCCCTCGTGCCGGGCCCATTCCCAGGGCGTGGTGCGAGGTAATCGGGTACGTCCAACTCCACTTCCCGGAGGTAAGTTCCGTGAGAAACACCCTCAGACGAGCATTGTTCGCCACGACCGTCGCCGCAGCCGCGTTCGGCTTCGCCGCCACGTCGGCCTCGGCCACCGCCCTCGCGCAGTGGACCGTGGTCAACCCCAACGCGAACGGCACCTTCACGGCCCAGCTCAAGGCCGGCACGGTGGCGACCCTGGTCGACACCAACACCAGCCAGCAGGTGGACTGCTCGGTGGGTACTGCCAGTGGCACCGCTCCGAGCGGCACGTACTCCACCGGCGTCGGTATCGCGAAGATCACCGCCGCCGCCTGGGGCTCCACGGCCAGCCCGTGCCCGGGACCGCTCGGCTCGAACTTCACGGCCTCACTCGCATCGGGTGCTGTCATCAGCATCGACGCGAGCAGCTACAGCGGTGGCATCACCTCGGGAAGCCTGTCCGGGGTCAAGGTCAACCTGACGGGTGACACCATCCTCGGCACCTGCAAGGCCGTGATCTCCGGGTCCGTGAGCAACGTGACGTACAACAACGCCACTGGTGAACTCGACATCAACACCGGCACCGGCCTGAAGGTCGACAGCGCCGACAACTGCTCGGGGCTGCTCAACGCGGGTGACTCGGCGACGTTCGACGCGACGTACAAGGTCGCTGCGCCGCTCACCATCACCTCGCCGTAACCGGATCGGAGCCGGTGGCAAGGAAGGGCCGCGGAGCGGAGGTTCACCTCCTCTCCGCGGCCCGCCGTCGGCAGGTCCCTCCGCAACACGCACGAGTGCCGAGCACCGAGACGACGGCAGGTAGGCCGAGATGAGAACAAGGACCACGGACCCGCGGCGCGCCGCGCGCATCGCCGCAGTCGGTGCGGTGACGCTCGTGGCGGGATTCATGCCGGGAACGGGAGCCGCGACCGACACCCGGACCGCCGAGGCGGACGTCGCCTACACCTGTGACCTTCCCTCCGGCGCGCAGCCGGTCGCGGTGCACATCGCGGCGGAGCTGCCGGTGACCACGAGCATCGGGACGGCGATCCGGCTCCGGGACGTGGCCCTCTCCTTCGAGCTCCCGCGTTCCGCGCTCTCCGCGTCGCCGGGGGCCGAACCGGTGGCCGTCTCGGGATCCGCGCGGATGCTGACCGAGGTCTCGCAGCGGGGCGAGTCGACGGATGTGCCCTGGCAAGGGCTGGAGATCCCGGAGCTCCCCCTCCCCGCCACGGGCGACCTCTCGCTCCGGGCGACGGGCGAGGTACCGACGATCACGCCGAGATCCAGCGGCGACGTGCTCTTCGCCCTGGGGCAGCTGGACGTGGGTCTCGCCCCGCGCGCCGCGGAGGGTGCCGGGGACGCGCCGCCCCCGCTGGCCTTCTCGTGCAAGGTCGATCCGGACCAGAGCGCGGAACTGGCCACGGTCACCGTTCCCCCGGAGAGCGGAACCACGCCGCCTTCCGGGGCCGCCCCCGAGCCGTCCGGGGGCACCACCCCCGACCGGTCCGGCGGTGCGAAGGCCGGACGGGCAGCGGATCTGCCGTCGGGGGGCGTGCAGCCACCCGCCGACTGCACGGTCATGACCGGTCCGCTCCCGCAGGTGCCCAAGCCCGCCCACGGCTACATGGCGGGATACTCCAACGTCAACAAATTGGCCGGGGCGATCAAGTTCAACGACCCCGGACATCTTCGCCTCAACCTGAACACGTCCGTCTCCTTCCTCAGATGCCCGACGGGCGTGAAGAGCTGGCTGACCACCGACGGCACGCTCGACTACAAGGGCAAGGCCCAGATGCCGCCGGCCGAGGCCACCTTCCTCACCTTCGGCTTCATGCCGACGACGGCGAAGGTGGAACTGATCCTCGAAGGCAGGATCGACATCGGAACGCTGGGCGACTCGGCCCCCGACCCGGAGACCAAGAAGTACAAGGAGACGACGACCGCCATCGCTCCCATGCGCGCGCGCCTCTACGACGTGGAGGTCAACGGGGAGCCGCTGGACGTCGGCCCCAACTGCCGCAGTGCGAGCCCGATGACGCTGGAACTGGTCGGCAAGGGGGCGTCCGGCGTGGGCGGCCCCGAGGGCTACACGGTGAAGACCGGGGGGCCGCTGACCGGCTACGCGGATGTGCCGCCGTTCACCGGATGCGGTGTCACGGAGGATCTCGACAACCTCTTCACCGCCTCGGTCTCCGGGAAGGGCAACTACACGAAAATGATGCAGTCCCCGCTGTGTGTCGAAGGTGTTCCGGCGAACTGTCCCGAGCCGCCGAAGCCCGAGCCCGAACGCTGAGAGCTGTTCCGCAAGCGCTGACTCCCGGATCCCCAGAAAGGCTGGACCAATCATGCGAGCTGCCCCGAAAACTGTCAGACCCGCCCTCCTCGGCGCGCTGGTGGCGGTCGCCGTCGGCATTCCGCTGAGCACCTCGCCGGTGAGCGCCGCCTCCGCCCAGGAGATGAACGGCAACTGGGCGCCCTTCACCCGGTGTCCGGTCGACGACCCGGCCATGCTGGCCGCGGACGGCCAGACGAACATCGCGATCTGCGTGGCCTCGCACTCCGAGAGCGGCTCCATCAAGCTCGGCAACACCCTGGCGACGACCGGTGCCAACGACCTCCAGTTCGGCGTCGTACGGAACACGGCGACGGGCGAGTCCAAGGTCGTGCCGCCCGCGGGCGGGGCGATCGTGGGAGCGCCGACGGAGATTCCCGGCGGTCTGCTCGGCCTCATGTGCCCGAGCGGGATTCCGGTGGTCACCGACATCTGCAAGCAGTTGACGGACAACAGTCTCAACCGGGTCGTCGCCACGGTGCAGTCGGCCGGCACGCCCAGGAATTTCGACGTGGCCGCAGGAATGCAGAGCGGGAAGACGATCGTCGACATCCCGGTCCGCATCCATCTGGAGAACCCCTTCCTGGGTTCGAAGTGCTTCATCGGGACCACCTCCGACCCGATCGTGCTGCGCCCGCAGAACCTCACCCGGCCGGCCGTGGGCAGCAAGCGCTTCGATGCCAACGGCACGGCGAACACCGGCGGTCTGCTCAACCGCATCGAGCTGACCGGAAACGCTCAGGGCGACGCGGGCTTCGCCGTCCCCGGGGTGAGCGGCTGCGGACCCCTGACCCTCGGTGAGCTGAACTGGGCGGTCAACCTGAAGACGGCGCTGCCGTCGGCGGCCGGAAACAACAACCTGGTGCTCAACAACGCAGCCACGTACACCGGGGGCCTGGCATTGCCCGGTGCGGCGGCTCCCAATGCCGGCCGGCTGCTTTCGGAGAGCTGGCACGCGGGAGTGGCGCGGTAGGTACCTCTCCGGTACCTCATTTCGCGGAGTACGGAGATCAGCGATGCCGCCCGCCCCGCCCGGCGCATTCTTCCGGGCGCGGCGGGCGTTTGCATACCGGTGTGCCGAAGGACTCACTTATCGACAAGTGGGCGATGCGCAATACTCACTCGCTCACAAAAACAAAAAGGCCGTCGAATGGTGTGCAAAAAGTTTACGAACCGGTATTGCGGTGGCTGGTTACCGGGCCGTAGCGTCCCGTTGAGCAGCGGGGAAACGTATCCGCTGCTGCCTGTTCGGTACCTCTGGAGCCCCAGCGGCTCCGGTTCGCCGGCCGCGGGGCCCCGGTTCGTGGGCCGGAAACCTTGCGCAGATTTCGACAAAGCCCGCATCCGGCTTTGTCACTCGGTGACAAATGATCCACACCGAGAGCCCGGTTCGTCGATTTCCGCTGTTCAACGGCTTGTCCTGGCGGTTTCGGCGGACATAGCGTGCGCCTCCTGGTGCATGTGTGACGAGCCGCCAACGCATTTCTCAGAGCCGGAGCGCTGACAGATGACTTCGTTCACAACAACTTCGAAGGAGGGCCGATGGGAATCGAAGTAGTCGTCGAGGGCCTCACGAAGTCCTTCGGCAAGCAGAACATCTGGCAGGACGTCACCCTCACACTGCCCGCCGGTGAAGTGAGCGTGATGCTCGGGCCTTCCGGCACCGGAAAGACCGTCTTCCTGAAATCCATCATCGGTCTGCTGAAGCCGGAGCAGGGACGCGTCCTCATCAACGGCGTCGACATGGTGAACAGCCCGGAACGCGAGATCATGGAGACCCGGAAACTCTTCGGGCTCATGTTCCAGGACGGCGCCCTCTTCGGATCGATGTCGCTCTTCGACAACATCGCCTTCCCCTTGCGTGAACACACCCGCAAGAAGGAATCGGAGATCCGCCGGATCGTCATGGAGCGGATCGACATCGTCGGTCTGCTCGGCGCCGAGGACAAGCTGCCGGGCGAGATCTCCGGCGGAATGCGCAAGAGGGCCGGCCTGGCCCGCGCCCTCGTCCTGGACCCGCAGATCATCCTCTGCGACGAACCGGACTCCGGGCTAGACCCGGTCCGCACCGCGTACATCTCCCAGCTGCTCATCGATCTCAACGCACAGATCGACGCGACGATGCTGATCGTCACCCACAACCTCGACATCGCGGCCACCGTCCCGGACAACATGGGCATGCTCTTCCGCCGTAACCTCGTCACCTTCGGACCGCGCGAGGTGCTGCTCACCAGCGACATGCCGGTCGTCTCCCAGTTCCTCGCGGGACGCCGCGAAGGACCCATCGGGATGGCGGAGGAGAAGGACGCCGCGACCCTCGCCGAGGAGGAGATGAACGGCTACGGGGTCGGCATCAGCTCCGCCAACGCCCCCCGCACCGTCGTACCCCAGCTGGAGCCCTCGCCCGGCATGCCCGTCCGGCAGGCCGCGCTGCGCCGCCGGGAACGGGTCCTGTCGATGATGGGCCAGCTGCCCGAGGCCGCCCGCACGGCCATCATGAAGAGCTACACCCCGGCCGTGGGCGGTGAACGCCTGTGACGGCCCCGATGCCGGTGCGGCCCCCCGAGCCGCCCTCGGCCGAGGCGGTCGGCGCGACGCCGTCCCAGCGGCCGGAGCAGAAGGCCCCGAACCGGCTGCTCTCCCCGCTGCGCGAGACCGGGAAGCTGTTCTCGCTCGCCGCGACCGTGAGCCGGGAGGTCTTCCGACGGCCCTTCCAGGTGCGGGAGTTCATCGAGCAGTTCTGGTTCGTCGCCAGCGTCACCATCCTGCCCGCCGCACTCGTATCGATCCCGTTCGGCGCGGTCATCGCCCTCCAGGTCGGCTCGCTGACCCAGCAGCTCGGTGCCCAGTCGTTCACCGGCGGCGCCAGCGTCCTCGCCGTCATCCAGCAGGCCAGCCCCATCATCGTGGCCCTGCTGATCTCCGGCGCCGCGGGCTCCGCCATCTGCGCGGACCTAGGATCGCGGAAGATCCGCGAGGAACTCGACGCGATGGAGGTCATGGGCGTCTCGCCCATCCAGCGCCTCGTCGTCCCCCGCGTCCTCGCCACCATGCTGGTCGCCGTACTGCTGAACGGGCTCGTCTCCGTGGTCGGCACGCTCGGCGGCTACTTCTTCAACGTGATCCTCCAGCACGGCACCCCCGGCGCCTACCTGGCCAGCTTCTCCGCCCTCGCCCAGCTCCCCGACCTCTACATCAGCGAGGTCAAGGCGCTGATCTTCGGCTTCATCGCGGGCATCGTCGCCGCCTACCGGGGACTCAACCCGCGCGGCGGCCCCAAGGGTGTCGGTGACGCGGTGAACCAGTCCGTCGTCATCACCTTCATGCTGCTGTTCTTCGTGAACACGGTCCTCACGGCGATCTACCTCCAGATCGTCCCCGCGAAGGGGAGCTGACCGATGTCGATGCTCAGCTGGCTCGACCGATCCGGTGAACAACTCACCTTCTACGTACGTGCGTTGATCTGGGTTCCGCGGACCCTTCGCCGCTATCTGCGCGAGGTCCAGCGGCTGCTGGCCGAAGTGGCCTTCGGCAGCGGCGGCCTCGGTGTCATCGGCGGCACCATCGGCGTGATGGTCGCGATGACGCTCTTCACCGGCACCGTCGTCGGTCTCCAGGGGTACGCGGCCCTCAACCAGATCGGCACCTCAGCCTTCACGGGCTTCATCTCCGCCTACTTCAACACCCGCGAGATCGCCCCGCTCGTCGCCGGACTCGCACTCTCCGCGACCGTCGGCGCGGGTTTCACCGCCCAGCTCGGCGCGATGCGGATCAACGAGGAGGTCGACGCCCTGGAGGCGATGGGGGTCCGGTCCATGCCGTACCTCGTCTCCACCCGGATCATCGCCGGGGTCGTCGCGATCATCCCGCTGTACGCGATCGGGCTGCTCTCCTCGTACCTGGCGTCCCGGTACATCACGGTCCTGTTCAACGGCCAGTCCGAGGGCACGTACGACCACTACTTCAATCTCTTCCTCTCCCCGGACGACGTGCTGCTGTCGGTGCTCAAGGTGCTGATCTTCAGCGTGATGGTGATCCTCGCCCACTGCTACTACGGCTTCCACGCCACCGGCGGGCCGGCCGGAGTGGGCGTCGCGGTCGGGCGCTCGGTGCGCAACGCCATCGTGCTCATCAGCGTCACCGACTTCTTCCTCTCCCTCGCGATCTGGGGCGCGACCACGACGGTGAAGGTGGCCGGCTGATGAACTCCCACCGGACGCAGACCGTCCGCCGCAGACTCGCCGGAGTCACCTTCCTCCTCGTACCCGCCGTACTCGTCTGGGTCTCGGTCTCGGTGTACCGGAAGGACTTCACCGACGACGCCACCGTGACCGTACGCACCTCCAGCGTGGGCAACGAGATGCACGACAACGCCGATGTGAAGCTGCGCGGCGTCGTCGTCGGCCAGGTCCGCGGCATCGCCGCGGACGGGAAGGGGGCCCGGCTCACCCTGGCCATCGACCCCGACAAGCTCGACCGGATCCCGGCCGACGTGACAGCCCAGATGCTTCCCACCACGCTCTTCGGGGAACGGTTCGTCGCCCTCGTACCGCCCGAACTGCCCTCCACGCAGCCGCTGCGGGCCGGCTCCGTCATCCCGCAGGACCGCTCCAGCAACGCCATCGAGCTGGAAGAGGTCCTCGACAACGTCCTGCCGCTGCTCACCGCGGTCAAGCCGGAGAAGCTCGCCGCCACCCTGGGCGCGGTCTCCCAGGCCCTCCAGGGGCGCGGCGAGAAGCTCGGCGACACCCTCGCCACGCTCGACGCCCACCTGGCGAAGTTCAACCCCCAGCTGCCCACGCTCAACGCCGACATCAAGGAACTCGTCAAGGTGAGCAAGGTGTACGGGGACGCCGCCCCCGACATCCTCGACGCACTCACCGACTTCACCACCACCAGCGGCACCATCGCCGAACAGCAGGCGCAACTCGCCGGGCTGTACGGGTCCACGACCGCCTCCGCCCAGGACCTCACCTCGTTCCTGCGGGAGAACAGGGACAACCTGATCCGGCTCTCCGCCGAGAGCAGGCCGACACTGGAACTGCTGGCGAAGTACTCCGCCGAATTCCCCTGCACCCTGCGGACCCTGGCCGGTTTCGTCCCGGCCATGGACAAGGCGCTCGGGAAGGGCACCGACCGGCCCGGACTCCACGTCACCGTCAAGTCCGTGAAGTCCAAGGGCAAGTACGTTCCCGGCAAGGACACCCCGGTCTACGACGCGACCGGCGGACCGCACTGCTACTCCGTGCCGTACGTGGGCAGATCCGTACCGACCGCGGACACCCGCGCGGCGGTGCCGGTCACCGCACCCGGCACCACACCCGCCGAAGAACCGGCCGGCACCGCGCCGTCGGACCCCGAGTCCGGTCTCGGCATGCCCAATTCCCCGCAGGAGAGCCAACTCGTCAACGAGCTGGTCGCTCCCTCACTGAAGGTCCAGCCGCAGACCCTGCCCGACTGGAGCAGCGTGCTCATCGGTCCGGCCTTCCGCGGTGCGGAGGTGAAGCTCAAGTGAAGCGCCGCTCTCTCGCCGCTCCGCTCACGAAATCCATCGTCTTCATCCTGGTGACCGTGCTGGCCACCAGCGTGCTGGCGCTGTCCATCGCCAATACGGGCGTCGGCGACACCACCACGTACAAGGCCAGGTTCACCGACGCCACCGGACTGGTCGTCGGCGACAGCGTGAGGATCGCCGGGGTGAAGGTCGGGCAGGTCGAGTCCATCCGGGTGGCCGACAAGAGGCTCGCCGAGGTCGGCTTCGCCGTCCGCAAGGGGCGCAAGCTCCCCGCGTCGGTGACCGCCTCGATCAAGTACCTCAACATGGTCGGCCAGCGCTACATCGACCTCGACCAGGGGGCCGGACCGGTCGGCCGGAGCTTCGCCGCCGGGGCGACCATCCCGGTCTCCCGCACCACCCCGGCGCTCGACCTCACCCAGCTCTTCAACGGCTTCCAGCCGCTCTTCGAAGGGCTCTCCCCGCCCGACGTCAACCAACTGGCCGGATCCATCGTCCAGGTGCTCCAGGGCGAGGGCGGCACCGTGGACAGCATCCTCTCGCACGTCGGCTCGCTGACCGGCACGGTCGCCGCCAAGGACAAGGTGATCGGCGAGGTGATCAAGAACCTCAACACGGTCCTGAAGACCGTCAACGACCGCGAGGCCGGATTCGACGACCTCGTCGTCACCCTGCAGAAGCTCGTCACCGGATTCGCCGGCGACCGCAAACCCCTCGGCAAGGCGGTCACCGCCATGGGTGCGCTCACCACCGTCACCGCGGACCTCCTGGAGGACGGCCGGGCACCGCTCAAGAGTGACATCAAGCAACTCGGGCGCCTCTCCGACCAGTTGGGCAAGGGAACCCCGCAGATCGAGAACTTCCTGCAGAAGACCCCGGCCAAGATGGCGGCGATCAGCAGGCTCACCTCGTACGGATCGTGGCTCAACCTCTACCTCTGCGAGGCCAAGGTCAGCGGAGTTACGACCGAGGACGGCAGCACCCCGCCCACCGGCATCGAGGTCAGGAAGCCGAGGTGCCAGTCATGAGGATCAAACCCGTACGGGAACGCAACCCCGTCGCCGTGGCCGTTGTGGGGCTGGTCGTGCTCGCCCTCATCGGCCTGGGCGCCTACCGCGTCGACTCGCTGCCCTTCATCGGCGGCGGCACCACCTACAGCGCCGACTTCACGGAGTCCGCCGGACTGAGCGAGGGCGACGAGGTGCGAGTCGCCGGAGTGAAGGTCGGCGAGGTCACCAGCGTCTCGCTGGACGGCCCCAAGGTGAAGGTCGGCTTCAAGGTCAAGGACGTCTGGATCGGCAACTCCTCCACCGTGGGCATCGCCATCAAGACCCTGCTCGGCGAGAAGTACCTCGCCGTCGACCCGCTGGGCGACGCCCCGCAGGACCCGGACGAGCGCATCGGGGCGAGCCGCACCACCTCCCCGTACGACGTCACCCAGGCGTTCAACGGACTCGGCGAGACCATCGGGGAGATCGACACCGCACAGCTCGCCAAGAGCTTCGAGACGATCTCCGCCACCTTCAAGGACTCCCCGCCGGACGTGAAGAGCGCGGCCGAAGGGCTCTCCGCCCTCTCGAAGACCGTCTCCGAACGGGACGCCCAGCTCGCCACCCTCCTCAAGGGCAGCAAGCAACTCACCAAGACCCTGGCCGACAAGAAGAGCAGCTTCGAAACCCTGCTGGAGGACGGCAACCTGCTCCTCGGCGAGATCCAGGCCCGCCGCGACTCCATCCACCTGCTGCTCACCGGCACCAAGAACCTGGGCACCCAGCTCACCGGCCTCGTCAAGGACAACAACAAACAGCTGAAGCCCACCCTGGACTCGCTCGGCCGGGTCACCGCCGTACTGGTGAAGAACCGCAAGAGCCTCGACAAGGTGCTCTCGCTGGCCGGCTCGTACAGCCGGCTCGTCGGCAACACCCTCGGCAGCGGCCGCTGGTTCGACAACTACGTCTGCGGAGTCGTCCCGAAGGAGTACGTGCCCGCGGGCACCCCCGCCGGGGCCGAGTGCAAGCCACCCAAGCAGCAAGGCGGCCGCTGACATGAGAATGAAGCGCATCGTCGGCATCGGCGCCGGACTCGCCGTGGTGGCCGTCGCGGCCACCACCGGCGTGATGGCCATGGACGACGAGGGAACGACCACCGTCACCGCCTACTTCGACCAGGCCACCGGCGTCTACGCCGGATCGGACCTGCGGATCCTCGGCGTCAGGGTCGGCCGGGTCGAATCGGTCACGCCCCGGGGCAAGGAGGTCGAGGTGACCCTCCGCGTCGACAAGGGCGTCAAGGTGCCCAAGGAGGCGCACGCCGTGGTCGTCGCCCCCAGCCTCGTCGCCGACCGCTACATCCAGCTCGCCCCCGCCTACGACGGCGGACCGGAGCTCGCGGAGGGCGCCGTACTGCCGGCTGCGAACAACGCCACACCCGTCGAGGTGGACCAGCTGTACGACTCCATCACGGAGCTCTCCAAGGCACTGGGCCCGGAAGGAGCCAACGCCGACGGCGCGCTCTCCGGACTCCTGGACACCGGCGCCAAGAACCTCGACGGCAACGGAAAGGCCATCGGGGACTCCATCGAGCAGTTCGGCAAGGCCACCAAGACCCTCGACAGCAGCAGCGGGAACCTCTTCGACACGCTGTCCTACCTCCAGACCTTCACCACCATGCTGAAGGACAACGACGGCAATGTGCGGGCCGCCGAACAGCAGCTCAACTCGGTCACCGGCTTCCTCGCCGACGACAAGGAGAACCTCGGCGCCGCACTGAAGGAACTCGGCACCGCACTCGCCCAGGTCAAGGGCTTCATCCAGAAGAACCGCGGCGCCCTGAAGGCGAACGTGGACGCCCTGGTGCCGCTCACCCAGACCCTGGTCGACCAGCGGGCCTCGCTCGCCGAGTCGATGGACACGCTGCCGCTCGCCGCGGGCAACGTCGTCAACGCCTACGACCCGGTCAACCGCACCCTCAACGGCCGCACCAACCTCAACGAGCTCTCCATGGGACCGCTCACCGGGGCGAACGGACTCGCCGGCCTCACCCCGGTGGACGGCGCACGCCGCAAGGCGCTGCCCACCCTGCCGCTCCCGGCCGTCGGCACCGTCTACGGCACCCCGGAGAAGACCGCCACGGAGAAGAAGGGGGCGAACCGATGAGCCGCACGCTGCGCAGACCCGGACCCCGCACGACCGGCATCGCCGCGGTGCTGGCCGTGGGCGTCGGCCTGGCCCTCGTCGTCACCGTCTCCGGCCTGCCGTCATTCACCGGGATCGACCAGGTGCCGCTGCCCGGCGGCGCCGACCTCGGCGACCACCCGTACGAGATCACCGCGGAATTCGCCGACGTACTCAGCCTCGCCCCGCAGGCATCGGTCAAGGTCAACGATGTCGCCGTCGGCCGGGTCACCAAGGTCTCCCTGGGCTCCGGCAGCTGGAACGCCAAGGTCACCATGCGCGTCAACGGCAAGGTCGAACTGCCCGCCAACGCCTACGCCCACCTGGAACAGTCCAGCCTCCTCGGCGAGAAGTACATCCAGCTCGCCGCCCCGGCACGCGGCACCGCGCAGGGCAGACTCGCCGACGGAGACCGCATCCCGCTGACCCGGACCAACCGGAACCCCGAGGTCGAAGAGGTCTTCGGCGCCCTGTCGATGCTGCTCAACGGCGGTGGCGTCAACCAGCTCAAGACCATCACCACCGAGCTCAACAAGGCGCTCGCCGGGCGCGAACCCCAGATGCGCTCCATGCTCGGCCGGGTCAACACCCTCGTGACCAACCTGGACGGCCACAAGAAGGACATCACCGACGCCCTCGACGGGGTGAACCGGCTCTCCGCCACCCTCGCCACCCGCAAACAGGACGTCGGCACGGTCCTCACCGGGCTCAGCCCCGGCCTGAAGGTCCTGGAGAAGCAGCGCGGCTCGCTCCTCACCATGCTGCGTTCGCTCGACACCCTCTCCACCGTGGCCGTCGACACGGTCAACAAGAGCAAGGCCGACATGATCGCCGACCTCAAGGCCCTCGCCCCCAGCCTCAAGGCGCTCGCCGACTCCGGACGCGACCTGCCCGACTCCCTCCAGGTGCTGCTCACCTACCCCTTCACGGACGAGGTGCTGCGCGGGGTGAAGGGCGACTACCTCAACGTCTACCTGGATGTGACGGCCATGCCCGGCACACAGATCGTCCCGCCGATCGTCCCGGCGGTCCCGCCGCGGACCGGGACCGGTACCGGCGGAACCAGCCGGGCACTGCCGTTGCCCCTCCCCGCGGTCCCGACGGCGGGCACGAACGGGAGCAGCCGATGATCACCCTCGCCATCCGGCTCAAGAACATCTCCTTCCTGATCATCGCGGTGCTCGTGCTCGGCTTCCTCGGAGTGCGCTACGCCGACCTCGGCCACTACATCGGGCTGCGCAGCTACTACACCGTCACGGTCCAACTCCCGCGCACCGGAGGGCTGTACACCCACTCCAACGTCACCTACCGCGGTGTCTCGGTGGGCCGGGTCGGGCCGATCGAGCTCACCGACGACGGGGTCGAGGCCGAACTGCGCATCGAGAAGGACGCCCCGAAGATCCCGGACGGCCTCAAGGCCGTCGTCGCCAGCCTCTCCTCGGTCGGCGAGCAGTACGTCGACCTGCGGCCCACCCGCACCGAGGGCCCGTATCTGGCGAACGGCTCCGTCATCGACCAGGCCGACACCACCGTCCCCGCGCCCGTCACCGATGTCCTCACCAGCGTCAACGACCTGGCGGGCTCGGTCGACCTGGAGTCCCTGCGCACGGTCGTCGACGAGTTCGGCACCGCGTTCGAGGGGCGCGGCGACGACCTCCAGGTGCTGCTGGACACCGGGAGCGAGTTCGTTCAGGCGGCCGACGACGCACTGCCCGTCAACACCCGGCTGATGGCCGACGGCCGGACCGTGCTGCGCACCCAGGCCGAACAGGGCGAAGCGCTCAAGGGCTTCGCCTCCGGGGCCGAGGAACTGGCCGCCCAGCTCAAGAGCTCCGACACCGATCTGCGCAAGCTGATCGCGGTCGCTCCCGACGCGACCGGACAGATCAGCGGACTGCTGAGGGACCTCGACCCGAGCTTCGGTGTCGTCGTCGCCAACCTCCTCACCACCTCCGAGGTCGCCGTCACCCGGCAGCGCGGCATCGAGGAACTCCTGGTGAAACTGCCCGCGGTGGCGGCCGCGGGGGCCAGCGCGATCGACGAGAACGGCGCCCGGTTCGGCATGTCGGTCACCTTCTTCGAACCCCTGCCCTGCACCGCCGGATACGGCGGCACCGTCTACCGCAGTGGCCTGGACACCTCGGCCGGGCCGCCGGTCAACACCAAGGCCCGCTGCACCTCCTCGCCCGGCACCGGCATCAACGTCCGGGGCAGCGCCAACGCTCCGAAGGGCGGCGCCGTGCCCGAGCCCGCCGAGCCCGGCTCGATGCTGCTCGGCGGCGACGCGGACCGGCTCCCGGGCGCGCTCGGTGTCACCGGCCGCAGCCCGGCGTCCGGGGACGGCATGGCCGGACTGCTGGGCCTCGGACAGGAAGGCGGCCGATGACGTTCCGGACCAGGACCCTGACCGGCTGGGCGGTGCTGCTCGTCGCGGCGCTCGTCTGCGCCCTCGGCGGCTGGTCGTACGCGCGGGCGCGCGGCGACGACAGCCTGGCATACGCGAAGAGCCGCGATGCCGCGCTGGCCGACGGGAAGCACCACCTCGCCCGGCTGAACAGCCTCGACGCCAAGGACGCCAGGAGCGTGGACGCCGGCCTCGGCGCCTGGCTCGAAGCCTCGACCGGGCCGCTCCACGACCAGCTGGGACGGACCCGGAGCAAGGACGCGAAGGAACTGACCAAGTCCGGTGCCACCGCACGCGGGAAGGTCACCGACGCGGCGCTCACCGCGCTCGACGAGCGGACCGGGACGGCGGAGCTGATCGCGACCGTCGACGTCGAGGTCACCCCGCGCACCGGAAAGGGCGGCACCGAGCGCAAGCGCTTCGAGGCCACGCTGTCCCGGACCGCGGACGGCTGGAAGGTCAAGGCGCTCACGGCGATCCCGGTCGGGAGCGGCGCATGAAACAGCAGGGAGGGACGGCGGTCGTGAGCACGGACGTGGACGCGCGGGACGTCGAGGAACGCGAAGAGGCCGCGGAGGGACCCGACGCGGCCACCGACGAGGGGCAGCCCGAACCGCCCGCCCCGGTCCGGCGGTGGCCGCGCGTCGTGGCGGCGGTCCTGGCCGTCGCACTGCTCGCGGCGGGCGGCGTGCTCTTCGCCCAGGGCAGGGCGCTGCGCGACACCCCCGCCACCTCGAACCGCGCGCTTACCGACAGCGAGGCGACCACCCGGGTCGCGGGCGATGTCAGCAACGCACTGGGCAAGGTCTTCTCCTACAGCCCCCAGGCCACCGCCGTCACCAAGGAATCGGCGAAGCAGCTCCTGGCCGGCAAGGCGCTCCAGCAGTACGCCGCCCTGTTCGGCCAGGTCGAGAAGCAGGCCGCCGACCAGAAGCTGACCCTCACCACCCACGTCGTGCGGGCCGGAGTGACCCGGCTGACGGAGAACAGCGCCCACTTGCTGGTCTTCCTCGACCAGGTCTACGAGCGGGAGGGCAAGCCGGCCACCACGGCGGCCGCCCAGCTCTCCGTCACCGCCCAACTCCGGGACGGCCACTGGACCGTGGTCGAGATCACCTCCAGATAGCAGTGCCCACACACGCGCAACTCGGTACGGATCGGCCGGCAGGGGAGAGACAGCAATGGCACGGGTACGGATCACGAGGAACCCGCTGATGGCGGCGGCGGTCGTGCTGACCGTCGTGGCGGCCGGTGCGGCGGCCTGGGGCGGAGTCTCCCGCTACGAGGCCGCGCACGACGAGTCGGCGGCGTACGCGCAGGCGCGCGACGAGGCGCTGGCCGCGGGCGAGCAGGCCGTGCAGAACATGAACACGCTGGACCACCGGAGGCTGGCGAAGGGCCTCGACAGCTGGGAGGACTCCACCACCGGCGATCTGCACCAGCAACTCGTGGACGGGCGGGACGCGTTCGTGAAACAGATCCAGGAGGCGAAGACGGTCAGCACGGCCCGGATCCTGTCCGGGGCGGTGACCGAACTCGACGACCGGGCCGGGAAGGCCGGAGTGATGGTGGCGCTGCGGGTCACCGTGACCGCGCCGAAGGGCAAGCCCGCGGTGAAGGAGAGCCGGATGCTCGGCCGGCTCAGCCGTACCTCCGAGGGGTGGAAGCTCAGCGCCCTCGGCCAGGCACCCGTCGGCAACACGGCCGGCTGAGAGGCGGTCACCCGACCGCCTCCGAGGCCACCGACTCCCACCCCGCCACCGAGAGGACCACCGGACATGTCGACGACCCGTCACCTCGTCAACCGTCAGCGCCGCCTGGCCACCGTCGCCGCGGAGCGCGCCGCCGCGCCGGCGCGCGGAACCGCGACCCCTGACACCGCACTCGACGGAGCGGCGCCGGACCCGTCCGCGAAGGACACCGTCACCGACGACGAGGCCACGCAGGACGAGGGCGGGGACGACGCCGCTCCGGCAGCGGCCCCGGCGAAGAAGGAACCGAAGGGTGAGCGGCCGTCCCGTCTCCGGATCCGGCTGCCCGCCGTCCTCTGCGCCCTCACCGTGCTGCTCGGGGCCTTCGCCGCCTGGGCGTTCACCTCGGCCGGCAGCCTGCGCGACGACCCGTCCCGGCAGAACACCGCCCTCACCGACATCGGCCGCACCAGCGAGGTGAAGGGCCAGATCGCCGACGCCGTCGGCGCAGTCTTCTCGTACAACTACGCCTCGCCCGCCAACTCCGAGGACGCGGCCAGGACCCACCTGGTCGGCGAGGCGGTGCAGCAGCACAAGGACATGCTCGCCCAGGTCCGGGCCCAGGGGCAGAAGCAGAAGCTCGTGCTCACCACGACCGTCACCGACAGCGGTGTGGAGCTCCTGGACGGCGACCGGGCCCGGCTGCTGGTCTTCGCCGACCAGAGCAACACCCGTACCGGCAAGTCGGACGAGACGACCTACGCGGCGGCCATGTTCGCCGTGGACGCCGTTCGCCGCGGCGACACCTGGCGGATCTCGGCCATCGATACGTTCACCCGGTGACCCGGGGGGAGAGGGGAGCACGCATGAGGTTCAACGGCACGATGCGCCGCGGACTCGGCGGCACGGCGGCCGCGGTCGTCGCGATGGCCGCGCTCACCGCGTCCCAGGCACCGGGGATCGCCGCTCACGAAGCGCCGCCGAAGGAGCGCCCGGAGACCGAAGAGGTCAAGTGGTCGCACGTACCCAACGACGACTCGTACCACACCGAACTGCCGCCGCTGCAGTCGCCGAAGCCGCCGAAGGCCGGAAAGAAGCAGAGCCCGGCCGCCGCCCGGTCGTGGTCCGAGGCGGGCATCCCGGCCACGGTGCTCGCCGCCTACCGCAAGGCGGAGAGCGCACTCGGGCGGACCGACCCCGACTGCCGGCTGCCGTGGCAGTTACTCGCGGCGATCGGCAAGGTCGAGTCCGGCCAGGCGGGCGGGGGCCGGGTCGACGCCCACGGCACGACGCTCTCACCGATCCTCGGGCCGGTACTCAACGGCGCGGGCTTCGCCAACATCCCGGACACCGACGGCGGCGCGTACGACGGCGACCGGAACTACGACCGGGCGGTCGGCCCGATGCAGTTCATCCCCTCGACCTGGGCCCACTGGGGGCAGGACGGGAACGGTGACGGGCGCCGCGACCCGAACAACATCTACGACGCCGCACTCGCCGCCGGGCACTACCTCTGCGCCGGGCCGCGCGATCTGTCGGTGAAGGCCGATCTGGACCGGGCGATCCTCAGCTACAACCACTCGGACACCTATCTGCGCACCGTGCTGTCCTGGCTGGAGTTCTACCGCAAGGGCATCCACCCGGTGGCCGACGGCAAGGGCACCGTGCCCAGGAGCCCCGGCGCGGGCGGACCGAACAAGCCGAAGCACCCGGTCGGCGGCCCCGGCGCCCCGGACGGCGGCATCATCGTGGGCCCGCAGCCCGGCGGCTCGCACCAGCCCTCGCCGTCCACCACCCCGAAGCCCACCGGATCACCGACCGGATCCCCGGACCCCACCGACCCGGGCACCGGCTCACCCGATCCCACCGACAGCGGACCGGCCACCCCGGACCCCGGCACCAGCCCCGACCCCGGCACAACCGAGCCGGGCCCCGGCTGCCCCACCGAATCACCGTCACCGGACCCGAGCGGGACGGCCGGAACCACCGAGTCCCCGGACCCGGACCCGAGCACCACCGAGGACCCGTGCGCCACACCGTCGGGCTCAGCGTCCGCCGGCTGACAGCACTTGGGCCAGGTCGTACCGCACCACCTCCTCCAGCTGCGCGTAGGTGCAGCCGGCCGGGGTGCGGTCCGGCCGCCAGCGGCGGAACCGGGCGGTGTGCCGGAAGCGGTCGCCCTCCATGTGGTCGTACGCCACCTCGCAGACCCGCTCCGGGCGCAGCGCCACCCATGACCGGTCCTTCTTCCCGGACCAGCGGCTCTGCGTCCCGGGCAGCCGGGCCCGCTCGTGCGCCTCGGCATCGGCCCAGGCCGCCCAGGGGTGGCCGGCGAAATCGACGCGCAGCGGCTCCAGCTCCGCGACCAGCTCCTCGCGGCGCTTCATCGAGAAGGCCGCGCAGACTCCGACGTGCTGGAGCACGCCATCGGAGTCGTACAGGCCGAGCAGCAGCGAGCCGACGACCGGGCCGCTCTTGTGGAAGCGGTAGCCCGCCACCACGCAGTCCGCGGTCCGCTCGTGCTTGATCTTGTACATCACCCGGGTGTCCGGGCGGTAGGGCAGGTCGAGCGGCTTGGCCACCACACCGTCCAGACCCGCGCCCTCGTAGAGCTCGAACCACTCCTGGGCGAGGTCCGGGTCCGTGGTCGCCGGGGCGAGGTGAACGGGGGGCGACGCACCGGACAGCGCCGCCTCCAGCACGGCGCGGCGGTCGGACTGCCGGGTGGAGAGCAGCGAATCGTTCCCCACCGCCAGGATGTCGAAGGCGATCAGGCTGGCCGGGGTCTGCTCGGAGAGCAGCCGCACCCGCGAATCGGCGGGGTGGATGCGCTCGCTGAGCCGGTCGAAGTCGAGCCGCCCGTCGTGCACGATCACGATCTCGCCGTCGATCACACAGCGCGGCGGCAGATTGTCCCGGACGGCGGTGACCAGCTCGGGGAAGTAGCGGGTGAGCGGCTTCCCGGTGCGGCTGCCGATCACCACCTCCTCGCCGTCGCGGTGCACGATCGCCCGGAAGCCGTCCCACTTGGCCTCGTACTGCATGCCGGGCGGGATCCTGGACACGGACTTGGCGAGCATCGGCTTCACAGGAGGCATCACCGGCAGATCCATGGCCCGATTCTCACCCACCATCGGGCGCAAGTCTCCCGATATGCGGCATATGTGAGCCCGGCCTACCGTGACCGTCATGGGTGCAGCGGTGAAAGCAGTGGAGCTCGAAGCCGGCGGACGGGCGGTAAGGCTGTCCAGTCCGGACAAGGTCTACTTCCCGGAGAAGGGCTACACCAAGAAGGACGTGGCCGAGTACTTCCTGGCCGTGGGGCCCGGCATCACCCGCGCGCTGCGCGACCGGCCCACCACCCTCCAGCGCTTCGTGGACGGTGTCGAGGGCGAGTTCTTCTACCAGAAGCGGGCCCCGAAGAACCTCCCCGACTGGATCCCCACGGCCCGGATCGCCTTCCCGAGCGGCCGGCCCGCCGACGAGATCTGCCCCACCGAGCTCGCCGCCGTCATCTGGGCCGCCAACCTCGGCACCCTCACCTTCCACCCCTGGCCGGTCCGCAGCGCCGACACCGACCACCCCGACGAACTGCGCATCGACCTCGACCCGCAGCCCGGCACCGACTACGCCGACGCGGTGCGCGCCGCCCACGAACTGCGGTCCGTGCTCGACGGCCACGGGCTGCGCGGCTGGCCCAAGACCTCCGGCGGCCGGGGCATCCACGTCTTCGTCCCGATCGTCCCGGAGTGGACGTTCACCGAGGTCAGACGGGCCACCATCGCCGCCGGACGGGAACTGGAACGCCGCATGCCGGACCGGGTGACCACGGCCTGGTGGAAGGAGGAGCGCGGCGAGCGGATCTTCGTCGACTTCAACCAGACCGCCCGCGACCGCACGATCGCCTCCGCCTACTCCGTACGCCCGCGCCCGCACGCCCCGGTCTCCGCCCCATTGCGCTGGGAGGAGATCGACGACGCCGAACCGGACGACTTCGACATCAGGACCATGCCCAAGCGCTACGCCGACGTGGGCGATGTGCACGCGGACATGGACGAACACGCCTTCCGGCTCGACGCGCTGCTGGAGCTGGCGGACCGGGACGAGCGGGATCGCGGACTCGGCGACATGCCCTACCCGCCGGAGTACCCGAAGATGCCGGGCGAGCCGAAGCGGGTCCAGCCGAGCCGGGCCCGGCACGACCAGGACGCCGAGGGGTGAGCGCGCCCGACCTGGAGCCCGCCGCGCCGCACGGGGAACATGCCCGGCCCCCGGCCCGCGGTGACCGATGGTCGGAGTTCAAGGCGTCCCCGTATCTGCCCGCCGTCGTGCTTCTGCTCATCATCGCGGCCGCGGCCGGCCTCTTCGCGGGCTCCTACACGTACGCGATGGCCAACCCGACCCCGCGCAATATCCCGGCCGCTGTGGTCGGAGAGCTCGACGCCCCGCGCGACAAGGTCTTCCTCGACCGGCTGGAGGGCGCACTCGACACCTCGCTGGTGCTGCACGAGTACGCCACCGAAGCCGGAGCCCGCCTCGCGCTGGAGGAGCAGAAGGTCTTCGCCGTCCTGCGGTCCGAGAACGGCGGGGTCGGCCTGGACGTCGCGAGCGCTTCCGGAGCCTCGGTCGCCCAGTTGCTCGCCGAGTCCACGCTGAAGGTGGGGGAGGCGGCCCATGTGCCGGTGAAGGTCACGGACGTGAAGCCCCTGCAGCGGGGCGACCCGCGCGGCCTCGCTCTCTTCTACATCTCGCTCGCCGCGGTGATCGTCGGGTTCATCGGCGCCATCCAGCTGAGTGTGCACGCCAAGGCGCTGGAGCCGCTGGAGCGGGTCGGGTTCACCGTCGCCTACGCCCTGCTCGGCGGGTTCTCCATCGCCGCCGTGGTGGACTGGCTGCTCGGTTCCGTCGACCTGCCGTTCGTCCAGTCATGGCTGATCCTCGCCTTCACCATGTTCACCACGGGCATGGTCTTCACCATGTTCAACGCCCTGATGGGGCGCTGGGCGATGATCCCCACCTGGGGACTGATGGTGATGCTCGGAAACCCGTCCTCCGGTGGTGCGGTGTCCTGGCCGCTGCTGCCGTCGGTGCTCGGCTTCATCGGCCGCTGGCTCCCCCCGGGCGCCTCGGTCAACGCCCAGCACGCCGCCGTCTACTACCAGGGACACCAGCGGGTCTTCCCGTACCTGGTCCTCGCCGGCTGGGCGCTGGTCTCCTGCACGGTCTTCTGGGTGTTGCGCCACCGGCACCCCGGAGGCCGTGACCGCATGCCTCAGCATGCGGCCACGGCCACCTGATCCGGGTTCCGGCTACAGCTCCTTGATACGGATGTCGCGGTACGAGACCACGTCCGTGGTGCTGTGGACCTGGAGTCCGATGTAGCCGGAGGCGTACCGCCGGCCGTCGGTGCCCGGGTCGTCGCCGCGCGGCGGCTCGAAGACCTGACCGCCGTTGTTGTCGAACTCGTTCAGCAGGACACCGTTGCGGTAGACCGAGTAGTGCTGGTCCACCACCCGGATCTCGTAGTCGTTCCAGGTGCCCTTGGGAGTGACCCCGGCGCCGGCCAGACCGACCCGGTCGAAGCCGTAGACCGAGCCGGTCTTGTACATGTCGCCGTCCGGCCGGTCGAGGATCTGCACCTCATGGCCGTACTTGATGGCGACCCACTCCGGACGTGACTCCTCCGGGTTGTCGTGGACGTTCGGGAAGCGGACGAACACACCGCTGTTGGCGTTGCCGGCGCCGGGGGCGTCGTCGCGCCACTGGAGCTTGAGCGAGAAGTCGCCGTACTGCCGGCCCGGGAACCAGAGCATGCCCATGCCGTCGACAGCGGTGGAGCTGGTGATCGTGCCGTCCGGGTTCAGCCCGAACTTCCCGCCGCCGACCTGCTGCCACTTGGCGAAGGACTCCGCCGTGCCGTCGAAGAGCTTCTTGTAGCCCTCGTCCTGGCCCGGCATGCCGATCCCCGACTGCTTGGCCGCCCGGTAGATCTTCTTGTGCTCACGGGCGTCGATCACACCGGCGGCGAGCAGCTTGTCGAGGACACCGTCGACGTGCTTGAGGAACAGCGCGTGCGACGACCAGTCCTTCTCGTCCTCGATCAGCTCGTTGATGGTGCAGCGGTTGCCCGTGATGCGGTTGGGGACCCCGGTGTCGACCGTGCCGACGATGACGGTGAGCCGCTCGTCGAACTCCGGGCAGTTCGGCGCCGGTACGCCGCCGCTCTCCGCGACGGTGAACGACACCTGCTTCGCCACGGAGGTGTTGCCGGCCTTGTCCGTGGCCCGGTGGGCGACGGTGTGATAGCCGATGCGGTCGACGATGACGGTGGTGGTGTACGCGAGGTACGGGCCGCCGTCGAGCGAGTACTCGACCTTGTCCACGCCCGATTCGGCGTCGGTCGCGGTGATGGTCACCTTGGCGCTGGTGATGTAGGCGTTGTCGGAGTTCTTGGCGCCCTCGACCTTCGCGGAGGTCTCCGGCGGGGTCTTGTCCTGCGTCGGCGGTGCGACGACGGTGAAGTCGGCCGACTTCTCGGCCGCCGTGTTGCCCGCCCGGTCGGTGGCCCGGTAGCGGACCGTGTGCGTACCGGTCTCGTGCACCATCACGGGCGCGGTGTACGGCTGCCAGGCGCCGTCCGCCCCGACCGCGTACTCGATGGTGTTGACGCCGGACCCGGTGTCGGAGGCGGTCACGGTGACCGTCGCCATGCCCAGGTAGCGCCCCTGGTCGTCCTTCTCGCCGGAGACGGTCGCCGAGGTCTCCGGCGGCGTCTTGTCGTCCGTCGGCGGTGCGGCGACCGCGAAGTCGACCGATTTCTCCGCTGCCGTGTTGCCCGCCTTGTCGGTGGCCCGGTAGCGGATGGTGTGTGCACCGACCTCGGTCACCACGACCGGCGCGGTGTACGGCTGCCAGGCGCCGTCCGCCCCGACCGCGTACTCGACGGTGTCCACGCCGGAGCCTTCGTCGGTCGCCGAGACGGTGACCGTCGCCTGACCGATGTAGGCGCCGTCGGTGTTCTTGTCACCGTCCACCTTCGCCGAGGTCCCGGGCGCCGTGGTGTCCTCGCCGCCACCGCCGTCGGTCACGGTGAGGATGCCCTGCATCGACTCGTGCCCCGGCATGGTGCAGTGGTAAAAGTACCGGCCGGGCGTGAGCGTGACCTCGGCGGTGTGCCTGCCGCCCTGGTCGTCGCCAGGGTTGGCCAGGATGTTCAGCGTGACGTCGTTGTTGAACTCCGGGTCCGAGACGCTGAAGGTGAGGGTGTGCGGCATCCCGGTGGTGTTGCCGGTCGCCGCGCTGTTCTCGAAGACGATGGTCGCCTTGCCGGCCACCGCGGTCTTCGGGGCGGACAGATAGTGGTCGATGGGGTCGCCCGCCGTCCAGGTGAGGACCTGGTCGGCCGCCGCGTCGGCGGAAGCAGCCGTACGGCCGTACGCCGCCGTCGAGGTCAGCCCCAGCACCATCAGGAACGAACCCAGCAGCGCCAGCCACAACCGGGCCGGACGGTACCGCCTTCGTGAGAGGACCGGACGATGTCTCACTGCGTTGCCGCCTTTCTGGCCAGATCGCCGGCGGCCGGGGTCGGACCGCCGCCCTTGTACGTCACACGCCACAGCGCGGACTTGGAGTCGGAGGTGAAGAAGCCGCGCCCGTAGTCCAGGACGTACAGCGAACCGTCCGGGGCGAACTTCCAGTCCATCAGGTTGCGGATGCCGTCCGCCCCGACCGGGATGATCTTCCGCAGGGACTCGGCGTGGGTGGGCAGACCGCCCTTGCCGACAGTCTTCGGGTCGGTGAGCACGGCGTGCCGGGGCTGGGTGTCGTCGTAGAAGTCACCGACGAACCACTTGCCGTCCCAGTACGAGGGCCACTTGTCGGCGCTGGTGCTCGCCGCGTCGTACCGGTAGACCGGGCCGTTCATCGTGGCCTGGCCGCCGCCCCTGAGCCACGGCAGCAGCTGCTTCTGCTCCGCGGCCTTGTAGCTCGGGATGCCGTTGGCGTCGCGCGGGTAGTCCACGCCACCGCCCTGCGGCGAGTACCAGATGGTGTTGGAGGTGACCGGCGGCAGGTTCACCAGGCCGTCGTTGTTCGGCGACTCGTTCTTCGGGTGGTCGCAGTCGTACCAGCCGAGCGGCTTGGTGGGGTCGGGCAGATTGCGGTCCCGGTAGGGCTGCTTGTTGCCCATGCAGTACGGCCAGCCGTGGTTGCCCGCCTTGGTGATCGCGGCGAACGTGTCGTACTTGGCCGGGCCCCAGGTGGTGGAGGGCGAGCCCGCGTCGGGACCGACCCAGCCCGCGTACAGCGTGTCGGTCGACTTGTCGACGGAGATCCGGGCCGGGTTGCGCACACCCATCACATAGATCTCGCCGCGGGTCTTGCCACCGCCCTCGTCGGGCTCCTTGCCGGTGAAGAGATTGCCCTCGGGCAGCGTGTAGGTGCCGTCGTCCTCCGGGTGGATCCGCAGGATCTTCCCGTTGAGGTTGTTCGTGTTGCCCGCGGTGCGGCGGGCGTCGGCGAACGAGACGCCCTTGTAGTTCGGCTGCGGGTTGTTCCCGGAGTAACCGTCACTGAAGCGGCTGGAGTTGTTGTCACCGGTCGCGATGTACAGATTGCCCTTGGAGTCCCAGGCCATCCCGCCGCCCGCGTGGCAGCAGCTGTGGACCTGGACGGGCCAGTTCAGCAGCACCTTCTCCGAGGACAGGTCCAGCTTGTTCGTGGCCAGGTCCATGGTGAAGCGGGAGACCTGACGCACCGCCATCTGCTTGTCGCGGTCCAGCTTCGAGTGCGGGGTGTAGTGCAGATACACCCAGCCGTTCTTCTCGAAGTCCGGGTCCAGCTCGATGCCGAGCAGCCCCTCCTCGACCTTGATCAGCTCGTCGCCGCCGCCCTTGTTGCCGAAGACCGTCAACTCACCGGCGAGGGTGACCTTCTTGGTCTTCGGGTCGTAGACGTGGATCTGCCCGAGGCCCTTGCCGATGTCGGGGTCGTTCCAGTCGGTGACGACCGGCCTGCTGCTGTCGGCGCCGCCGCGCCCGATGTACAGCACGCGTCCGTCGGGGGCGGTGACCAGGCCGTGCGGCTCGCCGATCTGGTCGTTCTGCCCCGGCTGGTTGGGCTGGGTGACGCGCTCGGCCTTGTAGTTGGAGTCGATCGTCGCCTTGCAGTCGGCCTGCGAGATGCGGGTCGTCCAGTCCAGCGCGCCGCGCAGATGGTCGCGGAAGTCGGTCTCCGCGAAGCTGTCGGCCGTGCCGCCCATCGCCGTGTAGAAGGACCGGCCGCCGTCGTAGTCGCGGCACCAGGAGACCGGGTGGTCCCAGCCGTTGGCACTCGCGCCCGGCTTGTAGGTGATCTCACGGACCCGGGCCACGGTGTGCACCGAGCCGGACGGGTTCTTCGTCCAGTTCAGCCACTTGTCGGGACGCTTCCACTCCAGCGGGAGGTTCTTGGTCGCCGGATGCTGCCGGTCGCCGATCTCGACCGTGGCGCGCTGCACGGCGGCCGGGCTGTCCGCCGCCGGGCGGGCACCGACCAGGCCGGTGAACCAGTCCGAGTACGGTTCGGTGCGCGCGGCGTCATGGATGCCGAGGAAGCCGCCGCCGGCCTCCATGTACGCCTCCAGGCCGGCCTCCTGCTCCGGGTCGAGGACGTCGCCGCCGCCGGTCAGGAAGACCACGGCGTTGAACCTGCCGAGCCTCTTGCCGTTGGTGAAGACCGCGGGGTCGTCGGTGGCGACGGTCTTGAACCGGCCGGATTCCGGGCCGCTCAGGCCGATCTTCTCGATCGCCGCGATCCCGGCGTCGACCGTCGGGGACTCCTCGGTGGCCGAGGCGTGGAACACCAGTACCTTGACGTCGGCACCGCCCGGTGGCGACGGCAGGGACAACGTTGTCGCCAGGGAGCCGGGCGGCTCCGGATAGGGCCTGGCCTCGGCCGCGTTGGCGCCGAGCAGGGAAGCGGTCAGTGCGCCGGCCGCGAGGCCTGCCGCGAGTCCGCGTCGCGATCTGGACCTGTGATGTGGTGCGCGCTGCATGTGGTCACCCACCCCTCTTTGGTCACTGCAACAGCGCATGAAGCTAGACCTCTTTTCGTGGTCCGCCAATAGCTATGGCGGCAATTGCACGAACTTTGTCCTGGCTGTGGATAAACGGAGATCCTCCGGCTACGGTGTGGGCCGTCCGGGGCGAGTCGGCGCTCCAAATTCCTTGGATCGGTGGGGAGTTCGGCATGGACAGAAGGAGCTTCAACCGGCGGATGCTGGTCGGCGGCGGGGTGGCGGCCGCGACCGGCCTGACATCGTTGTCCCTCGGCGCGATCGAGGCCAGCTCGGCGGAACCCGCGGTGGGGACCGCCCCGGCGGGCGGTGTGGTCCGCCATCTCAAGCTGTACGCGGAGAAGCTGGCGGACGGTCAGCTGGGGTACGGCCTGGAGAGGGGGAAGGCGTCGGTCCCGGGGCCGCTCATCGAGATCAACGAGGGCGACACTCTGCACATCGAATTCGAGAACACGACGGATGTGGCGGCCAGCCTCCACGCGCACGGCGTCGACTACGACATCGCGAGCGACGGCACCCGGATGAACAAGAGCATCGTCGAACCGGGCGGTACCCGGACCTACACCTGGCGCACCCATGCCCCGGGCCGGCGCAAGGACGGCACCTGGCAGCCGGGCAGTGCGGGCTACTGGCACTACCACGACCATGTCGTGGGCACGGACCACGGCACCGGTGGCATCCGGAAGGGCCTCTACGGTCCGCTGATCGTCCGGCGCCAGGGCGACATCCTGCCGGACAAGACGATCACGATCGTCTTCAACGACATGACGATCAACAACAAGCCCGCCCACGAGAGCCCGAACTTCGAGGCCACGGTGGGGGACCGGCTCGAAGTCGTCATGATCACGCACGGCGAGTACTACCACACGTTCCACATCCACGGTCATCGCTGGGCGGACAACCGGACCGGGCTGCTCACCGGCCCCGACGACCCGAGCCGGGTCATCGACACGAAGATCGTCGGCCCGGCGGACTCCTTCGGCTTCCAGATCATCGCGGGCGAACGCGTGGGCGCGGGCGCCTGGATGTACCACTGCCATGTGCAGAGCCACTCCGACATGGGCATGGCCGGACTGCTGCTGGTCGCCAAGCCGGATGGCACCGTGCCGGGGTACGAACCGCACCACATGACGGCCCATGGCGAGGCGGCGCCGGACAAGGCCGCGTCCGGAAGCGCGCGGACGGACGCGGCGAAGGACACGCCGAAGGGCACGGCAAAGGAATCGCCGAAGGGGGCGGCCGCGCACGATCCGGCCGCGCACGGCTCCTGACCTGACCCGGCCGCGCCGGCTCCTGATCTGACCGTCCGCGGGGCCCGGCACCGTCGGGGCGTGTCCACGTCCTGACGGCGTCAGCCCTCCGGCACCCCCCGCGTCGCCCCGTCCGCCTCGGCTGCCACGGCCGCCTCCTCGGCCGCGGCGGTCGCGGGCGGTCGGGCGGATCGGGTCGTTCCCGTCGCCAGGCGCAGCTGCTCCTCCTCGACGATGCGCCGGGCCAGCGCCCCGTCCGACACATCCACGGCGTCCGGCGTCGTCTCGGCGACATCGCTGCGCCGCGCGTACAGGTCGAACAGCCGCTCCTTGCGGGCCAGGATGTCCAGCATCCGCTCGTCGACGCTGTCGGCCGCGAGGAGCCGGTGCACCTGGACGGTCCGTATCTGCCCCATCCGGTGGGCGCGGGCCACCGCCTGGTGCTCCATCGTCGGCTTGATCTGCGGTTCGCAGATGATGACGACCGAGGCCGACTGCATGTTCAGCCCGACTCCGCCCGCCTGGATCTGGCTGAGCAGTACGGCATGACCGTCCACGGCGGCGAAGTCGTCGATCAGCCGCTGGCGGCGGTCGGCTGGCACGCTCCCCGACAACGGGCCGAACACGGGCGAGTCCAGGGCCTGTCCGACCGTGTGCAGCACTTCGCGGAAGTAGGAGAACACCACGACCTTCAGGCCGTTGTCCGCGGCCTCGGCCACCAGTTCGCGGAGCCGGTTCAGCTTCGCGGACGTGGCGGGCCGGGCGTACGCCGCCCGGCGCATCCGCATGAAGTGCCCGGCGCCCACCGCCTCGCGGTAGGCATCGAGATCGCCGGGGCTGAACTCCTCCCACTCGTCGACCTGTACCAGCGCCGGGAGTTCGGTCAGCACATCCACCTGGTTGCGCCGCAGATAGGCCGGGGCGACGGCCCTGCGGAAGGCGAGCGAACCGGCGGCTCCATGGGTGGTGTGTATCGAGGGGGCCAGCTCCGGCTGGAGGTGACGGACCAGGCTGCGGAACTCCTCGACGCGGTTCTCCATGGGCGTACCGGTCAGGAACAGCACCCGTTCGGTGTGCCGCGTCCATCCGGAGACGGCCTGGGACCGGCGGGTGGCGGGGTTCTTGACGTAGTGGGCCTCGTCGACCACCAGCATGCCGGGCCGGGTGCCGCAGTCCGCGGCGGCCGGGAGGGTGTGCAGGGCGTCGAACGTGGTGAGGGCGACCCCGCCGCCGCGCCGCCATTCGTCGAAGGCGGACTGCCGCTCGGGGCCGTGCACCGGAAGGGTGCGCAGAGTGGAGCGGGCGCGGATCTCGCGCGCCCAGTTGATCAGCACGCTGGCCGGGCAGACCACCAGGAAGTGTGTCTCGCCCCGCGCCGAGAGGTGCGCGAGCGCGGCGATGGCCTGCACGGTCTTGCCGAGCCCCATCTCGTCACCGAGGATGACCCGTTTCTGCGCGAGCGCGAACCGCGCGCCGAACGACTGGTAGCCGCGCAGCGAGACCCGCAGATGGGCGTCGTCCAGCCGCAGACCGCGCACCCGGTCCGCCATCCCGGACGGCAGGAACCCCTCGGCCGCGTCCCGGTCCGGCCCGGCGCCGGACATCTCGGCGATCAGACTGTAGTACTCGGCGGACCGCAGCTCGAAATCCACCCAGGCCGCGACGTCCGACTCCGCGCCCCGCAGCAGGTCGACGCTGACCTGCCCGAACAGCAGGGGCAGCTCGCGCTCGTCCGCCTCGGCGACGACGGTCCGTACCTCGGCGACGGCCTCCAGCGCCCGGGAGCGGGCCTGCCGCCCGGCGAACACCATGCGCAGCCGTCCCCGCGCCGGTCCCGCGGCGGCCAGCAGGGGCTCCAGGCGCCCGGCCAGCCGGCCCGCCGCGGCCACCGCCCGCCGGACGTCGGGACCGGCCTCCACCAGCCGGTGCAGTGCGACGACCAGCGCGGTCGTGGCGTCGTCCGGGGCGTCCACGTCTATCCGGACCGCGACCGTGTCCCGCACCGCGTGGGCGATCTGCCCGGCCGCGGCCAGCACCTGGTCGGCGGTCTGCGCGCCGACCCCCGGGATCTGGCGCAGCTCGTAGCGGTTGGCCTCGTGGACCTGGCCGACGGTGGTGAAACCGGCCTGCTCGACCGCGCCGAGCCGCAGCCTGCCCTCCGTGACGTCCTTGAGCCTGGCGGCCGGGATGACGGCGAGCTCCCGGCGGACGAGGGAGTCGAGCAGCGGCTTCAGCGCGGTGTGCACGGCTTCGACGGCGCGGGTGTGATCGGCCAGCACGGTGCGCGCGGACTCCAGCAGCCGCTCGGCCCGGGTCAGCAGCTCCCGGGCGGCCCTTCCCGTGGGCGCCCCGTCCTCCGTCGCTCCGGCCTGTGTCATGTACGTCCCTCTGTCCGCGCAGCCCGGCTGCGGTCCCGCCCGGCACCTGCCCGGACGGTTCCTATCGTGCCACGCGGCACCGACAGCCCAGGCTGGTCAGGGCGCGGGCGGGCGGCGCTCGGCCGGGGAGAGCAGCAGGACCTCCAGGGCCCGTGCGCAGGAGCGGGCCTGCGCCAGGAACCAGTCGGTGCGCGCGTCCGTGATCACGGACGGGGTGGCCCGGACCGCCAGGGCGAAGCGGGCATGACCGGTGCCGTCCAGGACCGGGACCGCCAGGGTCCGCACCCCGTGGGCCGACTCGCCGTCGTTGAGCGCGTAGGCGTCGGACCGTACCTTCGCCAACTCGGCCTCCAGGGCGGCCGGTTCGACGATCGTCCGGTCGGTGAACGCGGGCAGCGGCGGCAGTGAGGAGGGCCCGCCCTCGCCCGGCCGGGCCCAGGCCAGCAGGACCTTGCCGAGCGCCGTGGAGTGCAGCGGTCTGCGCAGTCCCACCTTCGGCGTCACCGAACCGCCCGCCACGATCACCGCATGGGGGCCGCTGCGCAGCGCCAGGTCGGCGGTGGCGCCGGTGCGTTCGGCGAGATCGGTCAGCTCGGGGGCGGCCAGATGCAGACCGCGCTGGTGGTACGAGAGCCTGCCCAGCTCTGTCACGGCGGGGCCCAGCCGGTAGCGGGACGTACGGGCGTCCTGTTCCAGGAAGTTCGCGCCGAGCAGGGTGCGGGCCAGGCGGTGCGCCGTGGAGGCGGAGAGCCCGAGGCGGCGGGCGAGGTCGGAGGCGCTGAGGTCGGGGCCGTTGTCGTGGAAGCAGTGCAGTACGTCCAGGGCGCGCTGCACGGCCTGCGCGCCGCCGGGAGCGCGCACTGCCGCGGCCTCGGTCATATCGGTTCACTCTCCGCTCGTGGGGGCTGAGGGACATGTGGTTGCCACATTACGGGAGTTGGAGACCTGGAAATCCGGGTGGTGAAACACTGTGTTCACACTGAATCCCACATCATGGGAAGCGAGTTGTGGGACTGCCTCGGCGCGTGGCAGTGTGCGACACGTCATCACCGACGAGCAGGAGGGAGCAGTGCCATGGCCCGTCGCCGAACCGCGACTCCTGCCCACGCCGCTCCGGTCCTGCTCGCCCTGACGCTGCGCCGTCACATCGACCTGGCGCGGGTCGCCAGCGCAGCCTGTCGCTGACCCCTTCCCGTTCGCGCTTCTCCTGCGCGATCCCCTCTCCTCCGCCGCGCCCCGGCGCGGCCGGGGCCTTCGGCCGTACCCGGTGTCCGCTTCCCGGCGTACGAGCCATGCCACCCACCGCTTCGCCGACCCCTCGGGAAGATCCCATGACGCATGCCGTCCCGCCCCGGACGCTCTGGTTCACCCGCTGTCCCGTCCCCACCGCGACCGGCATCGCCGCCGACCGCCGGTGGCTCACCGAAGAGTTCGCCCCCGACGGCATCACGGTGCGGTCCCTCCAGGACGCCGCGCCCGGTGCCGACCCGGCCGCCCACTTCACCCACGCGCTGCCGGGCCTGTTCCGTGAAGGCGGCAACGTGCCCGCCCTGTGGGCCCGTTCCCGCGGGGAGCGGACCCGGCTGATCGGCCTCACCTGGATCGAGGAGCGGCAGACCGTACTGGTCCGTCCCGGCTCCGGGATCCGGGGCGTCGAGGCGCTGCGCGGACTGCGGCTCGCCGTACCCGTGCACGACATCGCCATCGACTTCTGGCGGGCCATGGCCCTGCGCGGCTTCGAGGGCGCGTTCGCGGCGGCCGGACTCGGCCCGGGCGACGCCGCGTTCGTCGACGTACCCGCCGCCGGGCACCGGGGCCAGTGGGCCGCCGAGCTGGCGGCGCTGCGGCGCGGCGACGTCGACGCCGTGTACGTGAAGGGCGCGCCGGCCGTCGAGGCCGCCCGGCGGGAGGGCGCGGAGGTCGCCGTCGAACTCGACGAGCTGACCGACCGCCGGTTCCGGATCAACAACGGCACCCCGCGCCCCATCACCGTTCACCAGCAGCTCCTCGACGAACACCCCGGCCTCGTCGACCGCTTCCTCGCCGTCCTGCTCAGGGCCGCCGACTGGGCCACCGAACAGCCCGCCGAGGTCGCCCGGATCCTCGGCGCCGAGACCGGCGCGGGCGCCGAGGGCGTGGCCGGGGCCTACCGGCCGGGCACCCATCTCACCCTCCACCCCGACCTCTCCCCGGACCGCCTGACCCTGCTCGCCGAGCAGGAGGCCGGGCTGCGCGCCCACGGCTTCCTGCCCGAACCCGTCGACATCACGGCCTGGGCCGACCCCGAGCCGCTGCGCCGCGCCGCCGAACTGGCCGCCTCCCGCCCCGTCCGTCCCTGAGTTGCGAGGACCCCGACACCATGAACCTCCCCCGACCACTGCACACCGCCTTCGCCCCCGCGCTCCTCACGGCCACCGCCCTGATCGCCCTCACTGCCTGCGGCTCGTCCGCGGCCGACAGCGGCGGTTCCGGCGCCGAGGGCACGGTGGACATCCGCATCCCCGACCCCGGCAACTCCGGTGTGCTCGCCCTCGGAAAGAAGGACGGCAGCCTCGGCAGGGCGCTCGCCGAGGTCGGCGCCAAGGTGCGCTGGACCGGCAGCGCGGGCCCCTTCGCCCCGGCCGCCCAGGCGATGAACGCCGACCAGCTCGACATCGCCACCGGCTCCATCACCTCCGGCATCACCTCGCTCGCCCAGCGACCCGGCTTCAAGTTCTTCACCGCGGTCGACCCCGACGCCGCCGGCGAGGGCATCCTCGTCAAGAACGGTTCCGGCATCGGCTCGGTCGCCGACCTGGTCGGCAAGAAGGTCGCCGTCAACCAGGGCGGCACCGGCGAATACCTGCTGCTGAAGGCCCTCGCCAAGGCCGGCATCCCCGCAGGCAAGGTCAAGCGCGTCTATCTGCGCCCCGACCAGACGGCCGCCGTCTTCAACGCGGGCAAGGTCGACGCCTGGGCGGTCTGGGCGACCTACGCCGTGGCCGAGATCGGCAGCGGCAAGGCGCACTTCGTCGCCGACGGCGCCGCGATCGGCTCCGACAACTACAGCCTCAACGCCGTGCGCACCGGCTTCGCCGAGCAGCACCCCGAGATCGTCAAGGCGCTCTACCGGTACCTCCACGACGCCAGCGCCGAGGAGAAGCAGAACCCGGCCGCGTACCTCAACGTCTTCACCGACGTCGGACCGACCGCCGTCACCGGCAAGGCGAAGGAGGTCCAGACCGGATTCACCCGCGAGGGCGGCACCGTCGACCCCATCGGCCCCGAGGACATCGAGCGCTTCGAGGACGTCGCCGGCTTCTACGCCGAGCAGAAGGTCACCACCGAGAAGGTCGACGTCGCCGCCCACCTCCTCGACATCGAGAAGCTGAAATGAGCGGTACCGGCCTGCACCCGGGCCTCGTCCGGCCCCGCCCCCAGCGGCGCAGGGCCCGCAGCCGCACCTACTCCGCCACCGTCCGGACACTCGGCCCCATCGCCCTCCTCGTCCTGTGGTGGGCGGCATCCGCCACCGGCGTCCTCACCCCCGACGTGCTCGCCTCTCCCGCCGAAGTGCTAAGTGCCGTAGGGGAGTTGTGGGGAAACGGGCAGCTGCCCGACGCGCTCACCACCTCCCTCACCCGTTCCGGCCTCGGCCTCCTCATCGGGCTCGCCGCCGGGCTGGTGCTCGGCATCACCACCGGATTCACCCGCGTCGGCGACGAACTCCTCGACTCCTCCATCCAGACCCTGCGCACCATCCCGTTCCTCTCCCTGGTGCCCCTGTTCATGGTCTGGTTCGGGATCAACGAGACGGCGAAGATCCTCCTCATCGCCGTCGCCACCACCTTCCCGATGTACGTGTCGACATCGAGCGGGGTACGCAACACCGACCCCAAACTCATCGAGGCGATGCGCAGCTTCGGCATGGGCCGCGTCGCCCTCGTCCGCGAAGTCGTCCTTCCCGGAGCCCTGCCGTCGCTGCTCGCCGGGCTGCGGCTCTCCATGACCCTCAGCGTCATCGCCCTGATCGCCGCCGAGGAGATCAACGCCACGGCAGGCATCGGCTATCTGATGTCCCAGGCGCAGAGCTACGCCCGCACCGACATCCTCGCCGTCTGCATCCTCGTCTACGGGCTGCTCGGACTCACCGCCGACATCGTCGTACGGCTGCTGGAACGCGTACTGATGCCCTGGCGCACCCCACAGGGAGCCGGCCGATGACCGACCGCACTCCTCAGCCGGCCGTACGGGTACGGGAACTGCGGCGCGTCTTCGGCGACCGGGCGGTGCTCGACGGACTCGAACTCGACATCGCACGGGGCGAGTTCGTCGCCCTGCTCGGTGCGAGCGGCAGCGGCAAGACGACCCTGCTGCGCATCCTCGGCGCACTCGACCGGGCCGACGGGGGAGAGGTCCTCGTCCCCGAGGCCCGCACCGTCGTCTTCCAGGAACCCCGCCTCGTACCGTCGAAGAAGGTCCTCGCCAATGTGACGGTGGCCCTGCCGCGCGGCAGCTCCGGACACGGGCTGCGGGCCCTGGCCGAGGTCGGCCTCGAACGGCACGCCGACGCCTGGCCCGCCACCCTCTCCGGCGGCGAGGCACAGCGCGTCGCCCTCGCCCGCGCCCTTGTCCGCGAACCCGAACTGCTGCTGCTCGACGAGCCGTTCGCCGCACTCGACGCCCTGACCCGGCTCAGGATGCAGGACCTGGTGGGGGAGCTGTGCCGCAAGCACCGGCCCGCCGTCCTCCTCGTCACCCACGACGTGGACGAAGCCGTACGGCTCGCCGACCGGGTCGCCGTACTGCGCGACGGCCGGCTGATCACCGACGAGCCGGTCACCGTCGGCCGGCCGCGCGACCCCGGCGACCCCGCCTTCGCGGCCCTGCGCCGACGGCTCCTCGACGACCTCGGCGTCAAGACGGCCACGCAGCCCTCAACCACCCCCGAACGTACCGAAGTCGGAGTGATCTGAATGACCATCACCATCGGTGTGCACAGCAGCAACCCGTCCCTCTACCACCTGTACCACCTCTCCCGGCTCGGCCTCGCCCAGGAGGAACTCGCCCCGCTGGGCGAGAGCGTCGTCTTCCACCCGTACACCAACGGCGTCCGCACCGGGGAACTCCTCAGCCGGGGCGTCATCGACTTCGGCGGCACCGGCTCCACCCCGCCGGTCACCGGCCAGGCCGCCGGCCACGACATCGTCTACACCGCCGTCTCCGCCCCGCGCCCCGGGCACGGCGCACTCCTGGTCCCCGAGGACAGCCCCGCGCGCACGGTCGCCGACCTCAAGGGCACCACCGTCCACCTCGCGATCGGCTCCTGGCAGACCCACCTCATCGCCAAGGCGCTGGACGACGCCGGGCTCTCCTACGCCGACGACATCACCGCCGTCCGCAGCACCGACGACAGCGAGGAACTGCTGCGCACCGGCGCCATCGCCGCCTGGGTGGCCCAGGGCGCCCAGCTCGCCGCCGCCCGCCGCACCGGCGGGCTGCGCACTCTGATCCGCACCGGCGACGTCATCACCGACCGCTCCGTCTTCTTCGCCCGCCGGGACCTGGCCGAGAGCCGCCCCGAGGTCATCGAGGCGCTCACCCGCGCGCTCCAGCGGGCCGACGACTGGGCGGCGGCGCACCCCCGCGAGGCGGCCGAGATCGCCGCCGCGGACCTCGGCGGATCCGCCGACGACTGGGAGACCGCGCTGCGCGCCCTGCCGTGGAAGATCGAGCCCGTCACCGACGCCTTCCTCACCGAGCAGCAGGAAGCGGCCGACATCTTCCACCGCAGCGGATTCATCGACCGCCCGGTCACCGTCGCCCAGGCCCTCGCCGGTGCGGGCTCCGGCGCCGGCGCGGACCGGGCGGTGTGACGACATGGCGACCGAAGTCCTCTGGTACGTCATCCCGCGCGAAGGCGCCTACCCCTGGGAGCCCGAGGGCCGGCGCCCGGTCGACCTCGGCTACCTCGCCCAGCTCGCCGGCACGGTCGAACGCCTCGGCTACAGCGGTGCGCTGCTCGCCACCGACCTGTACGACGTCTGGCCGCTCGGCAGCGCGCTGGCCGCCTCCACCAGCACCGCGTTCAAGCCCCTGCTGGCCGTCCACCCCGGTCTCATCTCGCCCACCCTGCTCGCCAAGATGGCCCTCAGCTTCGACAACCTCTTCGGCGGTCGGCTCCGCTTCAACGTGGTCAACGGCTCGACGAAGTCGCTCCAGGAGTACGGGCTCCACGTGGAGCACGACGAACGGTACGAACTGAGCGCCGAGTACTGGTCGATCGTGAAGCGGCTCACCGCCGGTGAGGTCTTCGACCACAAGGGCCGCTTCTACGACCTGAAGAACGCGGGTGCGTCCTTCCGGGAGCTGAGACCGGTCCAGGAGTCACACATCCCGCTCTGGTTCGGCGGCTCGTCCGACCCGGGGATCGAGATGGCGGCCGAGCACGTCGACGTCTTCCTCACCTGGGGCGAACCCCCGCACCTGCTCAAGGAGAAGCTGGCGAAGGTCAGGGCGCGGGCCGCCGCGTACGGCCGCACGCTCAGGATCGGGCTCCGCCTCCACCTCATCGTCCGGGACACGGAGGACGAGGCATGGGCCGCGGCCGACCGGCTCCTCGACGTGACGCGCGAGGCGACGTACGCCCGGCAGCTCGGCGACCGGGCGGGGGAGGACGGCGTGGGCTGGCAGCGCCAGTTCCGCCAGCACGGCGGCAAGGTTCCGGCGCACGCCCGGGAGCTGGAGACGCACCCCAACATGTGGCCGGGCATGAGCCTGTTCCGCCCGGGGCCGGGCACGGCGGTCGTCGGTTCGACGGCCCAGGTCGTCGAACGCCTCAAGGAATTCGAGGGGCTGGGCGTCGACACCTTCATTCTCTCCGGCAACCCGTTGCTGGAGGAGGCCTACCGGGTGGCGGAGACGGTGCTTCCGGCACTGGGCATCACCCGCTGACCGGCCGGGGGGGGCGGGAGCACCGGAGCGTGCCCCGCCCCTCCCGCCTCCCGTTCCAGTGGTCGTCTTCCAGTGGTCGTCGCGACACTCCCGACCCGTGCCGACGACACGTCTCACCGATCGCCGCGCGCCATGTCGAACACCGACCAGTCCGTCCCGCCGCGCTCACGGACATGGATGCGCGGACCACGACAGACCATGTTCCGGCGGCGCGCCGGGGCGCGCCCGTCGGGCCGGACCAGCCGCGCGGCCCCCGGTTCCGGCTCGACCGTGTGCTCCGTGATCCGGCCGTACGTCAGCACACCGTCGAAGTCCACGAAGGCCGCGCGCCCGCCGTCCACCGCCACGCCCCCGACGCGGCTCACCCGCGTGGTGCGGACCCGCACGTAGCCGTCGGCCCGGACCTCGATCAGCGGGTGGTGCATGTACGGGCAGGCCCACGCCGTCGTCCCGTGGACGTTGAGGGCGAGGCAGTCCGACATGTCCAGCGGGCCGGGCCCGGGGCTGAACGACCACAGCGGTTCGCCCGTGCTGCTCCACCGCCGCAGACCGGGGTGGCTCAGCGGGTCGTCGCCGTACACCCCCTCGTCGAAGTGGCCGACCCAGAGGGCGCCCGACGTGTCGGTCAGCAGATGCTCGAGCGCGTCGCCCACCCGGAACGTCCACGACGGACGCCCCAGCGCGTCGAAGACCTGCACATGGTCGGCGTCCACCTTGCTGCGGGCCTCCGCGAGCACGAAACCGCCGTCGGGCAGGGCGTCGAACCAGGGACGGTACAGCGTGACGGCGCTGAGATGCGTCTCGTCCACCTCGCCCCGGTCCGCGGTGACGACCAGGGCCTCGTACGGATCGACCGGTCCCGGGCCGGGGTCGCGTTCGGTAAGCAGCCAGTGCACCCGGCCGTACGCGTCGACGGTGCTGTGCAGCAGGCGCAGCCGGCCGTATGCGCGCGGCAGGCGGGCGTACTCGGTCAGGCGGACGGACTCCATGGTGCTCCTCGGCGTGGTGCGTGAACGGGTCGGCTGCGGGCTTGCGCAGGACCGGTGGCGCGTTCGCCGGGTGCCGGAGCGGGGGGCGCTTACGCGGCATGGGCCTTTCTGGTGGTCATGGAGGAGATCATCCACGAGGGCGGTTCACGTGCGCAATGCCCGCCCGTCCGCGGGCTGCGGTCGCCGGTGCCCGGTGCGAGACTCGGAACGTCGGGGAGGACCCCCGTGCCGCACGGCACGGGCACCGCCGAAGGAGCCGGCCATGCTCACCACCCGTTACGTCGACGGAGCGCCCGACTGGATCGACCTGGGCACACCCGATCTCGACGGGGCTGTTGACTTCTACACCGGTCTCTTCGGCTGGGAGTACGTGGCCGGCGGCCCGGAGACCGGTGGCTACGGCATGTTCACGCTGGACGGGAAGACGGTCGCCGGCGCGATGACGGTCACCGAGGAGCAGGCGGCGCCGTCCTGGTCGGTGTATTTCCGGTCGTCGGACGCCGACGCCACGGCGCGGGCGGTCGAGCAGGCCGGCGGCACCGTACCGTTCGCCCCGATGGATGTCCTGGACTTCGGCAGAATGGCCGGATTCAAGGACCGGGCTGGCGCCTACTTCGGCATCTGGCAGCCGGGCGGGAACCCTGGCCTGGGCGCCGTGGGCGTCCCCGGCAGTCTGTGCTGGGCGGAGCTGTACACCCCGGACGTGCCCGCGGCCGCCGCGTTCTACGGCGCGGTCTTCGGTTGGGGGAGCGCGCGGGCACCGTTCCCCGGGGGCGGCGGGTCCTACACGGTGATCCGGACCGGCGGCGGTGGCGAGGAGGCGGCCTTCGGCGGCTTCGTACCGCTGAACGCGGTGCCGGCACGGGCGGTGGCCGGATCGCACTGGCTGCCCTACTTCGAGGTCGCCGACTGCGACGAGGCGGTCGCGGACGTGGAACGGCTGGGCGGCAGACCGACCCTGGAACCCACGGAGATGGAGGGTGTGGGAAAGTTCGCCAACGTGGCCGATCCGGACGGCGCCGAATTCGCTCTGATCAAGAGCGCGTCCACGCCACAGAGCTGACCGGAAGTCATCGGCGCGCCGCATTGATGAGGCGTTGATCGGTCGTTTATCGCGACCGGGCACTGTGGACCGCATGCTGATCAACACCGCGGCCGACCCCGCACTCGCCTGGCAGGAGACAGCGCTGTGCGCCCAGGCAGGGCCCGAGTTCTTCTTTCCCGCCCCCGGCAGCTCCACCCGTGAGGCCAAGCAGCTCTGCAACGCCTGCGAGGGGCGCGAGGCATGCCTGGAGTACGCCCTCGCCAACGACGAGCGCTTCGGCGTATGGGGCGGGCTGTCCGAGAAGGAGCGGGACCGGCTGCGCAGAACCGGCCGCGACTGAGGGGCCGTGGCCGGACCGCCCCGCGGGCCTGGGACGATGCCCGTATGAATGATCACGACCGGGACAGTTCGCTCGCGGCGGCCGTACGGCTGCGCACCGAGGGCCACCAGGAGGAGGCCAGACAGCGCCTGCTGGCCCTGTCCGCCGAGTTCCCCGCGGACGCGGAGATCGCCTATCAGACCGCCTGGGCCCACGACGTGCTCGGGCTGGAGGCGGAGGCAGTGCCGTTCTACGAACGCGGCCTCGGCGGCACCGGGCTGTCGGAGGAGGACCGCAGGGGCGCGCTCCTCGGCCTGGGGAGCACGCACCGGGTGCTCGGGCAGTACGAGAAGGCCGTCGAGGTGCTGCGCGGCGGTGTCGAGCAGTTCCCCGACCACGGGGCGCTGCGCACGTTTCTCGCCATGGCCCTGTTCAACACCGGCGAGCACCACGAAGCCATGCGGTTGCTGCTGGAACTCCTCGCGACCAGCAGCGAGGACCCGTATGTGCGCCGGTACCGGGCAGCGATCGAGCACTACGCGCGGGACCTGCACGAAACGGTGTGAGCACCGGCACGGGCGTCGACCCGCCGGCCACCGGACGGCGGCAGACGGGTCGACGGGCCGGGCCCGGAACGGTCAGGCGCCGGCGCGCGCGGCCATCCGCGCCTTGCGGGCGGCCAGCTTCTCGTCGAACTTCGCCGCCTCGCTGTCCAGGCCGCCCATGTACAGGCCCAGCTCCTCCTGCGCCTTCAGGCCGTCGGGGCCCAGGCCGTCGATGGAGAGCACCTTCAGGTAACGCAGCACGGGCTGGATCACGTCGTCGTGGTGGATGCGCATGTTGTAGATCTCGCCGATCGCCATCTGCGCGGCGGCCCGCTCGAAGCCCGGCATGCCGTGACCGGGCATCCGGAAGTTGACGACGACGTCGCGCACGGCCTGCATCGTCAGGTCGGGGGCGAGCTCGAAGGCCGCACCGAGGAGGTTGCGGTAGAAGACCATGTGCAGGTTCTCGTCGGTCGCGATCCGCGCGAGCATCCGGTCGCAGACCGGGTCGCCCGACTGGTGGCCGGTGTTGCGGTGCGAGACGCGGGTGGCCAGCTCCTGGAACGCGACGTACGCCACCGAGTGCAGCATCGAGTGGCGGTTGTCCGACTCGAAGCCCTCCGCCATGTGCGCCATCCGGAACTGCTCCAGCTTGTCCGGGTCGACGGCCCGTGAGGTGAGCAGGTAGTCACGCATCACGATGCCGTGCCGGCCCTCCTCCGCGGTCCAGCGGTGCACCCAGGTGCCCCAGGCACCGTCGCGGCCGAAGAGGGAGGCGATCTCGTGGTGGTAGCTCGGGAGGTTGTCCTCGGTCAGCAGGTTCACCACCAGGGCGATCTTGCCGATGTCGGTGACCTTGGACTGGTCGGCCTGCCAGGCCTCACCGTCCTCGAAGACCCCGGGGAAGTTCCGCCCGTCGGAGAACGGCACGTACTCGTGGGGCATCCAGTCCTTGGCGACCTTGAGATGGCGGTTGAGCTCCTTCTCCACCACCTCTTCCAGGGCGTACAGCAGCTGGGCGTCGGTCCACGCCTTCGGGCTGCCGAGGTGGGGAGCGGTGATCGTCACGGGGGACTCCTGGGGACGGGAGAATTACCTACGGATACGTAGGTTACGAGACCGTAGGTTAAAGCTGCGGTAAGGCCACCGCCAAGCCCGCCCTCGCGATGTCCGGTTACGTAACGTTATGTACGCAGGTCCCGGGGTGGTTGGGTGTCCGCGAACGAGGTTCGGCGCGGTGCGATGCGATCCATCCGTACCGGCGGCGCGCCGGTGACCGGGACCGGCCGGCCCCCGGCTGCGGGGCGCTCAGAGCTGTCGGCGTACTCGGAGCGGACCTTCGCGGGGGCGCGGGCGCGGTCGGGGCGTGCGGTCAGAGCAGGTGGTCCGCCGCACCGGCCTTCACCGCGGAGATCAGCGCCCGCAGCGCCTCCACGGAGTCGCTGACGTAGGCGGTGGTGTCGGTGGTGGAGCCGATGTATGCCCGGCCCTGGTCGTCGAGTCCGAAACGGAAGCAGTTGGCGCCCTCGCTGCAGAAGGCTTCGTCCCAGCAGATATCGGTCATGGTCGCTCCTCAGAGGTCCTGGGCTATGGATCGGATGAAGTCGCGCGACTCCTCGACGGGCAGTGCGAGTGTGCGAAGGCGCTCCAACAGGCCGCGATAGCGCCGCAGTTGCATGTCGGAGTCCAGCAGCATCGAACCATGCGAGGAGTCGAGCTGCACGGTGTCGAGCTGCGGTACCGCGGCGCCCACATAGGTGAACGACTGTCCGGCACCCGGGAAACCGCCGGCCTCGAACGGGATCACCCGTACCGTGATCCGGTCCCGCTCGGACTGTTCGAGGATGTGGTCCAGTTGGGCCCTCGCCACCTTCGGGCCGCCGAACTGCATGCGCAGTGCCGCCTCGTGGATCACCGACTCGTACATCGGCGGACGGTCCCGTTCCAACACCTCCTGGCGGCGCAGCCGCAGCGACAGCCGGGCCATCAGATCGGGTCCGGGCAGTTGTGGATCGGCCGTGTCGAAGACCGCCCGCGCATGCTCCTCGGTCTGCAGGAGGCCGGGGATGTGCGTGGTGGTGGAGGTCGTCAACTCCGATGCGTGGTACTCGAGTTCGGCGATGTCGAGCAGTCCCGGCAGCAGTAGCCCCCGGTGCTCCTCCCACCAGCCCCGGGCGCGCTCCTGGGCCATCTCGGCGAGCAGGTCGACCAGCCCGGTGTCCGGGCAGCCGTAGTTGAAGGCGAGGGTGCGGACCCGTTCGGCGCTGATGCCGAACCGTCCCGATTCGATGTTCGGGATGCGGGTGCGGTCGACGCCGAGCAGTGCGGCGGCCTGCTGCACCGGCATGCCCGACTGCTCGCGCAGTTTGCGGAGTTCGTACCCGAGTCGCTGCTGCCGGGCGGTCGGGGTGCTTCTGGGGGGCAAGGTGCGGTCCCTTTCGGGGTGGGAGTGAAATGACCGGAACCGCACAAGTAGTAGCACTGTGCTCCTTGGTGCGCTACGGTCGGTAGCGCAAGTCTCACACGGGGCGACCGCACCTGTGTGTGATCGTCACCACAATTACCGAAATGTGAGCATCTTGATGAAAGGCGCGCTGCGTTGTCTGCCGGCCCCCGCACCTGCCGGACCCCACCCACCGGTGGCGGACAACCTGAGTTATTCGTTCGCACTGCCCGGTGGCGCCTTCTGCGCCGGCCTCGCACGTGGTGCCGTGGGTGACCTTCTCACCCGGCACGGCCTCACGGGGCTCCGGGAGACGGCCGTACTCGCCGCATCCGAACTGGTCGCCACCGCCTACCGGTTCACCCCGGAGCGGGAGATGCTGCTGCGGGTGCACTGGCAGTTCGACGCACTCCGCATCACCCTCTACGACCAGCACCCCGCGCACGGCTCGTTCGTGAAGTCCGAGGAATGCCGCGAGCGCCGCAGCGAGAGCATGTGGCTGCTGGCCGCCGCGGTCGACGCGCACGGCGGGGACTGGGGGCTGGCGCCCGCGCTGACCCCGTCCGGCGGCTGCAAGGCCTGGGCCTTACTCCACAGCTGACGCCCATACCGTCCCGGCCCGCCGGACGCGAGCTCTCAGCAGGGGCCGCCGAGCAGATCGGTCAGGCCGCGGTCGAGATCCAGGAACCGGTGCTCGTCGCCGACGGGCACCATTTCCTGCGCCCGCGCCAGAAAACGGCGCAACTCCGCCGTACGGACGTGCACCATCGCGATGCCCTCGGCGGCGTGGAACTCCAGGACCGTACGGTCGTAACCGAACGGCCTGACGCGTACGTCCCCGACACCGGCCGCCCCGTCCATCCCCGCCGCCAGCAGCTCACGGGAGAACTCCCAGGCGACCTCGGTGCCCTCCAGGGTCGCGGGGGCGGGAAACGCCATACGCACAGCGAACGGATCCCTGGGGTCGTAATGCAGGGTGGCGGGAAGGGTCTCCATCCGCGGTGCGGATGCGACCATGCGGGCCTGCACGGACTGCTCGATAACGGTGGACAAGACCTGCTCCCTTTCTCGGCCAGATGAACGGTTCCCGGCACTGATACAGACGAAGGAAGTCCCTCATCCGTGCACCGGAAGGTGGCGTGAGCTGTATCACCGCCCGCCGCCGCGCCCGGCCACTTCCCCGCTGCGCACCCTGGACTGGGCTGGGCTCGTCGGCTAGCTTCCAGCGCCATGAGGGTCAAGGGGAAGACGAGACGACTGATGTCATGGGGACTCTGTGCGGCGGCGATGACCGCGGCACTGGCCACACCGGCAGCCGCGGCGACACCTTGGGAACACCACCGGCCCGGCGAACGACCGGCCTGGACGCTCACCGACACCGGAACCGATGCCCGCTTCCGCGGCCTCGCCGCAGTCAGCCGCCGCACCGCCTGGGTCGCGGGCAGCAAGGGCACGGTGCTGCGCACGTCCGACGGGGGCAGGCACTGGCGCGACGTCTCGCCGCCGGGCGCGGCCGCGGAGGCGCTGGAGTTCCGCGACATCGAGGCGTTCGACGGCCGGCGCGCGGTGGCCCTGGCCATCGGTGAGGGCGAGGCGTCCCGGGTGTTCCGCACGGACGACGGGGGAGCGACCTGGACGGAGTCCTTCCGCAACACCGACGCACGCGCCTTCTACGACTGCCTCACCTTCTTCGACAGCCGGCACGGGCTGGCGATGAGCGATCCCGTGGACGGCAAGTACCGCATCCTGTCCACCGCGGACGGCGGCCGGAGCTGGCGGGTGCTGCCCGACGAGGGCATGCCGGACGCGCAGCCCGGCGAGGCGGGATTCGCCGCCGGCGGCCAGTGCCTGGTCTCGTCGGGACCCAGGGACGTATGGCTCGCGACCGGAGGCGCCGCCACCGCGCGGGTGCTGCACTCCGCCGACCGCGGGCTGACCTGGACCGCGACCGAATCGACGATCCCGGCCGGAGACCCGGCCCGCGGCGTCTTCGCACTGGCCTTCCGCGACCGCCACCACGGCATCGCGGTCGGCGGCGACTACCGGGCCGGAGAGCCGTCGCCGGACGCCGCGGCCGTGACGGGCGACGCCGGCCGCACCTGGCAGCAGGCCGCCACCCCGCCGTCCGCCTACCGCTCGGGCGTCGCCTGGCTGCCGCACAGCAGGTCCGGAGCCCTGGCGGTCGGCCCGACCGGCACCGACCTCACGACGGACGGCGGACGCACCTGGCGCACGGTCGACACCGGCTCGTACGACACCGTCGACTGCACCCCGGACGGCGGCTGTTGGGCCGCGGGAGAGAAGGGACGCGTGGCACGCACGGGGCGCTGAGCCCGTTCCGCACCCCCCGGAGCGCGGCCGCTCCGGGGGAAGGGCTCCACTGTCCGGGCAGCTGCCGGCGGTACGGAGCGAGCTCGTCCGCGGTCTTCGTCGCGATGAACTCGGTGATGCGGTAGGCACACACGCCCCGCACCGAGAAGGATCCTCCGAAACGATCTCCTCGATCCGCGCACGGTCGTCGCCGACGGCCAGGATCACCCCGCCGTCGCGCGGGTTCTTGCGGCCCGACGCGATGAACACCCCCGCCGCGTACTGTGCGTCCAGCCAGACGACATGGTCCTGCATCAGCTCGTCGACGCGCTCGACAGGGGCGGTGCAGGTCAGTTCGAGTACACACACGATCGCCGGGCTACGGGTAGGGCAGGGCCCCGTGGGCTCCGGGCCAGTCCCGTGGACCGGCCCTAGACTCGGCCTCACCATGACAAACCTTGCGATGCCCGCCGACGAGGCCGAAGCCCGAGCCGTCCAGGACACCTTGCGTTCCCGGGTGGTGCTCGACGAAGCCGGCCCGCCGCCCGGTTCCGGCCGGGTCACGGGGGTCGATGTCGCCTACGACGACGAGCGTGACGTCGTCGTCGCGGCGGCGGTGGTCCTCGACGGGGCGACGTTCGAAGTGGTCGCCGAGACCACCGCCGTCGGCCGGATCACCTTCCCGTACATCCCCGGCCTCCTGGCCTTCCGCGAGATCCCGACCGTGCTGGCCGCGCTCGAATCCCTGCCAGTCGACCCCGGACTCATCGTCTGCGACGGATACGGCCGGGCGCACCCGCGCCGCTTCGGACTCGCCTGCCACCTCGGGGTGCTCACCGGTCTCCCGGTGATCGGCGTCGCCAAGAACCCGTTCACTTTCACGTACGAGCAACCGGGGCCCCGTCGTGGTGACTGGTCGCCGCTGCTCGACGGCGAGGAGGAGGTGGGCCGGGCGCTGCGTACCCAGGACGGCGTCAAACCCGTGTTCGTCTCCGTCGGACACCGGACCGGTCTGGACAACGCCTGCGCCCACACCCTGCTGCTGACCCGCGATTTCCGCCAGCCGGAGACCACCCGCAGGGCCGACTCGCTCTGCCGCCGTGCCCTGCGGGAGGCGACCGCCTGAGAGCGGCCAGGGTGCGTGAGTACGCGTACGGATACCTTTTGCCGATCATCACCGGCAAGCTTGTACTCATGAACGAACATCGAACGTCCACACGACCCGGCACCGTCTATCTCGCTCAGCGCCGGGTCGCAATAGGGATGACCCTCGGGATGATCGCGGGAGTGGCCTGGGCCGTCTCGATGGTCTGCACGCTGGTTTCCTGGGCACTCTGAGCCCCGGCGCAAGGCCGCCCCGGCCCGCGGCTACTTGTGCTGATCCGGTCCCTGGGCGTTGAGCAGCGCGCGCCAGGTGGCCTCGTCCCCGACCCCCGTCACCGGCAGATTCCGGGACTCCTGGAACTCCTTGAGCGACCGCATGGTCGAGGGCGTGTACGTACCGGTGCTGTCGGTCGGCACCCCGGCGTGGTGCAGCAGGTACTGCACCGCCGTGATGGCATCGGGCTCGGTCGTGCGCGAGTCGACCGTGATGACCAGCAACGGCCAGGTGTCCTTCCCGACCTTGCCGTCCGGGGTCAGACCATGTGCCGCCTGGAACTTCTTCACGGCCTGGGCCGTGGCCGGACCGTAGTCGGCGTCGACCTTCACGTCGAAGCCGTTCGCCCGCAGCAGCAGCTGCACCGTACGAGCCTTCCAGAGCACATTGCCCTTGCGGGCCAGCGGCCAGTCCGCGCCTTCCGACGGCCGGTCCGAGACACCCGCCGTGCCCTTGGCATCGCTCTGTCCCGTGGTGGTGGGCACCAGCCACCACACGAAGCCGCCGAGCACGAGCAGCAGCAGCGACGCGACGGCCAGGGCCGGGTACGCGACGGGGGAGCGGCCCCGCCGACGGGCCGCCGCGTCGCGGTCGGCGGACGGACCGGCGGGCGCGGCTGCCGGACCGGGCGCCGCCGCCGCCGGGCGCTTCCCGGCCGCCGCCGCGCGCGCCAGGGCGAGCGCCCGGTCCAGGTCGTCGGCCGGTGCCCGCAGCGCCGTGTGCAGCTGCTCGACGATCCGGCCCGGGGCGTTGGAGGCATGAGCGGGATTCAGATAGCGCGACAGGGTGGTCTGGTCGATCCCCAGCCGCTTGGCGAGCGACTGCTGAGTGGGTTTCTCACGGCCGTCGCGTGCCGACGACTCCCACCAGTTCCTCAGTAACCCGGCGAGCGCCCGCCCCGGCTGTTCCTCGTGACCCGCCACAGTGTTGTCCGTCATCGTTCTTCCCCGACTCTCTGTGTGCATAGCCGCAGGTCAGGGCTGTGCATCGGGAGCATGCCCGGGTGCGCCGACCTGCGGGACGCAGATCGTAGTGAAAGCGCCGATCCGTGCCGCGCGGCCGAGGAGCCCGCGAAGCGGTGCCATGGCCCGCTCACCCGGGGAACGAGGAGGCGGGGGCATGGGGCGACATCACCCGAACGAGTGCGTGCCGCCCCGGGCGTCGGCTCAGCGAGCCGCCGCGACCCGGAAGCGCAGGCCGGCCGAGCGCAGCCGCTCCAGCAGCGCGTCACCCATTGCGGCGGCGGTGGTGACCTGCCCCGATGTCGGCGGGAGTTCGTCCAGGGCGAGGCAGAGCGCGGACTCGGCGAGCATCTTCGCCGTCTCGTCGTAGCCGGGGTCGCCGCCCGAGACCTCGGTGAACACCCGGTGCCCGCCGCCCTCACCGACGAAGCGCACGGTGAACCAGCTGCGCCGACGGCGCTCCGCGTCCGGCCCCTTGCCCGGCTCGTACCGGTCCATCAGCCACGACCGGGCCGCCGGAACCTGCGCGGCGCCCAGGAGCGCGCCGACCGCGGCCGTGCCGCCGAGGGCCACGGGCAGATGACGGACCGAGGCGAAGTGGCGGTAACGGAAGTCGGGGCCGTAACGGGCCAGTGCCCGCGCCGAGCGTTCGACGATCCGAGGGTCCAGCGTCGGCAGCGGGAGCGCCCAGGTGCCGGTCTCCGCGCTGAAGTGCGGGGTGCCGAGCGGGGCGCGGGCCCGGCGGGCGACCAGCCGCGGTTCGTGCAGCCGGCGTTCCCGGGCGGAGCTCAGCATCCGCGGGCCGCGGCCCATCGCGGTGAGCGCCGAGGCGAACGTACCGCCGGAGAAGACGGCGTTGCTGCGTACGAAGCCGTCGACGGTCAGCGGTACGTCCCGCGGCAGCTGCTGGACGGTGAAGTACACCCCGAGGTCGTGCGGTACGGAGTCGAAACCGCAGGCGTGCACGATCCGGGCCCCCGTCTCGCGGGCCCGCGCGTCGTGCTCCAGATACATCCGGTCCACGAACTCCGCCTCACCGCTGAGGTCCGCGTAGTCCGTCCCCGCCTCGGCGCAGGCCGCGACCAGCTTCTCGCCGTACCAGACGTAGGGGCCCACCGTCGTGGCCACCACATGGGCGGACTCGGCGAGCTCGCGCAGCGAGTGCTCGTCCCCGGCGTCGGCGTGCAGCAGCGGCAGCTCCGCGCAGCGCGGCTCGATCGCGACGAGACGGTCGCGCAGGCGCTCCAGCTTGGCCCGGTCGCGTCCGGCCACGGCCCAGCGGCAGCCGACGGGTGCGTGGGCGGCGAGATATTCGGCGGTGAGGGCGCCCACGAAGCCGGTGGCGCCGAAGAGGATCACGTCATAAGGGCGTTCTGCCCCGTTCTGCCTGTTCATGATTACCTCCGCGGAGCCGGCGCCGATGTGGCAGGCAGAGGCTAGCGGAGGGGTCGTGGCGGTGTGCGGCCGGGCGGTCCCCATGGGGGAGGATCCGGAGGACGGAACTAAGCGCTTGCTCGGCCAAAGGGGTTGTGCGGAGCGCGGTGCGTTCTTAGCATCATCGCTGTTACATCAGTTGTGTCATACCGCTGGGGGCTCGATGGCAACGACAGAGCACGGCTCGCACGGCCCGCTGGCAGGGGTGCGGGTGGTCGAACTGGCAGGCATCGGACCCGGTCCGTTCGCCGCGATGCTCCTGGCCGACCTCGGCGCCGACGTCGTCAGGGTCGACCGGCCCGGCGGTGCGGGGCTGGGCATCGACCCCGGGTACGACCTCACCAACCGCAACAAGCGCTCCGTGCTCGTCGACCTCAAGGCCGAGGGCGGAGCCGCGAAGGTGCTCGATCTGGTCGAGCGCGCCGACGTCCTGATCGAGGGCTACCGGCCGGGCGTCGCCGAACGTCTCGGCGTCGGCCCCGACGCCGCCCTGGCCCGCAACCCGCGCCTCGTGTACGGACGGATGACCGGCTGGGGCCAGGACGGACCGCTCGCCGAACGGGCCGGGCACGACATCGCCTACATCGCGCTCACCGGCACCCTCTCCATGATCGGCAAGCCCGGCGAGCCGCCCACCGTCCCGGCCAATCTCGTCGGCGACTACGCGGGCGGCTCGCTCTATCTCGTCGTCGGCGTGCTCGCCGCCCTCCAGCACGCCCGCACCCCCGGCGGCCGGGGCCAGGTCGTGGACGCGGCGATCGTCGACGGCGCCAGCCATCTCGCCATGATGATCCACGGAATGCTGGCGGCCGGCGGCTGGCAGGACCGGCGCGGCTCCAACCTCCTGGACGGCGGCTGCCCGTTCTACGGCACGTACGAGACCGCCGACGGCCAGTACATGGCGGTCGGGCCGCTGGAGCAGCGGTTCTACGAGGAGTTCGGCCGGCTCCTCGGGATCGGGGACGAAGCCCCGGACCGGGGCGACATCGGCCGGTGGGAGGAGCTGCGCACCGTCGTCGCCGACCGGTTCCGCACCCGTACGCGTGCCGAGTGGACCGAGGTGTTCGAGGGATCGGACGCCTGCGTCGCCCCCGTCCTCTCGCTCCGTGAGGCGCCGCACCACCCGCACCTCGCCGCCCGCGCCACCTTCGTCGAGCACGACGGGCTCGTCCAGCCGGCGCCCGCACCGCGTTTCTCCGTGACCCCCGCCTCGGTACGCGGCGGGCCCGCGCGACCCGGCGCGGACACCGAGGCCGTCGCCGCCGACTGGGACGTACCCGGCCTCGCCGGGCCGTGACCCCCCACCGGGCCCGACCGGCCCGGCCCATCCCCCGTCAAGAACCGGCCCCAGGAGGACCCCAGTGCAGCGGCAGATCTTCACCGAAGAGCACGAAGCGTTCCGCGAGACCGTGCGTACCTTCCTCACCAAGGAGGTACTCCCGCACTACGAGCAGTGGGAGAAGGACGGCATCGTCTCGCGCGAGGCATGGCTCGCGGCCGGCCGGCAGGGGCTGCTGGGCCTCGCCGTGCCCGAGGAGTACGGGGGCGGCGGGAACACCGACTTCCGTTACAGTGCCGTCCTCGCCGAGGAGTTCACCCGGGCCGGTGCCCCCGGCCTCGCGCTCGGGCTGCACAACGACATCATCGGCCCCTACCTCACCGGCCTCGGCACCGACGAGCAGAAGCGGCGCTGGCTGCCCGGATTCTGCAGCGGCGAGACCATCACCGCCATCGCCATGACCGAACCCGGCGCGGGCTCCGACCTCCAGGGCATCCGCACCACCGCCGAGGACAAGGGCGACCACTGGCTGCTCAACGGCTCCAAGACCTTCATCTCCAACGGCATCCTCGCCGACCTGGTCGTCGTCGTGGCGAAGACCACCCCCGAGGGCGGGGCGAAAGGGCTCTCGCTGATCGTCGTCGAACGCGGCGCGGAGGGCTTCGAGCGCGGCCGCAACCTCGACAAGATCGGCCAGAAGTCCCAGGACACCGCGGAGCTGTTCTTCAACGACGTCCGCGTGCCCAAGGAGAACCTGCTGGGCGAGCGGGACGGCGCCTTCATCCACCTGATGACCAACCTGGCGCAGGAGCGGATGGGCATAGCGGTCGCCGGGATCGCCGCGGCGGAACATCTGCTGGAGATCACCACGAAGTACGTCAAGGAGCGCGAGGCCTTCGGCAGGCCGCTCTCCAAGCTCCAGCACATCCGGTTCGAGATCGCCGAGATGGCCACCGAGTGCGCCGTCACCCGCACCTTCATCGACCGCTGCATCGTCGACCACTCCGACGGCACGCTCGACGCCGTGCACGCCTCGATGGCCAAGTGGTGGGCCACCGAACTGCAGAAGCGCGCCGCCGACCGCTGTCTCCAACTGCACGGCGGATACGGCTACATGGCGGAGTACCCGGTCGCCAAGGCGTTCACCGACGGCCGCATCCAGACCATCTACGGCGGCACGACCGAGATCATGAAGGAGATCATCGGCCGCTCGCTGCTCGCCTGACCCCGTCGCACAACCACCCTCGAAAGGCTGCTGTCTTGAGTACCGAAGCGTTCGTCTACGACGCGATCCGCACCCCGCGCGGCCGCGGCAAGGCCAATGGAGCCCTGCACGGCACCAAGCCGATCGACCTCGTCGTCGGCCTCATCCACGAAATCCGCAGCCGCTTCCCCGGCCTCGACCCGGCGGCCATCGACGACATCGTCCTCGGCGTGGTCAGCCCGCTCGGCGACCAGGGCTCCGACATCGCCCGGATCGCCGCCATCGCGGCCGGCCTCCCGGACACCGTCGCGGGCGTCCAGGAGAACCGCTTCTGTGCCTCGGGTCTGGAGGCCGTCAACCTGGCCGCCGCCAAGGTCCGTTCGGGCTGGGAGGACCTCGTCCTCGCGGGCGGCGTCGAGTCGATGTCCCGGGTCCCGATGGGCTCCGACGGCGGGGCCTGGGCGATGGACCCGATGACCAGCTTCGAGACCGGCTTCGCCCCGCAGGGCATCGGCGCCGACCTCATCGCCACCATCGAGGGCTTCTCCCGCCGCGACGTCGACGAGTTCGCCGCACTCTCCCAGGAGCGCGCCGCCGAAGCGTGGAAGGACGGCCGCTTCGCCCGGTCCGTCGTCCCCGTCAAGGACCGCAACGGCCTTGTCGTGCTCGACCACGACGAGCACATGCGGCCCGGCACCACCGCCGACTCGCTCGCCGCGCTCAAGCCCTCCTTCGCCGCGATCGGCGAGATGGGCGGCTTCGACGCGGTGGCGCTGCAGAAGTACCACTGGGTCGAGAAGATCGACCACGTCCACCACGCGGGCAACTCCTCCGGCATCGTCGACGGCGCCGCGCTCGTCGCGATCGGCAACAAGGAGGTCGGCGAGCGCTACGGACTCACGCCGCGCGCCCGGATCGTCTCCGCCGCGGTCTCCGGCTCCGAGCCGACCATCATGCTCACCGGCCCCGCGCCCGCCACCCGCAAGGCACTCGCCAAGGCCGGGCTGACCATCGACGACATCGACCTCGTCGAGATCAACGAGGCGTTCGCCGGGGTCGTGCTCCGCTTCGCCAGGGACATGGGCCTCCCGCTCGACAGGATCAACGTCAACGGCGGCGCCATCGCCCTCGGCCACCCGCTCGGCGCCACCGGCGCGATGATCCTCGGCACCCTCATCGACGAACTGGAGCGCCGCGACCAGCGGTACGGCCTCGCCACCCTCTGCGTCGGCGGCGGCATGGGCATCGCCACCGTCATCGAGCGTCTCTGACCGTCCCCCGGCCAACCCTGCTTACGGAGAAGAACAGCAATGACCGAGAGCACGACCATCCGCTGGGAACAGGACGAGACGGGCGTCGTCACCCTCGTACTCGACGACCCGAACCAGTCCGCCAACACGATGAACCAGGCGTTCAAGGACTCCATCGCGGCCGTCGCCGACCGCGCCGAGGCCGAGAAGGACGCCATCCGCGGCATCATCTACACCTCCGCCAAGAAGACCTTCTTCGCGGGCGGCGACCTCAAGGACATGATCAGGATCGGTCCGGAGAACGCCCAGCTGGCCTTCGACACCGGCACCGCCATCAAGAACTCGCTGCGCCGCATCGAGACCCTCGGCATCCCCGTCGTCGCCGCCATCAACGGCGCGGCGCTCGGCGGCGGTTACGAGATCGCGCTCGCCTCGCACCACCGCGTCGCCCTCGACGCCCCCGGCTCCCGGATCGGCCTGCCCGAGGTCACCCTCGGCCTGCTGCCCGCCGGTGGCGGTGTCACCCGCACCGTACGCCTCATGGGCATCGCCGACGCGCTGCTGAAGGTCCTCCTGCAGGGCACCCAGTACACGCCGCGGCGCGCCCTGGAGAACGGCCTGGTCCACGAGGTCGCCGCCACCCGCGAGGAGATGCTCGAAAAGGCCCGCGCCTTCATCGACGCCAACCCCGAATCCCAGCAGCCCTGGGACGTCAAGGGGTACAGGATCCCCGGCGGCACCCCGTCCAACCCGAAGTTCGCTGCCAACCTGCCGGCCTTCCCGTCCAACCTGAAGAAGCAGCTCGCCGGCGCCCCGATGCCCGCGCCCCGCAACATCCTCGCCGCCGCCGTCGAGGGCTCTCAGGTCGACTTCGAGACCGCGCTGACCATCGAGGCCCGGTACTTCACCGAGCTGGTCACCGGCCAGGTCGCGAAGAACATGATCCAGGCGTTCTTCTTCGACCTCCAGGCCGTCAACTCCGGTGCCAGCCGCCCCAAGGGCATCGAGGAGCGTCAGGTCAACAAGGTCGCCGTGCTCGGCGCCGGGATGATGGGGGCCGGCATCGCGTACTCCTGCGCCCGCGCCGGGATCGAGGTCGTCCTCAAGGACGTCTCCACCGAGGCCGCGGCCAAGGGCAAGGCGTACAGCGAGAAGCTGCTCGACAAGGCGCTCTCCCGGGGACGAACCACCGAGGCCCAGCGCGACGAACTGCTGGCCCGGATCACCCCGACCGGCGACCCGGCCGATCTGGCGGGCTGCGACGCCGTCATCGAGGCCGTCTTCGAGGACACCGCGCTCAAGCACAAGGTGTTCCAGGAGATCCAGGGCATCATCGAGCCGGACGCGCTGCTCTGCTCCAACACCTCGACCCTGCCGATCACCGTCCTCGCCGAAGGCGTGGAGCGTCCGGCCGACTTCATCGGGCTGCACTTCTTCTCGCCCGTGGACAAGATGCCGCTGGTCGAGATCATCAAGGGTGAGCAGACCGGCGACGAGGCCCTGGCCCGCGCCTTCGACCTGGTCCGCCGGATCAAGAAGACCCCGATCGTCGTCAACGACTCGCGCGGCTTCTTCACCTCGCGCGTCATCGGCCAGTTCATCAACGAGGGCGTCGCCATGGTCGGCGAGGGCGTCGAGCCCGCCTCCGTCGAGCAGGCCGCCGCACAGTCCGGGTACCCGGCCAAGGTGCTCTCGCTGATGGACGAGCTGACGCTCACCCTGCCCCGCAAGATCCGCAACGAGACGAAGCGGGCCGTGGAGGAAGCAGGCGGCACCTGGGCCGGTCACCCGTCGGACGCGGTCATCGACCGGATGGTCGACGAGTTCGGCCGGCCGGGACGCAGCGGCGGCGCGGGATTCTACGAGTACGACGAGTGCGGCAAGCGCACCCGCCTCTGGCCGGGCCTGCGGGAGCACTTCGCGAAGCCCGGCACGGACATCTCCTTCATCGACATGAAGGAGCGGATGCTGTTCTCCGAGGCGCTGGACAGCGTCCGCTGCCTGGAGGAGAAGGTCCTGATCACCGTCGCCGACGCCAACATCGGCTCCATCATGGGCATCGGCTTCCCGCCGTGGACCGGCGGCGTGCTCCAGTACATCAACGGGTACGAGGGCGGTCTGCCCGGCTTCGTCGCCCGCGCCCGGGAACTCGCCGAGCGGTACGGCGACCGCTTCCTGCCGCCCGCGCTGCTCGTGGAGAAGGCCGAGAAGGGCGAGACCTTCCACGACTGAGCCCACGGCCGGCGCCCGTCCCGCGGGCCGCGTTCACTCCGCCGTGAACGCGGCCCGCAGCTCTTCCTTCAACGACCGCTGGAACGCGGTCACCAGTGCCTGGATCACCATCGGCTGCATATGGGCCGACAGCGACTTCATCGCCGCCACGTGCTCGGGGTCCGACTCCCGCTCCCGGTACGGCCCCCACACCTCGTCCCGGAACAGCCGGGTCAGCTCCTGCGCGGCGGACCGGGAGTGCTCCAGCAGCACCGTGCGGGCGGCCAGGATCGTCTCGTGGGCGATCGGTACGCCGAGCAGTTCGACCCCGAGCCGCAGCAGCCCCGGATCCACCCGGTAGCTGCCGTCGACCGGCTCCGCGTGCTCCAGCACGCCCATCGCGGCCAGCCGCGCGATGTCCTGTTCGGTCAGCGCCCGGCCGGCCCGCCGCTCCAGCTCCGCCCGCGTCGCGTCCTCCGCCGAGTCCGGTGCCCAGGAGGCCACCAGCGCACGGTGGATCGCCAGGTCGTGGGCGCTCAGATCCGGCGGGAGCTGCTCCAGATAGCGTTCGATCGCGGCCAGCGTCATGCCCTGGTGCTGGAGCTCCTCGATGAGCGCGAGCCGGGACAGGTGCTCGTGGCCGTAGTGCCCGACCCGTCGCGGCCCGATCACCGGGGGCGGCAGCAGACCGCGGGTGCTGTAGAAACGCACGGTGCGTACCGTGACACCGGCGCGCGCCGCCAGCTCGTCGACGGTGAGCGTCGGCTCCTCGGTCCCGGTCGCCATCTCTGCTCCTCGTGTCCGGCCCTGAGGGTGAGCGGCTGTACGCGTGGCCCACCCCGGTGCAACAGTATTGCTGTCTCACCAGCGTTGTGAAAGTGCCTGGTTGTCAGAGGCGCCGCCTAGCCTGGTGCCATGTCCGAGATCATGTACGTAAAGGGGGACGCGACGGCGCCCCACGGCAAGGGCGTCAAGCTGATCGTCCACGTCTGCAACGACCTGGGTGGCTGGGGCAAGGGATTCGTCCTGGCGCTCTCGCGCCGCTGGCCCGAACCCGAAGCGGCCTACCGCCGGTGGCACCGGGAGCGCGCGGGCAATGACTTCGCCCTCGGTGCGGTGCAGTTCGTGCAGGTGAGCCCGTACATCTGGGTGGCGAACATGGTGGGCCAGCGGGGGATGCGCAGGGGCAGCAACGGGGTCCCGGTGCGTTACGAGGCGATCGACGCGGGGCTGGACGCGGTGGCCGGCCGGGCCCGCGAGCTGGGGGCCTCGGTCCACATGCCGAGGATCGGCTGCGGGCTCGCGGGCGGGAAGTGGTCCCGGATAGAGCCCCTGATAGAGGAGCGGCTGACCGGCCGGGGCATACCGGTGACGGTGTACGACTTCGACTAGTGGTCTGTCCGGCCAGTGGTTCGTCCGGGTCCCCCGGGGGCCTCGGCCTGCGGAAATTCGCCGGATAACCTGACCCCGGCCGACGGGCGGCAGGAAGAGGGGTGGGTCCGGTGGAGGGTGCCGAGGCGGGGCGCGAAGAGCCCGGACGTCCCGATTCCGTCGCGCCGGGCGACCCGGTGGACGCTTCCCTGCTGACCCTGCTCGGCCTCGGACCGGACGAGGACGCGGTCTACCGCCTGCTGGTGGACCGTCCGGACAGTGAACCGGATGCGTTCGCGGGCCCGTTGGACGGCTCGGCGGTGACGCGTGTCCTCGGCTCGCTCGTCGATCGCGGGCTTGCCAGTGCCGCGCTGCCGGAGGGAGACGGCACCGTCCGCTACCGGGCCGCCTCGCCCGTCCTGGCGCTCGGGCCGCTTCTGGAAGCCCGCCGGTCCGCGCTGCACCGGGTCGAGTCGCTGGTGGGGGACCTCACCGAACGGCACCGCGCCGCGCAGTCGCACGCGTCGGGTGCGCCGGTGGAGGTGCTGTCCGGTCCGGCGGCGATCCGGCGACGCCTGCTGACCATGCAGCGCCAGGCCAGGAGCGAGGTGTGCACCCTGGTGCCGACCAGGCGGGTGCCCGCGGTGCTCAGCTTCGAGGACAACCACGAAGAGGTCGACTCCGAGATGATGCTGCGCGGGGTGACCGTGCGCAGTGTCGTCGAACGCGAATGGCTGGAGCAGCCGTCGACCGCGGCCGTGCTGGCCTCCTGCGTCGCCCAGGGCCAGCACATATCCGTCACGGACCGGCTGCCGATCAAGCTCGCCATCGTGGACCGCCGCGTCGCCCTGCTGCCCCTGTACCCCGAGCGCGAGGCGGAACCGGTGGCGCTCGTCGTGCACCGGACGGGTCTGCTCACCGCTCTGGTCTCGCTCTTCGAGGAGCACTTCGACAAGGGCTGGCGGCTGAATGTCTCCGGTGCCGATGAGGAACACGAGGCCCCGGTCGCGGCGACCGACCGGCAGATCGTGGCCCTCCTCCACGTCGGCCTGACCGACGCGGCCATAGCCCGCCAGCTGGGCATGGGCCACCGCACGGTCCAGCGGCGGCTGCACGCGCTGATGGACGAAGTGGGCGCGGCCACCCGCTTCCAGCTCGGCTGGTACGCAGCACGCGCCGGATGGCTGCCCGATGTTCCGGACAACTCGCCTACCGCTGAGTACTCCTGAGGCGTAATTACGCCACGGCACTTTCGCGCCAGCTCCATCCCTTGTTCACACAACCGCCCATGGCGAACGATCGGCACGTCAACGCCCGGGGCCCCAATGGACCGGGCGCAGGTGTGCGATGGGGAGGTCCCGTGAGACGAACGAGCGTGCTGCGGATGCTGGCGACCGGCGTGGTCGCCGCCGCGACCGGCGCGACGCTGCTGGCCGCGCCGGCCTGGGCGGACGACACCGCCGCGGCGCAGACGACGGACCCGGTGGGTGTCGCCCCGGCGATGACGCAGGGCCTGGACAAGACCGCCCGCGAGGGCACCCCGGCCGAGGCCGCGCGGGCCCACATCAAGGCCCATGAGGACACGTACAAAGTCCCGGTCTCCGACCTCAGGACGGTGAAGACCACCAAGGACGGCAAGCAGTCCTCGGTGCGCTTCCAGCAGAAGCACGACGGCGTCCCGGTCTTCGGCGCCGAGTACGCGGTGCAGACCCAGGCCGCGGACGGCGGCCAGCAGGTCACCTCCGCGACCGGCACGCTCTACACGGACCTCACCGTCTCCACCACGCCGAAGGTGGGCGAAGCCACCGCGAAGCAGCGGATGTTCACCCTCGACCGCGGTCTGTCCGGCGTGCAGGGCGCGAAGACCGAGGCGCACGGCCTGTCCGTGCTGCCCGACGCCCACGGCGGCAGGCTGGCCTGGCACTTCACGGTCACCGGCGGCAAGGCGAACGGCAGCCCGGTGCGCCAGGAGGTGTACGTCGACGCACGGGTGGGCGGCATCGCGCTCTCGTACAACAACATCGACGCGGCCGACGCGTCGCCCGCGCAGGGGACAGGCGTACGCGTCGACGGCACCGAGGCGAAGCTGGACGTCAACAAGGAGGCGGACGGCTCGTACACGCTCGTCGACTCCACGCGCGCCATGTACCCGCAGACCGGCGGCCAGATCCGTACGTACGACGCGAACCGCAAGCAGTACACGGACGTCGCGGGCGGCCCGGTCACCGACGACATCCGGCTGGGCACATCGGCGAGCGACCGTTTCGACGGCGCCAACACCGCCTCGGGCGCGGTCGACGCGCACCTGAACGCGGCGAAGGTGTACGAGTACTACAAGAACCAGATCGGCCGCGACGGCGTCGACGGCAAGGGCGGCACGATCTACTCGGTCGTCAACGTCGCCGCGAGCGGCAAGGACTACGCCAACGCCTTCTGGGACGGCTCCAAGATGGTCTACGGCCACATGGACGGCGTACCGCTCTCCGTCGGCCTGGACGTCGTCGGCCACGAGATGACGCACGGTGTCACCGAGCACTCCGCCGGGCTCGTCTACCTCAACCAGTCGGGCGCCCTCAACGAGGCGATATCCGACTACTTCGGCAACGCCATGGAGACCGCCGACAAGGGCGTCGCGATGAGCGACCCGACGTCCGGCCTCATCGGGGAGTACCTCTGCAACGGCACCAAGCCGCTGGAGGAGTGCGCCCTGCGCGACCTGAACGACGGGCGCAACGCGCAGAAGGACTACGAGCCCATCACGCTCGACATCGACAACGGCGGAGTGCACTACAACTCCACCATCGTCGGCGGCGCGCTGTGGGACATGCGCAAGAACCTCGACAGCAAGCTCGCCGACCAGATCGTCTACCGGTCCGCGCAGAACTACCTCACCCCGCTGTCCGGTTTCACCGACATGCGCAACGCGGTCCTCCTCGCGGCCAAGTCCCTGAACGTCTCGAAGGCCGATCTCGCTGTTATCACCAAGGCATTCGACGACCACGGCATCGAGACCGGCTGGGAGCAGAAGGGCGGCACGCACGACGGCACCACCATCGGCGCCGACATCCTGCCCGCCTACGAGCTCACGGGCGGCGTCGACGAGCAGGCCGCCCAGATCAACGGCGACGTCTACGCCATCAGCCACGGCGACGCCATCGCCTGGGACCAGGGCAGCGCTGCCTTCGGCATCACCGTGGGCCGCTTCAGCAAGAAGCCGAAGCACGAACTGGCCCAGAAGGACGCCTACCTGCTCGACCCCTCCCTGGACGACGACCGCATCGCCTTCACCCGGATCACCGCCGACGGCATCGGTATCTACTGGGCCGGTGAGAAGGGCCAGGGCGCGATCACGAAGCTGGTCGACCGCCCGGACGCCGACGAGACCGAGCCGGTGACCGAGAACGGCGCGCTCGCCTACATCAGCACCACCGCCGACGGCGAGCAGGACGTCATGCTCCGCAAGGCCGACGGCACCACGGTCGACGTGACCCCGGAGGCCGGCACCAAGGCCAGTCACCTCGCCATGAAGAACGGCCGGATCGCCTGGGCCGGCGAGGACGGCACCTGGGTGTACGTGTACGACATCGCGAAGGAGACCACGCAGAAGAAGCGGATCGCCGGCTTCCTCTTCGACTACGTCTCCGACATCCAGCTGACCTCGGACCGTGTCTTCTGGCGGGAGACGGGCGGTTTCCTGCTTCCGTCCTCGAAGTTCGTGTCGGCTCCGCTCGACGATCTGTCCAAGGCGGCGACGCTGCGCTACCCGTCGAGCACCTACCTCGCCCAGTTCTCGGTGAACGACGAGTACTTCGCCTACTCCACGTACGACTTCTGGGGCGCGCTCGGCTCCTGGAACGGGCCGACGAAGGTGAAGGTCTCCAAGACCGCCGACGTGGTCGCGGGACTCAACAACTTCTCCCGCGTCTCCTGCTCCTCCGGCTCCCAGCTGGCCCCGTCGCTCGGTGACGGCCAGCGCGTCGCCTGGCTGGACACGACCGCGGCGGCCACCGACGTGGTGACCCGCGAGACGTTCGCCGGGACCTGCGAGTAGTACCCCCGGCCCGAACACCGCACCCTCGGCAGGGCGCCCACCGGACTCCGGTGGGCGCCCTGCCCGCTTAGGGTGGGGCGGACGCGGCGGAACGGGAGAGGGCCCATGACGGCACGGAGCACCGACGAGACAGGGCTGGCCCTGGCGCTGCGCACGGCGCCGCCCTCCGACGCGCTGAGCGAGCAGATCCTGGACGCCGCGCGCGAGCAGTTCATGACCTTCGGGCTGCGCCGCTCCACCGTCGACGACGTCGCCAAGCGCGCCGGGGTCTCGCGGGTGACCGTGTACCGGCGGATCGGCAACAAGGACAGTCTGGTCTCCGCCTGTCTGCTGCGCGAGTACCGCCGCTTCGTCGTGGAGGTGGACGGTGCCGTGGCCGCGCTGCCGACTACGGAGGACAGGCTCGTCGAGGGTTTCGCCGCGGTTCTCCGGCACATCCGCGAGCACCCGCTCGTCGGCGGTCTGCTGAGGCTGGAGCCCGAGACGATGCTGCCGTTTCTGACCCTGGAGAGCGGACCGGCCTTCCTCGCCATCCGTGAGTACCTGGCCGACCGGCTGCGGGACGCCCGGCGCGCGGAGGGCCGGCCGGCCAGCGATCCGACCCCGGTCGCCGAACTGATGGTGCGGATAACCGTCTCCTTCCTCCTCAACCCCGTCAGCTGTTTCGAGCTGGACGACGACAGCCAGGTCCGGGAGTTCGCCCGCCGCTATCTGGTGCCGCTGCTCGCTGCCGGGTAGCGCCACCGGCGTGACCGTCCCTCTCGCCGTCCCTCTCGTCGGGCAGGGGTTCCACGGGGCGGTTGCGGGCCCAGTGCGGTCCCAGGTCGTCGAGCCGCCAGCCGAAGGGGTACGAACGGGGCTGCGGGCGCGCGGGAAACCTGCGTGGCCGGGCCGGCAGTCTGCGGACGCAACGGGCGCGCAGCCGCAGGGCCGTCGACGCCGAGGCCCGCACCCACCGCGGCTGCGGCCGGAAGCCCAGCGCCGCGAGCAGCGGCTCGTCCAGCACCCCGAGCGCGAACCTCGCCACCAGGGGCCGCAGCGGTCGCGGGTACCAGCTCGCGATCACGCGGAACGTGGCGTTCGCGACCCGCCGGTTCGCCGGGTCGTACGCGAACATCCGCTCCTCGTAGGAGTCGAGGAGACGCTCGAACCCCTCGTACGTGTCGGGCACCCCCTCGATGCCCATCATCGCCCCCGTCTTCCGGCCGGCCTCCACCAGCGCCTGGACCTCCTGGAAGCACAAGGGGCGCCAGCCGAACCGGTCGATCCAGCGTTTCGGCCCCACGACCGTGGTCGCCAGGACGTAGCGGAAGTCGTCGTTCGGGATGCTGTACTTCCCGTGGATCCGGTTGAGGTGACGTGCGGCGGCCCGCCCGCGCTCCGAGTCGAAGCCGTCGGCGGCCATCTCGTACGCGATCAGCACCGTGTCGTCGTACCGCTTCTGCCCGGCCCGTTCGAACTCCTGGGTCCGGTCGAGGAGCACGGAGATCCGGGGAACGCCGTAGTCCCGGAGGAAGGCGACGCTCACCCCCTGCCGGTAGTCCCAGGGGAACTCGTACTGGGACATCAGCCGAAGGATCTCGGCGTAGTCGCGCGCCGGATCCATCCGGCGTATCTCGTGCAGGCGGCTGTATCGGCCCATGGTGCCCTCCTGTCCGTGTGCCGACTCCCTGTGCAGCCTCTTTCGCGGGTTGTCGCTGCGCGACGGACCAACTCGCTGGATTCACAAGTGATATGACGAACCGTCGGGCTCGGGAGTCAAAGTTACAAATACTATCGACTTGTTTCACGAGCCCCGTCAACACCGCCGACGGCCGGGGATGCGGCGGGATGCGGCGGGGGGCCGGTGCGCATGGCTCCCGGGACGCTCGCATACTGGATCACGCAGGGACCGGGCGCCGAGCCGTGCGCCCGCCGATCGTCGGGAGCACCGCATGACCAGCGCAGCAGCCAGGGGCGCCGCCCCCGCACCGCCCCCGCCCGGCGGTGTGCTGTGGAGCCTCTCGGGCGACATCCGGGCCCTGCTGATGCTGCCTGCCGCGCTGACCCTCCAGGTGGCCCACCCGGCGGTCGGTGCCGGGGTCGACGAACACTCCGTCTTCCGCACCGACCCCTGGGGACGCGGCGAGAGGTCCCTGCGCTCGCTCCAGCTCTGGGTGTACGGGGGCGAGGCGGCGGCCGAGGAGGGGCGCAGGCTGCGCGTGCTGCACCGCACCATCCAGGGCACCGACACCCGGGGGCGCCGCTACCACGCGCTGTCGCCGGAGAACTACGCATGGGTGCACGCCACCGGCTTCCCGGTCTACCAGCACGCCGCGCGCTATCTCGTCCGGCCGCTCACCGCGGCACAGGAACGCGCCCTGTACCGGGAGTGGCTCCAGGTCGGCAGGGTCCTCGGCATCCACGACCGGGACATGCCGCAGACGATCGAGGAGTTCTGGCCGTACTACCGGAAGGTGCTCACCGAGGAGATCGAGGCGACCGCGGTCGTCGAGGACCTGGTAGCCACCGATCGTCCCGTACCGCCGCCGGACCGCGGGCCGCTGCCGCTCAGGCTGCTGCTGAGGGTGCTGTGGCCGGTGCTGTTCCCGCCGCTGGCCCGGTTCCGGCGCTTCGTCACCATAGGGCTGATGCCGCCGGACGCCCGGGAGGCCATCGGGCTTGAGTGGACGGACGGGCAGGAGCGCGCACTGCGGCGGTTCTGCGCGGTGGTGCGGCGCGTGGTGCCCGTGCTCCCCGAGCGGCTGCGCTATCTGCCGTACGCCCGCAGGGCGCGGGCGGCCCACCGGCACAGTCTTCAGGGCCGGGGAGGGCTCAGGCGGAAGCCCGGCGCACCAGCTCGGTCGGCGTGATCACCGACTCCCGCTCGTCGCCCCCGGCCTCGCCGTCGAGCCGGCTCATCAGCATCCGCACCATCAACCGGCCCATTCCCTCCACATCCTGACGGACCGTCGTCAGCGGCGGCTCGGTGGCCTCGGCTATCGAAACCATGTCGTCGAAGCCGACCAGGGCCACGTCCTCGGGCACCCTGCGACCGCGCTCGCGCAGCACCCGCAGGGCGCCCGAGGCCATCAGGTCGTTGGCGGCGAAGACCGCGTCCAGGCCGGGCCGGCGGTCGAGCAGTTCCGCCATCGCCCGCGCACCGCCCTCGACGGTGAAGTCGCCGTCCGCCAGCAGGGCCGGATCGCCGTCGGGCAGCACGTCGCGGTAGCCGTCGACCCGGTCCAGGGCCGAGGTCTGGTCGCGCGGTCCGGCGATGTGCGCGATCCGCCGACGCCCGAGGCCGACGAGATGGCGTACGGCCGCGGCCGCGCCGCCGCGGTTGTCGCAGTCGACGTACGGGACGGCCAGCTCGGACGCGGCGCCCGGCCGGCCCGGACGGCCGCCGTAGACCGTGGGCACCTTGAACCTGCGGATGATCGCGGGGAGTTCGTCGTCGGTGTGCAGCGAGAACGCCAGTACGCCGTCCACATGGCCACCGGCCAGATAGCGGGCTACCCGGTCGAAGTCCCCGCTGCCCTCCACCAGGAGCAGCACCAACTGGGAGTCGTGCAGGGTCAGTTCGCGGCTGATGCCACGGATCTGCTGGGAGAAGAAGGGGTCGGAGAAGATCCGGAACTCCGGCTCGTCGATGATCACGGCGACCGCTCCGTTGCGCCGGGTGACCAGGGTCCGGGCGGCGTGGTTCGGTACGTATCCGAGCTCCTCGACCGCCTTGCGCACCCGGTCCACCAGCGGTTTGCGCACCCCTGCCCCGCCGTTCACCACCCGGGAGACCGTCGCCCGGGAGACCCCGGCGCTGGCCGCCACGGCTTCCAGGGTGGGGCGGGCGTCGCGATCGGCATCGTGGGACGGACCGGGCAAGGGACGCTCCTCGTACACGCGGGATCGGGCCGGAAACGGCCGGGGCCGGCCGGACAGCGCCGACGCCGTCAGCCTAACCGGCGCCCCCGGCCCGCCGCCGGGCGCCGCCGCCCCCACCAGGAGGAAGGGGCGGCGGCGCCCGGACCGGTCAGCGGTGCTCGTGCACGGAGTTCGTCGCCTCGATCTTCTTCCACGAGGCGGGCCGGGCCTGCTTCCCGGAGGCGTTCAGGGCGTGCGTCCCGGCCGCCGCCGGGGCCTCGGGCCGCGTCGGCTGGAACAGCCAGGTGTCGAAGAAGGAGGCGAGCGGCTTGCCCGAGACCCGCTCCGCGTACGCGACGAAGTCGCTCACGCTCGCGTTCCCGTACGCGTGCTCCGCGGGCCAGCCCTTCAGCAGCGCGAAGAACGTCTCGTCGCCCAGCTCGTCGCGCAGCGCCTGGAGCGCCAGCGCGCCCCGGTCGTAGACGGCCGCGTCGAACTGGTTGTCGGGGCCCGGGTCGCCCGGCTTCACCTTCCAGAAGGGGTCGTCGGCCGGGTGCAGGGAGTAGGTGTAGTCCGCCAGTTCCTGCGCGGTTCCCTCGCCCTCCTTCTCCGACCACAGCCACTGGCTGTAGCGGGCGAAGCCCTCGTTGATCCAGATGTCCTTCCAGCCCTTGAGGGACACGCTGTCGCCGTACCACTGGTGCGCCAGCTCATGGACGACTACCGAGACATTGGCGCCGTTGGCGAACTGCTTCGGGCTGTAGAACGGCCTGGTCTGGGTCTCCAGGGCGAATCCGCTCTTCACATTGGGGGAGTAGCCGCCGAGCGCCTCGAAGGGGTACGGCCCGAAGACCTCGGTCAGCCACTCGGCGACCTCGGTGGTCCGCTCGATGCTGGCGCGGGCCGCACCGGCGTTGGCGCCGAGGTCCTCGCTGTAGGCGTTGACGACCGGCAGCCCGTCCGAGGTGGTGTCCGTGGTGATGTCGAACCTGCCGACCGCCAGCGTGGTCAGATACGTCGCCTGCGGCCGGGCGGAGCGCCAGTTGAAGCGGGTCCAGCCGAGCCTCGAACTCTGCGACTGGAGCGTGCCGTTGCTGATCGCCTGGGTGCCGTCCGGGACGGAGACGGAGATGTCGTACGTCGCCTTGTCCAGCGGGTGGTCGTTGCTGGGGAACCACCACGCGGCCGACTCAGGTTCCTGGGCGGCCACCGCGCCGTCCGGGGTACGGACCCAGGACGTCCAGCCGTTGATCTTCACCTCGGAGGGTTTCCCGGCATACCGCACGACCACCGAGACGGCCTTGCCCTTCGCCAGCGGGGCGGACGGGGTGATCTCCAGCTCCTGCTCGCCGTTCTTCACATGGCCGGCCTTCTTGCCGTTCACCCGCACCTCGGAGACGTCCAGCCCGAAGTCCAGGTTGAAACGGGAGAGTTCCTGGGTGGTCGTGGCGAGGATCGTCGCCGTGCCCTCCAGCAGATCGGTCGAGGGCCGGTACTTCAGCCGCAGGTCGTAGTGGGACACGTCGTAGCCGCCGTTGCCACTGGCCGGGTAGTAGGCGTCGCCGATGCCCGGGGCGCCCACGGTGCCTTCGGCGGCCGAGGCCGGGATCGCCAGCAGCAGGGAGGCCGCGATTGCGCTCGGGACGATGAATCTGCGGTGCACGGAATGCTCCAAGTCGTCGGGCGAGTGATCTTTCGAACCGTCATGGTGATCTTTCGAACCGTCGTGCCGAGACTATTCAGCGACTGCCGCAACAGTCGTGTCCATGGCCACAGCTGTCACACGATCGCCATTCGGCCGCCACTTGGGACCGTCTTGTTTGCGCCGTGATCACGCTATTCACGTCGCTGATCGCCCTCTGTCGTCCGGGAGTTGACCGGGGTACCTTCCGCCCATGCCGATTCGTGTGCTGGGCCCAGGCCTCCGTTCGAGTTGTCGATTGCTGGTGGTGGCGGCCGTCGCCGCACTGATGGCCGTCCTGCTCCCACCCGCAGGCGCCCAGGGCGCGAGCCCCGGGAAGGCCCGGCCGCCGCAGAGCGAACCCGTCTACTCGTACGGGGACGCCGTCCGTGAATCCGTCTGGGTCGACACCGGACTGGACGGCGACGGGGACGGGCGGAGCGACCGCGTCGCCGCCGACATCGTCCGGCCGCGCGAGCCCGCCCGGCAGGGCCGGAAGATCCCCGTGATCATGGACGCCAGCCCGTACTACTCCTGCTGCGGACGCGGCAACGAGAGCCAGCTCAAGACGTACGACGCCGATGGCCGGCCAGTGCAGTTCCCGCTCCACTACGACAACTACTTCGTGCCGCGCGGCTACGCCTTCGTCGCCGTCGATCTGGCCGGAACCAACCGCTCCGACGGCTGCGTCGATGTCGGCGGCCGCTCGGACGTGCAGTCCGCCAAGGCCGTCATCGACTGGCTCAACGGACGCGCCCGCGGTTACACCACCCGCACCGGCGACGCCCGTGCCTCGGCCGGCTGGTCCGACGGCCGCACCGGCATGATCGGCAAGAGCTACGACGGCACCGTCGCCAACGGGGTCGCGGCGACCGGTGTCGAAGGGCTGCGCACCATCGTGCCGATCGGTGCCATCTCCTCCTGGTACGACTACTACTTCTCCCAGGGCGCACCGCTCTACGACAGCGGCCCCGACTGGCTCTCCGGCTACGTGGAGAGCCCCGGGGCACGCGACCGCTGCGCAGCCGTCCAGCAGCGGCTCGTCGACGGGGCGCCGCGCACCGGCGACTGGACGGGACTGTGGACCGGGCGCGACTACGTCAAGGACGCCCGCAAGGTGCGTGCCAGCGTCTTCGCCGTGCACGGCATGCAGGACCTCAACGTCCGTACCAAGCACCTCGGCCAGTGGTGGGACGCGCTCGCGGACCGGGGCGTGGAGCGCAAGATCTGGCTCTCCCAGACCGGACACGTCGACCCGTTCGACTTCCGGCGCACCGAATGGGTCGACACGCTGCACCGCTGGTTCGACCACTACCTCCTGGGCTACGACAACGGCATCGAACGCGAACCGATGGCCGACATCGAACGCCACCCCGACCAGTGGTCCACCGACCGCGTCTGGCCGCCCCGCACCACCCGGGCCACCACCCTGCGCCCGGGTACCGGCGACGCGCCGGGCGTCGGCACCCTGGCCCTGAAGCCCGCCCGCCCCGGCGCCACCGAGACGTTCACCGACGATCCGGCACAGGACGAGACCCGGTGGGCCGCCGACCTGGACCGGACCACCGGGGCCAAGGCCGGGTTCCGCACCGCCCCGCTCACCGCCGATCTGAGGCTCTCCGGCTCCTCCGCGGTGACCGTCACCGCCACCCCGACCACGACGAGCGCCCATCTCTCCGCGGTCCTCGTGGACCTCGGCCCCGACACCATCCGCGACTACGGCTCCTCCGGCGAGGGCATCAGCACCCTCACCACCCGCAGCTGCTGGGGCGCGAGCACCACCGGGGACAGCTCCTGCTTCAGGGAGACCGAGGCCCGGACCACCACCGTCGACCGGACCGTGGTCAGCCGTGGCTGGGCCGACCTCGGTACGTACGCCGACGCGCACCGGGGCCGCCCCCTCACTCCCGGCAGGGCCGTCACCCTCACCATCGACCTGGCGGCCACCGACCACGTCGTCCCGGCCGGACACCGCCTCGCCCTGATCGTCGCCGGCACCGACCGGGACCTCATCGACCCGCCGGACTCCACGCCCACCCTCACCCTCGACCTGGCCCGTACCTCCGCGAAGCTGCCGTTCGTCGGCGGCACCGGCGCCTTCGTACGCGCCACCGCCGGCTCCGCGGCCGCCACGGCCGCGCCCCGGGCGGACGACGTCCGGGGCGTCACGCCGCCGCGGCCCGCCGCCCGTGTCCCGGGCGGCGGCCACCAGTAACGGACCGCCCGGCCGCGAAGGGCCCTTCCCGAGAGGGCCCTTCGCACCGCTTGTTGGTCCACGGGAGTGAGCGCTGCGTGTGGTAGTGCCTACGGAGAGCGAACAAATTGCTTCCGTGAAAGGTGCCATCCGTGTCGCAGGACGAACAGAGAACGGGCGACCGGGGGGACCTGCCGGTGACGGCGGACCTCCCCGGTGACCCGGCCCAGAACCGGCACCCCACGACGGACCGGGTGGTGTTCGGCGTCACCGCCGCGTTCACCCTCGCCTTCGTGGTCTGGGGAGCCACCGCCACCGACTCGCTGCAGAACATCTCCAGCGCCATGCTCAACGGGCTGATTCACAACGGCGGTTGGGCCTTCATGCTCGCCGCGTCCGGCTTCGTGGTCTTCGCCCTCTGGCTCGCCGTCAGCCGCTACGGCAAGATCGCCCTCGGCCAGGAGGGGGAGGAGCCCGAATTCCGGACCGTGTCCTGGGTCGCCATGATGTTCAGCGCGGGCATGGGAATCGGTCTGATGTTCTACGGGGTGAGCGAGCCGCTCGCGCACTTCATCAGCCCGCCGCCCGGCACCCATCCCGCCGATGCCGCCGAAGCGATGCAGACGGCGATGGCCACCACCCTCTTCCACTGGACGCTCCACCCCTGGGCGATCTACGCCGTGGTCGGTCTGGCCATCGCGTACAGCACCTTCCGCCGGCGCCGCCGGCAGACGATCAGCGCAGTCTTCGAGCCGCTCATCGGAGCCCGGCACGCCCACGGCGGTCTCGGCCGGCTGATCGACATCCTCGCCATCTTCGCGACCCTCTTCGGCTCCGCCGCGTCACTGGGCCTGGGCGCCCTCCAGATCGGCAGCGGCTTCCACGAGCTGCACTGGAGGGAGAAGACCGGCACCGGGCTCCTGGTCCTGATCATCGCCGTGCTGACCGTGGCCTTCGTCGCCTCGGCGGCTTCCGGTGTCGAAAAGGGCATCCAGTGGCTCTCCAACACCAATATGGTGCTCGCCCTGATCCTCGCCGTCTTCGTCTTCATCGCGGGCCCCACCATCATCGTGCTCGACCTGCTGCCCACCTCGATCGCCGCCTACTTCGGCAATCTGGCCCAGCTCGCCGGACGCACCGAGGCGACCGGCAAGGGCGACGTCGCCGAGTGGCTCGGCAACTGGACCGTCTTCTACTGGGCCTGGTGGATCTCCTGGACGCCCTTCGTCGGCATGTTCATCGCCCGGATCAGCCGCGGCCGGACGATCCGCCAGTTCATCGGCGGCGTCATCCTGGTGCCCAGCACCGTCAGCCTGGTGTGGTTCGCGATCTTCGGCGGTACGGCGATCAAACTCCAGGAGGCCGGCAAGCTCGGCGGCGCCGTCACCCAGGAGGCACAGCTCTTCGGAGTGCTCCAGCAGTTCCCGCTCGCCACGGTGATGAGCCTGGTGGTGATGATCCTGGTCGGCATCTTCTTCGTCTCGGGAGCCGACGCCGCCTCCATCGTGATGGGCACGCTCTCCCAGAAGGGCATCCTCGAACCCGCCAAGTGGGTCGTCGTCTTCTGGGGCGTGGTCACCGGAGCCGTGGCCGCGATCATGCTGCTCATCGGCAACGGAAAGGGCGACGCGCTCGCCGGACTCCAGAACCTGACGATCCTGGTCGCCGCGCCGTTCACCGTCGTCATGATCGGCATGTGCGTGGCGCTGATGCGGGACCTGCGCCAGGACCCGCTGATCGTGCGGCGCGAATTCGGTGTGGAGGCCGTCGAATCAGCGGTCATCGAAGGGCACGCGAAGTACGCCGGTGACTTCGAGATCCGGATCGGTCCGGGCGGCAGCCAGGTCACCACCGGGCTCCACCAGGACCACGGACCGGAACCGGACTCCTCCGGCGCGGACGGACCGGCCGGCTGACGGCCGGAGCACCCGCCGCCCGGCCGGAGCGCGACCGGCCGGGCGGTCCGGCCCCCGGCGCCGATTAGGATCGACACCCTGATGACTGCCACCCTCGTCGCCAAGGACCTCGCCGCCGGACACGGCGACCGCACACTCTTCGCCGGACTCGACCTCGTCGTCGCGCCCGGTGACGTGATCGGTCTCGTCGGAGTCAACGGCGCCGGAAAATCGTCACTGCTCCGGCTCCTCGCCGGGCTCGACCGGCCGGAGGAGGGCGAGCTGCGGCTCTCCCCGCCGACCGCCACCGTCGGCCACCTCCCGCAGGAGCCGGAACGGCGGGCCGGCGAGACCGTGCGGGAGTTCCTGGCCCGCCGCACCGGCGTCGCCCAGGCCCAGGCCGCCATGGACGAGGCCACGCAGGGCCTCGTCGACGGGACGCCGGGTGCGGACGACGCGTACTCCGAGACGCTGGAACGCTGGCTGGCCCTCGGCGGCGCCGACCTGGACGAGCGCGCCGAGGAGGTCGCAGCCGAGCTCGGGCTGACCGTCGGCCTCGACCTGCCGATGACCGCCCTCTCCGGCGGCCAGGCCGCCCGCGCTGGCCTCGCCTCCCTGCTGCTCTCCCGCTACGACGTCTTCCTGCTCGACGAGCCCACCAACGACCTCGACCTGGACGGCCTGGAGCGGCTGGAGCGCTATGTCTCGGGGCTCCGCGCGGGCACCGTGGTCATCAGCCACGACCGCGAATTCCTGATGCGCACGGTCACCAAGGTCCTCGAACTGGATCTGGCCCAGCAGCAGATCAATCTGTACGGCGGCGGCTACGCGGCCTACCTGGAGGAGCGCGAGCGCGCCCGCAGGCACGCCCGCGAGGAGTTCGAGGAGTACGCCGACAAGCGCACCGCTCTCGAAGGGCGCGCCCAGATGCAGCGCTCCTGGATGGACAAGGGCGTCAAGAACGCCCGCCGCAAGGCCACCGACTCCGACAAGCTCGGACGCAAGTTCCGCAGCGAGTCGAGCGAGAAGCAGGCCGCGAAGGCCCGGCAGACCCAGCGCATGATCGAACGGCTCGACGTCGTCGAGGAACCGCGCAAGGAATGGGAACTGCGGATGGAGATCGCCGCCGCACCCCGCTCCGGCTCGGTCGTGGCCACCCTGCGCGAAGCGCAGGCCGTACGCGGTGACTTCGCCTTCGGCCCGGCGTCGCTGCAGATCGACTGGGCGGACCGGGTCGCCATCACCGGCGCCAACGGAGCGGGCAAGTCCACCCTGCTCGCCGCCCTGCTCGGCCGCCTCCCGCTGGACTCCGGCCACGCCGCGCTCGGCTCGGGCGTGGTGGTCGGCGAGGTCGACCAGGCGCGCAAGCTCTTCCACGGCTCGGAATCGCTCCTGGAGGCGTTCTGCGCCGCCGTGCCCGACACCGAACCGGCCGAAGTGCGCACGCTGCTCGCCAAGTTCGGCCTGCGCGCCGACCATGTGATGCGCCCCGCCACGACGCTCTCCCCCGGGGAGCGCACCCGGTCGGCGCTCGCCCTGCTCCAGGGCAGGGGCGTCAACCTCCTGGTGCTCGACGAGCCCACGAACCACCTCGATCTGCCCGCGATCGAGCAGCTGGAATCCGCGCTCGACTCGTACACCGGAACGCTTCTTCTGGTCACGCACGACCGGCGGATGCTGGAAGCGGTACGGACCACCCGGCGGGTCGAAGTCGCGGCGGGAAGGGTGACGGAGCTCTGAGCCCCGCACCGGGCCGTCGCCGACGGCTTGGTAGTCGGGGGCCGGACGAACAGTCACCCCTCCTGGTATCCCAAAAGGATCGCATTTCCCGATTCCGAACCTCTGTCCGTCGGGTCATTTCCGGCATGGTGCCCACATTCCTCGGCGGTGGCGGAATTTGGTATGCCAAGTGCTAGTGTCGGCACAGCCAAGGACCGCCGTCCGGCCTCTACGGCCCCGACACCGCATCCGCAGGAGGCCCCGTGCGTACCCGCTGGCGCGCCACCCACATCCTCGCCCACCGCGAAGGCGGGCACGCGCTGCTGCGCGACGGCGAGATCGTCTGGGACGGCGACACGATCGTGTACGTCGGCAGGCGATACCACGGCCCGGTGGACGAAGAACTGGACCTCGGCGAGGCACTGGTGATGCCGGGCCTCATCGACCTGGACGCCCTCACCGACATCGACCACCTCGTCCTGGACTCCTGGGCGTCGCAGGAGACCGGCGGCGGACTCCTCTGGTCGCAGGAGTACTTCACCGACCGGCGCCATGACGTCTTCACACCGGCGGAGCGGGCCACCGTACGCGAGTACGCGCTCGTCCAGCTCGCGCTGCACGGCATCACCACCTACATGCCCATCGCCTCGGAGGTCCACAGCGCCTGGGCCGAGCCGTACGACGAGCTCGTCGACATGGCGGAGACCTCCAGGCGGATCGGCCTGCGGGGCTATCTGGGGCCCGCCTACCGCTCCGGCGTCAATGTGACGCTGCCCGACGGCAGCCGCGGCGTCGAGTTCGACGAGGGCCGCGGCCGGGACGGGCTCCGGGACGCCGTGCGCTTCCTCGACCACGCGGCCGCACTGGACGACCCGCTGGTCAACGGTGTGCTGCTGCCGTGCCGCATCGAGACCCTCACCGACGAGCTCATGCGGAAGACCGCCGACGTCGCTCTCCGCCGCGACGTCCTCGTACGGCTCCACTGCCTGCAGGGGACGACCGAACGGAACCTGGTGCGGGAGCTGCACGGCACCACCCCGCTCCAGCTGCTCGAACGCACCGGGCTGCTGGACACCCGGCTCCTCGTACCGCACGGCATCGTGATCGACCGGCATCCCGAGGTGCACGGCGAGGACCGCGGCGACCTGGCGACGCTCGCGGCGGCGGACGTCTCGGTCATCCACTGCCCGCAGACCTCCCTGCGCTACGGCCAGGTGCTGCACTCCTTCGGCGCGTACCGGCGGGCAGGCGTCAACCTCTGCCTGGGCACCGACTCCTTCCCGCCGGACCTGATCAGGGGCATGGACCTCGGCGTCCACCTCGCCAAGGTCGTCGACGGACGCGCGGACGCGGCGCCCGCCGAGCACTACGTCGAGGCGGCCACCCTCGGCGGCGCCCGCGCGCTGGGCCGCACCGACCTGGGCCGGCTGGAGCCGGGAGCCCAGGCGGACCTGGTCGCGTTCCGGCTGGAGGACATCCGCGACGGCGTCCAGGACGACCCCGTCCGCACCTTCCTGCTGAACGGCACCGCCCGGCAGGCCACCCACTCGGTCGTGGCGGGACGCCCGGTCATGACCGACAGCCGGATCCCCGGTATCGACCTGGTCAACCTGCGCCGGCGCGCGCAGAGCCTGTTCGACCGGATGCGCGAGGCGTACAGCGAGCGCGACGTGCTCCGGCGCGGCGCCCGGGAACTGTTCCCGCCGACGTTCCCGCCGTTCGAGGCGGGCCGCTCATGACTGGAGCCGGCACGTCCCACGTCGCGCACGCCGAGCGGACGATCCGTTCCCGCATCCTCGGCGGGGAGTACCCGCCGGGCTCGCGGCTGCGCGAACGCGAACTCTCCGACGCCCTGGGGGTGTCCCGCATTCCGGTCCGCGAAGCGCTCACCCGGCTGACGGGGGAGGGGCTCGTGCTGATCTCGCCGCGACGCGGCGCTTCCGTACGCAACCTCTCGCTCCGCGACGTGGCCGAACTCTTCGACCTCCGGCTGAGCCTGGAGGTGTTCGCCGCGCGCAGGGCCGCGGAGGCATGCGCCGCCGGCCGCGGCGGCGAGCGGCTGCGGGAACTCATGGAAGCGGCCGAGGACGCCACCCGGCGCGGCGACATGCAGAAGATCCCCGCCGCCAACACCGCCCTGCACGCGGAGATCGTCGCGATGACCGGGAACCGGCTGCTGCAGGACGCCCTGCAGCCGTCGCTCGGCCTGGTGCAGTGGCTGTTCACCCTCACCGGCGGCCTCGAACCGCGCGTCCAGTGCACCGAGCACCAGGACATCTGCGCCGCGATCCACGTGGGCAAGCCCGACCTGGCCGATGCCCTCGCCTACGCGCACATCGAGAGGGGCCGCGGCCCCTCCCTGGCCGCCCTGGCCGAGGTGCTTCCGGCCGAGTGACCGGCGGCGGCCGGACGACCGCCGCCGGACGACCCCCGCCGGAGAACCGCGCACCGGTGCCCGAGACAAGGAGATCCACCACATGCTGATCACGAATGTCCGTCCCTGGGGCGGCGAGCCGTGCGACATTGAGATCGAGAACGGCACGATAACGGCGCTCACCCCGCACGATCCGGACCGTGCCGTGACCGGCGACACCGTGGCAGGACGGGGACGGCTCGCCCTGCCGTCGTTCTCCGACGTCCACTGCCACCTGGACTCCACCCGAATCGGGCTGCCCTTCCGCCCGCACACCGGTGCCCCCGGCGTCTGGGCCATGACCATGAACGACCGCGCCCACTGGCGCGAGGACGAGTGGAGCGTCGCCGAGCGGGCCACGTACACCCTGGGCCGCATGATCGAGCGCGGCACGACCCGGGTCCGCAGCTACGCGCAGATCGACGCGGACTGCGGCCTGGAGCGGTTCGAGGGCGTGCTCGCCGCCAAGGAGGCGCACGCCGACCGGTGCGAGGTCGAGATCATGGCCTTCCCGCAGGCCGGTCTGCTCAAGGAGAAGGGCGTGCCGGAGCTGATGGACCGGGCGCTGTCCGCGGGCGCGGCCGTCGTCGGCGGCATCGACCCCTGCACCCTCGACCGGGACCCGGTGCGCCACCTGGACATCATCTTCGACCTCGCCGAGCGCCACCGGGCACCGGTCGACATCCACCTCCACGAGCCCGGTCCGCTGGGTGTGTTCAGCGTCGACCTGATCCTGGAGCGGGTGCGCGCCCTCGGCATGGCCGGCCAGGTGACGCTCTCGCACGCGTACGACCTCGGCGGTGTCGACGAGGCGACGACGCGCCGCCTGATCGAGGAGTTCGCCGAGCTGGACATCGCGATGGCGACCGTCGCCCCCGCGCAGCACCGGGCGCTGCCGCTGGCCGACCTGACGGCCGCCGGGGTGCGGGTCGGCCTCGGCGAGGACGGCCAGCGCGACTTCTGGTCGCCGTACGGCAACGGGGACATGCTGGACCGCACCTGGCAGCTGGCCTTCACCAACCGCTACCGCGCCGACGAACTGATCGAGCACTGCATGGCCGTCGCGAGCCGTGGCGGCGCCTCGATCCTGCACCCGCAGCTGCCGCGCCTGACCTCGGTGGCCGACCGGCCCGGCGTCTCGGCGGGCGACAGCGCCGACCTGCTGCTGGTCGAGGGCGAGACCGTGGTGTCCGCCGTGATGGACCGCAGCGGCGACCGCACGGTGCTGCACGCCGGCCGCGTCGTCGCGGACGGCCTGGAGCTGGTGGGCTGACCCCGGGACACACACGCCGGAGCCCGTCCACCACGAGGTGGACGGGCTCCGGCGTATCTGCCCCCGGTGTTACGCGGCTGCCTTCGCGGCATCCGGCACGGTGCCGTCGTCCGCCACGAGGTGGCACGCCACCTGGCGAGGGGCCGCGTCCGGACCGGCCTCCCCGGGCAGCGTGCGCAGCTCGGGCGACTGGGTACGGCACCGGTCGGTGGCCAGTGGGCACCGGGTGTGGAAGTGGCAGCCGGGCGGCGGGTCCAGCGGGCTGGGCAGATCACCGCCGAGCACGATCCGGCTGCGGCCCCGCTGTTCGGCCGGGTCGGGCACCGGCGCCGCGGACAGCAGCGCCTGGGTGTACGGGTGCTTCGGCGCGGCGAACAGCTCGGCCGCCGGGGCCTGTTCGACGATCCGGCCCAGGTACATCACCGCGATCCGGTCCGCCAGATACTCCACCGCCGCCAGGTCGTGCGTGATGAACAGGCAGCCGAAACCCCTCTCGCGCTGGAGGTCGGCGAGGAGATTGAGCACGGACGCCTGCACGGACACATCGAGCGCCGAGGTCGGCTCGTCGGCCACCAGCAGCGCGGGATCGACGGACAGCGCCCGTGCGATCGAGACGCGCTGACGCTGGCCCCCGGAGAGCTCGTGGGGGTTGCGGTCTGCCAGCTCGGGCCGCAGACCGACCTGGGCGAGCAGCTCGTCCACCCGCCGCGCGGCCTCGGCTCGGTCTGCCATGCCGTGCAACCGCAGCGGCTCCGCAATGATCTGACGGATCGTCATCCGAGGGTTGAGCGAGGACGACGGGTCCTGGAACACCAGGTGGAAGTCCTTGCGCAAGGGCCTCAGCGCACGCTGCGTGAGCGTGGTGACGTCCGTGCCGTTGATCTCGACGGTGCCGTCGGTCGGCCGGTCCAGGCGGACCACGCAGCGCCCCACGGTCGACTTGCCGCTCCCCGACTCCCCGACGAGGCCGACGACCTCACCGGGCAGGATCGTCAACGACACGCCGTCCACCGCCTTCACGGTGCCGCCGGCCCTGTCGAAGTGCCGCTTCAGGCCGCGTACGGCCAGCACCGGGGTGACGGTCCCCGCCGCGTCGGCGGGTGGGGTGAGGCTGGCGGTCATCGGACGGTTCCCTTGCTCGCATCGGGTCGGGACGTGGCGGCACCGGCCGAATCGGCCGGGTGGTAGCAGGCGATCAGATGGGTGCCCTCGGCCGGCCGCAGCGGGGGACGGCTCGTCAGGCAGTCCGCGTCGGCCGACGCGCACCGGGGGGCGAAACTGCATCCCGCAGGCTGCTCGCGCAGATCGGGCACCAGCCCGGGGATCTCGTTGAGCCGGGTCCGCCCTCCCGCACTCCGGCTGCCGGGCCGCAGCACGGCACCGAGCAGACCGCGGGTGTACGGGTGCTGCGGCGAGGCGAACAGCTCGTCCACCGAGGCCTGTTCGACCGGGCGGCCCGCGTACATCACCAGCACCCGGTCGGCGGTGTCCGCGACGACCCCGAGGTCGTGGGTGATCAGCACGATGGCCGTGCCGAGCCGGTCCCGCAGCGAGCGGAGCACATCGAGGATGCCCGCCTGCACCGTCACGTCGAGCGCGGTGGTCGGTTCGTCCGCGATCAGCACCGCGGGGTCGCACGCCACGGCGATCGCGATCATCACCCGCTGCCGCATGCCGCCGGAGAGCTGGTGCGGGTACTCGTCCACCCGCTTGTGGGGGGCCGGGATGCCGACGATGCCGAGCAGTTCGACGGCCCGTTCCCTGGCCTCGCTCCGGCTCAGTCCCTGGTGCCGGCGCAGCACCTCGGTGATCTGCCGTCCGATGGTGAGCACCGGATTGAGCGAGGTCATCGGCTCCTGGAAGATCATCGAGAGCCGGCGGCCGCGCAGCGAGCGCAGCTGTTTCTCCGGGGCGCCGACCAGTTCCTGGCCGTCGAGGGTGATCGACCCGCCGATCCGGGCGGTCGGCGGCAGCAGCCCCATCACGGCCATCGACGTGACGGACTTGCCGCACCCCGACTCGCCGACCACGGCCAGCACCTCGCCGGGGGCCAGGTCGTAGGAGACCCCGTCCACGGCGTGCACGGTGCGTTCCGCGCCGTGGAAGGAGACCGACAGGTCGCGCACCCGGAGCACCGGTGCCGGGTCGCCGCCGGTGGCGGGCGCGGGCGCGGCGGTCGTTTCGACTTCGGTCACCGGGTACCTCCGCGGGGGTCGAGGATGTCGCGTACGCCGTCACCGAGCAGGTTGAACGCCAGAGTGGCGAGCACGATGACCAGGCCGGGGAAGACCGCCATCCAGGGCGCGTCGGCGATGAACGGCTGGGCGCTGGAGAGCATCACGCCGAGCGAGGGAGAGGGCGGCTGCACCCCGAGGCCGAGGAAGCTGAGCACCGCCTCGCCGGTGATCGCGGACGGGATGCCGACGGTGGCCTGCACGATGAGCGTCGACGTGGCGTTCGGCAGGATGTGGCGGAACAGGATCACGCCGTCCCTGGCACCGTTGGCGACGGCCGCGCCGACGTAGTCCAGGTGCTTGAGCCGCAGGGTCTCGGCGCGGGTGACGCGGACGATCCCCGGGATCTGGGAGATGCCGATCGCGATGGTCGCGTTCGTCAGCGAGGGGCCCAGCACCGCGGCGAGCCCGACGGCCAGCACCAGGAACGGGAAGGCCAGCATGGTGTCGGTCAGCCGGGAGACCACCGTGTCGGCGAACCGGCCGTAGTAGCCGGCCACCAGCCCGAGCGGAACGGCGACGACGAAGGCCAGCAGTACCGACGCCACCCCGACCTGCATGGACGCGGTGACGCCCACCAGCACCCGGGACAGCTGGTCGCGGCCCAGGTCGTCGGTGCCGAGCCAGTGCGACCAGCTCGGTTCGGCCAGCGCGGCGCCGAAGTCCGGCCGGGCCGGGTCGTACGGGGCCAGCAGCGACGAGAAGAGCGCGACGAGCACGAGCACCGCGGCGAGCACCGCGCCGACCAGTGCCAGCCGGTTGCGGCGCAGCCGGCGCAGGGTGGTGGTCAGCCGCGCGACGCGGCCCGAGGAGGGCCGTGCGGCGGGGGCGGCGGCCGTCGGCGGCGCGGGGGACGGGGCGAGGGTCATCGGGAACCTCCGAGCCGGATGCGCGGGTCGACCACGGAGTACAGGAAGTCGACGAGCAGGTTGATCAGGATGTAGGCGGCCGAGGTGAACAGCACGACGCCCTGGACCATCGCGTAGTCGCGGGTGAAGACCGCGTCGATGGTGAGCTTGCCGAAGCCGGGCAGGACGAAGACCTGTTCGGTGACGACGGCGCCGGAGATCAGATGGCCCAGTTGCAGGCCGAGCACGGTGATCACGGTGACGAGCGAGTTGCGCAGCCCGTGCCGGCCGATCACGGCGGCCGGGGCCAGCCCCTTGGCCCGCGCGGTGCGCACGTAGTCCGAGGACATCGCGTCGATCATCGCGGCTCTTGTCTGGCGCATCACCACCGCCGCGAGGCCGGAGCCCAGCACCACGGCCGGCAGCACCAGACGGCGCAGGTTCTCCAGGGGATCCGCGCTGAACGGCACGAATCCGGAGGCCGCGAAGACGGGCATGGCGATGGCGAAGGCCAGCACCAGCACGATGCCGAGCCAGAAGGAGGGCACCGACATGCCGAGCAGGGCGATGCCGTTGACCAGCCATTCCTCCGGCTTGCCGCGCCGGACGGCCGCCATCACACCGGCGCCGATGCCGACGACCACGGCCATCAGCAGGGACAGCGCGGCCAGCTCGAGGGTGATGGGCAGTGCCTGGGTGATGGAGTCCAGCACGGGAAGCCCGGTACGGGCCGAGGTGCCGAAGTCACCGGTGGCCGCGTGGCTGACGTAACGCCAGTACTGGACCGCGATGTTGTCGTTGAGCCCGTACTCCTCGCGGATCGCGGCCAGGACCTCCGGGGAGGTCTGCTCACCGGCGAGGGCCTGGGCGGTGTCGCCGGGCATCGCTCGGACCCCGAGGAACACGGTGATGCTCACCAGCACCATGGTCACCAGAGACATGCCGATCCGGCGGCTCACGTACGACGTGAGCAGTCTGCGCAGGTTCATCACCGGCTCGCCTTCGTGTAGCCGGCTTCCTTGACCTTGATCAGGCCGTCACCGGAGAGCTTGATCCCGCTGACGTCCTTCGAGGCGGAGACGTAGTTGATGTTCCGGTAGAGGTAGATGACGCCGTGCTGCTTGTTGATCGCGACGGTGAGCTTCCGGTAGATCTCGCGGCGTTCGGCGACGTCGGAGGTGCTGCGGCCCTCGACGATCAGCCGGTCGATCGTCGGGTCCGAGATCTTGCCCTGGTTGTTGCTGCCCTTGGTGCCGACGAGGCTGTCGATGTTGCCCGCCGGATCCGGCTGACCGCCCCAGCCACCGGTACGCGCCTCGAAGTCGCCCGCGAGGGTGCGGGTGAGCCCGGTGGCGAACTCGGTGGGCCGCAGGGTGACCTCGAAACCGGCGTCGGCCGCCATGGCCTGGATGACCTGTCCCATACGGCTGTCGTCCGGAGTGGTGTTGATCATCAGCTCCAGCGGTACCGGGGTCTTCACCCCGGCCTCCTTCAGCAGTCGCTCGGCCTTCGCCACATCCCGCTTCGGGCAGGTGAGGGGAGTGCTGAGCGGGGTGCCCGGCGGGACGGGGCCGCAGGCCGGCTCGTACATGCCCTGGAAGACCAGCTTGTTGATCAGCTCGCGGTCCAGCGACAGGTCGAACGCCTCGCGCACCCGCACATCGCGCCCGAAGGGCGTGTCGACGGGGCCGGGGTCCTCGGCGATGCCGTTCGCGTTGCCGACGTTCAGGGTGAGGGCCATGTAGCCGAGCGACGGGGTGTTGAGGAGCTGGAGGTCCTTCTCGCCCAGGGAGTTGCGTACCTCGACCGGGCCCATCTGGTCGCCGATCTGGACGTCGCCGGACCGGATGTTGGCCATCCGGATGTTGCCGTCGGTGATCGTCTTGTAGATGACGCGGTCGAGATGGACCTTGTCCGCGTCGTAGTACAGCGGGTCCTTCGTCAGCTCGATCCGGTCGCCGACGACCCGCTTGTCGTACTTGAACGGGGCGACGCACGACGGATGGGTGGCGAAGTCCCGGCCGTACTTCTTGAGCGCCTTCGGGGACATGATCAGCCCGGCGGTGTTGGCCAGCCGGCCCAGCAGCGGGACATCGGGATGGCTCAGCGAGAGCCGCACGGTGTAGGGACCGATCGCCGTGACCTGCTGTACGGAGTCGATCTCGGACGCGCGCCCGGATCCGCGCAGATGCAGGTGCCGGTCGAGCGAGGTCTTCACCGCCGCGGCGTCCAGCCGGGCGCCGTCGCTGAACCTGGCGTCCTTGCGGACGTCGAAGGTGAAGGTCCTGCCGCCGTCGGTGATCTTCGGCATCGAGGCGGCGAGCTGCGGTACGAACTTGTTGTCCTGGTCGACGTCGTAGAGCTGTTCGCACATGGACGAGAACACGGTGCGGGCGACCAGGGTGGCGGTCAGGCTCGGGTCCAGCATGTCGGGATCGGACTTCAGCCCGATCGTGACCGTGCCCCCGTCGCGCACGGGGCGCATGTCGGTGAGCCGCGCCTGGGCGGCCGCCTCTTTGCCGGGGGGAGAGAGCGAGCTGCACGCGGTGGTGATCGCCAACAGCGCGGCCACCGAGAGAGTGGCCGGAATACGACGCACGGGAACAAGCCTCCTTCAGGACGGCAGGACGGCAGGACTGCAGAAACGGCAGGGCTCCCGGACGAGTGCCGGTGCGGGTGCACGTTGAGGCGCAACGGTATACCAATGGGATGTGGCGTCAACCGGAATATGTGATGCCGTTTCCTCTGTCGTGATCGAACGCCCTGGATATAAGGGGCAAGGCGCCCCATGCGGTGTCGGCCTTTACTTTTGCCTGAGACCTTTTTGGTATACCGATAAGGTAAGTGTGGGGTGTGATCCGGGGTGTACTCACCGGACCGTGAGGGGGAGAGGGAAAGAGAAGGGCGGGGGGGGGGGGGGGGCCCCCCCCCCCCCCCCCCCCCCCCCCCCCCGGTACTGCTGCCGCTGCGGCTACCGCCTCCGGCCGCCCTGGTTCGGGTCCGCCAATCCGGCCCGGCGCAGTGCGTCGGCCATCGCGCTGTTCACCGGCGCCGGCGCCTGCCGGGCGGAGCCGCCACCGCCGCCACCGCGCCGGTCGCGGTCCTGGCCGCCCTGACCCTGGCGCTGCCTCGGCGGCCGGCCGCCCTGGCTGCCGCGCTCACCCCGCTCGCGCCGCTGGCCGCCGCCCTGGGAGCCCGCACCGGCCGCGGCCTCGTCGTCCAGCCGCAGCGTCAGCGAGATCCGCTTCCGAGGCACATCGACGTCCATGACCTTGACCTTCACGATGTCGCCCGGCTTCACGACGTCCCTCGGGTCCTTCACGAACGTCCGCGACATCGCCGACACATGCACCAGGCCGTCCTGGTGCACACCGATGTCCACGAACGCGCCGAACGCCGCGACATTGGTGACGACGCCCTCCAGCACCATGCCGGACGCCAGATCACCGATCTTCTCGACGCCCTCCTTGAAGGTGGCCGTCTTGAACGCGGGCCGCGGGTCGCGCCCCGGCTTCTCCAGCTCCCTCAGGATGTCGGAGACCGTCGGCAGACCGAACTTCTCGTCCACGAAGTCGTCCGCCCGCAGCGAGCGCAGCACCCCCGTGTTGCCGATCAGCGAGGCGACGTCGCCGCCGGTCCGCTTCACCATCGCCCGCACCACCGGATACGCCTCCGGGTGCACGCTCGACGCGTCCAGCGGATCGTCGCCCCGGATGCGCAGGAAGCCCGCGCACTGCTCGTACGCCTTGGGGCCCAGCCGTGCCACGTCCTTGAGCGCCCTGCGGGACCGGAAGGGGCCATTGGTGTCGCGGTGCGCGACGATGTTCTCCGCGAGCCCCGAGCCGATCCCCGAAACCCGCGAAAGCAGCGGCGCGGACGCGGTGTTGACGTCGACGCCGACACCGTTCACACAGTCCTCGACGACCGCGTCCAGCGAGCGCGACAGCTTCACCTCGGACAGGTCGTGCTGGTACTGGCCGACCCCGATCGACTTGGGATCGATCTTCACCAGCTCGGCGAGCGGGTCCTGCAGCCGCCGCGCGATGGAGACCGCCCCGCGCAACGACACGTCCATGTCGGGGAGTTCCTGCGAGGCGAAGGCCGAAGCCGAGTAGACCGAGGCGCCGGCCTCGGAGACCATCACCTTGGTGAGCTTCAACTCCGGGTGCTTGTCGATGAGTTCACCGGCCAGCTTGTCGGTCTCCCGGGAGGCCGTGCCGTTGCCGATCGCGATCAGGTCGACGTCGTGCGCCTTCGCCAGCCGCTCCAGCGTGGCCAGCGACTGGTCCCACTTGTTGGCCGGGACGTGCGGGTGGATGACGTCCGTCGCGACGACCTTGCCGGTAGCGTCGACGACGGCGACCTTCACACCGGTACGGAAACCGGGGTCGAGCCCCAGCGTGGCCCGTGTCCCGGCCGGCGCGGCGAGCAGCAGATCGCGCAGGTTCGACGCGAAGACGCGTACTGCCTCGTCCTCCGCCGCGGTGCGCAGCCGCAGCCGCAGATCGATGCCGAGGTGCACCAGGATCCGGGTCCGCCACGCCCACCGCACGGTGTCGCCGAGCCACTTGTCGCCGGGGCGGCCGCGGTCGGCCACGCCGAAGCGCCGGGCGACCATGTTCTCGTACGTCGACGGGCCGGGCGTCTCGGACGGCTCCTCCGGCTCCATGACCAGGTCGAGCACGTCCTCCTTCTCGCCCCGGAGCATCGCGAGCACCCGGTGCGAGGGCAGCGCGGTGAACGGCTCGGCGAAGTCGAAGTAGTCGGCGAACTTCGCGCCCGCCTCCTCCTTGCCGTCCCGCACCTTGGCCGCCAGCCGCCCGCGCGTCCACATGCGCTCACGCAGCTCACCGATCAGATCGGCGTCCTCGGAGAACCGCTCGGTGAGGATGGCGCGGGCCCCCTCCAGCGCCGCCGCACCGTCCGCGACGCCCTTGTCGGCGTCGACGAAGGCGGCGGCAGCGGCGAGCGGCTCCACCGACGGGTCCCCGAGCAGGCCGTCGGCGAGCGGTTCGAGCCCCGCCTCCCGGGCGATCTGCGCCTTGGTGCGCCGCTTGGGCTTGAACGGCAGATAGATGTCCTCAAGGCGCGCCTTGGTGTCGGCGGCCCGGATCTGCGCCTCCAGCGCCTCGTCCAGCTTGCCCTGCTCGCGCACCGAGTCGAGGATCGCCGTCCGGCGGTCCTCCAGCTCCCGCAGATACCGCAGCCGCTCCTCCAATGTGCGCAGCTGCGCGTCGTCGAGCATCTCGGTCGCTTCCTTGCGGTAGCGCGCGATGAACGGCACGGTCGACCCGCCGTCGAGCAGCTCGACGGCCGCCTTCACCTGCCGTTCGCGTACGCCGAGCTCCTCGGCGATCCTGCCTTCGATGGACGTCGTCACGGTTCTACCGACTCGCCTTCTCGTACTGGCTCTACTGGCTGTGCTTGCCGGGGCCGGGGCCTTTCGTTTGGATCATGCCGGGCTCGCGTGCCCCGGTGCCTGATCCGGCCTGATCCAAACGAAAGGCCCCAGGCCCCTTCGCCTGCATTGTGCCGGGTGGCCGGGCGCCGTGTCGCCCGGCCACCCCAGGGCCTGTCGTACGGATCTGGCGGGGAGGTGGTTCAGTCCTTGCCCATCAGGCCGTCCGGGAACGCGCCCGCCGACGCCGCCGTGAACAGGAACCTGCGCCCCAGCTCGGTCAGCCGCTCCACGCCCTCGGCGCCCAGGTGCTCGTACGGTGCCGCGTCCATCCGGTCCGTGGCCTCCTCCAGCTCCGAGCGGAGCGCGACGCCGGCCTGCGTCAACTCGCCGCCGTCGTCCAGGAGTCCGCGCCCGCGCAGCCGCTCGCACGCCGCGTCCCAGTCGTCGCGGTGCCAGCCGCGGGTGGCGAGCACCCAGCGCGGGGACATTCCCTTGCCGGTCGCCGTGTGGCTGACCAGCGCCTCGAGCGGGTCGAGCCCGGCGGTCAGCAGCGCGGCGAGATGGCCGTCGCCGCGGTGTTCCCGCAGCAGTGTGCCGGCGTGCCAGTACGCCAGGTGCGGCTGCTCGGGCACCGGGAGATCGGCGTGGGCGGCGTAGAGCGGCCGGGCGTGTCGGGTGCACCCCTCGGCGGCGCGCAGTGCGAGCTCCGCCGCCTCGGCCAGTTCCGGGGAAGCGATGATCTCCTCGCCCAGCAGCCGGCGAAGGGTGGTGTCGGCGGCGCGCAGCCGGGCGTCCAGGACCGCCTGCGGCGAGGCGACGGACCACACGGCGGGCAGATGCCGGGCGACGAGGTCGTGGTTGAAGTTGTAGAACGCGGCGGTGACCGCGCCCGGTCCGACGGCACCCATCGCCGCCGAACGCGCGGCGAAGTAGGCGGCGTTCGAGTCGTCGATGCCGAGCTCCCCGAGCTCCTTTCCGAGGTCGGGCGAGAAGTAGACCGTCGAGTGCAGCGGGTTGATGGCGTTGTGGCAGCGGCGTCCGGCGCGCGGCGGCAGAGTACTCATGCGGGCACATTACCGACTGGTCGGTACGCGCGGTAACCCCGGTGCGGCACCCGGTTCCCGACCACCGCGCGATGGCAGGAAAGGTGGGTTCTTCGTCATTGCGGCCATCATCGGGGCCGAGCAGGATGGCGGTCATGACGCAGCGATCCGTACTCGTCGTCCTCTACGACGGCGTCCAGAGCCTCGATGTCACCGGGCCGGTGGAGGTCTTCGCCGGGGCCTCCCGTTTCCCCGGGGCCGGGTACGGACTGCGCACCGCCTCGCTCGACGGCGCCCCGGTCCGCACCTGCAGCGGCCTCGTCCTCGTCCCGGACAGCAGCCTCGCCGACGCCGGGCCGCCCCACACCCTGCTCGTCCCCGGCGGCGAGGGCACCCGCGACCCCGACCCGGCACTCGTCGACTGGCTGCGCGAACACGCCCCGCACGCCGAACGACTCGTCTCCGTCTGCACCGGCGCGCTGCTGCTCGCCGGGGCCGGACTGCTGGACGGGCACCGGGTGACCACGCACTGGACGGTCTGCGACCACCTCGCGCGCAACCACCCGGCCGTCGAGGTCGACCCGGACCCGATCTTCGTACGCGACGGCAGGCTCGCCACCTCCGCCGGGGTAACCGCCGGAATCGACCTGGCCCTCGCGCTGGTCGAGGAGGACCACGGCAGGGACATCGCGCTCACCGTCGCCCGGCACCTGGTGGTCTTTCTGCGCAGACCGGGCAACCAGGCCCAGTTCAGCGCCCAGCTCTCCGCCCAGACCGCCCGGCGCGAACCCCTGCGCGAGGTCCAGCACTGGATCACCGAGAACCCCGGCGAGGACCTCTGCGTCGAGGCGCTCGCCGCCCGCGCCCGCCTCTCGCCCCGGCACTTCGCGCGCGCCTTCCAGGCGGAGACGGGCCTCACGCCGGGCCGTTACGTCGACCGCGTACGGCTGGAACAGGCCCGCAGGCTGCTGGAGGACACCACCGACGGCGTCACCGGCATCTCGCGTACCTGCGGCTACGGCACCCCGGAGGCCATGCGCCGCGCGTTCATCAAGGCCCTGGGCACCGCGCCCGCCGAGTACCGCCGACGCTTCCGCATCCATCCCGCGGCCGGCTGACCGCCGACCCGCACTCGATCGACCGCGAACGTGAAATCGACGCGAACGTGAAAGGGAACCCATGCAGATCGCCATCGTCCTCTTCGACCGCTTCACCGCACTCGACGCGGTGGGCCCGCACGAAATGCTCGCTCGCACCCCCGGCGCCGAGACCGTCTTCGTCGCCGAACGGACCGGCCCCGTGCGCAACGACACCGACAGCCTCACGCTCGTCGCCGACAAGGCCTTCGCCGATGTGCCCGCGCCCGACGTGGTGGTGGTGCCCGGCGGCCCCGGTCAGCGCGACCAGATGGAGAACGAGACGCTGCTGGGCTGGCTGCGCGCCGCCGATGCCACCAGCACCTGGACCACCTCGGTCTGCACCGGCTCGCTGCTGCTCGCCGCGGCCGGACTGCTGACCGGCCGCCGGGCCACCTCGCACTGGCTCATGCTGGACGTACTGGAGGAACTCGGCGCCGAGCCGACCGGGGAGCGGGTCGTCATCGACGGCAAGTACGTCACCGCGGCGGGCGTCTCCTCCGGCATCGACATGGGCCTCACCCTGGCCGGCCGGATCGCGGGCGACGAGCACGCCCTGGCCGTACAGCTGCTGACCGAGTACGACCCGCAGCCGCCGTACGACGCGGGCTCCCCGGAGAAGGCCCCGGCGGCGATGGTCGAGAAGTTCCGTGCCCAGCGCCACTACCTCCTCCAGTAGCGCGCCGGCGCGGTCCGTCAGGCCCCGGTCGTCCAGGTGAAGCGGGGCTCGCGCCGCTCCAGGAAGGCGGCGACACCCTCGGCGGTGTCGCCGCTGAGGCGTGCCTGCCGCGCCCAGTGCGCGTCCCGGTCCCGGCGCCCGTCGGCGAACTCCTTCGCCGCCGCCTGCGTCAGCCGTGAGCGGGCCGTCAGGGTCCGCGTGTACGCCTCGACCCGCTTCTCCAGCTCGCCGGCCGGCAGCACCTCGTCGACCAGGCCGGTACGCAGCGCCCGTGCGGTGTCGATCAGCTCGCCGGAGAACAGCAGGTGCTTCGCGGTGGCCGGGCCGGTCAGCGCCACCAGCCGCCGGGTCGACGACGCGGCGTACACGATGCCGAGCTTGGCCGGCGTGACACCGAAGGAGGCCCCCTCCTCGGCGAACCGCAGGTCGCAGGCGGCCGCCAACTGGCTGCCGCCGCCCACGCAGTAGCCCCGGATCACCGCGAGCGTCGGCCCGGGGAACGCGGCCAGCGCCTCCTCGGCCGCCACCGCGAGCGCCTGCGGGTCGCCCGCCGGGTCCCGGAGCGAGGAGATGTCCGCGCCGGCGCAGAAGGTGTCCCCGGCGCCCGTCAGCACCAGCACCCGGACCTCGGGGTGGGCGGCCAGCCGCTCCAGCAGACCGGGCAGCACGCTCCACATCGCGGCCGTCATCGCGTTGCGCTTGGCGGGATTGCTGATCACGACGGTGGCGACGCCGTCCGCGACGGTGTGCTCCAGCCCGGGTTCCGTACGGTCCATGTGCCGGATGCTATCCGTACGGTTCGAACCTATGATCAAGAAGGGGTCTGGGACCAGGCACGCACCGTGAGGAGCTTCCCGTGGCAGATCCCGCAACCGAGGGCAGGAGACTGAGCCGCAGCTTCGGCTGGCTCACCCTGCTCGGCAGCCTGCTCGTCGTGGCCGGTCTGGTCGGTCTCGTCTACACCGGCGTCGCGACGCTGACCTCGATGATCCTGTTCGGCTGGCTGCTGCTGATCGGCGGCATCGTCGGGCTGCTGCACGCCATCGACTCCCGTGGCAGCGACTACTTCTGGCTGGGCGTCGTGGTGGCCGCGCTGAACATCGCCGCCGGGATCGTCGTCATCCGCCACCCGCACGGCACCGCCGAGGCGCTGACCATGTTCGCCGCGCTGCTCTTCCTGACCGGCGGGGTGTTCCGCCTGGTGGGCAGTGTCGTGGTGCGCGGCCCGCAGTTCGGCTGGACGCTGCTGCAAGGCGCCTTCGGCCTGCTGCTGGGGCTGCTGGTGCTCTTCGACTGGCCGCACAGCAGCCTCTACGTACTGGGTCTCTTCTTCTCGCTGGCGCTGCTCTTCGACGGCCTCGGCCTGATCGCCATGGGGGTGGGCGGCCGCCGCATCGTCTCGATGGTCTCGGAACAGAGGGTGACCGACGAGCTGCCCGACCATCCCCGAGGAGACGGACAGAAACGGTCCAAAGACTGAGCTTTCAGCGTTCTGTCCGGCCAAAATTCGTCGATAGAGGTCGAATTCTGTTCAGTGGCACGGTCCGGACCAACCACGCCCCGCACTCTGTACTCGACGTGCAGTCACCATCGAGTGGAGAGCGGGTACCGGACTATGGAGAGCCGCGGGAGTGTCCCCGCCCGGCCCGTCCCGTACGAGGGAGTCTGGCGGTTCACCGCTCCGGCCGTGGACGTATCCGTACCGCAGGCCCGGCACGCGGTGCGCGATCTGCTGAAGCGCCAGTGCGTGCCGCTGGACGACGACGTCGCCGAGGGCCTGCTGCTCATCGTCTCCGAGCTGGTCACCAACGCGGTGAAGCATGCCGCGCTGCTCTCGCCGGAGCTGGCCGTCGAGGTGGCCGTCGGCGAGGAGTGGATCAGGGTGTCCGTCGAGGACAACCACCCCTACCGGCCGACGGCCCTGGAGACGGACTACGCGCAGACCGGCGGACGCGGTCTGCTGCTGGTCCGGGAGATCACCCGGGAAGCGGGCGGGGCCTGCGATGTGGAGCACACCGCAGGAGGCGGAAAGATCATCTGGGCGGCGCTGCCGCTGACCCCGTGCCGCTGACCGCCCGTACCGGACGGCGCCCCCGACGCCGTCCGCCCGTCACCAGCCGGCGGACGGTCCCGTCAGCTCCCTGATCGCCGGACGCGCGGCGTCCAGCACCGTCATGAACCAGGCCGAGAAAGGCGACCGGGCGTGCCGCTCGGCGAGCTCGTCGGCCGTCACGAACGCGGTCTCACCGACCTCCTCCGGGTCCGGGTCGAGCCGGTCCTGCGCCATGCCCACGAAGAGATGGTTGAACTCCTGCTCCACCAGGCCCGAGGCCGGGTCCGGGTGGTTGTAGCGGACCGTGCCCGCCTCGGCCAGCAGGGAGGGTGAGACGCCGAGCTCCTCGTACGTACGCCGGGCGGCGGCGGCGAAGGGCGCCTCACCGGGGTAGGGGTGGCCGCAGCAGGTGTTCGACCAGACACCGGGGGAGTGGTACTTGCCGAGCGCGCGGCGCTGGAGCAGCAGCCTGCCCTGCTCGTCGAAGAGGAACACGGAGAAGGCGCGGTGCAGCTGACCGGGTGGCTGATGGGCGGCGAGCTTCTCCGCCGTACCGATGGTGGTGCCGTCCTCGTCGACCAGTTCGAGCATGATCACTTCTGCTGTGCCGTTCGACGAGCTGTGCGCCGCGGTGGCTGGTGTGGTCGGCATACCCATCCTTCGCTATGGTCCCGGCCCGGTGCGCCGGTCCCGTCGATTCCGGTCAAGTCTGCCGTACAAAAGCCGCTTGTCCGCACCGCGGGGGTCTGGCATGTCCGGTCCCGCCGCACCGTGACGCGCGGCGGGACCGGACGGCGCGTCAGACGCCGAAGGCGGCCGGATAACGGATCGTGCCCGTCGGCACCGGCACGGATTCGTCCAGCACCAGGGCCATCATCGCCTCGTCCGGGACCTCGAAGCCCGGCCGGATCCCGTACCGCGACGCCGGTACGAAGCCGAACTTCGGGTAGTACTCGGGATGACCGAGCACCAGGACGAGTGACTCGCCGCGCAGCCTCGCCGCGTCGAGTGCCGCGCGCACCACCGCCTGCCCCGCCCCCCGGCGCTGGTGCTCCGGGGCGGTGGCCACCGGGGCCAGCGCGAGCGCCGGTGCGTCCCCGACCCGGCACCGGGTCAGCAGCGCGTACGCAGCGATGTCCCCGTCCGGGCCGTCCGTCGCCACCTGGGCGAGGCCGGGCAGCCAGGCCGCCGGATCGGCGCGCAGCGCGTCGACGAGAGCCGCCTCGTCCGGCGTCGGGAACGCGGCGGCGTTGACGGCGTGCACGGCCGCCGTGTCCGCCGCCGTCTCCGCACGGGTCGTCCAGCGGGGGTCGGCGGGGCGCAGCACATAGCCGGCGTAGCCGTACTCCGTGCCGTGGTCGCGCCGCACGGCCAGCTCCTCGCGGGTCGCCGCGAGCGCCCACGCCATGCCGGGAGCGGACACGTCGGCGCTCTCGACGCGCTCGGCGAGCGGGACGTAGTACTCGTCCCAGTCGCTGTCCGGCTGCACCCGCGCCCCGAGGACGTGGTAACCGGCCTCGACGGCCGCCGCGGCGTTGCCAGCCACGGGACGCATCGACGTCTCCTGTTCCCAGAAGGCGCGCGCCTCGGCCGTCGGCGCGTCCGTCGTCCAGACGCACTCGCTGACGACCAGGGAGCCGCCCGGGGCGAGCAGCCGCTTCCAGTCACGCAGCGCGGTGTCGAAACCGATGATGTACGCCGACCCCTCGGCCCAGACGAGGTCGAACGACCCGTCGGGGAAATCGGGGCCGGTCAGCTCCGAAATGTCGGCCCGGACCGTACGGATGCGGTCGCCGAGCCCGCGGGCCCCGGCCGCCTCGCGCAGTTCGTCGAGGAATGGCTGGTGGAGATCGACGGCGGTCACCTCGGCACCCGCCTCGGCGGCGAGGAGCAGCGCGGCACGGCCGGGCCCGCAGCCCAGATCCAGAACGCGCGGACGGCCGGGCAGCGGGCCGGTGAGCTCCAGCAGCCGCCGGGTGGTGGCATCGGAGCCGGGGCACTGCCGGGGCAGGCCGTGATGCAGGGAGAAGAACGCCTCGGTACGGACGGCGTGATCGTTGTCGCTCAACGTGGGAACCCTTGGTGTACGAGGGCTCCGGCCAACGGGTCGACCCGTTGCGAGTCGTGGTGCTAGCCGAGAACCCGGGAGATGAGGAAGGACCGGATGCTGCGCCGGGCAGGCGCCTTCGCGACGGTCATCAACCTCAGCTCCTCTCTCGCACATGGGGAGGCCGAACGCCTCTGCGAATACCCTACACGGCCCGGTGCACGGCCCCGCCGGACCGGCCCCTCAGTGGCAGAGCTTCGCCTCGTGCTCGGCATGGCCGCTCGGCTCCAGCTGGAAGGTGCAGTGCTCCACGTCGAAATGGTCGCCGAGGCAGCCCTGCAGCTCATGGAGGAGCTTCTCGTGCCCGATCGAGTCGAGCATGTCCTGGCGCACCACCACATGGGCGGAGAGCACCGGCATGCCCGAGGTGATCGTCCAGGCATGCAGGTCGTGGACGTCCAGCACGCCGGGCAGGTCGGTGATGTGGGCGCGCACCTCCCCCATGTCGACCCCCTTGGGCGCCGACTCCAGCAGCACGTTGAGGGTCTCCCTGAGCAGCTTCACGGTGCGCGGGACGATCATCAGGCCGATGACCAGCGAGGCGATCGGGTCGGCGGCCTGCCAGCCGGTGGACAGGATGATCCCCGCCGAGACCAGCACCGCGAACGAGCCGAGCGTGTCCGCGAGCACCTCCAGATAGGCGCCGCGCACATTGAGGCTGTCCTTCTGCCCACGCATCAGCAGCGACAGCGAGACCATGTTCGCGGCCATGCCGACCAGGGCGAAGGCGATCGTCAGCCCGCCCCTGGTCTCGGCCGGGGTGATGAAGCGCTCAACGGCCTCGAAGAGCAGGAAGCCGCCCACCCCGAGCAGCAGCAGACAGTTGGCCAGTGCCGCCAGGATCTCGGCACGGGCGTAGCCGAAGGTGCGGTTCACCCCGGCCGGGCGGTTGGCGAAGTGGATCGCCAGCAGCGCCATGCCCAGGCCGAGGGCGTCGGTCGCCATGTGGGCCGCGTCGGCGATCAGCGCGAGCGAGTCGGCGAGCACCCCGCCGACGATCTCCACGACCATCACGGTGAGCGTGATGCAGAGCGCGATGCGCAGCCGCCCCCGGTACGCGGCGGCCGCCGTGCCGGTGGGCGGCGGCCCGCCGTGTGTGTGCCCGTGGTCGTGCCCTGCCCCCATGGGGAACGCCTCCCGGTCGTCTCGCGGTCCCGGACGCGGTCGGCCCGGGCACTGCCAGTGAACTACGGGTGGGGGGTATCCGGCAACACGGTACTGAACACCGTTGTCATATGCTCTGACCTGCGGAAATGCTTGCAGGTCAGGAAGGCGGCGCGGCAGGACGGGACGGGGTCGTACCGACGCGTTTTGTCAGGCGAGGCGGCGATCGACGATGATGATCGCGGGCGGCGCCGGATGATGCCGGTCCACCCCGAACGGGGCGCGAACGGTCGGTGAAATCGCGCTTCCGTTCATCCGATAGCCTCTGCCGACGTGCCGCCGGCCCGCATCCGGGCCGCACAGTCGCGCGCCGACCCCGTCAGCACCAAGGAGTGAGTTCGTCTGTCGACCGCCATCCTCACCGGTGCACCGGTACCCGGCTCGTCGCTCGCGGACGACCTGCGGTCACTGGGCTTCGACGTACAGGTCGCCGCCGATGTGACCGAGGCCGCACGGCTGCTCTCGGCCGTCCCCGCCGACCGCCGGGTCGCACTGGTCGACCCCCGTTTCGTCGGCCATGTCCACGCCCTCCGGCTCGGACTGACCGACCCCCGCTTCCCCGCGGCCACCGTCCCCGGCGCGCTCACCGCGCAGCCCGAGGCGCGCCCCGCGCTCGTCCGAGCCCTGGACACCACGGCCGAGGCCGTCGGCGCGGGCCTGCCCACGGGCCCGTCCACCGCACCGGTCACCGACCGCACCGTGCCGGGCCGCCTCGCAGTCACCATGGACGCCGAGGGCACCGTGGTGCAGCGCCCCGAACTCGGCTCGCTGGTCGCCGCCGTGCCGACGGACGCACCCGCGCGCGCCGAGGCGGAGAGCGCCCTCGCCTCGGTCGACGACGAGGCGGTGCGGCTGCGCAGTGCGGTGAAGGCCCACGACGGCTTCTTCACCACGTTCTTCATCAGCCCGTACTCCCGCTACATCGCCCGCTGGTGCGCCCGCCGCGGCCTCACGCCGAACCAGGTCACCACCGCGTCCCTGCTGACCGCGCTGATCGCGGCCGGCAGCGCGGCGACCGGCACCCGCGGCGGCTACATCGCGGCCGGCGTGCTGCTGCTGTTCTCCTTCGTCCTGGACTGCACCGACGGGCAGCTCGCCCGCTACTCGCTCCAGTACTCGACGATGGGCGCCTGGCTGGACGCGACCTTCGACCGGGCCAAGGAGTACGCCTACTACGCGGGCCTCGCGCTCGGCGCCGCCCGCGGCGGTGACGACGTATGGGCGCTGGCCCTGGGCGCGATGGTGCTCCAGGCATGCCGGCACGTCATCGACTTCTCGTTCAACGAGGCCAACCACGACGCGGTGGCCAACTCCAGCCCCACGGCTGCGCTCTCCGACCGGCTCGACAGCGTCGGCTGGACCGTCTGGGCGCGCCGGATGATAGTGCTGCCGATCGGTGAGCGCTGGGCGATGATCGCGGTGCTGACCGCGGTGACCACGCCCAGGATCGTCTTCTACGCCCTGCTCGTCGGCTGCGCCTTCGCCGCCTGCTACACCACCGCCGGCCGGCTGCTGCGCTCGCTGACCCGCAAGGCCGAGCGCACCGACCGCGCCGCCCAGGCCCTCGCGGACCTGGCCGACTCCGGCCCGCTGGCCGAGGCCGCCGCCGCCTTCGGGCCCCGGCTCGGTGGCAGCTGGAGCGCCCCGATCACGGCCCTGCTCGCCGGGGCGCTCATGATCGCCTCCGCGCTCTCGCAGCCCTTCGGCAGCTGGCACACCATCCTGGCAGCGGTGGTCTACGCGATGCTCTCGGGCATGGCCGTCTCCCGGCCGCTCAAGGGTGCGCTGGACTGGCTCGTGCCCCCGATATTCAGGGCGGCCGAGTACTGCACCGTCCTGATCCTCGCGGCCCGCAGCGATGTCCCGGGTGCCCTTCCGGCGGCATTCGGGCTGGTCTCGGCCGTCGCCTACCATCACTACGACACGGTGTACCGCATTCGGGGCGGCACCGGCGCGCCGCCCCGGTGGCTGGTACGCACGATCGGTGGGCACGAGGGCCGCACCCTGGTGGTGGCCGTACTCGCCGCCGTATTCACTCAGCATTCGGCTTTCACCGTGGCACTCACCGCATTCGCGGTGGCGGTGGCCCTGGTGGTGCTCGTGGAGTCCATCCGCTTCTGGGTGTCCTCCGGAGCACCCGCCGTTCACGACGAAGGAGAACCCGCATGATCGGCCTCGTACTGGCAGCCGGTGCAGGACGGCGTCTGCGCCCCTACACCGACACGCTTCCGAAGGCCCTCGTGCCTGTAGGCCCTGAACAGGACGGCGCTGCGAAGACCGTGCTGGACCTCACGCTGGCCAACTTCGCGGAGATAGGCCTCACCGAGGTCGCCGTCGTCGTCGGCTACCGCAAGGAAGCCGTGTACGACCGCAAGGCCGAGCTCGAGGCCAAGTACGGCGTGACCCTCACCCTGATCGACAACGACAAGGCCGAGGAGTGGAACAACGCCTACTCCCTGTGGTGCGCCCGTGAGGTGCTCAAGCGCGGCGTGATCCTGGCCAACGGTGACACCGTCCACCCGGTCTCCGTCGAGAAGACCCTGCTCGCCGCCCGGGGCGACGGCCAGAAGATCATCCTCGCCCTCGACACGGTGAAGCACCTCGCCGACGAGGAGATGAAGGTCATCACCGAGGACGGCAAGGGTGTGCGGCGCATCACCAAGCTGATGGACCCGGCCACCGCGACCGGCGAGTACATCGGCGTCACCCTGATCGAGCCCGAGGCCGCCGAGGAGCTCGCGGACGCCCTGAAGGCGACCTTCGAGCGTGACCCCGACCTCTACTACGAGGACGGTTACCAGGAGCTCGTGAACCGCGGCTTCACCGTCGACGTGGCCCCCATCGGCGAAGTCACGTGGGTGGAGATCGACAACCACGACGACCTCGCGAAGGGCCGTGAGATCGCGTGCCAGTACTGACCCGGCTCATCCCGTCCCCGGTCGTCGTCGACATCCGTGGCGGCGCCCTGGACGATCTGGCCGGCCTCCTCGCGGACCAGCGGATCTCCGCCTCCGGCAAGCTCGCCGTCGCGATAAGCGACGGCTCGGGACGGGCCCTGCGCGAGCGGCTGACCCCCGCGCTGCCCGGCGCCCACTGGTACTCCGTGAGCGACGGCACCCTCGATTCGGCGGTCAAGCTGGCCGACGACATCAAGGGCAACCGGTACGACGCCGTGGTCGGCCTCGGCGGCGGCAAGATCGTCGACGTGGCGAAGTACGCGGCGGCGCGGGTCGGGCTGCCCATGGTCGCGGTGGCGACGAACCTCGCCCACGACGGCCTCTGCTCACCCGTCGCGACGCTCGACAACGACAACGGCCGGGGCTCCTACGGGGTACCCACCCCGATCGCCGTGGTCATCGACCTCGACATCGTCCGCCAGGCACCGGCCCGCTTCGTGCGCTCCGGCATCGGCGACGCGGTCTCCAACATCTCCTGCGTGGCCGACTGGGAGCTCGCCCACGAGGTCAAGGGCGAGGAGATCGACGGACTCGCGGCGGCCATGGCCCGGCAGGCGGGCGAGGCGGTGCTGCGCCACCCCGGTGGGATCGCCGACGACGCCTTCCTCAAGGTGCTGGCCGAGGGCCTCGTGCTCACCGGCATCTCGATGTCCGTGGCCGGGGACTCTCGGCCGGCCTCCGGCGCCTGCCACGAGATCAACCACGCCTTCGACCTGCTGTACCCCAAGCGGGCGGCCAGCCACGGCGAGCAGGTCGGCCTCGGCGCCTGCTTCGCGATGTATCTGCGCGGCGCCCGCGAGGAGTCGCTGCACATGGCGGCCACCCTGCGCCGCCACGGGCTGCCGGTCGTGCCCGAAGAGATCGGCTTCACCGCCGACGAGTTCGTCCGGGCCGTCGACTACGCCCCGCAGACCCGTCCGGGGCGCTTCACGATCCTGGAACACCTCAACCTGTCCACCGACCAGATCAGGGACGCGTACGCCGACTATGCAAAAGCCATCCATAGCTGAACTCCGTCCGGTCGTGCACCCCCCGGGTGTGAAGGACCGGCGCAGTGGTGAGCACTGGGCGGGTCGGCTCTACATGCGCGAGATCTCGCTGCGCATCGACCGGCACCTGGTGAACACCAGGATCACGCCCAACCAGCTGACCTACGTGATGACGGTCGCGGGCGTGCTTGCCGCACCGGCCCTGCTCGTCCCCGGCATTCCCGGCGCGCTGCTCGGGGTGCTCGCGGTCCAGCTGTACCTGCTGCTCGACTGCGTCGACGGCGAGGTGGCCCGCTGGAAGAAGCAGTTCTCGCTGGGCGGGGTCTACCTGGACCGGGTCGGCGCGTACCTCTGCGACGCGGCCGTGCTGGTCGGCTTCGGCCTGCGCGCCGCCGACCTGTGGGGCACCGGGCGGATCGACTGGCTCTGGGCCTTCCTCGGCACGCTCGCGGCGCTCGGCGCCATCCTGATCAAGGCCGAGACCGACCTCGTCGGCGTCGCACGCCACCAGGGCGGGCTGCCGCCGGTCAAGGAGGCCGCCTCGGAGCCGCGCTCGTCCGGCATGGCGTTCGCCCGCCGGGCCGCCGGCGCGCTCAAGTTCCACCGGCTCATCCTCGGGGTCGAGGCGTCCCTGGTCGTCCTGGTGGCGGCCGTCCTCGACGCGGTCCGCGACGACCTGTTCTTCAGCCGTCTCATGGTCGCGGTGCTGGCCGGCATCGCGCTGCTCCAGACGCTCCTGCACCTCGTGTCGATCCTGGCGTCGAGCAGGCTGAAGTGAGCACGCCCATGAAGCTCGGCGCGGTCGTCATCACCATGGGCAACCGCCCCGACGAGCTCCGCGCCCTCCTCGACTCGGTCGCCCGGCAGGACGGCGACCGGATCGAGGTGGTGGTCGTCGGCAACGGTGCCCCCGTGCCGGACGTCCCCGCGGGAGTGCGGACCGTCGAGCTGCCCGAGAACCTGGGCATCCCCGGCGGCCGCAATGTCGGGATCGAGGCGTTCGGCCCGTCCGGCGCCGACGTGGACGCCCTGCTCTTCCTCGACGACGACGGACTGCTGCCGCTCGGCGACACCGCCGAGCTGTGCCGGCAGGCCTTCGAGGCCGATCCCGGTCTCGGCATCATCAGCTTCCGCATCGCCGACCCGGACACCGGAGTCACGCAGCGCCGCCACGTGCCGCGGCTGCGCGCCGCCGATCCGATGCGCTCCTCACGCGTGACGACCTTCCTGGGCGGCGCCAACGCCGTACGGACCAAGGTCATCGCCGAGGTCGGGCCGCTGCCCGGCCGGTTCTTCTACGCGCACGAGGAGACCGACCTCGCCTGGCGGGCACTGGACGCCGGCTGGATGATCGACTACCGCGCGGACATGGTCCTCAACCACCCGACGACCGCCCCCTCGCGGCACGCGGTGTACCACCGCATGGTGGCCCGCAACCGGGTCTGGCTGGCCCGTCGCAATCTGCCCGCACCGCTGGTCCCCGTCTACCTCGGGGTGTGGCTGCTGCTCACCCTGGTCCGCAGGCCCTCGGGCCCGGCGCTCAAGGCGTGGCTCGGCGGTTTCCGGGAAGGCTGGGCGACACCGTGCGGAACCCGCCGCCCGATGAGATGGCGCACGGTGTGGCGGCTGACCAGACTCGGCCGACCTCCGGTGATCTGAGAGGCTCTCCTCTGAGAGCATGGGACGTACGTTTTCTTCTCCACGGGACCTGTCCGCTCCGAGCCGCGCCCGCGACCGGCTGCGCATCTTGAATACGAGAGTTTCATCTGGTGAGTGACACAACCCATGATGGTGCGGTGGCATTGAGCACCCCACCATCCGCCGACGACGGCCTGACCTCGGCCGCCCTGGCCGCCAAGTACGGCCTGACGGTGAGCGGCGCCCGGCCAGGGCTCTTCGAGTACATCCGCCAGCTCTGGGGCCGGCGCCACTTCATCATGGCGTTCTCCAGGGCGAAGCTGACCGCCCAGTACAGCCAGGCGAAGCTGGGCCAGCTGTGGCAGGTGGCCACACCGCTGCTCAACGCCCTGGTCTACTACTTGATCTTCGGGCTGATCCTGGGCACCCGGAAGGGGATGACCCAGGAGGTCTTCATCCCGTTCCTGGTGACCGGCGTCTTCGTCTTCACGTTCACCCAGAGTTCGGTGATGGCGGGCGTGCGGGCGATCTCCGGCAATCTGGGACTGGTCCGGGCGCTGCACTTCCCGCGCGCCTCGCTGCCCATCTCGTTCTCGCTCCAGCAGCTCCAGCAGCTGCTGTTCTCGATGATCGTGCTCGGGGCCGTGGCCGTCGCCTTCGGCAGCTACCCGAGCCTGTCGTGGCTGCTGATCATTCCGGCGCTGGTCATGCAGTTCGTCTTCAACACCGGCCTGGCGCTGATCATGGCCAGGCTCGGCAGCAAGACCCCCGACCTCGCACAGCTGATGCCGTTCGTCATGCGGACCTGGATGTACGCCTCGGGCGTGATGTTCTCCATCCCGGTGATGCTCAAGGACAAGCCGGCCTGGATCGCCGACGTGCTGCAGTACAACCCGGCGGCCGTCTACATGGACCTGATCCGCTTCGCGCTGATCGACGGCTACGGCTCGGAGAACCTGCCGGCGCACGTCTGGGCCGTGGCGCTCGGCTGGGCGGTTCTGATCGGCCTGGTGGGCTTCGTGTACTTCTGGAAGGCAGAGGAACGGTACGGCCGTGGCTGACGACAAGACTCCGGGGCGCGTCCCCACCGTCATCGCCGACGATGTGCACATCGTGTACCGCGTCAACGGCGCCGGCGGCGGCAAGGGCAGCGCCACCGCGGCGCTGAGCCGGATCATGCGCCGCGGCAAGGGCGAATCGCGCGGGGTGCGCAAGGTGCACGCCGTCCGCGGTGTCTCCTTCACCGCCTACCGAGGCGAGGCGATCGGCCTCATCGGCACCAACGGCTCCGGCAAGTCGACGCTGCTGCGGGCCATCGCCGGTCTGCTCCCGACCGAGCACGGCAAGGTCTACACCGACGGGCAGCCCTCGCTGCTCGGGGTGAACGCGGCGCTGATGAGCGATCTGACCGGCGAGCGCAACGTGGTGCTCGGCGGCCTCGCGATGGGCATGTCGCGCGAGGAGATCCGCGAGCGCTACCAGGGGATCGTCGACTTCTCCGGGATCAACGAGAAGGGCGACTTCATCACCCTGCCGATGCGTACGTACTCCTCCGGCATGGCCGCGCGGCTGCGCTTCTCCATCGCCGCCGCCAAGAACCACGACGTCCTCATGATCGACGAGGCGCTGGCGACCGGTGACCGCAAGTTCCAGATCCGCTCGGAGAAGCGCATCAGGGAGCTCCGCAAGGAGGCCGGCACCGTCTTCCTGGTCAGCCACAGCAACAAGTCCATCCGCGACACCTGTGACCGGGTGCTGTGGCTGGAAAAGGGCGAGCTGCTGATGGACGGCCCGACGGACGAGGTGCTCAAGGCGTACGAGCGCGAGACCGGAAAGTAGCGGTTCGTCCGGTTCTGCGACACCGGGGCGGCCTTCGTCGGAGCTCTCCGGCAGAGGCCGCCTCGGTGTCCGGATCGTGGACCTCCGCCGGTGCTCTCCATGCCCGGCGGTATGTCCCGGGCAGGATCTCGTCCCGTCGGATGACGTCAACCGGCTTGTGTGCGGGGAAGGTTGGCGGAGCGGAAAGCGTTGCCGCAACGCGCCCAACACCCCGCCGTATGGATGAGCGTTGTACAACGTAAGCTGTAGCTGCTGATTCGAGGCAAGTGGGGCGATAGTGCCTGGCTGTACGGCCCGTAGGCAGTGCTCCGCACTCGGCAGAGCGGGCGGCGTGTCCGGAATGGGATGTTTTGGGTCAGCAGTGTAGAACGGGAGATGTGACGGCAATGACGGAAAATCTCCAGCTCCGAGGTGCTCACGCCGTCCCAGCGCCGGGCGGTCCGTGGTGACCCGTACCCGGCAGACGCACCCCGACGACGTCGTGCCCAGCACTCTCGACAAGGCCGCGGACGAGAATTTCCCCGTAGCCCCCTTCTTCCTGCCCCGCGCCTGGCGCGACGACCTGATGGCCGTCTACGGCTACGCACGCCTGGTCGACGACATCGGCGACGGCGATCTCGCCCCCGGCGGCGCGGACGCCCGCCACCTCGGCCTCGATCCCGCGCAGGCCGACGACCGGCTCGCCATGCTCGACGCCTTCGAGGCCGATCTGCACCGGGTCTTCGACACCTCGGGCGACGGTCCCGGCCACCCCCTGCTGCGCGCCCTGGTCCCCACCGTGCGGCGCTGCGCGCTCACCCCGGAACCCTTCCTCGGCCTCATCGAGGCGAACCGGCAGGACCAGAAGGTCCGCCGCTACGGGACGTACGAGGAGCTCCTGGCCTACTGCGAGCTCTCCGCCAACCCGGTGGGCCGGCTGGTCCTGCAGATCACCGGCACCGCCAGCCCCGAGCGCATCCGCCGCTCCGACGCCGTCTGTACCGCCCTGCAGATCGTCGAGCACCTCCAGGACGTCACCGAGGACCTCGGCCGCGACCGGATCTATCTCCCCGCCGACGACATGGCGCGGTTCCATGTCGTCGAAACCGATCTCGCCGCCCCCTCGGGGAGCGCATCGGTGCGTTCACTGGTCGCGTACGAAGCGGAACGCGCTCGGGAACTGCTGAATGAAGGCACCCCCCTGGTGGGTAGCGTCCACGGCAGGCTCAAGCTGCTTCTCGCCGGATTCGTGGGAGGGGGGCGCGCCGCCCTCACCGCGATCGCGGCCGCCGGGTTCGACGTACTGCCCGGACCGCCCAAGCCCACCAAGCCCAGCCTGCTGCGCGAGGTGGGAGTTGTCTTGCGAAGAGCGCGTAGAGAGGGGTGAGCCGGACCGTGGAGGGACAGACGACGTACATGTCGGCACCGGTACAGGCCGCATACAGTTACTGCGAGGCGGTCACCGGACAGCAGGCGCGTAACTTCGCGTACGGCATCAGGCTGCTGCCGGTTGAGAAGCGGCAGGCCATGTCGGCGCTGTACGCCTTCTCCCGTCGGGTCGACGACATCGGCGACGGCGAGCTGGACGCGGACACCAAGCGGTCCCGCCTGGAGAGCACCCGCGACGTCCTGGACCGGATCCGGGACGGGGCGGTCGACGAGGACGACACCGACCCGGTGGCCGTCGCGCTCGCCGACGCCGCGCGCAGGTTCCCGCTCCCGCTGGGCGGGCTCGACGAGCTCATCGACGGCGTGCTGATGGACGTGCGCGGTGCGACGTACGAGACCTGGGACGACCTCAAGGTCTACTGCCGCTGTGTCGCGGGCGCCATCGGCCGCCTCAGCCTGGGCGTCTTCGGCACCGAGCCCGGCGCCCAGGGTGCCGACCGGGCCGCGGAGTACGCCGACACCCTCGGCCTCGCGCTCCAGCTGACCAACATCCTGCGAGACGTCCGCGAGGACGCGGGCAACGGACGTACGTATCTGCCCGCCGACGACCTCGCCAAGTTCGGCTGCTCGGCCGGCTTCCACCGGGCCACCCCGCCGCCCGGCGCCGACTTCGCGGGCCTCGTCCACTTCGAGGTGCGGCGCGCCCGCACCCTGTTCGCCGAGGGCTACCGGCTGCTGCCCATGCTGGACCGGCGCAGCGGCGCGTGTGTCGCGGCCATGGCGGGCATCTACCGGCGGCTGCTCGACCGGATCGAGCGCGACCCCGAGGCGGTGCTGCGCGGCCGGGTCTCGCTGCCGGGCCACGAGAAGGCCTACGTGGCGGTGCGCGGGCTGTCGGGGCTCGACGCCCGGTACATCTCCCGGCGTACGACCAGGGGGCGTGTCTGATGCGCCGTGCGGACATCTCGCGCACCATGTGCAGCACGGAGACCCGAACCGCCCGGCGGTCAACCCTCCGCTGTGCTCATGCGTCCCTGACTGAAGTGACCTGGCGAAAGGAGGACGCATGACGGACGACGCCTCGCGCTCCTCCCGCGCGGTCGTGATCGGTGGCGGGCTCGCCGGAATCACCTCGGCCCTGCGTCTCGCCGATGCCGGGCTTGACGTGACCCTGCTCGAAGGCCGGCCCCGGCTCGGCGGCCTCGCCTTCTCCTTCCGGCGCGGCGAGCTGACGGTCGACAACGGACAGCATGTCTATCTGCGCTGCTGCACCGCCTACCGCTGGTTTCTCGACCGGATCGACGGGACGAGCCTGGCACCGCTGCAGAACCGGTTGGACGTGCCGGTCCTCGACGTCGGACGGCCCTCGGGCCCCCGGCTGGGACGGCTGCGCCGCAACGCACTGCCGGTGCCCTTCCACCTCGCCGCCGGACTGGCCGGCTATCCGCACCTCTCGCTCGCCGAACGGGCCGGCGTCGGCCGCGCCGCGCTGGCGCTCGGCCGCCTGGACCCCGACGACCCCGCGCTCGACACCGTCGACTTCGGCAGCTGGCTCGCCCGGCACGGCCAGTCGCCGCGCACCATCGAGGCACTCTGGGACCTGGTCGGCGTCGCCACGCTGAACGCCACCGCGCCGAACTCCTCGCTGGCCCTGGCCGCGAAGGTCTTCAAGACCGGACTCCTCTCCGAACCCGGCGCCGCCGACATCGGCTGGGCGAGCGTGCCCCTCGGCGAGGTGCACGACACGCTGGCCCGCAAGGCCCTCGACTCCGCATCGGTCCGCACCGAACTCCGCACGAAGGCCTCAGCCATCACCCGTACGGGGGATGGCGGCTGGTTCGTGGACACCGGCGGCGAACGGATCGAGGCGGACACCGTCGTCCTCGCCGTCCCGCAGCGCGAGACCCACGACCTGCTGCCCGAAGGCGCACTCGACGCACCGGAGCGGCTGCTCGACATCGGCACCTCGCCGATCCTCAACGTGCACGTCGTCTACGACCGCAAGGTGCTGCGCCGCCCGTTCTTCACTGCGCTCGGCTCCCCGGTCCAGTGGGTCTTCGACCGCACCGACGCCTCCGGACTCACCGGTCCCGGGCAGTACCTCGCCGTGTCCCAGTCCGCCGCGGACGAGGAGATCGACCTCCCCGTCGCCGAACTGCGCACCCGCTACCTGCCCGAGCTGGAGCGGCTCCTGCCGGCCGCCCGCGGGGCCGGCATCAGGGACTTCTTCGTCACCCGGGAGCGCACGGCGACCTTCGCCCCCGCCCCCGGAGTCGGCCGGCTGAGGCCCGGTGCCCGCACCCGTGCCCCCGGCCTCAGCCTGGCCGGGGCATGGACGGCCACCGGCTGGCCCGCGACGATGGAGGGCGCCGTCCGCAGCGGGTTCAGCGCGGCCGAAGCCGCCCTCCGGGCGCTCGGCCGCCCCCATGAACATCCGCTGCAGGAGGCGGCATGAGCAGTACCACCGGAACAAGAGGAGAGTCAGTGACCCCGGCGAATCCGGCTTTCGACACCGTGGCCGACACCACGGACGTCACCGCGCTTCTGGAGCGCGGACGGGCCCTTTCCACGCCGGTGCTCCGGGCCGCCGTTGACCGGCTCGCACCGCCCATGGACACCGTCGCCGCCTACCACTTCGGCTGGATCGACGCCCAGGGACAGCCCGCCGACGGCGACGGGGGCAAGGCCGTCCGCCCGGCCCTCGCCCTGCTGTCCGCGGAGGCCGCCGGCGCCCCGGCGGAGGCCGGCGTACCCGGCGCAGTGGCCGTCGAACTCGTGCACAACTTCTCGCTGCTGCACGACGACCTGATGGACGGCGACGAACAGCGCCGCCACCGCGACACCGTCTGGAAGGTGCACGGCCCCGCCCAGGCGATCCTGGTCGGCGACGCGCTCTTCGCCCTCGCCAACGAGGTCCTGCTGGAGCTCGGCACCGTCGAGGCGGGCCGCGCGACCCGCCGGCTGACCGCGGCCAGCCGCAAGCTCATCGACGGGCAGGCCCAGGACATCTCCTACGAGCACCGCGAGCGGGTCACCGTCGAGGAGTGCCTGGAGATGGAGGGCAACAAGACCGGCGCCCTGCTCGCCTGCGCCTGCTCCATCGGCGCGGTGCTCGGCGGCGCCGACGACCGGACCGCCGACACCCTGGAGGCGTACGGATACCACCTCGGTCTCGCCTTCCAGGCCGTCGACGATCTGCTCGGCATCTGGGGCGACCCCGAGTCCACCGGCAAGCAGACCTGGAGCGACCTGCGCCAGCGCAAGAAGTCCCTGCCGGTCGTCGCCGCGCTCGCCGCGGGCGGTCCGGCATCGGAGCGCCTGGGCGAACTGCTCGCGGCCGACGCCAAGAGCAGCGATTTCGACAGCTTCTCCGAGGAGGAGTTCGCCGCCCGCGCGGCACTCATCGAGGAGGCGGGCGGCCGCGAGTGGACCGCCCAGGAGGCCCGTCGACAGCATGCGGTCGCCATCGAGGCGCTGCACCGCATCGACATGCCGCAGACCGTGCGGGCGCAGCTCACAGCGCTCGCGGACTTCGTCGTCGTACGAAAGAGATGATCACTATCTGCTCCATATGACTCGCAGTCGCCGGCCGGCGCCCTTGCCGGGGCGCCGGCCGACGGAGACCCCAGCACAGCAGAGGAACTGACTGCACGAAGGGGAAGCCATGACAGCGACGACCGACGGAAGCACCGGGGCCGTGAACCCCCGCGCAGCCTCGGCCAGCAAACCGACCGACACAACCATCGCCGCGGACGACGTGTTCACCGCCGCGCGGCGGGCCGCGGAACGCTCGGTGGAGCACCTCCTCGGCAGGCAGGACGAGCAGGGCTGGTGGAAGGGCGACCTCGCCACCAACGTCACGATGGACGCCGAGGACCTGCTGCTCCGTCAATTCCTCGGCATCCAGGACCCGGACACCGTCCGGGCGGCCGGCCGCTTCATCCGCGGCGAACAGCTGGGCGACGGCACATGGGCGACATTCCACGGCGGCCCCGGCGAACTCTCCACCACCATCGAGGCGTACGTGGCCCTGCGGCTGGCCGGGGACCGGCCGGACGAACCGCACATGGCCCGCGCGTCCGGATGGATCCGGGAACAGGGCGGCATCGCGTCCGCCCGGGTCTTCACCCGGATCTGGCTCGCCCTGTTCGGCTGGTGGAAATGGGACGACCTGCCGGAACTCCCGCCCGAACTGATGTTCTTTCCCAAATGGGCTCCGCTCAACATCTACGACTTCGGCTGCTGGGCCCGCCAGACCATCGTGCCGCTCACCATCGTCTCGGCGAAGCGGCCGGTACGCCCGGCCCCCTTCCCGCTCGACGAACTCCACGCCGATCGGAGCAACCCGAACCCGCCCAGGCGACTCGCACCGGCCGCCAGCTGGGACGGTGTCTTCCAGCGCCTGGACAAGGCGCTGCACGTCTATCACCGGATCGCACCGCGCGGGCTGCGCCGGACCGCGATGAACGCCGCGGCCCGCTGGATCATCGAACGCCAGGAGAACGACGGCTGCTGGGGCGGCATCCAGCCGCCCGCCGTGTACTCCGTCATCGCCCTGCATCTGCTCGGCTACGACCTGGACCACCCGGTGATGCGCGCCGGACTCGAATCGCTCGACCGGTTCGCCGTGTGGCGCGAGGACGGCGCCCGCATGATCGAGGCATGCCAGTCCCCGGTCTGGGACACCTGCCTCGCCACCATCGCGCTCGCCGACGCCGGGGTCCGCCCCGACCACCCGGCGCTGGTGAAGGCCGCCGACTGGATGCTCGGCGAGGAGATCGTCCGGCCCGGCGACTGGTCCGTACGCCGTCCCCGGCTCAATCCGGGCGGCTGGGCCTTCGAGTTCCACAACGACAACTACCCGGACATCGACGACACTGCCGAGGTGGTCCTCGCGCTGCGCCGGGTCCGCCACCCCGACCGGGCCCGCATCGAGGCCGCCATCAGGCGCGGTGTCCGCTGGAACATGGGCATGCAGTCCCGCAACGGTGCCTGGGGCGCCTTCGACGCCGACAACACCAGCGCCTTCCCCAACCGGCTGCCCTTCTGCGACTTCGGCGAGGTCATCGACCCGCCGTCCGCCGACGTCACCGGGCACGTGGTGGAGATGCTCGCCGTCGAAGGACGGGCCGGCCACCGGGTCACCCGGCGGGGCATCGAGTGGCTGCTCGCCGAACAGGAGGCGAGCGGCGCCTGGTTCGGCCGCTGGGGCGTCAACTACGTATACGGGACAGGGTCGGTGGTGCCCGCGCTGGTGGCCGCCGGACTGCCCGTGACGCACCCGGCGATCCGCCGCGCGGTCGGCTGGCTGGAGTCCGTGCAGAACGACGACGGCGGCTGGGGCGAGGACCTGCGCTCCTACCGGGAGGAGAAGTGGATCGGGCATGGCGCCTCGACCGCCTCCCAGACCGCCTGGGCCCTGCTCGCGCTGCTTGCCGCGGGAGCCCGGGACAGCGTCGCCGTGCGGCGCGGGGTCGCCTGGCTCACCGCCACCCAGCAGGCCGACGGCTCCTGGGACGAGCCGTACTTCACCGGCACCGGATTCCCGTGGGACTTCTCCATCAACTACCACCTCTACCGCCAGGTGTTCCCGCTCACCGCACTCGGGCGGTACGTGTACGGCGAGCCGTTCGCCGACCGCACGGCCGCCCGCAAGGGGGCCTGATGGCCGACGGCCCGGGGACGGCCGGCCCCGCCGCGCCGCTGCTGATCGCCTGCGCGCTCGGCATCGAGCGGTTCGCCCTGCGCAGCGGCCGGGGCAGGGCCGGCGCCACTCCCGGCCCGGTGACCGTACTCCGTACGGGCATGGGCCCCAGGGCCGCCGAGGCGGCCGTCGCACGGGCGCTCGGTCAGGACCGGGCGCCCGGCACGGCGGTCCTCGCCTCCGGCTTCTGCGCCGGACTGCTGCCCGGCATGCACCCCGGGGACCTGGTGGTCGCCGACGAGACCCGGGAAGGCGGCGACCGTACGGTCTGCACCGGTCCGGGCCTGCTCGCCGAGGCCCTGGCCAGGGCGGTACCCGGCCGCGCCGTCCACACCGGTCCGCTGACCGGCTCCGACCATGTCGTACGCGGACATGAGCGGGCCGGGCTGCGGGCCACCGGAGCCATCGCGGTGGACATGGAGTCCGCCGCCACGCTGCGCACCGCTCTGCGGTCCGGGCCGCGCCCGGTTGCCGCCGTACGGGTGGTCGTGGATGCTCCGGAGCATGAGCTCGTCCGCATCGGCACGATACGCGGTGGAATATCGGCTTTCCGAGTTCTCCGTGCCGTCCTGCCTGCTTTCTACGAATGGCACCGATCTTTGCTGCTCCCCAGGAGGTGAGCCAGATGGCCATGCCGCTCCGTCAGTCCATCAAGGTTGCGACGTACCTCATCGAACAGAAGCTCCGCAGGCGGGAGAAATTCCCGCTCATCGTGGAACTGGAGCCCTTGTACGCCTGCAATCTCGCGTGCGAGGGCTGCGGGAAGATCCAGCACCCGGCCGGCGTGCTCAAGCAGCGCATGCCGGTGGCCCAGGCCGTGGGCGCCGTCCTCGAATCGGGTGCCCCGATGGTCTCCATCGCGGGCGGCGAACCATTGATGCACCCGCAGATCGATGAAATCGTCCGGCAGCTGGTGGCGCGCAAGAAATACGTCTTCCTGTGCACCAACGCGGTGCTGCTGCGGAAGAAGATCGAGAAATTCACGCCCTCGCCGTTCTTCGCCTTCGCCGTGCACATCGACGGGCTGCGGGAACGGCACGACGAATCGGTCGCCAAGGAAGGGGTCTTCGACGAGGCCGTGGCGGCGATCAAGGAGGCCAAGCGGCGCGGCTTCCGGGTCACCACGAACTCCACCTTCTTCAACACCGACACCCCGCAGACCATCATCGAGGTCCTCAATTACCTCAATGACGACCTGAAGGTCGACGAGATGATGATCTCGCCCGCCTACGCCTACGAGAAGGCACCCGACCAGGAGCACTTCCTGGGCGTCGAGCAGACCCGCGAACTGTTCAAGAAGACCTTCGCGGGCGGCAACCGGGCCCGCTGGCGGCTGAACCACTCGCCGCTCTTCCTCGACTTCCTGGAGGGCAAGGCGGACTTCCCGTGCACGGCGTGGGCCATTCCCAACTACTCGCTCTTCGGCTGGCAGCGGCCCTGCTACCTGATGAGCGACGGCTACGTACCGACATACCGTCAGCTCATCGAGGAGACCGACTGGGACAAGTACGGCCGGGGCAAGGACCCGCGCTGTGCCAACTGCATGGCGCACTGCGGCTACGAACCCACCGCCGTGCTCGCCACCATGGGATCGCTGAAGGAATCCCTGCGCGCCGCGCGCGAGACCATCTCCGGGAACCGGTGACGTCATGACCGCTGGAGAACCGGTCGCACTGGGTCTCCCCGGGCTGCCGGCCCGGCCGCTCGCGATGCGCCGCCCCTCGCGGCGCATCCGGGTCGGGTCGGTTGCGGTGGGCGGGGACGCGCCGGTGTCGGTGCAGTCGATGACGACGACGCGTACGTCGGACATCGGTGCGACGTTGCAGCAGA
>NZ_JBIASS010000010.1:0-362738 GCF_042890955.1 Streptomyces sp. NPDC001933 | reverse complement strand
CCTGGACCACGGTCGCCCGCCGCACGGACCGCGCGTCCGCGGGATCCGACACACTCACCTTCGAACCGGTCACCGCCCGGTACGTGCGTCTCGTCGGCACCGAAGCGGCCCGCAAGCACGACGGCTACGCGCTGTGGAGCATGCGCGTCTTCGACGCAGCGGATCTGGCGCTGCACCGGCCGACCACCGCGTCGTCGTCCGAAGTGCCCAGCCTGGGACCGGAGAACGCCACCGACGGCGACCCGGCGAGCCGCTGGGCCAGCGCCTACCGTGACGCCGAATGGATCCAGGTGGACCTGGGCCGGGTACAGACGGTCCGCCGCGCCCTGCTCGACTGGGAAACGGCGTCCGCAAAGGACTACGACATCCAGGTCTCCGACGACGGGACGCACTGGACCACAGCCGCCGCCGTCCGGGACAAACCCACAGGCGCCCGCGTGGACAACCTCACCCTCGCTCCCACCCCGGGCCGGTACATCCGCATCCAAGGCATCAAGCGCACATCGACCTTCGGCTACTCACTCCGACGCCTCGAAATCCGGGCCCCAAGCCCGGCAACGAACCCGCTGCACCACTGAGAGGTGCGTGCCAGCCGGCGACGGCGCCGGCCGGCACCACTGCACAACCCCCACCGAGCACGGGATAGTCGCGCTGATGGAGAGAGGGCCACTCGACAGTGAGCAACAGCTATAGAAAGATCGCTTCCTTCTTGGGGGTGGTGATCGTCGCATCACTCCTGTTCGGTGCATCCGCAACGAAAAAGGCGTCCGCGCAGCAGGTGTCCGGGAACGCTCCGTTCATAAACTCCTGGCTGGTCTCGGGCCCATTCGATTCGCCGGTGGTCGACAAGAAATATGAATGTGAAGCCGATGGCTCGAAGACCCCGGTCGACGGGACGACGGAGATCAGCCCGAAGGGCGGCGATTCATTGAGCTTCGGCAACGAAAGCAGAAAGTGGGAGTACTTCGACGACCGCATCTATAACCGGAACTACGACGACTACCAGGATCTTTACGGGTACTACTCCGTCAAGAAGGGTGTCGATACGAGGAACAAGTACGTGTACGCGCACACGTACGTCTACAGCCCGGTCGAGCAGCAGGCATATCTCAACGTCGGCGCGAGCGGTTCGTACCGGCTGTATGCGAACGACAGCTGCCTGACGAAGCCGAGCACCCCGGTGGAGGTGCAAAAGGATCTGACGAAGCAAGCCGTCCAGCTGCACGCAGGCTGGAACAAGCTGATGATTCAGATCGAGCACACCTACACGGAGGACGTGAATTCGAACGGTGTGCCGATAGCCAAGGATCAGAACGTCTCCTATCTCGGGTTCTACGGCCGGGTGGCGGACCAGAACGGCAACAAGATCGATGGCCTGGTCAATTCCGTGACAGGGCCGTCGGGGAGTCTGCAGATCGTGTCGCAAGGACTCTCGACCGGCGATACGATCCACACTCCGCTTCCGAAGAACAACATGCCGACCGGCTACAAGGAATGGCCGTACGTCTGGAACAAGTCGGCGTCCAAGAACAAGTACGGCGTCAGCGCTTCGGCTTTCCAATTCATGGCTGCCGGTGGCGCGCCGGGCTATACCTGGAAGATCATCGACGGGAAGTTGCCTGATGGCCTGGCGCTGAACCCTGATGGCTCCATCGCGGATGGACTGGTCGACGGGAAAGTCGATCTGAACAGCACCAAAGGCATCGTTGGCGTCAACACCGAACCAGGCGACTACCACTTCACCGTCCAGGTGGCTGACAAGGAAGGGAGTACTGCCTCAAGAGACTTCACCATCACGGTGAAGGAACGCCCGAACAAGTGGTTCGAGGAGGGCAGGGTCAGCGCACTGACCCATTCCACCCCGACTTACAACTACTTCGTTGATCCCGACTACTCCGTTGATCAATGGGCAGCGAGAGCGAAGCGTGAAGGACACTCGCTGATTTCGGTCGAATCCCTGCAGCAGAACTACTTCTGGCCGTCGAAATTCGCCGATCCGAAGCACATCAGGGCGGAGTACCTCCCCAAGGACGAGAACGGCAAAGTAGTAGACGGATTGAAGCCGTATGAACAGGCAGTGAAGCGGTACGGCATGAAATTCGGCCTGTACTACGCTACCGAGGGCGGCGGCTTGCAGCATTACTCCACTGATGTGTTCGTGCAGAATGTGGAGGATCTCATCAAGCGTTACTCTCCGGACTACCTGTACTTCGACGGCCCGCAGGCAATGCCCAATGCCAACTACGACGCTATGTACAGCGCGGTACGCGACCTCAGCGATGAGATCATCGTGGACTCAAATGCCCAGGGGGCTGAGTACGGTGATCCGGATCTGAGAACGAGCGAGGCGTCGGGCATCTACGCCAATACGGGGAAGAACCATCTTCTCAAGCGGACCCCCATGGAACCGTGGAAGATGATCCACACCAAGAACATGCTCTCGCCGTACTACGGAAAGCGCGACGACTTCAGGCAGGTCACCAAAGAGATGGTGATGAATGCCGGTCGGGGCTATGTCGACAACAACGATCAGTCGGTTCTCGACAGCCGGGGACCGAACTGGGACTCTCCCCAGGACATCGCCACGAGATACCCGAAGGCCGCCCAGGAGTTCATCGACGTAAGAGAGAATCTCGCCGACTGGTTCGCTCCGGAGCATGGTCCGGAGCGTCATGAGTCCACGACGGGCACGACGCCGTACTTCCTCGCGGGCGCCGGCTACGAAGACGATGGACGAGGAAACTACGAGAAGTTCGCTTTCCCCAACAGCACGACCGGCCCGCAATGGGGATATGCGACCGCCAGGGACAACAACATCTATCTGCACATCGTGAAGGGGCCCGACGGCAAGAAGGGCTTTGACGCGATCACCGACAAGTCCCTGACCATTCGTCCGGTCAAGGATCGGGTGAAGTCGGTGAGATGGCTGAACAGCGACGTCCCGGTCACGTCGTTCAGTCAGAAGGGCGACAGCCTGACCATCGACCTGGCCGATGTGAAGGAAGACCCGATCGACACGATCGTCAAGATCGTGACGGACAGTCCTGAGCGCAAGTACAAGCTGACCGACGTCGACGTCACCGGTGAGCAGTTGGCGCCGAAGGTGCTGAAGGTCAAGGCCGAGGGCTACATGACGTATCCCGCACTGAAAGCCGGGCTTTCGGGCGTGACCTACAGCAGCGCGAACCCTGAGACGGCGAAGGTTCGCCCCAGTGGAATCGTGCATCCGGTGTCGGACGGCACGACGAGCATCACGGTCCGAGGCACCTATGAGGGCGTGACCAGGCAAGGCGTGTTGAAGGTGACGGTCAAGGACGGCCTCGTCCATGCCGCCGGCATGCTCAGTGCGTCGTTGTCGGTGGAGGGGAAAGAGGCCTACGGCGAGTTCGGCCTGAACGACGGGCTCACCTACGACATACAAGGCAGGTCGGCCTCAGGCGGGCCCATCGGCTTGGACGCGGCTCGGATCAACTGGCATGGCGGAATCGTCGATCTGGCCGGCGGTGACAAATACGAGCCGGTCGCCATCAAGGAAGTGGACACGTTCACGTTCAAGGGGAACAAGATCATCACCCCGCAGGTCGAGGCACCCACGAGAGGGGTCGTCTGGGCAGACGTGACACTGGACGGTAAGACCTACCGAACAAACAGGGTCTTCATGGACCTGCTGCCGTACCGGAACCTCGCAAAGGGCGCCGAAATCACGGCCGGCCAGGGGCAGGATGCGTTGTCGAACCTCACCGACGGCAGGCTCATCGATGGCGACCACTTCGATCAGTCGAAGTGGTCGGTGCCAGGAAGCGAAAAGGCTTGGATCCAATTCAAGCTGCCCGCGAAGTCGGATATCGCGAACATCGACATCAACTTCAACACGCTGGATCAGAAGTACCTCGACACGCCCAGGACAATCAAGATCCAAACCAGTGTCGACGGCGTGACCTGGAGTGATGCCAGTACCGTCAACGGCCCGACGGGTACTGCCTATTTCGGGTTCCACAACCAGTACCCCCTCAGCGCACAGGCCCAGTACGTGAAGTTGGCGTTCGACGACGGCTCGAACGGGTCGACGACCGACCTGCTCGAAGTCGCCATCAACGGGAGATAGGTGACATGGCGACCGGTCGGCGTCGTGGCCTCCATCGGTGACAACGCCGGCCGGCGTCACTGCACAACCGATTGCACCCTCCACGTAGAACACGAGACATATCGGCACATGTCGATTCGGAGGAATCGTGGACAGAAGAGACTTCCTGATCGCCGGCGGTGTCAGTTCGCTGGCGCTGATCGCGACACCGGCCCTCACTCAGCCGGCAGCAGCAGGGCCGGCGTTCACGGAACGGGCCGGCCGCCCGTTGCGGATCAGGGCGGGATTCCTGTCGCTGGGTCTCGACCCGACGGGCCGGGTCGTCGAACTGAAGGACATACGCACGGGAACCGACCATCTGTCGGCGGGCAGGTCGCTCCCCCTGGTGTCCGTCGTCCTGGGCGACGGAAAGCAGGACGCCCCCACCCAGGTGAAGGTCTCCCGGCGGGACCGGCACGTGCTGGTGTTCAGCGGCGACCGGGCGACGGTCGAGGTCAAGGTAGTCGACCACGCGACGTACGCGACGCTCGAGGTCGTCGGCCTGGACGCCGCACCGGGCACCGATGTGCGGACCCTGCTGTGGGGCCCGCTGACCACCAGCGTCACCGACACCGTCGGCGAGGCCGTCGGTGTGGTCCGTGACAGCGCCTTCGCCCTCGGTATCACCCCGCTCAACGACAAGACCGTCGGCGGCTGGCCCAAGGAGTTCGACGCGTACGGGTTCGGCTCGGAGGTGAAGCCGAAGCCGTACGGGGAGGCCGGAACGCAGAACGAGTGGGGCGCTGCGGCGAAGACGTCGTGGGGCAGCATTCTGCGCGCCTACTCCTACGACTACAGCACCGTACGGACCCGCGAGGACGGCATCCGGATCGGCCCGCTGGCGGGCTTCGAAGGCCGGATCATCGGATCGAAGCTGGCCGTGTACGGCAGCGCTCCTGATCTCGTGCTCACCGTGCTCAGCCAGATCGCGCGCGGCGAGCACCTGCCGTACCCGACCATCGACGGGCAGTGGCAGAAGGTGGCCCGGGCGACCCGGCAGCCGTTCCTGGCCCTGTCGTCCCTCGGCACCTCGAACCTCTCCGACGCCATGAAGTTCGCGAAGCAGGCGGGCATCAAGAACGTCTACTCCGTGCAGGGCGCGGCCGGTCCCTGGAAGTCGACGGGGCACTACCAGTTCAACAGCGGCTTCGGCGGCTCGGACGCCGCCGCGGCTCAACTGGTCGCGACCGCCGCCGCGGGCGGCATGCGGGTCGGCGTGCACACCCTGTCCAACTTCATCCAGGCCAATGACCCGTACATCTCTCCCGCACCGGCCGACAAGCGGCTCACGGTCGGCGCGACCGTGAAGCTGACCCGCGCTCTGGCCGCGTCGGACACGACCCTGTACGCCGACGGCGACTCCGGCGGCGGCGGTCACGTCATCGGCCGCCGGCTGCGCATCGGCGACGAGTTCCTCACGTACTCCGGTGTGACGCAGGCCGGCGCCGGCGAGTGGCAGTTCACCGGCGTCAGCCGGGCGCAGTGGGGATCGGCCGCGGCGGCCCACCCCGCCGGGGCCGACGCCACCCGGGTCAGCGAGAACCAGTACGGCGGAGCACGAGGCGACCTGCCGGTCATCGACGAGATCGCCACCCGCCTTGCCACCATGGTCAACAGCACCGGCGTCCGGAACATCTCGTACGACGGACTGGAGGAGGCGTCCTGGAACGGCTGGCGCGGCCAGGGTTTCGCTCACCTGGTCAACGGGATCCACCGCCGGCTCGACTCCCAGGACGGCTTCATCTGCGAGGCCTCCAACCCGTCGTCCAACTCCTGGTTCGCCCAGTCGCGGATCAGCTGGGGCGGCATCGGCTGGTCCGATTCCAACTACGCGCAGGTGACCAGGAACAACAACTTCTACCGGGCCAACTTCCTACCCGCCATGGGAGGTTCACTGCCGATCGGCGGAGGCACGAGCACGCTCGGCGTCGAGCACAACCTGGCCCTCGGCGCGTCGATCGGCGCGAACTTCGGCTGGTTCGAGACGAGCACGGACAGTCTCGCCAACGGATCCGACACCGCGGCGGTCCTCACCGCGGTACGGATCTGGAACTCCGCCATCGAGTCCGGCGCCTTCACGCCCGCCCAGCAGCAGCTCATGACCGACGAGAAGAAGAACTGGCACCTGAGCGAGCTGACCGAGGGGAAGGAGTGGTCGCTGCAGGAGCTGGACTCGTCCGGCAGTCCGGTCGGCCGGGCTCAGCCGGTGCGGGCGCCGAAGCCCGGTTTCACGACACCGGAGCCGGCCGACGGCCGCGTGGGTGAGCTGTACGCGTTCAAGGTCACCTCCAGCTCGCCCCGGACGGTCCGGTACGAGGTCACATCCGGCGCGCTGCCCGCCGGACTGAGCCTGAACAAGGACACAGGCGGCATCACCGGAGTCCCCACCGCCCCGGGCACCAAGCGGTTCACGATCACCGCGCGCAACAACGGCATCATGGCCGACGCGGAGGTCACGTACAGCCTGCGGGTCGCTCGCGGCTGACAACGGCCTCGGTCGGTTCATGACCGCTGAAACCAGTCAGGGCCACGACGGGGGTGTGACGGCACGCCTCAGCCTTCCTTCGACGGCGTCCGGAGAGGTGTCGTGGCCCTGGCTCGCCCGGTTCTTGTGCGCCGACACCCTGCCGTACGGTGCTCATGGTGTGTGACCGGAGTCGGTGCCCGCCGTCATGCCTCGGACGGGCAGAGCGTTCACGGCCGGTCCTGCGGCGACCGCGCCGGTGGCCTGTGCGGCTCTGCCGTAGCGCCGGGCGAGGGGAGTGGACGTGATGCCGTGTGCGAGGACGCTGAGCAGCACGGTGCAGGCGACCACCGGGACGATCGTCCGTGCGGCCGACGGGGCCAGGTCCTCGACCGCCAGCAGACCGAAGATGACGGATGCCAGTCCGCGCGGACCGAACCAGCCCACGAACAGGACGGTTCTTCGGTCCAGACCGCTTCCGGTCAAGGACAGGGCCACCGGCACCATGCGCAGCACCGTCAGGCTCAGCACCGCGTAGAGCAGTGCCTGCCAGGTGAGGTGAGTGACGGCGGCCGGCACCAGCACGGCGCCGAAGAGCAGCCAGACCAGCACGGAGAGCAGCGAGGCGGACTGCTCGACGAACAGCAGCACGTGCTGTGAGGCGGCGTGTGCCGAGCCGAAGGCCAGACCTGCGATGAAGGCGGCTACGAAACCATTGCCGCCGATCGCGACGGCCGAGGTGTAGCTCAACAGGGCCAGCGCCAGGACGCCCGGCCCGGCGACGCCTTCGGTGGTCCAGCCCCTGCGCAGGGCGGAACGCAGCAGCCACCCGGCCGTCAGCCCCAGCACCGTGCCGTAGGCCAGGCCGATGGCGAGTTCCACCAGGGCGGCCTCGGAGGCATGGGCGCTCGACGTGCTTCCGGCCGCGGCGACCGCGGCGAGGGCGATGACGACGAAGGGGGTGGCGATGCCGTCGTTCAGACCGCTCTCGACGTTGATGAGCCGGCGGATCCTCTCGGGCACCACCGGATCGACCATCATCGTGGCGCCGAGCGCGGCGTCCGTCGGGGCGAGTGCGGCCCCGACGTACAGCGCTGCCCAGCCCGACACACCGGGGAGCAGGGCCATGGCCACGAGCGCGCCGAGGCCGATGCACATCGGCAGGGCGAGCAGCAGGAGCCGCACGTACAGACCGAGGTCGGGACGGAGCGCCCGGAAGGACAGCCGTGCGGCGTCGGTGAAGAGGACCCAGGTCAGGGTGGTCTCGGCGAGCGCCCGTACCGTACCGGGCGAGGGGGCCAGGTCCAGTACGCCGAGACCTTCGGCCAGCAGCAGGCCCAGAGCCACGAACGCCACGGGGGCGGTGAGTTCGACGCGTGCCAGTCGCTGCGAGCAGAGACCCCAGAGGAAGAGAAGGAGGAGAATCAGCGAGAGGGTTCCATCCACCGTGCACTCCGTGATCGTGGCCGCAAGGCCGACGGAGGGCCGATTCTCGGTGGTCGCGGTGGTACGAGGGTCCAGCCGGAGGGTGTGACCGCAGCTTTCACCCGAGTGGGGCCAGGGCGGCGGTACGGATCACACGAGGCCGCCACCGCCGTGCGGGGCGTAGAGATCGAGGAGACGGACCCGGGCTGCCTGCAACCGGTGGGCGAGGACCTGACCGACCCAGTGGCCGATGGCCGAACCGAAGGCGGGATCGGCGTCCATCGTCATCCGTACCGTCGCCGCGTCGAACTCATGGGTACGGACGGGCGTCATCGCCTCGGCCCCGAGGTGCCAGATGTACGGCTCGAACAGCCAGGACCAGCCCACGAGTTCGCCGGGCCCGAGGTTCTCGATCGAGGCCGGGGAGCTTTTGGGGACGCGGAAGTCCAGTGTGACGGTGCCCGAACGCAGGATCCAGAAGCGGTCCGCGTGGTCCCCTTCGTTGAAGAGGCGCGCGCCCTCCTCGAAATTGACCTCCTGCCCCATCTGCATCAGGCGGGCACGGTACGAGGCGGGCAGGGCCGAGGTGATACGGGTGGGAGAAGCGCTCATGGCGGGTAGCCTCCTCTGCGGCTTCCGAGAGCTTCCGTGAGCACCTCCCGGCGGGTTCCGCCCGATGCGCCGCCTCTCCACTATCTGCCTCCCGCGCACCCCGGGCCAGCCGGATGGCGCCCTCCAAATGCGCCGCCGGAGGATCTGGGGTACTTGTCGGATGAAGAGGATCCGTGCCCGGCGCGTCTGCGCAGCTGCTCGACCCCGTCGATCCTCTGCCGCCGTTCCGGTTCCCTGAGAGACGGAGGCATTCGTCATGGAGCCAGTCGTCACCGTCGGCCTCGACGGGTCGCCCGAGAGCCTGGCAGCCGCCCACTGGGCCGCCGACGAAGCCGAGCGGCGCAAGCTCACGCTGCGCCTGCTGCACGCATGGCCGCTGCTGGTGGAGGAACCGGCCAACGTTCCCGCCGAGAAGGATCAGAACTACTGGGCGAGACGGATCGTGGACAACACGCGGGTCGAACTCCAGGCGCACCACCCGGGCCTCACCGTCGTCGGCAGCCTGGTCGCCGACGACGCCGAGCACGCCCTTCTGCAAGCGGCATCGGAGTCCGAGATGACCGTGCTCGGTTCGCGGGGGCTGGTGCCCTTGGAGAGCTATTTCCTCGGTGACATCAGCCTGCCCGTCGTGGCCCGTGCCGAGCGGCCGGTGGTCCTGGTACGGGCCGGTACGGGGGACGACGGCCGACAGTCCGCCCCGAGCGGAACGCGCGGCGTGGTGGTGGCGCTCAAATTGCACGGGCCCTGCGACGACCTGCTCCGATTCGCCTTCGAGGCCGCTGCCGCGCGCGGCATGCCCCTTCGGGCCGTCCACGGCCGGAGCCTGCCGGTGGACGCGTACGTGCCCTGGGGCGTGGACCATGACGTGGCCGAGGAAGTCGTCCAGGACACGCAGAAGCTCCTCGGCCAGACCCTCCTTCCCTGGCGTGAGAGGTTCCCGCAGGTGGACGTCACCGACGGCACGGCGCTGGTGAGCCCCGCCAAGGCCGTCGTGCAGGCCGCCGAGGGTGCCGATCTGCTGGTCGTCGGCCGGGGCCGGCGCCATCGCGGCCCGGCACCGTCCCTGGGCCCCGTGGCCCAGGGCGCCATCCATCACGCACGCTGCCCCGTCGCGGTCGTCCCCCACGAATGACGCGAGGCCCCTGCCGGGCCGGTGCGGCGGTGATCGCCGGGGCGTGACCGTGCGGGACGGGGGTCTGGAGCTTCCGCCCGGTCGCGCGCATCCTGTGGGGGCGTACGGCATACGCACGTACGCCGCCGAGCGGGAGGTACGAGCGGCATGGTGGACGCCGACCCGGGGCTCTTCGGGCCCGAATCCGTCACCTGGCAGATGCACGGCGACCCGATGATGTGGATCGCCGGAGTCCGGGCGCTCTACCTCCAGGCGCTGCACCCGCGCGCCGTACGCGGCGTCGTGCAGAACTCCGACTTCCGCAAGGACGCCTGGGGAAGGCTGATGCGCACGGCCGGCTTCGTCGGCACGATCACCTACGGCACCACCGAGGCCGCCGAGCAGGCCGGTGCCCGGGTCCGCAGGATCCACCGGCTCATCAAGGCCACCGACCCGCAGACCGGGGAGAGCTACGGCGTCGACGAGCCCGAACTGCTGCTGTGGGTGCACTGCGCGGAGGTGGACTCCTACCTCCAGGTCGAACGCCGCTCCGGCTTCCCGCTCACCGCCGCCCAGGCCGACCGCTACGTCGACGAGCACCGCCGCAGCGCCCGCCTCGTCGGCCTCGACCCCGTGGACGTCCCGGCCACCACCGCACAGCTCGCCGCCTACTTCGAGCGCGTACGTCCCCGGCTCGCCGCGTCCGCGGAGGCGCTGGACGTCGACGACTTCCTGCGACGGCCCCCCGTCCACCCGCTGCTCGTACCGGTGCGGGCCCTGCTGTGGCGGCGCGTCGCGGCACTCGCCTACCAGTCACTGCCCCCGTACGCCCATGAGCTCTACGGCAGACCCGCCGCACCGGCGCACACCGTCGACCGGCGCCTGCGCACCGCCGGAGCCCTGCTGCGCCGCATCCCCGCCCGGCTCCGCTGGCGGCTCCCGCCCGGTCACATTCTGAACGCGATGGCCCGGCTCGGTCCCGGCAGCCGCCCCACCCCGTACAAACTGCGCAGCCGGGCCGCCATACTGGACGGGCCGGGGAGGGCGCAGCAGTAGACAGCAGGCGGAGCAGACGGGGGCGACAGCAGGCGATGGCGGACACCAGGCTGATCCAGAGCCGGTACCGACTGCTCGATCTGATCGGGCGCGGGGGCATGGGTGAGGTGTGGCGCGCCCGCGACGAGTCGCTCGGCCGCCACGTAGCCGTCAAATGCCTCAAGCCGATGGGGCCCCAGCACGACCAGTCCTTCACCCGCGTCCTGCGGGAACGCTTCCGTCGCGAGGCCCGGGTAGCCGCCGCGCTCCAGCACCGCGGCGTCACCGTCGTCCACGACTTCGGCGAGCACGAGGGCGTCCTCTACCTGGTCATGGAGCTCCTCGACGGGCGCAACCTCAGCCAGCTCCTGGAGGACAACAAGCAGCACCCCCTGCCGGTGCCGGATGTCGTAGACATCGCCGAACAGGTCGCCGACGCCCTCGGCTACACCCACCAGCAGGGCGTCGTGCACCGCGACCTCAAGCCCGCCAACATCATGCGGCTGGCCGACGGCACGGTGAAGATCTGCGACTTCGGCATCGCCCGGCTCGGCCACGACGTCGGCTTCACCTCCCGTCTCACCGGCACCGGCATCGCCATGGGCACCCCGCACTACATGTCGCCCGAGCAGATCAGCGGCGGCCAGATCGACCACCGCAGCGACCTCTACTCACTGGGCTGCGTGCTCTACGAGATCGCCACCGGGGTGCCGCCGTTCGACCTCGACGACGCCTGGGCCGTCCTCGTCGGACACCGCGACACCCAGCCCCGTCCGCTGCGCACCCACCGGGCCGAGCTCCCGGGCTTCTTCGACCGTGTCGTGCTGGAACTGCTGGCCAAGACCCCCGAGGAGCGGCCCGTCGACGCGGGCGACCTCCGGCAGCGGATCGCCGTCGGCCGCACCGGCGAGCAGCCGCACCTGCCGCCCACCGGGCGGGTACCGCTCGCACCGCCCGTTCCCGTCGTGCTCCCGGGCCAGCAGTTGCCCGCCTGGGCCCGCTCCATTACCACCGGCCACAAGGCGACCGGCACCCACGCCGTGCTCGCCCCGCCCGACCACTGGGCAGGGCTCACCGGCGAGTGGACCACCGGCACCGACCTGCGCAGCCTGACCGGCGAACTGCCGCCGGCCGGGGCCGAGCGCCCGACCCCGTCGCCGGAACTGCTGTCGGTCCTCGCCAGCCGGCACAGTGCGGGCCTCAACCTGGGCCGCCTCGGCCACTGGGAGGAGGCCGGCGAGGTGCATCGCGCGGTCGCCGCCGAACGGGAGCACGCGCTGGGCCCCGACCACCCCGACACACTCGCCAGCCGGTACGAGATCGGCTTCACCCTCAGCCGCACCGGACGTGCCTCGGACGCCCTGCGGGAGTTCGAGCGCGTCGCCCGGGGCCGCGAGCGCATCCTGGGCCCCGACCACCCGGAGACCCTGGCGGCCCGCCAGGAGTCGGCGTACGTGCTGGGCCGGCTGGGCCGGCACTTCGAGGCCCATCAGGTGTACGCGGAAGTGCTCGCCTCCCGGGAACGGTCGATGGGCCCCGACCACCCCGACACCCTGCGCTGCCGCCACAACCTCGCCTTCAACCTCGGCAGGCTCGGCCGCCTGGAGGACTCCTACCGGATGGCCAGGGACGTGGCGTCGGCCCGCAGCCGGCTGCTCGGCGCCGACCACCCCGACACCCTGGTCACGCTCTACGAGGTGGCGTACACCCTGGGCCGGCTGGGGCGCTGGACGGAGGCCCTGCAGGCGTACCGTGAAGTCGCCCGTGCCCGGTCGAGGTCGCTCGGCCCCGACCACCCCGACACGCTCTCCGCCCGCTACGAGGTCGGCATCAGCCTCGGCCGCCTGGGCCGCAGCGCGGAGGCCCTGGAGCTGTACCGCGCCCTCGTGGCGGACCGGACCAGGGTGGGCGGCGCCGCCGATCCCGAGACGCTCCGCGCCCGCCACGGCCTCGGCGTCAACCTGGGGCGCCTCGCCCGCTGGGAGGAGGCGCTCGCCGAGGCGCGCGACGTGTGCGCGATCCGCGAACGCGTGCTGGGCCCGGACCACGCGGACACCCTCGTCACCCGCCGCGAGGTCGCCGTCGGCCTCGGCTGGCTCGGCCGCTGGGCCGACGCCCTCACCGTCTACCGCACCGTCGCCGCGGCCCGCGACCGGCTCCTGGGCGCCGACCACCCCGACGCCCTGGCCGCCCGCAACGACGAGGCGCACTGCCTGGAGCAGCTCGGCCGGGGAACGGAGGCCGTCGAGCTCTACCGGCAGGTCGCGGCGTTGCGCAGCGGGCAGCGGCCGCCGCACTGAGGGGCGGCACGGCCTCCGGTCACGCGGCAGGCCGGCGTTGCGCAGCGGGCAGCGGCTGCCGCAGCGACCGGGCCCCACACCCTCTGGTCACGGGCGATCGCGCCGTGCTACGAAGGGTCATGCCCGCACCCGACAGCTATGACGCAGTGATCGTGGGCGGCGGCCACAACGGTCTGGTCGCCGCCGCCTACCTCGCCCGTGCCGGACAGTCCGTCCTGGTCCTGGAGCGGCTGGCCACCACCGGGGGAGCGGCCGTCTCGATCCGCCCCTTCGACGGGGTCGACGCCCGCCTGTCGCGCTACTCGTACCTGGTGTCCCTGCTCCCGAAGAAGATCGTCGGCGATCTCGGACTGGACTTCGCGGTACGGAAGCGGACCGTCTCCTCGTACACCCCGACCGTGCGCGACGGCCGCGCCACCGGGCTGCTCGTCGGCGGGGAGGGCACCCGGGACTCCTTCGCCGCTCTCACCGGCTCCGACCGGGAGTACGAGGCGTGGCAGCGGTTCTACGGGATGACCCGGCACGTCGCCGATCGGGTCTTCCCGACCCTCACCGAACCGCTGCCAGGCCGCGACGCCCTGCGCGAGCGGATCGACGACACTCAGGCCTGGCGGACGCTCTTCGAGGAGCCCATCGGCGTCGCCGTCGAGAAGAACTTCACCGACGACCTGGTACGCGGAGTCGTCCTCACCGACGCCCTGATCGGCACCTTCGCCGACGCGCACGATCCGTCGCTGCTCCAGAACCGCTGCTTCCTCTACCACGTCATCGGCGGCTCCACCGGCGACTGGGACGTCCCCGTCGGCGGCATGGGTGCGCTCACCGACGCCCTGGCCCGCGCCGCCCGCGAGGCCGGGGCAGAGATCCGGGTCAGGCACGAGGCGACCCGGATCGACACCGACGGAACACGGGCCGAGGTCACCGTCCGCTCACCCGAGGGCGAGCAGACCGTCGCGGCCCGCAAGGTCCTGGTCAACGCCTCCCCGCAGGCACTCGCCGCCCTCCTCGGGGACGAACCGCCCGCCCCGGCCGAGGGCGCCCAGCTGAAGGTGAACATGCTGCTCACCCGGCTGCCCCGGCTGCGCGACCGCTCCGTCGACCCGCGCGCGGCCTTCGCCGGGACGTTCCACATCGCCGAGGGGTACGGGCAGCTCGCCGACGCCTACCGCGATGCCGCAGCGGGCCGGCTGCCCGCCGCCCCGCCGTCGGAGATCTACTGCCACTCGCTGACCGACCCGTCGATCCTCGGTCCGGACCTCGCCGCCCGCGGCTACCAGACCCTCACCCTCTTCGGTCTGCACACCCCCGCCCGGCTCTTCGCCACCGACAACGAGGCGACCCGCGCCGAACTGCTCGCGGCGACGCTCGCCCAGCTCGACGCGCACCTGGACGAGCCGGTCACCGACTGCCTGGCCCGCGACGGGAACGGCGAGCCGTGCATCGAGGCGAAGACCCCGCTCGACCTGGAGCGGGATCTGCGGCTGCCCGGCGGCCACATCTTCCACCGGGACCTCGCCTTCCCGTACGCCACCGGGTCCACCGGCCGGTGGGGGGTGGAGACGGCACACGACAATGTGCTGCTCTGCGGGGCCGGTGCGGTGCGCGGCGGCGGGGTCAGCGGGGTCCCCGGCCACAACGCCGCGATGGCGGCGCTGGGCCGGTGACCGTGGAGCGCTACCGGCCGAACACGCCCCGCAGCGCGCCGAGCTTGCGCGGCAGGTCGTACTCGGCACCGCCCTCGTGCCCGTTGTACGTGAACACCTCGATCTCGGCCGGACCCGCGTAGCGGTGGTAGGCGGCGAACACCGTGGACGAGGGGCAGATCTTGTCCATCAGGCCGACCGAGAACCATGCCGGGGCACTCGCCCGTGCGGCGAAGTTGACCCCGTCGAAGTAGGACAGCGTCTCCATCGCCTCGTCGATGCGGAAGCGGTGCCCGGACAGCCAGCGGGCGATCTCCGCGTACGGTCCGGCGTCCGTGATCTGCGAGGCACGCCGGTAGTGGCACAGGAACGGCACATCGGCGACGGTGGCCACGATGTCGTCCCGCAGCCCGGCGACGGCCAGCGCGAGCCCGCCGCCCTGGCTGCCGCCGAGCACCGCCACCCGCGAGGCGTCCACCGCCTCGTGGGCCTTCGCCGCGTCCACCGCCCGCACCGCGTCCGTGATCAGCCGCCGGTAGTAGTGGCGGTACGGGTCCTCGATGCCCCGGGTCAGGAAGCCGGGCGAGGAGGAGCCGTGCCCGTCCGGGCCGATGTCCGGGGTGTCCGCGGTGTTCTTGCCGCCGCCGCCCTGGCCCCGGTTGTCCATCACCAGATGGGCGTACCCGAGCGCGCTCCAGGTCAGCCAGGAGTACGGGATGCCCCGGCCGCCGTTGTAGCCGATGTACTGCACCACGGCGGGCAGCGGGCCGGAACGCGTCCTCGGCAGCATCAGCCAGGCCTTGACCGGCTGGCCGCCCCAGCCCCGGAACGTCACGTCGAACACGTCGACGGTCGCGAACCCGGCGTCGTACGGGACGAACTCGGCGTCCAGGTCGTGGCGGGCCGTCTCGGTGAGCGTCTTCTCCCAGAAGGCGTCGAAGTCGGCCGGCTCCTCCGGTTTTGGCCGGTAGTCGCGCAGCCGGTCCAGAGGCATGTCGAACAGCAAGGGTCTAGCTCCTCTTCAGGGTGAGGTTGAGGGTTGCACCGTGGCGTCCGGTGGTGTCGGCGGTGATCCGGATGCCGCTGCCGGTGGAGCGGGCGCTCACGCCCGGATCGGCAAAGACGACGCTCAGGCCGCGCTGCGCCAGGTCCAGTACGACCGAGGACCGTAGCTGTGTCGGGTCGGACAGCGACACCTTCACCGTCTTCCCGTCCGGGCGGACCAGCACCGAGGCGGGGCCGTCCGAGGACAGCTCCTGCACGGTGCCGGCCGTCCAGAAGTTCGCGGCGACCAGCCCGTCCGCGCAGCGGCGCACCGCGTGCACGGCGGTGGAGCGGGCGATCAGCTTCACCGGCGGCGCGGACGACCACTGCTTCGTCCGCTCGGCCGAGGCCGCCGGGGCCTGGAGCCAGAAGTAGCCGGCCCCGCTCGGGGCGGCGCCGTGGTCCTGCCAGAGCGTCAGGTACGGGCGGGTGACCGAGGTGTCCGTGCCGTACTTGAGGTTGATCTCGCGCCAGGTCGCGGTGCGGTCCTCGCGCAGACCGTTCAGCGTGACGGGCTCCGGGAAGACGTAGCCGCCGGTTCCGGCCACATGCAGCCACCGCACCTTGTCGAGCCGGGCCGACCAGCCGGCGTCCGTGGGCGCCGCCGTGCCGTTGACCAGCAGGGCGGCCTTCGGGTCGCGCAGCTTCCGGTTCTCCACGACCGTCTCGGCCGTGCCCGCGTCGGCGTCGATGCCCGAGCCGACGCAGGCGATCACGTCGTCCAGGCAGAACCAGCTCTTCAGCCCGTGCAGCGAACTGCCGTACGCGCGCAGCTCCATGCCGTACGCGCCGAGCGTCGTGCCCGGCAGCGCGGTGCCGCCCGCCCAGTCGGCCGTGCTGGTGGTGCGCTGCCCCGCCGCGTCCGCGGGGCGCCCGGCGATGACCGTGGTGCCGGGCAGCCGGGCCGGGTCGACGGTCGGCCAGTAGTCCTCGCTGTAGTGCCCGAGGTCGTCGGTGTAGAGCAGGACCATGCCGTCGGAGAGGTGCCAGGCGTGCAGGTTCTCGTTCTGGATCGACTCGTAGTTGTAGATCCGGGACGAGTACGCGGAGATGCCGAGCGAGAAGGACGGCCGGCGGTGGGCCGCCTTGTCCATCCGCGGGTGCTGCTTGTGCGCGACCAGCGGCCCCCGGGCCGGCACCGGGGAGGCGATGACCTGCCGGGCGGCGACCAGCGAGGCCAGGTCGGTGACGGCCAGGAAGTCCCGGTAGGTGTCCTCCGCGATCCACTGCTTGACCAGGGCGGTGAACCGGTCGGCCGTCTCGCCGGGGAAGCTCGGGATCAGCCGCACCACCGCCTCGATGACGGTCTGCGCCGACACATGGCCCTGCTTGCTGGGACGGGCGATCTCCCGCCCGCACACCGACGCCATCACGTCGCCGCGCACCAGCAGGGGATCGAAGCCGTCGTCCACCCAGCTTCGGATGTTGTCGAGGTCGGGGTCGGTGACCGCCCACGTGGTCCCGGCGAGGAGGTTCAGCAGCCGGGACAGGTTGTTCAGCAGTTCCTTGCCGTACCCGCCGTTGTACGGGTGCTTGTAGTGCTGGAGGAACGAACCGTCGGAGTAGAAGCCCTCGCCGGTGCCCTCCGCCGCGGCGCTCGCGTCGTTGAAGGCGAGGACGCTGTTGGCGCCCGAACCCTCGACGTCCGAAAGAGCGTCACGGACCCGGGCGAGATCGTCGCCCGTGCCGCTGAGCACCGCGTTGACGGCGACCACGGTGGAGATCCACACTCGGTTGGCGCCGGTGGCGATCTGCCGGTCGGCCCGCCAGAGGTTCGGATCGGGTGTGTAGTGCCGTACGGCCGCGGTGATCCGGCCCAGCCGCTCAGTGCCGAGCGCGTCGTACAGCAGCACGGTCGCGTCGTTGAGGGCGAGCGCGGAGCCGATCTCCCAGTCCCAGTCGTTGTCGAACCGGGTGTGTTCGGCTCCGTAGCGGTTGGTCAGCATCCAGTCGATGCCGGCCAGCAGCAGATCGCGCAGTGCGGTGTCGCCGTACTGCGGGGTGCCCGGGACGGCCCACGCGGTCGCGACCGTGGCGAGCCGTTTGAACGATGTCGTCACATGGTTGGAGAGCGTGGTGCTGGTCAGATCGGGGAACAGGCCGTCGGTCCGGGCCGGGTCGAGGCCCTTGGCCGAGGTGGTCGCGGCCTTGCCGATCCTGGCCACGGCCGAGGCGATCTGCGGGTCCGTCAGGTCGAGGCCGGGGCCGCCGGTGAGCAGGGTGTGCCAGCGGGTGCGCAGTGCGGTGGCGTCGTCGATGACGGCGGACCCGTCCGCCGCGTGCGCGGTGGACGCGGCGGCGGTGAGCGTCAGCGGCAGCGCGGCGGCCGCGCCGAGAGCAGCTGCACCGGCGAGAACGGTGCGGCGGGTGGTGCCTGGAGTGGTGCCCGGGTTCGTCATGCGGCCCTCACAGGAGATTTCGGCGGTCGACGGCCGCTGCCAGTGCGGCATGACCGGAAGGATTGGGGTGGAGTCCGTCCCCGCTGTCGTACGCGGGCAGCAGCCGTGCCGGGTCTGCCGCATCGCGCAGTGCCGCGTCGAAGTCGACGACGGCGTCGAAGACCCGGCCGGTGCGCACAGCCGCGTTGATCCGCTGCCGCACCGCTTCGAGCTCCGGCGTCCAGCGGGTCCAGCCGCCGAACGGGGCGATGGTCGCGCCCACCGTCCGCAGCCCGGCGTTGCGGGCGCGCAGCACCAGCTGCCGGTACCCGGCCAGCACGCGCGCCGGATCGGTCTGGCTCGGCGGCTGCTGGAGGTCGTTGACGCCGAGATGGACGAGTACGGTGCGCAGTCCGGGCAGCGACAGCACATCGCGGTCGAAGCGCGCCTGGCCGCCCGGCCCGAACCGGGCGTCGTCCAGCAGCAGCCGGTTGCCGCTGATGCCGAGATTGGCGACGGCGGAACCGGGGAGCCGTCTGGCCAGCTGGTCGGGCCAGCGCAGATCGGCGTCGTCGGGGGTGCCGACGCCCTCCGTGATGGAGTCGCCGAGCACCGCGACCACGGGCCCGTGCGCGCCCGTCACCTCGACGCCGGTCAGCAGGAACACCGAAGTGGTGCGCGCGCCGTCCACGGAGTGCGAGGCATGGGTGTTGCGGTGGAAGGAGAGCGGACCGGTGGGGCCGGGGAGCCTGGTCTCCACCGTCAGCCGCGCCCCCTCGGCGACCCGCAGTCCGGCGACCGCGTCGCTGGTCAGCGTGGACCCCGCGGCGAGCCACGCCTGCTGCCGCCCGCCGAACGTCACCGGCAGGCCGCCCGCCGTCACCGGGCCGACGAGGACCGGGGCCGTGCCGAAGGCGTGCCCGTAGCGCAGCCGGACGGTTCCGCCCGCGGAGAGCCGTACGTTGGTGACGCAGGTGCCGTCGGTCAGGCCGGCGCTCGCCACCGTGTCCGTGGCGGTGGGCGCGGTCTGCGCGGTCGACCAGGACGTCGTCCACCGCGACCGGCTCGCGCCGCCGCCCGACCGCTCGGCCGCCTGCGCCCCCGGCGCCGTGGCCGCGACCGCCGCCAGAGAGGCCGCCGCCGTCAGTACCCCGCGTCTCGCGGGTCCCCGCCCGGTCACTGGGGGCACGCACCCGTCGGGTCGTACTCGCTGCCGTAGGTGCCGACCGCGTCGCCACCGGTGTTGCCGCTCATGGTGTTGGTGCACACCGGACCTTGCGGGGTGCGCATGAACTTGATGCCACCGCCCGCGTTACCGGTGATGGTGTTGCCGTAAACACTGGTGCCGGTGCCGTCCGTCGCGGTGTCACCACCGAGCCGGATGCCCGCGCCGACGTTGTCGTGAATGGTGTTGTAGCGGAAGATGTTGCCGCTGCCGCGGGCGTCCAGGCCGCCGGAGCTGGAGTCCTTCTGGCCGCTGCAGTCGTTGTACTCGACGTAGTTGTTGGTCGAGTTCTCCTTCACGTCGACGCACTCGTTGCCCTGGGTGGCGATGGTGTTGTGATGGATGCGGTTGTTCTTGCTGATGTCGGGGGCCGCGTCCGGGGCGCCGTTCGCCCCCTGCTGCTCCGGGGCCGTGCCGAGGTAGATGCCCTCGCCGTTCTTGCCGCCGCCGCCGAACTTGAAGTCGGCGACCCCGCAGTTGGTGATCGTGTTGTCGGAGATGTCCGCCCCGGTCACCAGATAGCGCACCCGAAGGCACTCGTCGGCGGCGTTCTTCAGCGTCATCCCGGTGATCCGCAGCGCGCCCACCCCGTTACCGGGAGTCGTGCTCATGACATAGATGAGTTTCAGGCGGTACCCCGACACGTCGCCGGCCGACCCGTGAAGCCCGTCCACGGTGAAGCCGCTGAGCGTCGTCGAGTCGTGCTGCACCTGGATGATGCGGGCGTCGCCGGCCCCCTTCACCACGGCGTTCGCCGGACCGGTGATGGTGACACCGGAACGCTTGGTCACGACGTCCTGCTTGTACGTACCCGCGGCGAGGTTGACCACCGCGCCCGTCGGCGCCAGGTCGACCGCCTTCTGGATCGTGGCGAGCGGGGCGCCCGCCGACGTACCGGCGTTGGAGTCGCTGCCGGACGGCGACACGTAGTACGCGGTTGCGGCCTCGGCGGCCACCGACGGCGGGGGGAAGGCGAGCGGTGCGCCGGCGGCGAGCGCGGCGACGAGGGTGGTGCGCAGTACACGGCTCATGGGGTGTGCCTCCTGGGGTCTGCGAAGGACAGAGCGAGCAGTACGGGGATGCTGGGGCCGAGGAGCAGGGGCCCCAGCGGTACGACGAGGGAGATCAGCGCGGCGGAGACCACCGCGCCGAGCAGCGCGGTGCCACGGGCCGCCGAGCCGAAGCCGAGGGCCAGCGCACCGCGCGACCAGGTGCGGACCGTGCCGCGCGGCGAGCGGCCCGCCTCGGCCGCGAGCGCCACATGGTGGATCGTGAGCGCGGCCGCGATACCCACCTGCGCGGCGAGCAGCACGAACGTCCACGGCTCCGGACGGCCGAGCAGATGGACGATGTTGGCGGCCAGGACGATGCCTGCCGCGGTGGACGCCAGGCTGTGGCGCCACAGGGACCGCCAGTACTGCGGGAAGGCGGCGAAGGTGTTGGTGAAGCAGCGGCTGTCACCCTCCGCCCGCCACCGCTGGAGGGCGTGCCCCATCGCGGCGAGCGCGGGGAGCCAGGTCACGACACCGAGCGACAGCAGGGTGAAGGCGGCCCCGGCGGCCGCCGGGTAGGCCACGAACTCCAGCCGCCGCAGCAGCGTCGGCCAGCCGGACGAGAGGGTTGCCTGCATGGTGATCAGCCGACCTTTCCTGTGTACGGCTCCGGGACATCGAGCAGCACGCGGCCGTCCAGCTCCAGCCGGGTGGCCGCCACCACGTACGGGGCCGAGCCCTCGGCCCCGAGCAGCACCGCCGCCGCGTCGGCCGACACCGTTGCGGTACGGATCCGGCGCGCGACGGGGGAGAGGAGCACGGTCTCCTCGCCGAACGTGACGCCCTGGCCCTGCGAGCACTCCACCTGCTCGGCCGGGGCCGGTGCCGGGCCCGGGACGATCGCGGTGAGGAAGTGCGCCTGTGCCGAGGGCGCGGTCGTCGCACGCAGCGTGTGCAGCGTGCGGGTGAGACGCAGCTCCGGCGTGCTCGACGTCGGGTTCGCCTCGACCTCGGTGGCCTCGGAGACGACCGAGGCGTCCTGCGGCGCGAACTGCCGCACCAGGGCACAGGCCGCCCCGGACCGGATCAGCCGGCCGCCGTCCGGCCCGGGTTCGGTGGGCCGGTCGGTCTGGAGCAGGAACGACCACTCCCGCTCCGTGTCCGCCTGGGCGAGGTCCAGCAGCACGAGCCGTCCCGACGGGGTGAACACCAGCGTCCGGTCCAGCCGCCGCACCCCGAGCGCGGGGTCGTACATCGCGGCGATCTCCGCCGTGGCATGCGCCCACCCGCAGTCGGGACCGGCGAGCACATCGCGCTGCCGGGCCTGCCGCTCGTACGGGATGTCCTTGTAGACGTGGTAGCGGTCCTCGTCCGCGTACCCCTGGCCGTCCACCAGCAGCAGATTGTGGTGCGCGGCCCGCTTGCGGTTGCTGTAACCCTCGTCGACCGCGAGGAACGCACCCTGCGAAACCAGCACGAACGAGCCCGAATCGGGGTGGTGGTGACCCTGGTTGAGGGTCTCCCAGCCCAGTTCCGCACGGTGCTTCGCGGAGGTCTCCCACGCCTTGTGGCCACCGCCGGGGCTCGCCTTGAACGAGACGAGCGTGGCGTCGTCGTCCCACCCGGTGCGGGCCGCGAGCAACCCGAGATCCGGGAAGAACGCCCGGGTCCCGGTGGGACGGGCAGCGGCCACCGACGGGTCGTACCAGAGGTATTCGAGATACGCCTCCGGCAGGATCCCCGGCCGCACCCCGCTCTCCGCCGCCTCCTGCCACAGCAGTTCACCCGAGGCGAGGTCGCCCAGCCACTGCGCCTGCGGAATCCCGTACTGCGCCGCGAGCCGGTAGTACAGGCCGGCGCTGTGTCCGCTGCGCCGGTCGTGGCAGTCGCCGTGGTCGACGTTGAACGCGAAGCCGGGAGCCAGCTGGTGCAGCCGGTAGCGGAAGGTGTTCGTGAGGAAGCCGCCCCGCCCCCACCAGTCGATGCCCTCCGCCTCCTGGAGGAGGTCCAGGTGGATGGCGAGGAAGGGCACACCGTAGCGCCAGTAGACGACCCCTTCGGCATGCGAACCGTCGTCCGGCATCAGATCGAGGACCGTACCGAGGTTGTCCTTGGCGCGCTCGGTCCACTCCTCCTTGCCCAGCACGTAACCGGCCGTCGCCAGACCGGCGTAGCAGATCCAGTTGTGGTTCTGCCAGTACGACGACGACCACCAGCGGCCCTCGCTCGCCACCGCGAACTCGTACATCCGCCGCCCCTGGAGCAGCAGCTTGTACCGCAGCAGGGCCCGCACGCCGTCCGGCAGATCGTCGCCGATCCACCGGTAGGCGAGCGAGAGGTGGTGCAGCAGCCAGCCGGCGTCCAGGTCGTGGTCCGGCATATGGGCCTTGCCCCAGTGCGGCAGCCGCACCGCGGCCTCGATCCAGCGTCGGCTCTCCGCCAGATGGACCGGATCGCCGCTCACCCGGTGGGCCAGCGCCGGGTTGGAGGCGGCGGGGCCGAGCCAGGTGATGCTGGCCAGGGGGTGCGTACGCGGCGGGGTCAGCCCGCGGTGGCGGGCTGCCTCCTCGTACAGCCGCGCCTGCTGTGCGGGGCGCGGGCCGGGCGGCGGGGTCGCCGAGAGCAACAAGGGTCAGTCCTCCGTCCGGAACCGTGCGCTACCGCCGTCGGTCAGCGAGACCGTCAGCACCCCGTCACCGTCCAGCTGTACATCGGTCACGGCGGGCCCGGCCGACGCCGCCTGGTACACCGACGCGAAGGTGACCTCCTGCGACCGCGCGGTGAAGTCGACCCGGGTGCGCACCCGCTGCGGGTCGTCGGCCGGCCCCGGGCCCGGCCGGGAGGCCGGACGCACGGTCGCACCCGGGGTGTGGGTGTGCCAGCCGTGCAGGGTCTCGTCGCCGTACCAGGTGGTGCGGACCTCGCCCGACGCCTGGAGCTGGACGTCCAGCGCGACACCGGGGCGCAGCTGCGCGGTCAGGCGCCGCTCGTCCCCGGCCCGCACCGTCAGCAGATCGACCAGATAGCCGTCACCGAGCACCACCCGGCGCACCGCGCGCACACCCTCGTACGCGGTCGTCACCTCGGCGGTCACGGACGAACCGTCCGAACCGAGCAGCCGCCCGGTGCACTCGGCCTGTTCGCCGCCGTCCACCCGGAACGCCGGATGGGCCTCGGTCGATGCGTACAAGTCACGGAACTCGGCGTGTGCGTAGGGAACTTGGCCGGGATCCGGCTGCCACGGGGTGGTGTCGCCGTACAGATACAGCGACAGCTTGTCGCGATGGCCGTGCGAACCGCCGTGCGGACCGAAGTCCAGCAGCGCGTGGACGCCCGCGTGGCGCAGCACCGCGTACCCGGCGGTCGGGAACACCGTCACCGGACCGGGGGCGGGGCGCTGCGGCAGCGGCGGGCCGGCGAACCAGCCGTCCAGCTCCCGGTCGAGCCCGTCGTCCTGCGCGCCGAGCTCGGCACGGGCCCGGCCGGCCACCGCCTCAAGAGCCGGTGAAGGCACCAACTGCTGGGCCAACGCCACGAGTTCGAGCCACTCCAGGGCGAGCGGGCCACGCAGATACGGGCCGTCGTGCAGCGCCGGCAGGATGCCGCCCGGCGTGGCGATCGCCGCCAGCACGTCCGTCATTCCGGCCAGCACGTCCACCACGTCCGACGGCACGGCCGCGGGGTCGGTGCCCCGCAGCGCCAGCAGCGCCGCCCGCAGCACGAACCCGTGGTAGTACGTGCTGCCTTCCCACTCCCAGCCGTCATCTGCGACCGCGACCCGCAGATGCGCGTACAGCCCGTGCTCGCCCTCCAGCCACTGCCCGGCACCGTCCCACTCCTGGCCACGGGCCGCCGCAGCGCCCCGACTCGCCGCCACACCGGCCGCGTTGAGCCACGCGGTGTAGTTGGAGGCGAGGTGGCCCTGACCGGTGAGCACGTCCCGGGCGTCGAGAGCGGCCCGCTCCAGCGCGTCCAGCAGCGGCAGCACCGGCGCCAGGTCCTCGGTCGACTGCTCGGCGAGCGTGATCACGGCGTGCCCGACGTTCACCGCCCAGATGGCGTCGGTCAGCGCCTGGTGGAAGAGCCGGCCGCGCAGCATCCAGGACTGGGCCTCGCCGTGCCGCTCGGTGGCCAGCGAGGCGTACAGCCCCGCGTACTCCACCAGCCGCGACACGGACTCGGCGCGCTCCTTGCGGTGGGCGAGCACCCGCAGGTGCCGTGCCCACGCCTGGTGCGAGAGCACCAGCCAGGCGCCGCGCACCGCCTCGTCGTCCACCCGGCAGCCGTACGCGCAGCGTGCACCGCCCTCGGGGAACACCCCGGAGAGCAGGTCACCGTGGTCGAGCTCCACGCCGTGCGCCGGGCAGACGTACGCGTGCCACCAGCCGCCCCGCTCCCGGGCGATCCGCCTCAACGCGGCCACACGCCACCGTCGATGTCCACCGTGGTGGCGGTGAGGAAGCCGGACGACGGCGATGCCAGGTGGACGACCGCGGCGCCGACGTCCTCGGGGGTGCCGGCCCGGCCGACCGGGATGCCGGCCTCCATCGCCTGCTGCGCCTCGGGCGCGGTGAACGTGTCGTGGAAGGCGGTGCCCTTGATGAAGCCGGGCGCGACGGCGTTGACGGTGATGCCGGTGGAGCCGAGCTCCTTGGCCAGGCCCTTGGTGAAGCCGCGCACACCGGCCTTGGCCGCCGCGTAGGCCACCGAGCCGGGGCCGCCGCCGTTGTGCGCGGCCAGCGAGGCCATCGTGATGATGCGGCCGGCCGACGACTGCTTCAGGTGGGGGATCGCGGCGCGCACGGTGCGGAACGTGGACGTCAGATTGGTGGAGAGGACCTGGTCGAAGTGGTCGTCGGACATCTCGGCGATGGTGGCCCGGCCGATCAGATGACCCGCGTTGCAGACCAGCACGTCCAGCCCGCCGAGGAAGCCGGTCGCCTCTTCGACGAGCCGGTCCACATCGCCGGTCACCGTGACATCGGCCTTGAACGCCTTCGCCCGGCGGCCCAGCGCCTCGATCGCCGAGACCGTCTTCGCGGCCTCGTCGGCGGAGGAGTGGTAGTGGACGGCGACGTCCGCACCGGCCTCGGCGAGCGCGACGGCAATGGCGCGGCCGATGCCGTGGCCCGCCCCTGTCACCAGTGCGCGGGAGCCGTTGAGATCAGCAGACATGGAGTAAGTACCTTTCGAAGAACGGTCGTTCGGGCGACAGCCGGTTACGTGGGGCCTGAACCGGTCACGGGGGACCGGCGCCGGTCACTTGAGACCGGCGGTCGCGAAGCCCTGCACGAAGTAGCGCTGGCCGATGAGGAAGAGAATGACCATGGGCAGGGTGGCCAGCGTGGTGCCGGCCATCAGGAAGTGCCACTGGGGGCCGTTCTCCGTCTTGAAGACGGAGAGTCCCACCTGGATCACCCGCAGGCTGTCCGTGCGGGTGACCAGCAGCGGCCAGAGGAAGTTGTTCCACGACGACTCGAAGGTCAGCAGCGCCACGGTGGTGAGCGCGGGCTTGACCTGCGGCGTCATGATCCGGGCGTAGATCCGGAACTCACCCAGACCGTCGAGCCTGGCCGCTTCCTCCAGCTCCACCGGGAGGTCCAGATAGAACTGGCGGAAGAGGAAGACCGCGAACGGGGTGACGGCGCCGGGAATGATCAGCGCCCACCAGGAGTCCAGCCAGCCGCTGCCGCCCTGGCCGAGGATGTCGTTCCCGCCGGCCAGCGGCATGAAGCGGACGATCAGGAACTCCGGCAGCACCTTGGTGTACGTGGGGATCATCAGTGCGGCGATGAAGAGGTAGAAGATGACCTCGCTGCCCCGGAACTTGATCCGGGCCAGCGAGTACCCGGCCATCGACGCCACGACCACGTTGATGAGGGTGTGACTGAAGGCGATGATGAAGCTGTTGCGCGCGTACGTCGCGAACGGCGCCGCCTTCAGCGCGTCGACGTAGTTCCCGAACTCCCAGTGTTCCGGCAGCAGTCCGGCGTCCTGGGAGGCGATCTCCACCGGGGTCTTGAGCGAGGTGAGCACCATCCAGATGAACGGCACCACCATCAGCAGCGAGACGACGGTGAGGGTCACGTAGAGCGCGATCCGGCCGGCGGTGAGCGGCTTGCCGTTCTTCACCGGCCGGGACTTGCGCGTGGCCCCCGGCGCGTGCAGCTCAGTTGTGGCCACGGGTGCCTCCCATGATCCGCCGGTTGACCAGGGTGAAGCCCATCAGCAGCACGAACAGCACCAGTGACTGGGCGGAGGCGTACCCGATGCGGAACTCCCGGAAGGCGGACTTGTAGATCTCGAACGTCATCATCGTGGTGCTGTTGCCCGGGCCGCCGTCGGTCAGGATGTAGATCTGGTCGAAGGACTGGAACGCGCTGATCATCGACGTGATGAGGACGAAGAACGTCGCGGGTTTCAGCAGCGGCAGAGTGATCGAGAAGAATTGGCGCACCTTGGACGCGCCGTCCACCGAAGCCGCCTCGTACAGCTCCTTCGGCAGGGACTGCAGCGCGGCCAAGTAGATGAGCATCTTCATGCCGATGCCCTGCCAGATCCCGACCAGGATCACCGACGGCATCGCCCACGTGGTCGACGAGAGCCAGGCCGGGCCGTCGATCCCGAGGAAGGACAGGAGTGTGTTCAGCAGCCCGTTGCCGGGGTTGTAGATCCACAGCCAGACCAGCGCGATCGCGACGGTGGCCGTCACCTGGGGAATGAAGACCGCGGTACGGAAAATGCCCCGCGCCTTCAGCCCGGTGTGCAGTGCCAGGGCCACGAGCAGCCCCAGCGCCATGCCGAACGGGACGGTGAAGAAGGTGTAGACGACGGTGTTGACGATGGACTTGCGGAACACCGCGTCGTCCAGCATGTCGCGGAAGTTGTCCAGACCCACGAACTGCGGCGCCGTCAGCACGTCGTACTTCGTGAAGGCCAGGACCACCGATGCGACGACCGGCAGGCCGATCCAGAGCGAGGCATGCAGCAGCGCGGGCGCCACCATCAGCATGCCGGCGCGCTGCCTGCGGCGCCCCGGCCCCGTCGGGGCCCGGCCGGTGCGCTTCTTCGGGACCGTGCGCCCGGCCGGGGCGGAGGGCGGCGCGGGGCGCGCCTTCAATACGGATGTAGCTCCCACAGTGACGGGTCCTTACATCCGGCCGATCGCGGCCTCGGCGAGCCGGCCGAGTTCCGCGATGGCGTCCTTCGCCGACTGGTTGCCCACGATCGCGGGCTCCAGTGTGGGCTTGATCTTCTCGCGGATCTCCATCCAGGCGGTGGTGCCGCCCTCGGAGCACGCGTAGCCCATGCTCTGCAGGGAGAGATCGACGAACTTGTTCTCCTTCACGTACGAGGTGTCGTTGAGGTCCTTCAGGCCGGGCACCGAACCACGCTGCTTGGCCGCGCCGAGGATCGACTCGGGCGTGGCGAGGTACTCGACGAGCGCGCGGGCCGCCGCGGGATGCTTGGAAGTGGCGGACTGGGTGACGAGGGTGCCGCCCTGGAGCATCGCGGGCTTGCGGTTGGCGAGGACGAACGCTCCGAGCTTGTCGTCCTTGATCAGGTCCGGCGTCTGTTCCCCGACCTGGGTCCACAGGGCACTGGTCGTCATCATCATCGACGCCTTGCCGGTCTGCACGTTGGTCGGGGCACCGGCGTCCGTCTTCTTGGCGTAGTCGGCGGAGCCGTCCTTGACCAGGTCCTTGAAGAACTGCAGCGCCTCGACCCCGCGGGCGTCGGTGAACAGCACCTTCTTGCCGTCCTCGCTGAACAGCTGGCCACCGTTGGCGAAGAGGAAGGTCTCCCAGCACTGGCGCAGATGGATGGAGAACGGGTCGAACCCGACCCGGCCGTTCTTGGTCAGCTGCTTGGCCACGGCGCGCAGTTCGGCCCAGTTCGCCGGGGTCTTCTTGATGCCGGCCTCGGCGAAGTGGTCCTTGCGGTAGACGACGATGCGGGTGTCGAGGACGACCGGCAGCGCGTACAGCTTGCCGTCGTACCGGGACGGCTCAAGCACCCGCTCCTCGTAGTCGTGCGCGGTGGCGAACTTCTCGGGCAGCTCCGCGATCGCCTTCTTCGCGGCGAACGGCGGGATCCAGCCCACGCCCATCATCAGCACGTCGGGCAGCAGACCGCCCGCGAGCCCCGTGGTGATCTTCTCGTTGAGCTGGTCGTACGTGGTGTAGTCCACGTTCACCTTGACATCCGGGTACTTCTTCCGGAAGCCGCCGAGGATCTCCTTCTCCAACAGCGTCTTGCCGTCGGCACCTTCGTAGATCGGGGTGAGCAGAGTGATCTCACCCTCGGCGGGGCCTTCGGCGGAGCCGGCCGTCGAAGTTCCGGTACCGCACGCGCCGAGCGCGGCGACAGCGGATCCGGCTCCGATGGCGGCAAGCAGCGACCGTCGGTTGAGTTGCATGGGACACCCCTTTTGAGGTGGAGACTGTGGATCGATCCAGCGATGAGTCCCGGCCATGGCTGGGAAGTGCCGGTAAATCGATGCACTGATGCTAGGAACCTCGTGAGAGCGACGTCAACAGCTGATGCACATGAATTTTCAGGGATGTTAACGGGTGTACCGGTAAACGAAGTTCGGTAAATCGATACACTGGTATGGTCTAGCGAGTTCCGAACCGGAGGTGGCATGAGCGGGGTAACGATCCATCAGGTCGCGGAGGCTGCGGGGGTCTCCGCGAGCACGGTCTCCAACGTCCTGAACGGGCGGACGGACCGTATGCAGGCGGCCACGCTGGCCCGCGTGGAGCAGGTGATCGAACAGCTCAGCTACCGGCCCAACCGAGCCGCCCGGATGCTGCGCACCGGCCGCATCAAGGTTATCGGCCTCATCGTGCCGTCGGTGGCGAACCCCTTCTGGGGGGCGCTCGCCCGGGAGCTGGAGGCCATCGCGCTCGCCGAGGGGTACCACGTACTGCTCTGCAACAGTGAGCGCGACGCGGCCCGCGAGCTCAAGTACGGCGAGGAACTGCTCGCGGACGGGGTGAGCGGAGTGGTGCTCTGCTCCTCGCTGCCCTCGCTCGACCACATGACACCGCTGCTGAGCCGAGGGCTGAAGATGGTCGCCTTCGACCGCACCGCGCAGGCGGGCGATCCGCCGTCGCTGGCCTCCATCAGCGTCGACAACGCGATGGGTGCCGAGATCGCCACCCGTCATCTGATCGAACTCGGTCACCGTCGGCTGGCGTTCGTCTCCGGCTCGGTCAACAGCGTCAACCGCCGCGAACGGCTGCGCGGCTTCCGGGCCGCCCTGGAGGCGGCCGGTCTCGACCCGGCCGACGCGATCGTCTGGCCCGGCGCGGACGCCACGGAGTTCGGTGACAAGGACGCGGCCGAACTCGGACGCAACGCCGCCAGGGAGCTCCTCGGCGGCCCGCGCCCGCCCACCGCGTTCGTCGCGATCAACGACATGTGCGCGATCGGGATCTGCCGGGGCGCCAAGGACGCCGGGCGCAGCGCCGGGCAGGATGTCTCCGTGGTCGGCTTCGACGACATCCTCCTCGCCGACCTCTTCGAACCGCCGCTCACCACGGTCCGCCAGCCGCTGCCGGAGATGGCCGCGGAGACCTTCCAGCAACTGCGGGCCCGGATCGACTCGGCCCCGGCGGCCGGCCGGTCACTGCTCATCCGGCCGAGGCTGGTCGTACGGGAGTCCACGGCCCCGGCGCCGACCGGTACGACCGCCGCGATCCCGGCACCGGCGACGGAAAGCCCGGCGTAGGGCTCCGCTGCCGCCCCGGTGGAGGTTCAGGAGTGCGCGAGTTCGCGTAGGCCGGCGGACGTCGGCAGCGGCGGCACGAGCCCTGGCGGAGAAAGGGCCGCTCAGGCGCGAATGACGCGGTACACGTCCCGTACGCAGAGGTTGAGGACCGTGGTGGCCACGATGGCACCGGCACAGACCAGGAGTACGGTCCGGTCGGCCCAGGCATGTACGGCGAGGGCGGTGACGAGGTAGCCGAGGGGGATGGCGATCCGCTCACCGACACCGTTGAACGAGCTCATCCGGCCCAGTTCCCCCTGCGGCACATGCTGTTGGAGTGCGGTGTTCCAGGACACGATGGCGACATCCAGCCCGACGCCCGCGAGCACGGCGGCGAGCAGCACCCAGGGCAGGGCGAGACCGAGGCCGAGTGCCGCCGGTGGCAGACAGAGTCCGGCGCCGGTGACCACGGCGACGGCCAGCAGACGGTACGGCTTCCAGCGCAGGCACACCACCGTCCCCGCGAACAGCCCGAACGCGAATGCGCCTTGGACGAGCCCCCAGGAACGTGCCCCCGAGTAGTGCTCGGCAGCGATCACGGGACCGAGAAGCTGGAAACCGGCGAGCCACGCGGCGACCACCACCGTTCCGGCGGCGGTGTACGTCCACAGCCAAGTGCGGGACCGGAAGCCGGACCAACCGGCGCGCAGATCGGCCAGGGCGCTGCTCGTCGTGACCGGTGCACTCAGCCGCAGGCCGAGCAGCAGGAGCGCCGCGACCAGAAAGCTGAGCGCGTCCCATGACAGCGCCCACGCCGGTCCGCCGACTGCGACGATCACTCCTCCGACGACTGGACCGAGCACCTTGACGGTGTTGCTCGGCAGCCGGAGCAGCGCGTTGGCCTGCTGCCGGTGCTCCTCCGCGACGATCTGCGCCACGACGCCCGTGGCGGCCGGTGCCGTGAAGGCGGTGGCGATCCCGGACACGAAGCCGCATGCGGCGATCGAAGTGGTTGCTGCATGGCCGGTCGCCACGAGTGCTGCGAGCACCCCTTGCGCGGCAGCGGCCAGGAGGTTGCCCAGGAACAGGATCCTGCTGCGCGAGAGCCGGTCCGCCAGCACACCGCCCACGACGGTGAAGACGATCGTCGGGACCGAATTCGTCGCCAGCACGACACCGAGTGAGCCCGCGCCACCGCCCTGCCCGATCACCGCGTAGGCCAGGGCGATCGGAGCCATCGCTGAACCGGTCGCCGATATCAGGTTGGCGAGCACGAACCGCCGGAACGCGGGAACCCGCAAGGGCGCCATGCGGGGCGTGTCCGGTTCGGCGGTTGTCTTCACAACTCGTCCATGACTCGTGCGCTGGTGGCGAACCCCGCACTCGGCCGACGCGTGATCGTCGGGTTCCCGCCCCGCAGGGCACTGCCTATGCGGTCGTTCTTCCAGCTGGAGATCACCACCGGAACCTACAGCGCGTCCTGCCCGACCGGATCCGTCACAGGCGCTGTTCGGCCAGATCCAGCCAGTGCTCGACCTCGCCCGGGGCGAAGTGCCGGATCGCCCAGTCGGTCATGCGCAGACTCATATGGGCCCAGCAGGGACGCAGGATCTCCTCGGGCAGGGCGTCCAGGATGTCGTCCAGGCGACGGACGACGCCCGGCGGCTGCTCCTTCGCGTGCAGTCCGAAGCGCAGGGTGACCAGGTCGAACCGGTGGTCTCCGCGTCCGGCGCCGTCCCAGTCGATGACCCCCGTGACGGTGCCGTCCACCGCGAGCAGGTTGCCGTGGTGGAAGTCCATGTGCACGACGTCGTGTCCGGTGAGCAGGCGAGGACAATCGGCCCCGACGGACCTGATCCGCCGCTCCAGGGCGGAGCCGCGCGGGCCGTGCCGGCGCAGCGGTTCGTGGAGGCAGTAGCCGGGGCCGTCGTCGAGCAGGTACAGGTTCGTCGAGGGCACCCGCGGGTGCTCGGTCAGCAGCCCCGCCTGCGACGCGTTGAGGGCGAGAGCCCGGTCCAGCCCGCGGTGGTCCAGGAACTCCACCGGTGTGCCCGGCAGAAGTTCCTGGACCAGTACCACCGCATCGTCCACCTGGAGGGCCAGCTCCGTCGCGGGGCACGGATATCCGCGGGCACCCAGTACCTCGCACACCGCCAGCGGACCCGCTCGCAGCTCCTCGATCCGGGCGCCCGGCCGCGACTTGAGGACCGACCGGCGGCCGTCGGGCCACCGCACGTACGCGGCACCGACCTCGCCGCCCGGACAGGGTCCCTCGACCACCAGCCGCACACCGGTCAGGGCGTGCACGGCTGATGCCGTCCGGTCGGCGTCCAGGCGTTCGGCGCGTGCCCAGCTCCGCGGTGGTGATGTGCTCATCGGGACATTGTCCGACACGGCCGGGCGCGGCTCAGTCCGCCGACGCCGTCCAGCCCAGTGCCTCGATGCGCACGGCGTCGGCGGGCCGGCTCTCGTTGAAGAGGGTCCGGTTGCCGTCCTCGACCCGGACGGCGTTCACGTACGCCCCCCGCCCGACGTACAGCTGGTCCGTCGTGTACCGCCACCTCAGCCGGACCTCCTTGCCGTGCCAGGCGGCGAGGTCCGCGTCCAGGCGGTGCCACACCCGGCCGGACCAGCCGGAGACCGCGCCGGTGGGGTGCGGTCCGGGCTCGGGGAGGGGTTTCTGCGATGTCGGGACGGTGGTGAAGGGGACCGGCTGCCAGGTCGCCCCGGCGTCCGCCGACGCCTCCAGGAAGAGGAAGTCGGAGCCGGGCTCGGTGTCCCACCACAGGGCCGAGCTCAGCCGGGCGTGCGAGGAGGCGATCCGCAGCGGTGGCAGGGTGAGCGTGGCCGAGGCGGCGCTCGTCATTCCGGAGAACCACGCCGTACGGCCACGGGCGGGACGGACCGCGACGGCGCGCGCCATCTGATTGGCCGTGGCTACGCGCGGTGCGCTTCCGGAGCGCCAACTGCGCACCGGGTGGACCGAGTTGCCGAGGACGATCAGGAACGAGTCGGTCGTCGGGTCCAGTACGAGACTGGTGCCGGTGAAGCCGGTGTGGCCCGCGGTGCGCGGGGTGGCCATCGCCCCCATGTACCAGTGCTGGTAGAGCTCGAAGCCGAGACCGTGCTCGTCGCCGGGGAACGCGGTGTTGAAGTCGGTGAACAGCAGGTCGACCGATTCGGCGGAGAGGATCCGCGCGCGGCCGTAGACCCCGCCGTTGAGCAGCGTACGGGCGAGGATCGCCAGGTCCCAGGCGCAGGAGAAGACCCCGGCATGGCCCGCGACCCCGTCCAGGCTGTGCGCGTTCTCGTCGTGCACCTCGCCCCAGACCAGCCCGCGGTCCAGCCCGGACCAGGGCAGCCGGGCGTCCTCGGTGGCGGCGATCTTCGGCTTCCAGGAGGCCGGGGGGTTGTACCGGGTGCGGTGCATGCCGAGCGGGGCGGTGATCTGCTCACGGAGCAGGACGTCCTGCTTGCGGCCGGTGATCTTCTCCAGGACCAGCTGGAGCGAGATCAGGTTGAGGTCGGAGTAGAGGTACACCGTTCCGGGCGGGCTGGCCGGCACCTCGTTCCACAGCAGTTGGAGCTTTCCCTCCCGCGTCGGCGCTTTGTACAGCGGGATCCAGGCGCGGAAGCCCGAGGTGTGCGTGAGCAGCTGACGGATCGTGATGTCCTGCTTGCCGCCGCCCGCGAAATCGGGGAGGTACGAGGCGACCTTCGCCTCCAGCTCCAGCGTCCCGCGCTCGATCTGCTGCACGGCCAGGATCGAGGTGAACAGCTTCGAGACCGACGCCAGGTCGAAGACGGTGTCCTCGGCCATGGCGATCTGCTGGTCCGGCGGGAACTCCACCCCGGTGTCGGACTTCTCGTCGTACGCCGCATAGCGCACGGCCTTGCCGATCGGCCGGTGCAGGGCCACCGTGCCGCCCCGCCCGGCGAGCAGCACCGCCCCCGCGTACCAGGGGTGCTTCGGGGAGGCGGCGAGGAACTTCTCCGCGTCGGCGACCAGTTGGTCCAGGGGCTCCTGGAGCAGCCCGGCGCGGTCGGCCGGGCCGCGCCGCAGCGTCGGCCTGCCGTGCCCCGGTGCGCCGCTCCCGGTGATCCCTGTGCGCATGTCCGACGACCCCGCCCCCGACTCCATGGCCGACGCCCGTTCCGCGAACGGAATCGGCGCCAGGGCGAGTGCCCCGCCCAGGGCCAGCATCCCACTGCCCAGCCTCCGTCGGCTGATCCCTCTGTCCGCCGCGTCCTCGGTCATCCGGAACCCCTTCTCACTGAACGAAAGTAACTTTCGAAAATTCGTCCGGCAATGAAACTTCCTGCCGCCGCAGAGATTACTGTCACCCCCGCCGCCACGGAGGCCCCCTGCGCCACAAAGAATCTGACACTGCATCAGAAAATCTCTTCCCTCGGATGACCGGCTGCGGCATCCTGCGGCCCATGGAGACGGAGCTGAGCAAGAAACTGGGAGTCGAGCACGCCATCTTCGGCTTCACGCCGTTCCCCGCGGTGGCCGCGGCCATCACCCGGGCCGGCGGATTCGGCGTACTCGGCGCGGTCCGCTACACCGCCCCCGACGACCTCGCGCGCGACCTCGACTGGATGCAGGAGCACACCGACGGCAAGCCGTACGGCCTCGACGTCGTCATGCCGGCGAAAAAGGTGGAGGGGGTGACCGAGGCCGACGTCGAGGCGATGATCCCGGCCGGCCACCGCCAGTTCGTCCAGGACACCCTCGCCAAGCACGGCGTCCCCGAACTCCCCGAGGGCGAGGCGTCCGGCTGGCGCATCACCGGCTGGATGGAGGAGGTCGCACGCAACCAGCTCGACGTCGCCTTCGACTACCCCATCCGGCTCCTCGCCAACGCCCTCGGGCCGCCGCCCGCCGACGTAGTCCAGCGGGCCCACGACCGGGGCGTGCTCGTCGCCGCCCTCGCCGGGAGCGCCAAACACGCCCGCCACCACGCCGACGCGGGCATCGACATCGTCGTCGCCCAGGGGTACGAGGCGGGCGGCCACACCGGCGAGATCGCCTCCATGGTCCTGGTCCCGGACGTGGTCGACGCCGTCGGAACGCTGCCCGTCCTCGCCGCCGGCGGCATCGGCAGCGGCGAGCAGATCGCCGCCGGACTGGCCCTCGGCGCCCAGGGCGTCTGGCTAGGCTCCCTCTGGCTGACCACCGAGGAGGCCGACCTCCACTCCCGCGCCCTGACCCGCAAACTCCTCGCCGCCGGCTCCGGCGACACCGTCCGCTCCCGCGCCCTCACCGGCAAGCCCGCACGCCAGCTCCGTACCGAATGGACCGACGCATGGGACGACCCGGCCGGGCCCGGCACCCTCCCCATGCCGCTCCAGGGACTGCTGGTGGCCGAGGCCGTCTCGCGCATCCAGAAGTACGAGACCGGCGCGCTGCTCGGCACCCCCGTCGGCCAGATCGTCGGCCGGATGAACAGCGAACGCAGTGTGCAGGCCGTCTTCGACGACCTGACCCGCGGCTTCGAGCGAGCCGTGGACCGGATCAACCGCATCGCCGGACGGAGCGCCTCATGAGTCAGCCGCCCAACGGCTTCTGGGCCCAGGCCACAGCCGACCCCGACCGCACGGTCCTGACCGCTCCCGACGGCGAGAGCTGGACGGCGGGCCGGCTGCACGCCGCCGCCAACCGCCTCGTCCACGGACTGCGCGCGGCCGGGCTGCGGAGCGGCGACGCGTTCGCGGTGGTGCTGCCCAACGGCGTCGAGTTCTTCACCGCCTACCTCGCCGCCTCCCAGGCCGGCCTCTATCTCGTACCCGTCAACCACCACTTCGTCGGCCCCGAGATTGCCTGGATCGTCGCCGACTCCGGCGCCAAGGTGCTCATCGCGCACGAGCGGTTCGCGCAGGCCGCGACCGAGGCCGCCGACGAGGCGGAGCTGCCGGCGAGCCACCGCTACGCCGTGGGCACGGTCGACGGCTTCCGCCCGTACGCCGAACTGCTCGAAGGGCAGCCCGAGGACGCCCCTCGGGACCGCACTCTGGGCTGGGTCATGAACTACACCTCGGGCACCACGGGCCGCCCGCGCGGCATCCGCCGCCCGCTCTCCGGCAAGCTCCCCGAGGAGAGCCACCTCGGCGGGTTCCTCGGCATCTTCGGCATCAAACCGTTCGACGGCAACGTCCACCTGGTCTGCTCGCCGCTCTACCACACCGCCGTCCTGCAGTTCGCGGGCGCGTCCCTGCACATCGGGCACCCGCTGGTCCTGATGGACCGGTGGACGCCCGAGGAGATGCTGCGGCTCATCGACACCCACCGCTGCACCCACACGCACATGGTCCCGACCCAGTTCCACCGCCTGCTCGCCCTCCCCGACGAGGTGAAGCGGCGCTACGACGTCTCGGCCATGCGGCACGCCATCCACGGTGCCGCGCCCTGCCCCGACCACGTCAAGCGCGCCATGATCGACTGGTGGGGGAGATGCGTCGAGGAGTACTACGCGGCCAGTGAGGGCGGCGGCGCCTTCGCCACCGCGGAGGACTGGCTGAAGAAGCCGGGCACGGTCGGCAGGGCCTGGCCGATCAGCGAACTCGCCGTCTTCGACGACGACGGCAACCGGCTGCCGCCCGGCGAACTCGGCACCGTCTACCTGAAGATGAACACCGGCGGCTTCAGCTACCACAAGGACGAGACCAAGACCCGGAAGAACCGCATCGGGGACTTCTTCACCGTCGGCGATCTCGGCATCCTCGACGAGGACGGCTACCTCTTCCTCCGCGACCGCAAGATCGACATGATCATCTCCGGTGGGGTCAACATCTACCCCGCCGAGATCGAGGGCGCCCTCCTCGGCCACCCCGCGGTCGCCGACGTCGCCGTCTTCGGCATTCCACATCCCGACTGGGGCGAGGAGGTCAAGGCAGTGGTCGAACCGGCCGAGGGGCACGAGGCGGGCCAGGAGCTCGCCGCCGCGATCCTGCGCCACTGCGAACAGCGCCTGGCCGGGTACAAGCGCCCCAGAAGCATCGACTTCATCGATGTGATGCCCCGCGACCCCAACGGCAAGCTCTACAAGCGGCGGCTGCGCGACCCGTACTGGGAGGGCCGCTCACGGGCCCTGTGAGCCGCCGTCCGGCCGCCGCCCGACGAGCGCCCCGGTACCCGCTCTGGCAGGGTGTGGCCCATGAACGCGCTCGCGACGGTCCGGACACTGGCCACCCGGTGGACGGTGGTCGTGCCGGTCGTCGCCGCGCTCGCCCTGGTCTTCAGCTGGGGCCGGGAGCTGCCGGCGTTCGCCGTCGCCGTGGTCGCGCTCTGTCTCGCGGGCGCCGTCCTGGCCGCCGTGCACCACGCCGAGGTCATCGCGCACCGGGTCGGCGAACCGTTCGGCTCGCTCGTACTCGCCGTCGCCGTCACCGTGATCGAAGTGGCCCTCATCGTCACACTGATGGTGGACGGCGGCCCCAAGACGTCGGCGCTCGCCCGGGACACCGTCTTCGCCGCCGTGATGATCACCTGCAACGGCATCGTCGGCCTTTCGCTGCTCGTGGGCGCCGTTCGCAGCCGCGTCGTCGTCTTCAACGCCGAGGGCTCCGGGGCCGCCCTCGCGACCGTCGCCACCCTCGCCACGCTCAGCCTGGTCCTGCCGACCTTCACCGTCGGCAGACCGGGCCCCGAGTTCTCCACCGCCCAGCTGACCTTCGCCGCCGTCGCCTCACTCCTCCTGTACGGACTGTTCGTCGCCGTGCAGACGGTGCGGCACCGTGAGTACTTCCTGCCCCTCACACCCGAGGGCGAGCTCAAACCGGACGAGCACCACGCGGTGCTGCCCGGCCGGGGCGCCACCGCGCTGAGCCTGGTGATGCTGCTGATCGCCCTGGTCGCGGTCGTCGGCGATGCCAAGTCCGTATCGCCGACCATCGAGTCCGGGGTGGAGGCGGCCGGGATGCCCCAGGCGGTGGTCGGCGTCGTCATCGCGCTGCTGGTGCTGCTGCCGGAGACCCTGGCGGCGGTCCGGGCCGCCCGCCGCGAACGCCTCCAGACCAGCCTCAATCTCGCCCTCGGCTCGGCGATGGCGAGCATCGGCCTGACCATCCCGGCCATCGCCCTCGCCTCGGTCTGGCTCGACGGACCGCTCCATCTCGGCCTCGGCGCCACCCATATGGTGCTGCTCGCCCTCACCGTGGTGGTCGGCGCGCTGACCGTCGTACCGGGACGGGCCACCCTGCTCCAGGGCGGCGTCCATCTCTCGATCTTCGCCGCGTTCGTCTTCCTCGCGATCAGCCCCTGATTCCCCGCGATCGGTCCCTGTCCGCCCCCCCACCGGGCGGGCGGACAGGGACCGATCGCACCGCGAGGAGCTACCGGCGTTCGTGGACTCGCACGATCCGCAGCGCCGGCGAGCGCAGGATGTCCTTCTCGCAGAACCGGGACGTCACCCACCGCTCACCCGAGTACAGCTCGGTCTGGTCGCTGTAGTGCGCCGAGCCCGGGTCGGAGGACTGCGAGTACGTGAGCAGGGTGCGTGCCACCGGGCACTTCCCGCCGTCCCAGCCGACCGCCTGGATGTAGCTGGAACCGGCCGAAACCTCCTGGTAGCCGCCGGACGCCGCGTCCCACACCGCCTCCGTCTTGTTCCAGATGCCGAGCGATTCCGTACCGCCGCCGATCGGGATGCGCTTCCCGTTCCGTTCCACCCACTGGTGCCGGCCCAGCGGGGCGTCCAGCGCGATCCCGGCGGCCCGCAGTTCGGCCACCGTGTCGGCGAGAGCCCTGGCGACGCCGGGTGCCGAGGTGTTCAGCGTGTTCGGCGTACCGACCGGATCGGCGGGGGAGAAGGGCACCTTCCACAGCTCGCTCTGCGGGACCGCGGCCGTCGCCCTGCGCCAGAACCGGTCGAAGAGCAGCGCTCCCCGGCTGCCGGTGTCGGTCTTCCGGTCCCAGCGCCGCAGCACCTCGCACGCCGCCGACACGTCGACCGCCGTGCCGTCGCTGCCGACCGCACGGCCGCCGGGCAGCGCCGCGCAGGCCGCCGCCAGGTCGGCGGCGGTCAGATCACCGGCCGGCGCACGGTTGGCGAACTGCTGGCCCTGGAGATCGGCCACCGTCAGCCGGCCCTTCGCCGCCATCGCCGAGACATCCTCGATCGCGCCCCGGGTCCGCATCGAGCGGGGCGTGCCGACGGTGCCGAACACCCGCTCGTACCCGGTCAGCGGCGCGTCCGCGTTGGTCAGCCAGGCGCTGTCGTTGGAGTTCTCCACGTACGGGGCGTCCTTCACGGTGGGCATCCGGCCCGGCCCGAAGATCCCCGGCTGCACGGCGTCCGGGTCCGAACCGAGGGCGCAGTCGCTCCTGGAGCCGTCCAGCACCGCCAGCCCGGAGGCCGGATACGTCGCCCTGCCCAGAGCCGTGGAACACCGCCCCGCGAGCTCGTCCGTGATCTTCGGCAGCACCTGCGACTGCGAGAAGAACGAATGCCCGGACGAATCGGCGGCGATGGTGTTCACCCATGGCAGCCCCTGGGTTCGACGCAGCGCCGCCCCGATGTCAGCGGTGCTGCGAGCCCGGCTGAAACCGAGACCGGCGTCCGAGAAACGCAGATTCACCGCGTTGGGGTCATTGAGCGCGTACGCGGTCGTCGCCGTCCAGGGCAGCGGCAGCCCGGCACCGAGCGAGGTGATGACCGGCCCGTACCGGGTCGACCACTGGGTGCGGGTCACCGCACCGCCGCCCTTCACCGCGACCGAGACCGTGCGCTTCGTCATCCGCTCGGGTCTGCCGTCCACCAGATACACGGTCGGATCGGCCGGATCGAGGGTGAGCTGATGGAGGTTGACCGGGACACCGGTGGCGACGGTGTGGCTCCACGCGATGTTCGCGTTGTGCCCGATCGAGACGATCGGCGCGCCGAGCAGCGAACCGCCCGCCACGTCCAGCTCGCCGGGAATCGTCTGCTGGGACTGCCAGAACCGCCGACCGCCCTGCCACGGGTAGTGCGGATTGCCCAGCAGCAGACCCCGTCCGTTCGCCGTCGTGTCGCCGCGGAACGCCACCGCGTTGGAGCCCATGTCCGCGTTCTGCGTCGACAGCAGCCGCCGGGCCGCGTCCGCCGCGTCGCCCGGCGACGGGACCTCGGGCGTCCCCGCCGCCCCGGTCGGCGGCTGAGCGCCCGTGATGCCGTCGATGCCGCGCCCCTGACCGCCGAGCACCGAGAGCGCGTAGCCGCGCGCCACCACGTCCAGCGTCGTCACCGGCCGCACCCAGTCGGCGCCCCGGCAGGCCGGGTCGTCGATCCGGTTCTGCGCCAGCCAGGCGTTGTAACCGGCCGCCCAGCCGCGCTCCAGCTCCCTGACATCACGGCTCTGACCCGCCGGCGCCGGCTGCTTCAGCAGCTTCTCCAGGGTGCGGGCCTCGCGGATCCGGCGGAAGTACAGATCGCTGGAGAGGTTCTTCGTCGCGGCGGACAGCGAACCGTCCGGAGCCGCGTCGGGACCGAAGTACCGGGACCGTTCGCCGCGCAGCGTCACGAAGCCGTCGGCGAGGGTGCACACCTGGTCGGCGGCCTGGGCCCAGCCGTTGCCGAAGCCCAGGTTCGCGTAGTCCTTCGCCACGATGTGCGGGATGCCGTACTCGGTGTACCGGATCGTGGCGGACAGCCCGCCGCCCGACGGACGGTGGGAGCGCGGGCCGTCGGCCGCGGCGGGCGGCAACGACGCCGAAACGGTGAACAGCGCGAGGCCGGATATCGCAAGAAGTCTCAGACGGTTGCGGAGTGGCAACGGTCCTCCCAACTGTGCGGGTGCGAAAGGCGGTTGCCCGAGGGTTCGAGTCGCCACGCGCAACTCAGCCAGCACGCTCGCACCCCTGTCAACATCCCCACCGGTATCCGGACCCTTGACCCCCGGGTTCCGGCCGCACAGGATCACGCCATGACAGGTGTACGGAGCAGCACAGTCGACGGAGTCCTGGCACGGAGCGCCCGGCGCACCCCGGAGCGCACCGCCCTGCGGTACGCGGACAGGTCATGGACGTACGCGGAGCTCGACACGGCCGTCAGCACCGCCGCCGCCGTGCTCGCAGGCGAGCACGGACTGCGCCCCGGCGACCGGGTCGCCTGCTACGCGCACAACTCCGACGCGTATCTGATCGGCTTTCTCGGCTGCGCCCGCGCGGGCCTGGTCCACGTACCGGTCAACCAGAACCTCACCGGCGACGACCTCACGTACATCCTCGAACAGTCCGGCAGCGCCCTCGTCCTCACCGACCCGGACCTCGCCGGCCGGATTCCGGCCGCGTTCCCCGTACGCCCGCTGCGCGACGCACCGGACTCCCTGCTGGCGGCGACCGCCACCCCGCGCCCCTTCGTCCCGGAACGGGAACCGGCCGCGACAGACCTCGTCCAGCTGCTCTACACCTCGGGCACCACCGCGCAGCCCAAGGGCGCGATGATGACCCACGGGGCGCTCGTGCACGAGTACGTCAGCGCCATCACGGCGCTCGACCTGCGCGCCACCGACCGGCCCGTCCACTCGCTGCCGCTCTACCACTCCGCGCAGATGCATGTCTTCCTGCTGCCCTACCTCGCGGTCGGGGCGCGGAATACCATCCTCGACGCACCCGACGCCGACCGGATCTTCGACCTCGTCGAGACGGGGCAGGCCGACAGCGTCTTCGCCCCGCCGACCGTCTGGATCGGCATCTCCCAGCACCCCGACTTCGCCACCCGCGAACTCGGCGGCCTGCGCAAGGCGTACTACGGTGCTTCGATCATGCCCGTGCCCGTACTGGAACGGCTCCGCGAACGGCTGCCCGCGCTCGCCTTCTACAACTGCTTCGGGCAGAGCGAGATCGGCCCGCTCGCCGCCGTCCTCGGACCGGACGAGCACGAGGGCCGGATGGACTCCTGCGGCAGGCCCGTCCTCTTCGTCGAGGCCCGGGTCGTCGACGAGGACGGCCAGGAGGTCCCCGACGGCACGGCCGGCGAAGTGGTCTACCGCTCACCCCAGTTGTGCGAGGGCTACTGGGACAAGCCCGAGGAGACCGCCGAAGCCTTCCGCGACGGCTGGTTCCACTCCGGCGACCTCGCGGTGCGCGACGCCGAGGGCTTCCTCACCGTCGTCGACCGGGTGAAGGACGTCATCAACTCCGGCGGCGTCCTCGTCGCCTCCCGGCAGGTCGAGGACGCCCTCTACACCCACCCCGCCGTCGCCGAGGCCGCGGTCGTCGGACTGCCCGACGAGCGCTGGATCGAGGCCGTCACCGCCGTCGTGGTGCTGCGCGGCGACGCGACGGCGGCCGAACTCATCGACCACGCCCGCGAGCGGCTCGCCCACTTCAAGGCCCCGAAGAAGGTCCTCTTCGTGGACGAACTGCCACGCAATGCCAGCGGCAAGATCCTCAAGCGGGAGCTGCGCGACCGGTTCGCGTAGCGGACGGCCCGGAGCCCTCAGGGCGTGTCCGCACGCCCGCCGCGCTCGTCCACGATCCGCCGGAACTTGCCGACCGACCGCTCCAGCGTCTCGGGATCGACGATCTCCACCCCGACCGACACCCCGATCCCGTCCTTGACGGCCGCCGTGATCGACGCCGCGGCCGCCGTCCGCTGCTCCGGGGTGGCCCCGGCCCGCGCCTCGGCCCGTACGGTCAGCGCGTCGAGCCGGCCCTCCCGGGTCAGCCGCAGCTGGAAGTGCGGCGCCACCCCCGGGGTGCGCAGCACGATCTCCTCGATCTGCGTCGGGAAGAGGTTCACGCCGCGCAGGATCACCAGATCGTCGCTGCGCCCGGTCACCTTCTCCATCCGCCGGAACACCCGGGCCGTGCCCGGCAGCAGCCGGGTCAGGTCCCGCGTCCGGTAGCGGATCACTGGCATGGCCTCCTTGGTGAGCGAGGTGAAGACCAGCTCGCCCTCCTCGCCCTCGGGCAGCACCTCACCGGTGAAGGGGTCGACGACCTCGGGATAGAAGTGGTCCTCCCAGATGTGCAGCCCGTCCTTCGTCTCGACACACTCCTGCGCCACACCGGGCCCCATCACCTCCGAGAGCCCGTAGATGTCGACGGCGTCGATGGCGAACCGCTCCTCGATCTCGCGCCGCATCTCCTGCGTCCATGGCTCGGCACCGAAGATCCCGACCTTCAGGGAGGTCGACCGCGGATCGACGCCCTGCCGTTCGAACTCGTCGAGGAGGGTCAGCATGTACGACGGGGTCACCATGATGATCTCGGGGCGGAAGTCCTGGATCAGCTGGACCTGGCGGGCGGTCATGCCCCCCGAGGCGGGAATGACCGTGCAGCCGAGCCGCTCCGCCCCGTAGTGGGCGCCGAGCCCGCCGGTGAACAGCCCGTACCCGTAAGCCACATGGACCTTCTGCCCGGGGCGCCCGCCGGCCGCCCGGATGGAGCGGGCGACGACGTCGGCCCAGGTGTCCAGGTCCCGCTGGGTGTAGCCGACGACGGTCGGACGGCCCGTCGTCCCGCTGGACGCGTGGATCCGGCGCACCTGCTCCTCGGGCACGGCGAACATGCCGAAGGGGTAGTTGTCCCGCAGATCGGCCTTGGTCGTGAAGGGGAAGCGGGCGAGATCGGCGAGCGTACGGCAGTCGTCCGGGCGCAGCCCGGCCCGGTCGAACGCGGCCCGGTAGTGGCCGACGTTCTCGTACGCGTGGTGCAGCGTGGCCCGCAGCCGCTCCAGCTGGAGTGCCTCCAGCTCGTCCCGGCCCAGCCGTTCCGCCTGGTCCAGCGCAGACGTCATCGGGATCTCCCTCTTCCGAGCAGGCGACCGATCATTCGGTCGATCTTTCGGTAGCAGTAATTCAGTATGTTCCGCCCGATGGCAAGAGGGGCGACGCGGCTGATCCACATCGCGGCTTCGCTCATACCGAACACGGCTGCGCCGCCCGTCGGGCGCTGTTTGGATGGCGGGCATGCCGATCTTCCACGCATACGACGGGACCGAACTCGCCTACCGCCTTCTCGGGAAGGGCGCACCGCTGATCTGCCTGCCCGGCGGGCCGATGCGGGCCGGTGCGTACCTCGGGGACCTCGGCGGCCTCTGTGCCCGCCGCCGGCTCGTGGTGCCGGATCTGCGCGGCACCGGGGACTCCGCGGTGCCGGACGACCCGTCGGCCTACCGCTGCGACCGGCTGGTCGACGACGTCGAGGCGCTGCGCGAACACCTCGGCGAGGAACGCGTCGACCTGCTCGCCCACTCCGCCTCCGCCAACCTGGCCGCGCTGTACGCCGCCAGGTACCCGGAGAGGATCCGTACGCTCACGCTCGTCACCCCCGGCACCCGGGCGGTCGGCATCGACGTCACCGAGCAGGACTGGCGTGAGGCGAGTGAACTGCGGCGCCACGAACCGTGGTTCACGCAGGCGCGGGCCGCGCTGGACGACTTCCTCGCCGGCCGTGCCTCGGACCGGGTCCGGGCCGCGGTCGCGCCGTTCGCCTACGGGCGCTGGGACGATGCCGCGCGCGCCCATGCCGCCGAGGCGGCCGCACAGACCAACTCCGAGGCCGGTTCGGTCTATTACCAGGACGGCGTCTTCGATCCGCCCACCACGAACGCCGCGCTGGCGGCGGTCACCGCACCGGTGCTCGTCCTCGCGGGGGAGTACGACGCGGGACCGACCCCGGACCGCGCCGCCGAACTGGTCGCGCTCTTCCCCGACGCCGAGTTCGTCGTGCAGCGCGGCGCCGCGCACTTCCCCTGGCTCGACGACCCGGGCGCCTTCGTCCGTACGGTGGAGGCCTTCCTCGACCCGGAGGTGCACAGCGTGCACGCCGGTGGCACCCGGCTCGCCCACCGGGTCTGGGGAGACCCGGCGGCGCCACCCGTCGTGCTCGCCCACGGCCGCTGCGACAACAGCGGGACCTGGACCGAGGTCGCCGAACGCCTCGCCTCCGAACACCGGGTGTACGCCTTCGACTTCCGCGGTCACGGACTCAGCGACTGGCCCGGCCGCTACTCCTTCGAGCTGTTCCGGGACGATCTGCACGCCTTCCTGGAGGCACGCAATCTGGCGGGGGCCACGGTGATCGGCCACTCCATGGGCGCCGCTGCCGCCTGTCTGCTCGCCGAGCGGGAACCCGGGCTGATCGGCCGGCTCGTCCTGGAGGAGATGCCGCCGCCGTTCCCGCTCGATCCGCCGCGCCCCCTCGCCGAACGGCCCGACGGCGAACTCGACTTCGACTGGGCCCTGGTGCCGTCGACCGATGCCCAGCTGAACGAGCCCGATCCCGCCTGGGCGGAACGGCTCGGCGGGATCACCGCCCCCACCCTCGTCATCGGCGGCGGCCCCACCAGCCAGATTGCCCAGGAAAGGCTGAGCCGGCTGGCGGGGCGGATACCGGACGGCCGGTTCGTCACCATCGACGCCGGACACCACGTCCATACCGACCGGCCGGAAGAATTCCTCTCGGCGTTACGGGCGTTCGGTCTGTCCTGAGCCCGCCGCCGATGCCGCCGGCCCGGTCAGGAGCGGTGCAGCAGGGTGGTCAGGACCTCGTGGAGGGTGCTCTCGGCATCCGCCGCGGGGTCCGTCGACCGCCAGGCCACGAAGCCGTCCGGACGCACCAGCACGGCGCCCTGAGCCGTGGTGCCGTGGAGTTCGGCCCAGTCCGCGCCGTTCTCCGGCTCCAGATCGGAGCCCGCACCGATGCCGTACGCCTGGAGCCGCACCGAGAGCCGGTCGGCGACCCGTGCCGCGGCCCGCCGCCACGTCACGTCCGTACCGTCGGTGAGCAGCACGAGGGTGTGTTCGTACAGATCGAGTGTGGACTTGCGCTCACCGCCCTGATGAACCCACAGATGCGGCGCGCGACTTCCAGGTTCACCGTTCAACTGCACGCCCTGCGGCACCACCGGCTGCTCGGGGTCGGTGCCCAGCACCGCGCCGCGGACGTAGCGGTAGCCCAGCGCCACGCTGAGCATGCCGCCCTGCTTCCCGCCGCCGACGCCCGGCGCCGCCGAATATCCGGGGTGGCTGTGCTCGCTGGAGCGCGCCGAAGCCCGTTGGCTCGTCGCCCGCGCCACCGGCAGCCGCTCCGCCTCGTAGGTGTCCAGCAGGCCGGGGCCCGCCTCGCCCTTCAGAACGGCGGCGAGCTTCCACGCCAGGTTGTGCGCGTCCTGGATGCCGGTGTTGGAGCCGAACGCGCCGGTGGGGGACATCTCGTGCGCCGAGTCACCGGCGAGGAAGACCCGGCCGCTGGAGTAGCGCTCGGCGACCCGCTCCGCGGCGTGCCACGGCGCCTTCCCGGTGATCTCGATGTCGATGCCCGGAGCGCCGACCGCGGTGCGGATGTGCTCGGCACACCGCTCGTCGGTGAAGTCCTCCATGGTTTCGCCGAGTTGTGGCTGCCACGGCGCGTGGAACACCCAGTCCTTCTTGTTGTCGACCGGCAACAGGGCTCCGTCCGCTGCCGGGTTGGTCAGATAGCAGACGATGAACCGCCGGTCGCCCAGCACATCGGCGAGCTGCCGGGAGCGGAAGGTGATGCTGACGTTGTGGAACAGGTCGCCGGGACCCGTACGGTCGATGCGCAGCTGCTCACGGATGGGGCTGCGCGGGCCGTCGGCCGCGATGAGGTAGTCCGCGCGGACACTGATGTGCTCGCCGGTCTCCCGGTTCTTCAGCGCCGCGTCCACCCCCGACGGGTCCTGGTCGAAGCTCTGCATCTCGGTGGAGAACCGCAGGTCACCGCCCTGTTCCCGGGCCTGTTCCACCAGCACCGGCTCCAGGTCGTTCTGGCTGCACAGGCACCAGCCGGTCGGGCTGAACCGGGCGATCCCGCCCCCCGGGTCGATCTCCTTGAACAGCCACTCCTGGTCGTCCCCGGTGAGTGAACCGGCTTGCAGGATGCCGTGGTTGTCGGCGAGGACCGAGGCCGCCCGCCGGATGCCGGCCTCGGCACCCGCGGCACGGAACACCTCCATCGTGCGGACGTTGTTGCCGCGGCCGCGCGGGTGGGTGGAAGTGGACCGGTGCTTCTCGACCAGAAGGTGCTCGATCCCGAGCCGGCCGAGGAATAGCGAGGCGGACAGGCCCACCAGGGAGCCGCCCACGATGAGGACCGGTACGCGAATGTCGACGTTCTCGTTCATCAGTTGCTCCAGCTCGGACGCCGTTCGGATGCAATGTTCAATGCCCTGGTGAGAGCGGTTCGGACGCCTGCTCACCTGAACGGTTCATAAATCTCGCGCCACCCGGACCAGCGTTTCACGATCGGTCACGGAGACGACGCCCGCGGCCCGGGGGGCGGACCGATCACATCCGCCGGGAGAGTCCCCGCTCCGAATCCACTCGCCAACCGACGGTTGACGGCGTGCCACCCGGCACGGCCGGCGAACCGTCCTCGAAGGAGATCGAAAGATGACCACCACCCTCTCGGAACGGATCTCCCAGTCCGCCTTCGACGGTTCCCGGCTGCGCGTCGTGCTGCTGCTGGACCTCTACGACGGTGCCCAGAAGGAGTTTCTGGAGGCGTACGAGCACCTGCGCAATCAGGTGGCATCCGTTCCAGGGCACATCAGCGACCAGCTGTGCCAGTCCATCGAGAACCCCTCTCAGTGGCTGATCACCAGCGAATGGGACAGCGCACCCCCGTTCCTCGCCTGGGTGAACAGCGAGGAGCACGTCGCCACGGTCCAGCCGCTGCACAACTGCGTGCGCGACACCAGGTCGCTGCGGTTCAGCGTGCTGCGGGAGACCGGGAAGGCCTTCGAGATGGCACCCGAGCCGGCCAAGGGCCGCCTCCAGGCGTCCCCGCGTCTGGGTGACGGCGTGGTGCGCCACGCGCTCACCTTCACCGTCAAGCCGGGCACCGAGGACATCGTGGCCAAGATCCTCGCCGACTACGACTCCCCCAACGCACGGGTCGACGAGGACACCCGACTGCGCCGCACCTCGCTCTTCATGCACGGAAACCGCGTCGTGCGGGCCGTCGAGGTCGAGGGCGACCTGCTCGCCGCCCTGCGCCACGTCGCCCGGCAGCCCGAGGTCAGGGCCGTCGAAGAGGCGATCAACCCGTATCTGGTGCAGGACCGGGACCTCAGCGACCCGGACTCCGCCCGGATGTTCTTCACCCGGGCGGCGCTCCCCACCGTCCATCACGTGACCGCCGGCCGGCACAAGGCCGAGGACGTCCGCCGGCACGCGCTCTTCTACCAGGCCAAGGAGGGCTGCGGCATGGCACTCGCCCGGCTCCTGGCCGAGCACGACGAGGAGGCGGCCGACGACCCGACGAGCATCATCGACAGCAGCACCATCTTCCAGCGCGACGACGTCGTCGTCCGCCTCCTCGAAGCGGTCGAACCCATCGACGCCCAGCCCGCCCAGGCGGTGGGCATCGACGGCGCCGGCAAGGTGGCAAGGCTCGGGCGTCTCCTCGACGGCGGGAACAACGCCGTGCCCACGGACGAGCAGGGCATCTCGCACTTCCTCACGCAGTCCGAGATGACCCTGATCACAGATCGGCGGGCCATGGAGTCCTGAACCGCGCATCCGCACCCTGGGGGGTTCTCGCTCAACCCGTCATTACAACGCGCAATGCGCCAGGAGGAAAGCAGTCATGACCATGCACCGGCCACGCATCGTGGACCTCAGTGAGACGCAGCCCAACCGCAGGCGCGGAGGAGACCTGCGCGCCATGCTCACCCCGACAGCGGTGGGAGCCACCAGTGGCTTCATGGGGCTGGCGATCGTCCAGCCCGGCGACCGCATCGGCGAGCACTACCACCCGTACTCGGAGGAGTTCGTGTACGTGGTGAACGGGCTGCTGGAAGTGGACCTGGACGGTGAACCGCACCGGATGCGGCCCGACCAGGGCCTGCTGATCCCTCCCCATGTACGCCACCGATTCCGCAACGTGGGCGATGTCGAGGCCCGCATGGTCTTCCACCTCGGCCCGCTCGCCCCGCGCCCCGAACTCGGCCACGTCGACACCGAGCACACCGAATCCGCGGACCGCGTCGCACCTCCGGAACGAACGGAGGCCGCTTCATGACCCGCCGCGTGGCGGTCACCGGCGTCGGTGTCGTCGCCCCGGGCGGCATCGGCGCACCGGCCTTCTGGGACCTCCTCGCGAACGGACGCACCGCCACCCGGGGCATCACGCTCTTCGACCCGGCCGGCTTCCGCTCCCGGATCGCCGCCGAGTGCGACTTCGACCCGGCGGCGCACGGGCTGGACGCCGGCACCGTCGACCGGTCGGACCGCTACATCCAGTTCGCGATGGTGGCGGCCAGGGAGGCCCTCGGCGACGCGGGCCTCGACCCGGAGAAGGTGGACCCCTGGCGCATGGGGGTGTCGCTGGGCACCGCGGTCGGCGGCACCACCCGGCTGGAGCACGACTACGTCGCGGTCAGTGAGAGCGGTGCGCGCTGGGACGTCGACCCCCGGCCGGCCGGCCCGCACCTGGAGCGGGCCTTCTCACCCAGTTCGCTCGCCTCGGCGGTCGCCGAGCAGGTCGGTGCGCACGGCCCGGTGCAGACCGTCTCCACGGGCTGCACCTCCGGTCTCGACGCGATCGGGTACGCCTTCCAGTCCATCGAGGAGGGCCGCGTCGACGTGTGCGTCGCCGGGGCGTCCGACTCACCGATCACCCCGATCACCGTGGCGTGCTTCGACGCGATCAAGGCCACCTCGGCGAACAACGACGACCCGGAGCACGCCTCCCGGCCGTTCGACGCACGCCGCGACGGCTTCGTCATGGGCGAGGGCGGCGCGGTCCTCGTCCTGGAGGAGCTGGAACACGCCCGCGCCCGCGGTGCCACGGTGTACTGCGAGATCGCGGGCTACGCCACCTTCGGCAACGCCTACCACATGACCGGGCTGACCCCCGAGGGCCTGGAGATGGCCGAGGCGATCAACCGGGCGCTGGGCCACGCCCGCATGGACGGCACGCAGATCGACTACGTCAACGCGCACGGCTCGGGCACCAAGCAGAACGACCGGCACGAGACGGCCGCCGTGAAGCGGGCCCTGGGCGCGCACGCCTTCGACATCCCGATGAGTTCGATCAAGTCCATGGTCGGCCACTCTCTGGGGGCGATCGGGGCGATAGAAATCGCGGCCTGCGTACTCGCCCTGGAGCACCAGACGGTGCCGCCGACGGCGAACTACGAGACCCCCGACCCCGAGTGCGACCTCGACTACGTGCCCCGCACCGCACGCCCGATGAAGCTGCGCAGCGTCCTCTCGGTGGGCAGCGGCTTCGGCGGCTTCCAGTCCGCGGTCGCCCTGACCCGTACAGGTGGGAGGACACCATGAGAACCCGCAAAGCCCGGCGCACCGTCGTCACCGGCATCGGTGTGGTCGCCCCCAACGGCAACAACACCGAAGCCTTCTGGAAGCGGACGCACGAAGGAATAAGCGTCCTCGACCGGGTCACCCGCGAGGGCTGCGAACACCTGCCCCTGCGGGTCGCGGGCGAAGTGCGGGGATTCGAGGCGGTCGAGCTGATCGAGGAGCGCTTCCTCGTCCAGACCGACAAGTTCACGCACTTCGCGATGGCCGCCGCGGACATCGCGCTGGACGACGCCCGGCTCGGCCGCGCCGACTACGAGGACTCACCCTTCGACGTCGGCGTCGTCACCGCGGCCGGCTCCGGCGGCGGAGAGTTCGGCCAGCGTGAACTCCAGCGGCTGTGGGGACAGGGCTCCAGCTATGTGGGCCCCTACCAGTCCATCGCCTGGTTCTACGCGGCCAGCACCGGCCAGATCTCGATCCGCGGCGGCTTCAAGGGGCCGTGCGCGGTCGTGGCCAGCGACGAGGCCGGCGGTCTGGACGCGCTGGCGCACGCCGCCCGTTCGATCCGGGGCGGTGCCGAGGCGGTGGTGGTCGGCGCGGCCGAGGCCCCGCTGGCGCCCTACTCGGTCGTCTGCCAGCTCGGGTACGAGGACCTGAGCACCGTCGAGGACCCCACCCGCGCCTACCGGCCGTTCACCTCGGACGCCTGCGGCTTCGTGCCGGCCGAGGGCGGCGCCATGCTGGTGGTCGAGGAGGAGCAGTCGGCACGCCGGCGCGGCGCCAGGGTACGGGCCGAACTCGCCGGGCACGCCGCCACGTTCACCGGAGCGGCCAGATGGAAGGAGTCCCGGGAGGGCCTCGCCCAGGCGATCATCGGCGCCCTGCGGGAGGCCGACTGCGCGCCGGACGAGATCGACGTCGTCTTCGCGGACGCCCTCGGCGTACCCGCGGCCGACCACGCCGAGGCGCTGGCGATCGCCGACGCCCTCGGCGCGCACGGCAAGCGGGTCCCGGTGACGGCGCCGAAGACCGGGATCGGGCGCGCGTACTGCGGTGCACCGGTGCTGGACGCGGCCGCCGCGGTGCTCTCCATGGAGAACGCGCTCATACCCCCGACGCCGAACGTCTTCGAGGTGTGCCACGACCTCGACGTCGTCACCGGCTGCGCCCGCCCCGCCGAACTGCGGACGGCGCTGGTGCTCAGCCGCGGGCTCATGGGCTCGAACGCCGCGATCGTGCTGCGGTGCTCCACCGACCCCCGAACGTGAGAAGGAGAAGTCCTCATGACCGACCGACTGACCTACACGGAACTCGCCGTCCTGATGAAGAAGGGCGCCGGAGTCTCCGTCGACCCGCTCGACATGGAGCAGCGCCCCGGTTCGGCCTTCGACGAGTACGGCCTGGACTCGCTGGGCCTGCTCGGCATCGTCGGCGTGCTGGAGAACCGGCACGGCCGGCCGCTGCCGGCCGACGCGGACCGTTGCAAGACCCCGCAGGAATTCCTCGACCTCGTCAACAACAGCCTCATGACAGGAGCCTGAAGTGCCCGGACACACCGAGAACGAGATCACCATCGCCGCCCCCCTGGACCTGGTCTGGGACGTGACGAACGACCTGGAGAACTGGCCGCGGCTGTTCAGTGAGTACGCCGCGGTCGAGATCATCGAGCGGGACGGTGACAGCACCACCTTCCGTCTGACGATGCACCCCGACGAGAACGACAAGGTGTGGAGCTGGGTCTCCGAGCGGACCGTGGACCGCGGTGGGCGCACGGTCCGCGCCCGTCGTGTGGAGCCCGGTCCGTTCCAGCACATGAACATCCGGTGGGAGTACTCCGAGGTGCCCGGCGGCACGAAGATGCACTGGACCCAGGACTTCGCGATGCGTCCCGACGCACCCGTCGACGACGCCTGGATGACCGACAACATCAACCGCAACTCCAAGGTCCAGATGGAGCTGATCCGGGACAAGATCGAGCAGCGCGACCGGGAGCGCCGCACCGCCCCGGTCGGGGCCAACTGACCCGCCATCCGCCCACGGCCCGCCACCCCGCCCCCGGGCCGGGTGGCGGGCCGCGAACCAGAAAGGCAACTCCCGATGCACCACGCTCTGATCGTCGCCCGGATGGCACCGGGTTCGGCGCCGGACATCGCCGAACTGTTCGCGGCCTCCGACAGCGGCGAACTGCCCCACCTCGTCGGTGTGACCAGGCGCAAGCTCTTCCAGTTCGGCGACGTGTATCTGCACCTGATCGAGTCGGAGCAGCCGCCGGGCCCCGAGATCGCGAAGGTGACCGAGCACCCCGAGTTCAGGGACATCAGCGACAAGCTCACCGCCTACGTCAGCGCGTACGACCCGAAGACCTGGCGGAGCCCCAAGGACGCCATGGCCCACGAGTTCTACACGTGGGAGCGCGGCACCCCCGCCTGAGACGGACGATCGCCCCGGGTCCGGCCGAGAGGCCGGACCCGGGGCGATTCGCATGCCCGGGGAGGGGGGGAGGTCAGCCGGGGACCACGCACTCGAACGCGTCCAGGTAGGGGTTGACCGCGACGACGTCGCCGATCAGCAGCCCGGCGTCCGAGATCCGGGTGACCAGGCTCTCCCTGGTGTGCTTCGCGCCGCCCACGTTCAGGAGCAGCAGCAGGTCCATCGCGGTGGTGAACCGCATCGAGGGGGTGTCGTCGACGAGGTTCTCGATGACGACGACCCTGGCGCCCGGCCGGGCCGCCGCGATCACGTTGCGCAGCGTCCTGCGGGTGCTCTCGTCGTCCCACTCCAGGATGTTCTTGATGATGTAGAGATCGGCATCGACGGGGATGGCCTCACGGCAGTCCCCGGCGACGATCCGGGTCCGGTCGACGAGCGCGCCCTCGTCGCGCAGCCGCGCGTCGGCGCGGGCCACCACGCCCGGCAGATCCATCAGCGTGCCGTGCAGCGAGGGGTCCTTCTCCAGCAGGCTCGCCAGTACGTGCCCCTGGCCGCCGCCGATGTCGGCGACCGTGGACACCCCGGTGAGGTCCAGGAGCTCGGCGACGTCCAGCGCGGACTGCATGCTGGAGGTGGTCATCGCACGGTTGAAGATCTGCGCGGACTCGTGGGCCTCCTGGTGGAGGTAGTCGAAGAACCCCTTGCCGTGCACGTCGGCGAAGACGCTCTTGCCGGTGCGCACCGCGTCGTCGAGGCGCGGCCAGACGTCCCAGGTCCAGGGCTCGGTGCACCACAGCGAGATGTCGCGCAGGCTGTTGGGGTCGTCCTTGCGCAGCAGGCGTGACATCTCCGTGTGGGCGAACTGCCCGTCCGGGGTCTCGGTGAAGATCCCGTAGCAGGACAGGGCGCGCAGCAGCCGCCGCAGCGGCGCCGGCTCGGCCTTCACCAGCGCCGCGAGCTCCTGCGCCGTGGCGGGCGTCTCGCCCAGCGCGTCGGCGACGCCCAGACGGGCGGCGGCGCGCACGGCGGCGGCCCTGGCCGCGCCGAAGACCAGCTCACGCAGTTGCATGGCCGGCTGCGGGGGAGTGACTGGGTGCGGGAGGGCGGCGTGTACGGGGGAGGGGGCGGGGGTCGGGGTGGGGCTCACAGTGGTCATGCTGTCTCGCTTCTCCTCGTGCGGGGGTGCACCGGTCAGCACATGCCGGCCGGTGCGGACTTGGCGCAGACGTTGTCGGTGAAGGTGTTGCCCTTGCCGGTGTCCCCATTGGCGAGGTCGGCCGGCTTGTTGCCGAGCACGACGTTGCCGGTGATGGTGTTGCCGGTGTTCTTCGTGCCCACGAAGCTCTTGAACAGGACGACGCCGCCGGACATCGGGGTGGCGCCGGAGTTGTCGCGGATGGTGTTCGAGCGCACCTTGGTGTCCGCGGCGCCGGTGAGCACGAGGCCGGAGCCCTGGAGGGCCGACAGCCGTTCGGTCGCGGAGCAGAACTTGTTGTTGCCGGTGATCTCGTTGGACTCGATGGTCATGGCGCCGGCCTGCGGCTTTCCTTCGTCGCCCACGACGAACACACCGGTGCAGTTGCCGGAGGCGCTGTTGTCGTGGACCGAGAGGTTCCGGACCCGCCTGGCGGTGAATCCGATCCGGTTGTCCTTCAGCGTGTTTTCCCGGACCTCGGTGCCCCGGGTGTCGGTGGCGCCGCCCTCCTTGTCGACGGTGTTCGCGACGAAGATGCCGGCGTCGCCGTTGGCACGGGCGGTGTTGCCGATGAACGCGCCGCGGGTGGAGCGCTCCTGGGCGATGCCCCAGACACCGTTGTGCTCGGAGATGACCCGGCGGACGGTCAGCCGGTCGGTCCAGGAGGCCCAGACGCCGTTCTTCTTGAACCCGGACAAGGTCAGCGATTCGATGCGGACGCCGTCCACGGTCTTGCCCGACCGGCCCTGGACGCAGATTCCACTGCCGGCCTTCGTGCAGGCGTCGGCGGCCTTCGTGCCCGCCTCGGCAGGCCGGATCACGGTCTTGCTGCCGGCGCCGCGCAGGGTCAGGTCGGGTTTGGTGACCAGGACGCTCTCCCGGTACGTGCCGGGCAGCAGGACGATGGTGTCACCCGGCTGGGCGGCGTCCACCGCTTTCTGGATCGACTCGCCCGGACGGACCTCGTGCGAGTCCGTGGCCGAGGCGGAGGACATTCCACACCCAGCGGCTGAGAGGGCCAGGATCGGGACAAAAGCCCTGATGTTTCGTTTCTTCATGAGTCGAAAACTATGGGCGATCTCCCCCTGTTGCCACATAGGGTGAGCGGATGGGTTCGGAGCGTGCCCGAATGGGTGACGTGGGCTCCGCCGCTCGGTGACCGTGACCGGGCCCGGTCCGCCCCGCGGCCGGGCCCGCCCTCACTCCCCGGATCCGGGCCGCGGTGCGACGACCGAGCGGGCCCACCGGTAGTCGGCCTTGCCGCTGGGCGAGCGCTGGATCCGGCGGGTGATCACCAGCCGGCGGGGGATCTTGTAGCCCGCCAGCCGGGTCCGGCAGTGGGCCTGGAGATCGTCGAGCGTGGGCTCGGCCGCACCCTCGCGCAGCTGCACCACCGCCGCGACACGGTTGCCCCACCGTTCGTCGGGAACCGCGGCGACCAGTGCGTCGTACACGTCCGGGTGGGCCTTCAGCGCCTGCTCGACCTCCTCGGGGTACACCTTCTCGCCCCCGGTGTTGATGCACTGCGAGCCGCGGCCGAGGACCGTGACGATGCCCTCCTCGTCTACCGTCGCCATGTCCCCGAGCAGGACCCATCGCTCGTCGCCCCGCCGGAAGAAGGTCTCCGCGGTCTTGCCGGGGTCGTTGTAGTAGCCGAGCGGCACGTGCCCGCGCTGGGCGATCCGTCCCGGCTCACCCGGAGCCACCGGCTCGTACGTCGCCGGATCGACCACCGCCGTACGGGAGTTGACCCGGAGCCGGAACCCGTTCTCCGGCCCGGAGTCGGCGGTCGCCGTGCCGTTGAACCCGGACTCCGACGAGCCGAAGTTGTTCAGCAGCATCACCGTCGGCACCAGTTCCTGGAATTCGGCGCGCACCGAGTCCGACATGATCGCGCCCGAACTGGACACCGAGAACATCGCGGAGCAGTCGGTGCCCTTCAGTGGGCCCTTCAGTGCGTCGATCAGCGGCCGCAGCATCGCGTCGCCCACCAGTGACACACTGGTGACCTTCTCCTTCTCGATCGTACGGAGCACCTCCTCGGGCACGAACTTGCGGTGGACCACGACCCGCTGCCCGAAGTTGAAACCGATGAAGGCGGTGAGCGTCGAGGTGCCGTGCATCAGCGGCGGAGTGGGGAAGAAGGTGATCCCGTCACCGCCCGCGGCGACCCGCTCGGCCAGCTCCTGCGGGGACTTCACCGGCTCGCCGGTGGGTGCGCCCCCGCCGAGGCCGGAGAAGAAGAGGTCCTCCTGGCGCCACATCACACCCTTGGGCATTCCGGTGGTGCCGCCGGTGTAGATGATGAACTGGTCGTCGGCCGACCGCGGCGGGAACCCGCGCTCCGGGCTGCCGGACGCCTCGGCATCGGTGAAGGCGACGGCGTCCGGGCCGCGTACCCCCGCCTCCGGCACCCCCACCCGTACGAGATGGCGCAGGCCGGGGGCCTTCGGCGCGGCGGCCGCGACCCGTTCGTCGAACTCGGCGTCGAAGACCAACGCGGCCAGATCCGCGTCACGGTAGAGGTAGATCAACTCCTCTTCCACGTAACGGTAGTTCACGTTGACGGGAACGATGCGGGCCTTCAGGCAGGCCAGCACGGTCTGGAGGTACTCCACCCCGTTGTAGAGGTGCAGCCCCAGATGCTCGCCCGGAGTGATGCCCGCCTCGATCAGATGGTGGGCCAGGCGGTTGGCCGCCGCGTCCAGCTCCGCGTACGTCAGCCGGCGCTCCGCGCCCGTGCCGGGATGGTCGACGTAGACGAGCGCCTCGCGTTCCGGGACCGCGTCGACGACCGACTCGAACAGGTCGGCAAGGTTGTACTCCACCGTTCCTCCTGACCCCGGAATCTGACTGGCTCGGCGGTCATTAGAGCGCCGGGAGGCTCAACTGGGAAGGGGTGCCGTCGAGGAAATCTGACTAGCTGTCAGAAAACTATTGAACTGGGCCACCGCCTACTGCAACCTGTTCTAGGTCTTTAGACGGGAGGCGGACAATGGGTGGTACGGAACACCTTGTCGTGCAGCGCGAGGGCGCCACACTGGTGCTCACCCTGAACAGGCCGGAGGCGAAGAACGCCCTGTCGCTGCCGATGCTGGTCGGGCTCTACGACGGCTGGCTGGCGGCGGACGAGGACGACACGATCCGCTCGGTGATCCTCACCGGCGCGGGCGGCTGCTTCTGCGCCGGCATGGACCTCAAGGCCCTGGCGGGCAAGGGAATGGAGGGCGAGCAGTACCGGGACCGCATGACTGCCGACCCCGATCTGCACTGGAAGGCGATGCTGCGCCACCACCGCCCCCGCAAACCGGTCATCGCCGCCGTGGAGGGCCACTGCGTCGCGGGAGGCACCGAGATCCTCCAGGGCACCGACATCCGGATCGCCGGGGCGGGCGCCACCTTCGGGCTCTTCGAGGTGCAGCGCGGTCTCTTCCCCATCGGCGGGTCGACGGTCCGGCTGCCGCGCCAGATCGCCCGGACGCACGCGCTCGAAATGCTCCTCACCGGACGTGCGTACAGCGCCGAGGAGGCGGCCGGCATCGGGCTGATCGGCCGGGTCGTCCCCGACGGCACGGCACTGGAGGAGGCCCTCGCCGTCGCCGAACGGATCAACGCCTGCGGACCGCTCGCCGTCGAAGCCGTCAAGGCGTCCGTGTACGAGACCGCGGAGATGACCGAGACCGAGGGACTGGCCGCCGAACTGAAGCGCGGCTGGCCGGTGTTCGCGACCGAAGACGCCAAGGAAGGCGCCCGCGCCTTCGCCGAGAAGCGGCCGCCCGTCTACCGGCGCGCCTGAGCCGAGGAGTCAACCGTGCCCGAAACCCTCAGCGCACCGCTGGTGGTCGAATTCCCCTTCACCCGCTCCCTGGGGCCCGTCCAGAGCGCCTTCCTCACCGGACTGCGCGAACGCACCGTCCTCGGCGTGACCACCGCCGGGGGAAAGGTCCTGGTCCCGCCCGTCGAGTACGACCCCGTCACCGCGGAGGAGCTCCGCGAACTGACCGAGGTCGCCGCCACCGGCACCGTCACCACCTGGGCCTGGAACCCCGCCCCCCGCCCCGCCCAGCCCCTCGCCACCCCCTTCGCCTGGGTCCTGGTCCGGCTCGACGGCGCCGACACCGCACTGCTGCACGCCCTCGACGCCCCCGGCCCCGACGCCGTGCACAGCGGCATGCGGGTACGGATCCGCTGGGCCGACGAACGCACCGGCGCGATCACCGACATTGCCTGCTTCGAGCCGTACGAGGGCGATGACACCGGGCAGTCGACCCCGCACGACGGGGAGTTCACCGACCCCGTCACCGGCATCGTCACCCCGGCCCGGCTCGACTACCGGTACAGCCCCGGCCGCGCCCAGAGCGCCTACCTCGACGCACTCTCCCGGCAGCACATCGTCGGCGAGCGCTGCCCGTCCTGCCACAAGGTGTACGTACCGCCCCGCGGAGCCTGCCCCACCTGCGGCGTCGCCACCACCGAACAGGTCGAGGTCGGCCCGCGCGGCACCGTCACCACGTTCTGCATCGTCAACATCAAGGCCAAGAACCTGGACATCGAAGTCCCCTACGTCTATGCGCACATCGCGCTCGACGGGGCGGACCTCGCACTGCACGCCCGGATCGGCGGCATCCCGTACGACCAGGTGCGCATGGGCCTGCGCGTCGAACCCGTCTGGACCGAGGGCGGGCGGCACCCCGATCACTACCGGCCGACCGGCGAGCCCGACGCCGACTACGACGCGTACAAGGAGCTGCTCTAGATGCGAGACGTGGCGATCGTCGCCTTCGCGCAGACCGACCATCTGCGGCAGACCGACGAACTCTCCGAAGTCGAGATACTGATGCCCGTCCTCCACCAGGTCCTGGACGCGACCGGGCTCAGGGCGAGCGACATCGGCTTCACCTGCTCCGGCTCCAGCGACTACCTCGCGGGCCGGGCCTTCTCCTTCACCATGGCGCTCGACGGCGTCGGTGCCAACCCGCCGATCTCCGAGTCCCACGTGGAGATGGACGGAGCCTGGGCGCTGTACGAGGCCTGGGTGAAGATCCAGACCGGCCAGGCGGACACCGCGCTCGTCTACTCCTACGGAAAGTCCTCGCCCGGTGAGGTGCGTGACGTCCTCACCCGCCAGCTCGACCCGTACTACGTCGGCCCGCTCTGGCCGGACTCCGTGGCGCTCGCCGCCCTCCAGGCCCAGGCGCTGATCGACGCGGGCGACACGGACGAGACGGCTCTCGCCGCGATCGCCCACCGCAGCCGTGCCGCCGCGGCGGACAACCCGCACGCCCAGCTCAAGGGAGTGGTCCCGGCCGGCGACTACGTCGTGCGGCCACTGCGCACCGGCGACTGCCCACCGGTCGGCGACGGCGCGGCCGCCGTGATCCTCGCCGCCGGTGACACCGCACGGGCCCTGTGCCCCCGCCCCGCCTGGATCCGGGGCATCGACCACCGCATCGAGGCCCACTCCCTCGGTGTGCGGGAGCTGACCGACTCACCGTCCACCCGGCTCGCAGCGACCCACGCCGGGGCCTTCGAACGGCCCGTGGACACCGCCGAGTTGCACGCCCCGTTCACCTCCCAGGAGGTGGTGCTGCGCAAGGCGCTCCGACTCGACGACAGCGTCGACGTCAACCCGTCCGGCGGCGCGCTCGCCGCCAACCCCGTCATGGCGGCCGGGCTGATCCGCCTCGGCGAGGCCGCTGCCCGCATCCACCGCGGCGAGTCCGACCGGGCACTCGCCCACGCCACCTCCGGGCCCTGCCTCCAGCAGAACCTGGTCGCCGTCCTCGAAGGGGAGAGCGCTCATGCCTGAGGAGCCCGTGGCCGTCGTCGGCATCGGCCAGACGAAGCACGTAGCCGCACGCCGGGACGTGTCCATCGCCGGACTCGTCCGCGAGGCCGCCGTCCGCGCACTGGAGGACGCGGCCCTGACCTGGGCGGACATCGACGCCGTCGTCATCGGCAAGGCCCCCGACTTCTTCGAGGGCCTGATGATGCCGGAGCTCTATCTCGCCGACGCCCTCGGCGCGGTCGGCAAACCGATGCTCCGGGTGCACACCGCGGGCTCGGTCGGCGGTTCCACCGCGCTGGTCGCCGCCAATCTGGTCTCCGCGCGGGTGCACCGCACCGTCCTCACACTCGCCTTCGAGAAGCAGTCCGAGTCCAACGCCATGTGGGGGCTCTCGCTGCCGATCCCGTTCCAGCAGCCACTGCTGGCCGGAGCGGGCGGCTTCTTCGCCCCGCACGTACGGGCGTACATGCGCCGGACCGGGGCGCCGGACACGGTGGGCTCCCTCGTCGCGTACAAGGACCGCCGCAACGCGCTCAAGAATCCCTACGCGCACATCCACGACCCCGACATCACCCTGGAGAAGGTCCGCTCGGCACCGATGCTCTGGGACCCGATCCGCTATTCGGAGACCTGCCCTTCCTCCGACGGGGCCTGCGCGATGGTGCTCACCGACCGTGCCGGGGCGGCCCGTTCGCCGCAACCGCCCGCCTGGGTGCACGGCGGCGCGATGCGCAGCGAGCCGACCCTCTTCGCGGGAAAGGACTTCGTCTCGCCGCGGGCGGGCCGCGACTGCGCCGCCGATGTGTACCGGCAGGCGGGCATCAGCGACCCCCGGCGGGAGATCGACGCCGCGGAGATGTACGTGCCCTTCTCCTGGTACGAGCCGATGTGGCTGGAGAACCTGGGCTTCGCCGACGAGGGGGAGGGCTGGAAGCTCACCGAGTCCGGCGTCACCGAACTCGACGGCGACCTGCCGGTGAACCCGTCGGGCGGCGTGCTCTCCACCAACCCCATCGGCGCCTCCGGCATGATCCGCTTCGCCGAAGCCGCGTTGCAGGTACGTGGGCAGGCGGGCGAACACCAGGTGGCGGGTGCCCGGAAGGCGCTCGGCCACGCCTACGGGGGCGGGGCGCAGTTCTTCTCCATGTGGCTGGTCGGAGCCGAGCCGCCCAGCAGCTGACACCGGTCGGTCCCGGGCCGGCGGAGGCCCCCTTCGCGCCCTGTCCGGGACCGCCGGGGGTGACTACCCTTTGGCCCGGGACGACAAGTGGGAGGAGCCGACGTGGCGGAGCGCACCACGGCCCAGCATCCCTTCGCGGGCTGGGACAAGCCGGATCTCGACCTCGGCAACGCGCAGTGGAGGTCGGGCAGTCAGGGCGCGGGGGACGTCCAGATCGCCTTCGTCGAGGGATTCGTCGCGATGCGCAACGCGGGGAAACCCGGCAGCGCGTCGCTCGTCTTCACCCCGGCCGAATGGCGCGCCTTCGTGGTGAACGCCCGCGAGGGCGAGTTCGACCTCACCTGAGGGTGCGCCGTGACGTGACATTTCGCGGCTCCGGGGCCGGGGGGCGGGGGCCGGGGCTCCGGACCGCGACCCCTCGACCCGCGATCACCCGATCGGCGGCACGGCGGGGCGGAACGCGGCCGACGGGGACCGCACACCGTGGGTGGCGCGGTCGCTGCGAGCGGTGAGCGTGATCTCCGGACCCCGGCCGAGCGGAGCGTGACCGGGGCGGGACCCCGGCCGCGGAAATCCTCCCCGCAGCCGGGCCGCGTACGCTTCGGCGCCCCGGCCTGCGCGGACCCGGCTCCGCAAGGTGAGCCCGGACACGTAACATGTCTGCATGTCCTTCCTCCGCCGCCGTAGCGCCGCCACACCCGCGGGCCCCGACTTCGACGTCCTGGCCATGGACCCGGGGGACTGGCCCGGAAATCTCGGCGCGGGTCTGCTGCCCGCGCCCGACGGAAGCTGTCAGGGCGTCTTCCTGCGCTACGACCTGTTCGGCGGCCGCGGCCCCGCGATGATCATCGGCAACCTCCCGGAGGGTTCGCCCGCCCGCGAGACCGAGGAGGGACAGGTTCCGTTCGAGGTCGCCCAGCTGCTGCTCGCGCTGGAGAACGACGAGCCGGTCGAGGTCACCGGCACGGAGGACATGCCCGTCATGCAGGGCGACAACCTGCTGATCGTGCGCCGCGTCAAGCTCTCCGAGAGCCGGATCTCCTGCGTCCAGTTCGACCGCAGCGACGGTGTGCTGGTCACCATCGCCAGCTGGGACCGGCCGATCACCGACGACCTGTACACCCTGCTCAAGCCGCTGCCCGCCGAGCTGTTCCAGCAGGGCTGACTTCGAACCGCTCGCCGGCCGCCCGCACGTACCGGGCGGCTGCGGGGCGCACCTCCCGACATCCGTCCAAGTGCTCGCGGCCTCCGTCCAAGAGGCCGCTTTGTCATGCTCCTTGTCGGGTCGGTCATCGGACCTTTACCGTCGGCGGCATGACATCCGGGATCACGCGACGTACCACCGTGAAGACAGCAATAGGGGCAACCGGTGCGCTGGCACTGGGAATCCCTGCCCTTTCCGGCACGGCTGCTGCTGCCGGTACCTCCGATGAATCGGTGGGAGCCGCCGACTCGAAGAGACAGGCGGAGCCAGTGCTCCGGTACGACGCGCCGGCCGCGGGCTGGGAGCGCGAGTCGCTGCCCATCGGCGGCGGTGCCCTCGGCGCGAGCGTGTTCGGGACACTCGCCTCCGAGCAGCTCACCTTCAACGAGAAGACCCTGTGGACCGGCGGCCCCGGCTCCGCCCAGGGCTACGACTTCGGGAACTGGACCGCTCCCAGGCCCGGCGCCCTCGCCGACGTGCAGCAGCGCCTCGACAGCCAGGGCGCTCTCGGGCCGGGCACCGTCGCCGCCGAACTCGGGCAGCCGCGCCGCGGCTACGGCGCCTACCAGGTCTTCGGCGACCTGAGACTGGATCTGCCGAATGCCCCGGCCGCCCCCGACGCCTCCTACCGCCGCACCCTCGACCTGCGCAACGCCCTCGCCGCCGTGACCTACACCCACCAAGGGGCCAGGCACACAAGGGAGTTCTTCGTCTCCCACCCGGGCCGGGTCATCGCGGGCCGCCTCGGCGCCGACCGCCGGGGACAGGTCTCCTTCACCCTGCGCTACACCTCGCCCCGCAGCGACTGCACCGTCACCGCCGACCGGGACCGGCTCACCGTACGCGGCGCCCTCAAGGACAACGGTCTGCGCTTCGAGGCCCAGATCCGCGTCCGGACCAAGGGCGGCACCGTCACCGCGGGCGCGGACGGCACCCTCACCGTCACCGGCGCCGACAGCGCCTGGTTCTTCCTCGCCGCGGGCACCGACTACGCCGACAGCTACCCCGCCTACCGGGGCGACGACCCGCACACCGCGGTCACCGCCGCCGTGGACCTTGCCGCACGGACCTCGTACGAGAAGGTCCGCGACGCCCATGTGCGCGACCACCGCGCCCTCTTCGACCGGGTCGCCCTCGACATCGGCCAGGAACTGCCCGACCTGCCCACCGACCGGCTGCTCGCCGCTTACACGGGCGGGACGAGCCCCGCCGACCGGGCCCTGGAGGCGCTGTTCTTCCAGTACGGCCGCTATCTTCTGATCGCCTCCTCACGGGCCGGCTCGCTGCCCGCCAACCTCCAGGGCGTGTGGAACAACTCGACCACCCCACCCTGGTCCGCCGACTACCACAGCAACATCAATCTGCAGATGAACTACTGGCTCGCCGAGGTCACCAACCTCGCCGAGACCACCGCACCGTACGACCGCTACATCGAGGCGATGCGCGCCCCCGGCCGCAGGACGGCGAAGGAGATGTTCGGGACCGCCGGCTGGGTGGTGCACAACGAGACCAACCCGTACGGCTTCACCGGTGTCCACGACTGGTCCACCGCCTTCTGGTTCCCGGAAGCGGCCGCCTGGCTCACCCAGCAGATGTACGAGCACTACCGGTTCAGCGGATCCACCGGCTACCTGCGCTCCACCGCCTATCCGGCGATGAAGGAGGCGGCCGAGTTCTGGCTGGCCAATCTGCGCACCGACCCGCGGGACGGACTGCTCGTCGTCACCCCCAGCTACTCACCCGAGCACGGCGACTTCACCGCCGGTGCCGCGATGTCCCAGCAAATCGTGCACGACCTCCTCACCAACACCCTGGAGGCCGCCCGGACCCTCGGCGACACACCGGCCTTCCGGAGCAGGCTGGAGACCGTCCTCGGCCGGCTCGACCCCGGACTGCGGATCGGGTCGTGGGGACAGCTCCAGGAGTGGAAGACCGACCGGGACGACCCGGCCGACGAACACCGCCATGTCTCGCACCTCTTCGCCCTGCACCCCGGGCGGCAGATCGAACCCGGCAGCAAGTGGGCCGAAGCGGCCGAGGTCTCCCTCGGAGCCCGCGGCGACGGCGGCACCGGCTGGTCGAAGGCTTGGAAGATCAACTTCTGGGCGCGGCTGCGCGACGGCGACCACGCCCACCGGATGCTCGCCGAACAGCTGAAGCACTCCACCCTGCCCAACCTCTGGGACACCCACCCGCCCTTCCAGATCGACGGCAACTTCGGCGCCACCTCGGGCATCGCCGAAATGCTGCTGCAGAGCCAGCACGACACCGTCGACATCCTCCCCGCCCTCCCCTCGGACTGGCCGGACGGATCGGTGCGCGGGCTGCGTGCCAGGGGAGGCTTCACCGTCGACATCGAATGGGCCGCCGGGCAAACCCGCCGTGTGGTGATCACGGCGAGCCGCACCCGCGAAGTGACCGTCCGCAGCTCGCTGTTCGCGAGCGGCGAGAAAGTATTCAAGACACGTGCCGGAGGCCGCTACACGCTGACCGCCGAGGGCTGAGCGAACAGCGCGGTCACCCGCGCCGCCGACACACCGAGCCCCGTGGGACCGCTGAGGTGCCACGGGGTGCCGGTGCCGCGCAGCAGGTCCTGCTCCCGGTAGCGCCGGCAGTCCCGGTGCCAGATCAGGATGCCCGCGATCCAGTGCTTGAGCTCCTGCACGTACCCGGCCAGGACCTCACGGGCCTCCGCGTCCAGCCCGAAGTCGTCGTAGAGCACGGGGAGTTCCTGCGCGGCGACGTGCAGGAACTGCCGCAGCCGCGACTTCATCAGGTCGTGCACGATCGCCACCCCGGTCGGATAGTCCACCCCGAAGAAGTTCTGCACGACCAGCACGCCGTTGTGCACCTCGCCCTCGAACTCGATCTCCTTCTGGTACGAGAACAGGTCGTTGAGCAGACACGCGTAGTCCGCCGCCGCGTTCTCCAGGGAGCGCAGCGGCCCGCTGCGGTAGATCTCCGGCGGAACCTTCCTGCCATGGCCCAGCCGGCACAGGCTCATCGTGAGGTCGGAGCCGAAGGTCATGCGCCGCATCTCGACGTAGTCCACCGGGTCGGGGATGCGGTTCTGCACCTGGTTGGCCAGCTCCCACACCCAGCTCGCGGTCATGTCCTCGACCGCCTTGCGGAACGCGCTGCGCCCGCTCGCGTCCATCGGGGCCGAGGTCCGCGCCCAGAGATCGGCGAGCCCCCGCTCCAGGGCGTTGACCGGCTCGGGTGTCCCGGACCCGTCGAGCGGCATGAACAGCGACAGCCGCTCGTTGGCGAGCTTGGCGCCCGCCAGATCGCGGGCCCGCCCGTGCACCACCGGGAACCAGTCGTCGCCGTACGTACCCCACGTCAGCCACTGTGAGGAGAGGTCCAGCTCCTGCGGAGTGGCGTCCGGGTGCAGCCCCGCCGCACACAGTGGCAGATCCGTCGCGAGGAGCCGCGCCTCGTCCCAGATGTGCGAACCGGGCACCCCCGGCTGCGCCTCCAGAATGCCCATCCGGCTCGCCCAGCCGACGATGCGGACCCGCGCCCCGTCCAGATGCGGGCTGAGGGTCGTGCCGAAGGGCAGCTCGATGTCGGGCACCAGCGACGGGCCGACGCGCTGGTGGGGCACGTGGGTGTGGCTGCGCAGCCGGGCCGCCTCCGAGCGCGGGGTGAACCGGATCGAAGCCGCGGCCATCCCGAAGCCGGTGGTGGCCGCTGCGACCGCGCCGTCGTTCATGTAGCGGCTGGAGCGCATGTGCCACTCATGGCCGCCGGACTGCCAGTCCTGCAGGCCCTTGACGTACGCGAGCACCGCCGCGGTCTGCGCCGGGTCGAGCCCCTTCTGGGCGCAGAGCGGGCCGAGTTCGGTGAGCGCGGTGTTCTCGAACTGCTGGAGACGGGACGTCAGAAGGTCGTTCACCGCATCGGCGGCCTCCTGCGTGGAACAGCCGAGGAAGTGCTCCAGGACGAGCACACCGTTGCTGTTCTCGCCCTCGTCCTCCACCTCCCGCTGGTACGAGAAGAGGTCGTTGCGCAGATGCACGGCGTCGGAGAAGGCGTCGCGCAGCACCCGCAGCGCACGCTCGCCGGCCACCGCCTCGGGGACCTCGGCGCCCGCGGCGTACTCCACGAGACCCGCCGACCACGGGGCGCCGCCCACCTTGCGACGCATCTCGATGTACTCGACCGGGTTCGCGATGCGCCCCTCGTTGATGTTGGAGAGCTCCCACAGCGACTCGTTGAGCAGGTTCTCCGTCGCCACGGCGAACCTGGCCCGCCAGGCGTCGGACATGCTTGGCACCGTACGCGTCCACAGATCGGCCAGCCCCGCCTCGACCGGATTGGCCGGCTCCGGCATCGGGGCCCCGCGGTCCATCGGCATGAACGCCGGCAACCGGTCCAGATAGCGCTTGGCGCCCTCGCGGTCGGGGTTGCGTTTGAAGAGCTCCAGGAAGTGGTCGTCGAAGAAGAAGACCCACACGTACCAGTCGGTGACCAGGGAGAGCGCCTCGGCCGAGCAGTCGGGATGGGTGTACGCACACAGCAGCGCGTAGTCGTGGGAGTCGATGTCCTTCTCCTCCCAGATGCCCGAACCCTCCACCATCCCCATGCTGCGCGCCCACTCCTTGGTGTGTACCCGGGCCTCCTCGACATGGGCGTTGAGCCGCGCCGGATGCGGAACGTAGAAGTCCGGCAGGATGAAGGGCTGAGCCATGTGCGTACGGCCTTTCCTGGGGCGCCGCGCGGAGCTCGCGCGGACGTGATCGTGTCGGCGCGAGCACTACCCTTCGTCCGTTCGAGGCACGCACATTCGGGATTAGTCACATAAAACGCATGCGCATGGGTGGGTGTCGGGTGTGCTCCGCCGGCCGTCCGTACGCTGTCCGAGACCCGGACAACAGGCTGTCCAAGGTGCCCGGTTGAAACTTTCCCTCGCAGGTCAGACACCCTGCCAGTGGTCTGGTCCACTGGCTCGATCCGCGACCTCCACGGATCCCTTGACGCGCTGTCATCTCAGGTCGGAGAGTGTGCGCGCACAGCGGATCAGTGAGATCGGAACACGCACGGCTCCATCACGCACGGCTCCATCACGCACGGCTCCAGGAAGGGTTGTCATGACCTCCAAGCAGAGGACCGGACTCGCAATCGCGCTGACAGGTGTCGGCGCACTGAGCATGGCGCTGCTCAGCCCCGTGGCGCAGGCCGGTGCGGACGGGGTGCGACCGGAATGCCCGCGCAGCCTCTCGTGCGACTGGGTGCCGGCGGCCTACCAGCAGACGGGCGACCCGGCCGACAAGGAGACGTACGGGAACTACGACACCGCGGACCGGCCGCACACCAACAAGGTCAGATTCATCGTTCTGCACGACACCGAGGAAGACTTCGACACCACCCTGAAGATCTTCCAGAACCCGCTGAAGCAGACCTCCGCCCACTATGTCGTGCGCTCGGGCGACGGCCATGTCACGCAGATGGTCAAGGGCAAGGACGTCGCCTGGCAGGCCGGTAACTGGTACGTCAACAGCCACTCCATCGGCATCGAGCAGGAGGGCGTCGCCGTCGAGGGTGCCAAGTGGTACACCCCCGAGATGTACCGCTCGACCGCCAAGCTGGTGCGCTACCTCGCTGCCAAGTACGACATACCGCTCGACCGCCAGCACATCATCGGCCACGACGGAGTGCCGCCCACCAGTGCGTCCGGCACCAGGAACATGCACTGGGACCCGGGCACGTACTGGGACTGGAACCGCTTCATGAAGCTGCTCGGCAAGCCCACCGTGCCGAGCGCCCCCAAGAGCAGCGAACTGATCACCGTCAGCCCGGACTTCAAGAAGAACCAGCAGGCCTTCCGTGACTGCGAGAAGGGCGTCGACCTGCCGGTCCAGGGCTCCAGCGCCGTCCCGCTGCACACCGCGCCGTCCGCCGACGCGCCCCTCTTCTCCGACCCCGGCCTCCACACCGACGGCTCGCCCGGCACGAACTGCGCCGCCGACTGGGGCAGCAAGATCAGTGCCACCCAGCAGGCCGTCGTCGCGGACCGCGCCCCCGGCTGGACGGCGATCTGGTGGTACGGCCAGAAGGCCTGGTTCGAGACCCCGGCCCGCAGCGGCACCACCACCCCCACCTCCGGCTACGTCGTCAGGCCGAAGGCCGGCCGCACGGACGTCCCGGTGTACGGGGTCGCGTACCCGGAGAAGTCCGAGTACCCCGCGGACTTCGCGGACAAGCGGGTGGGCGCGCCGCTCCAGTACAAGATCAAGGCCGGCCAGTCCTACCCCGGTGGCGGTGAGGCGCCGACGGGATTCTTCTACGCGCCGACCATCGACTCCTCGTACCCGCTCGACCACTCGTACTTCCGTGGCGAGGAGAAGTACGTGACGGTGCAGATCGGCCACCGGATCGCCTTCGTGAAGGCCTCCGACGTGGACATCGTGCGCACCCGCTGAGGCCGCACCGGGGCCGTCGCAGCGGCGACGGGGCGCCGGGAATCCGTACAGCCGAGAAGGAGGACTTCATGTACAGACCGACCAGGACCGCCGCCACCGCGGCCGCGGGCATCGCCATGGCGCTCGCACTCACCGTCGCCCCGGCCGCCGTCACCGTCGCCACGGCCTCGGCCGCCGCCGCTTCCGAGAACGGGGCGCAGGGCTGGGACGTCTCCGGCTCGTTCGACACCCAGCAGGAGTGTGTCGCGGCCGGGGACGCGGGCGTCGCCGACGGGAGCTGGGCGCAGTACCGGTGCGTGCTGTTCGAGGCCCGGTGGGACCTGATGACTCCGGCGTGACCGCCCGACGCGTGACCGGTGCCCCTCCGCGCGCGCGGAGGGGCACCCGCGCTCACCCCGCGACCAGCCGGTTCACCTGCGCGGGAGACAGCGCGTGCTCGATCGCGAGGATGCCCGCCCCCACCGCCGCCGCGTTCTCGCCCGTACGGCTCGGCTCGATCCGCAGCAACTGGGTGGCCAGCGGATGCGAGCGCCGGTACACCGCCTCCCGGACACCCGCGAGCAACTGATCGTGCACGGCGGCCAGGGCGCCGCCCATCACCACCGTGTCCGGATTGAAGAAGTTCACCAGGCCGGCGAGGACCTCGCCCACCGCCCGCCCGGCCTCCCGCACCATCCGCACCGCGTCCCGGTTCCCGGAACGCACCAGGCGCACGACGTCACTGCCCGATGTCGCGTCCAGCCCCAGCGCGACCAGCTTCGCCGCCAGTGACGCACCGCCCGCGACGGCCTCCAGGCAGCCCGAATTGCCGCACCGGCAGGGATCGTCGAGGTCGCCGACCCGGATGTGGCCGATGTCGCCCGCGCACCCCTGCGCGCCCCGGTGCAGCTTGCCGTCGGCGACGATCCCGCAGCCGATCCCCGTACCGACCTTGATGTACAGCAGATAGCGGCAGTCCGGGAACGCGCGCCGCTGCTCGCCCAGCGCCATCACGTTCACATCGTTGTCGACCAGCGCCCGCACCCCGAAGCGGGAGGCGAAGAACTCCGGGATCGGGTACTGGTGCCAGCCCGGCATGATCGGCGGATCGACCGGACGGCCGGTGGAGAACTCCACCGGACCCGGCACTCCGACACCGATGGACCGCAGCGTCCTCGGCTCCCGGCCGGTCTCCTCCAGCAGCGCCCGCACGGTGCTTTCCACATGCCGCAGCACGGAATCGGGGCCGTCCCCGATCAACAGCGGTTCCTCGTGCGAAGCGAGCGTGGTTCCGCCGATGTCCATCAGCGCCACCCGGCAGTGCGAGGCCCCCAGATCCACCCCGGCCACCGCGTGCTCACGGGTACGCAGCGCCAGCCGTCTCGGCGGCCGGCCGCCGGTGGAGCCTCCGTCGGCGTCCTCGTCCACGAGACCGTGCGCGATCAACGCGTCCACTCGTTGGGAGACTGTCGAGCGGGCCATTCCGGTCACCCGGGCGATGTCGGCGCGGGTCGCGACCGCCCCCGAACCGATCAGCGCGAGCACCTCGCCGGGCGAGTGCGACACGGCAGCGGAATTGCGATCCGACGGCGAAGACATGGCAGTCACCCTAGGGGCGACTTTCGCTGCTCACAAGGCATCTGCTGTTCGTTCATCGGCATAAGTACATTCCAAGTCACCTGAAAACAAAGGTGCTTGAGCCCTTGACACTCCCAATCTTTGTCACGACTCTGCTCTGCAGACCACTGAGCGAGGAGCAGTTCGATGCTGACGATGCAGGGTGTGTCCAAGAGCTTCCTCGGGGTGCGTGTGCTCGATGGGGTGGGGCTCGACCTCGAAGCCGGGGAAGTGCATGCCCTGGTGGGGGAGAACGGCGCCGGAAAGTCGACCCTCATGAAGATCCTCGCGGGCGAGCACTTACCCGACGAGGGGACCCTCACCATCGACGGCACCGCCCACTCCTTCAGCCACCCGGCCCAGGCCCAGGCCGCCGGGGTCGGCATCATCCACCAGGAGTTCGCGCTCCTGACGCACCGCACGGTCGCCGAAAACGTCTTCCTCGGCCGCGAACCGACCAGGTACGGCCTGGTCGACCGGCGAGCCATGGAGCGGCGCACCGCCGAACTCCTGGCCGAACTCGGCGAGACCGGCATCACCCCGCGCACCCCCGTCCACGAGCTGTCCGTCGCACGCCGGCAGACCGTGGAGATCGTCAAGGCCCTCGCATCGGACGTCCGTATCCTGGTGATGGACGAGCCCACCGCCGCACTCGCCGACCACGAGGTCGAGCGACTGGGCGCCCTCGTACGCCGCCTGACCGCCCGCGGAATCGGCATCCTGTACATCTCGCACCGGCTCCGCGAGGTCTTCGACCTCTCGCAGCGCATCACCGTCCTCAAGGACGGCCGCCGCGTCACCACGCTCACCACCCGCGAGACCGACGCCGACACGGTGGTGCGCGCCATGGTGGGACGGGAGCTCGGCGCCTACTACCCGCCCCGGGCCGACCCGGGAGAGCTTGACGAGGAGCGGCTCACGGTGCGCGGCGGCGGCAACTCCAGGATCCGCGGCATCGATCTGACCCTGCGGGCCGGCGAGGTCGTCGGCATCGCCGGACTCCAGGGCTCCGGCCGGACCTCCCTGGCCCGCGCCCTGTTCGGCGCCGCCCCCTTCACCACGGGCACCATGACCGTCGGCGGGGAGCCGCTGCGCCCGGCGAACCCCCGGGAAGCCGTCCGGGCCGGGATCGCCCTGGTCACCGAGGACCGCAAGGGGGAGGGCCTCGCACTGCACCAGTCCGTGGCCGACAACGCGCTGCTCGTGACCCGCGCGGTCCCCGCTCGCGGCGGACCGGCCGCGCGCCGCGAGGTGACCGCGCTGCTGGAGCGCGTACGCCTCCACGCCCACGGCGAGGACCAGCAGGTCCAGTACCTGTCCGGCGGCAACCAGCAGAAGGTCGTCATCGCCAAGTGGCTCGCCGCCGCCCCCCGGGTGCTCCTCTTCGACGAACCGACCCGAGGCGTCGACGTCGGCGCCAAGGCGGCCATCCACACCCTGGTACGGGAACTGGCCCGCGAGGGCCTCGCCGTACTCATCATCTCCTCCGAACTGCCCGAGCTGATCGGCATGAGTGACCGCGTCCTCGTCATGTCCGAAGGCCGCCTCGCCGGCGAACTGCCCGCCGGAGCCACGGAAGAGGCGGTCATGCGCATCGCCACCGGCGGCGGCCCCGCCACGGAGGGAGCAGCATGACCGCACTCCGGCCCGGCCTCGAAACCCGGCCCCGCACCGCCCCGCCCCGGAAGGCCCGCCCCCGCATCACCGGCCCGGTGGCCGGGGTCTGGCTGGCCGCCCTCGCCGTCACCGTGCTCGGCTGGATCACCGTCGCGGCCCGCGGCGGGGACTTCCTGACCGTGACCAACGTGGTGACGATCCTTCAGAACTGCGTCGCCCTCGGCCTCGTGGCCGTCGGCCAGTCCGTCGTCATCCTCACCGGATCGCTCGACCTCTCCGTCGCCTACCTCATCGGCCTGGGTACCCTCGTCGCCGCGGAGACGATGGAGAGCGGCAGCGTGCTCGTCGCGGTCATCGCCGTCCTCGCCCTCAGCGCCGCCGTCGGACTGGCCAACGGGCTGATCGTCACCGGCCTCAAGGTCAACGCCTTCATCGCCACCCTCGGCACCGCCTTCATCCTGCGCGGCTGGATCGAGGACAACTACACCGGCCCCGCCGGCAAGGTCCCCGCCTCCTTCCAGCACCTGGGCTACGACCGGATCGGTCCGGTCCCCGTCTCCCTCTTCCTCCTCCTCGCGGTCGCCGCCGCCCTCTGGCTGATCACCCGCCGCACCCGGCTCGGCCACCACATGTACGCGACCGGCGGCGACGAGCACGCCGCCCGGCTCTCCGGCGTCCGCACCCGGCGCACCGTCGTCACCGCGCACCTGCTGTGCTCGCTCTGTGTCGGCGCGGCGGCCCTCTTCCTCGCCGCACGGCTCGGCGCCGGCGCTCCCTGGGCGGGCACGGAGGCCCGCTACGACCTGGAGTCCATCGCCGCCGTCGTCCTCGGCGGCACCGCGCTCGCCGGCGGGCGCGGGGGAGTGGCGGGCACCCTCGGCGGAGTGCTCGTCCTCGCCGTGCTCGACAGCGTCTTCAACCAGCTGTCCGTGGACCCGTTCTTCAAGAACGTCGTCCGGGGCGTCGTCATCATCGCGGCCGTCGCCCTCTACGCCCGAGGCCGCCGCACCCCGAAGGAGCGGACCGCATGACCACCGCCCAGGCGCCCGCCGGCCGCCGCGCACTGCGTGCCCTCACCACCGGCACACCCGTCTACCTCCTGCTCGTGGTGCTGCTGGCCGCACTCGCCCTCACCGACCCCGGCTTCTACGAACCCGACCGCTTCCTCGCCTTCGTCAAGCGCGCCGCCCCCCTCGTCATCCTGGCCGCCGGCCAGTACCTGGTCATCGTCTGCGGCGAGTTCGACCTCTCCGTCGGGGCGATCGTCACCGCCGGGGTGGTCGTCGCCGCCGAACTGTACGGCTCGTTCCCGGCCGCACCCTGGCTCCTGGTCACCGCGGTCCTGCTGCTCGCCGGAGCCCTCGCCGGACTCGTCAGCGGACTGATCACCACCCTGCTGCGCGTGCCGTCGTTCATCACCACGCTCGGCATGATGCTGATCCTCGAAGGCGCCGTCTTCTTCTGGACCGGCGGTTCGCCCCACGGCTCCCTGCCCGCGGAGTTCCGCAGACTCGGGCGCGGCACCGCGTTCGGCTGGCTGCCGTGGGCCGTACTCGCCTGCGTCGTCGCGGGCCTCCTGGCCGTACGCCTGATGCGTTCCGACTTCGGCCGTACGCTGCTGGCCACCGGCGACAGCGAACGTGCCGCGGCGCTGGCCGGCGTCCGGGTCGCACGCGCCCGGACCATCGCCTTCGTACTCTCCGGCGTCGCGGCCGCCCTCGCGGCGGTACTGGTCGGCGGGTTCTCCGGAGTCTCGGCACAGGCCGGCCGCGGCTACGAGTTCGAGGCGATCACCGCCGTCGTCCTGGGCGGCGTGGTGCTGGGCGGCGGCCGGGGCTCCGTCGTCGCGGCGATGGCCGGGGCGTTCTCGCTCCAGGCACTGTTCACCCTGCTCAACCTCCAGGGCGTCTCCGGCGCACTGGAATCGACCGTGCAAGGCGTCATCGTCATCGCCGCAGTCGCCATCGGCGCAGCCGACTGGTCCCGGCTGCGTCGCCGCGGCAACCGATTCCCGGGAGCGAAAACCTCATGAGTACGCGAAAGCTCGGACACCTCCTCGCGCCGGTCGCCGCCCTGCTCGGTGCGGCCCTGCTCGCGGGCTGTACCAGCGACGCACCGCCCGACGCGCCCACCGCCGGAGCGAGCGGCGGCACGGGCGACCCGGGCACCGGCAAGCAGTCGGAGTTCTTCGACCGGGCCGAGTACGACCGTCAGCTCGGCCTCGCCGAGGTCACCCCGCAGGGGCCCGCCGGAAAGCCGTGGGAGCAGATGCTCCGCCCGGAGCTCGTCGACACCGGTCAGTACAAGAAGAAGGGCTCCGGCGGAATCCACCTCTGCTTCTCCAACGCCGGGGTCTTCAACCCCTGGCGCCAGGTCGGCCTCAAGAACATGCGGGCCGAGTCCGCACTCCACAAGGAGATCACCGAGTTCACCGTTCTCGACGCCCAGGGCAAGGACGACAAACAGATCTCCGACATCCAGGAGCTGGCCGGCCGGGACTGCGACGCCCTGATCGTCTCCCCGAACACCACGGCCACCCTCACCCCCGCCGTCGAGCAGGCCTGCGGCAAGGTGCCCGTGATCGTCTTCGACCGGGGCGTCGAGACCGACTGCGCGGTCACCTTCATCAACCCGATCGGCGGCTACGGATACGGGGCGGTCGCCGCCGACTTCCTCGTCGGAAAGGTGAAGCCCCAGGGGAAGATCCTCGCCCTGCGGATCTCCCCCGGCGTCGATGTGCTGGAGACCCGCTGGTCCGCGGCGAAGCTCGCCTTCGACAAGAGCGGACTCGACGTCGTGGACGTGAAGTTCACCGACGGCGACCCGGCGAAGACCAAGGCGATCGTCACCGACGCCCTCACCCGCAACGGCGACATCGACGGCGTCTGGATGGACTCCGGAGCGACCTCCGTCGCCGCCGTCGAAGCCTTCGAGGACGCCGGCCAGGACGTACCGCCCATCACCGGCGAGGACCAGCAGGACTTCCTCCAGGCCTGGAAGGAGAAGAAGCTCACCGCGATCGCCCCCTCGTACCCCACCTTCCAGTGGCGCACACCGGTCATCGCCGCGCTGAGGATCCTCAAGGGGCAGCAGGTCCCCAAGGAGTGGAAGCTCCCGCAGCCCACCGTCACCCAGGACACCCTCGACCAGTACTACAAGCCCGGCATGCCGCCCCTGCACTACGCGATGTGCGGCTGCGAGAACCTGCCCGGATTCCCGGAGAAATGGGGAGGCAAGAAGTGAGCGTCGCCTTCCCGATCGGTGCCAACCCGTGGATCTGGCACTCGCCGGTGACCTACGAAACGCTCGGTGACGTGCTGCCGAAGCTGTCCGCGTGGGGCTTCGACTGCGTCGAGATCCCGCTGGAGAACGAACGGGACTGGGCGCCCGCATCGGTGGCCAAGCTCCTCGACGCCTGCGGTCTCGTCCCCGCCGCGGTGATCGCCGTCATGCCGCCCGGCCGCGGCCTCGTCCGCACCGAACCGCGGACCGTCCGGGTCACCCAGGACTACCTGTACCGGTGCGTCGACGCCGCCGAGGCCCTCGGCGCCCCCACCGTCGCCGGACCCATGTACGCGGCGGTGGGCCGCACCTGGCGGATGGACCGCGCCGAACGCGCCGCCGCCTACGAGGAGTTGCGGGAGAACCTCGCCCCGGTCGTCGAGCATGCCCGCGCGGCGGGCGTGCGGCTCGCGGTGGAACCCCTCAACCGGTACGAGACGAGCCTGCTCAACACCGTGGACCAGACGCTCGAAGCGCTGACCGGGCTCCCCGAGAGCACCATCGGCCTCGCGCTCGACGTGTACCACCAGAACATCGAGGAACGTTCGCTGCCCGGCGCCGTGCACCGCGCGGCGGGCCGCATCGTCCATGTCCAGGTGTGCGCCAACGACCGGGGCACCCCCGGCGCCGACAGTCTCGACTGGACCGGCTTCCTCGCCGCGCTCGCCACGTGCGGCTACTGGGGCCCGCTCTGCATCGAGTCGTTCACCGCGCACAACGACGCCATCGCGGTCGCCGCCTCGGTCTGGCGGCCGCTCGCCGCCACCCAGGACAGCATCGCCACCGACGGCCTGGCCTTCCTGCGCCAGGCCCTGAGCGCCGTCCCGTAATCCACCCCCCTGTCCCGCTCGTCCGTCCGCAACCCGCAGAGAGGACCCGCTCGTGAGCCGTCACCGATTGCGCTGTCATGTCCGTGACATGCGGCGTACGTTCATCGCGCTGGTGGGCGCACTGCTCCTCGCGCTGACCGCACTGCCCGCGTCCGCAGCCACGACCGGCAAGGCACCCGCCTTCCGCGCCCTGCTCTTCACCCGTGCCGTCGGCTATGTACACGCCTCCATCCCGGCCGGCATCCAGATGTTCAAGGAGGAGGCCGCCGCGGGCGGCTTCGAGCTCGTCGAGACCGCCGATCCCGCGGTCTTCGACACGGCGAAGCTCAAGGACTTCGACGTCGTCGTCATGCTGCAGAACTCCGGCATGGTCTGGGACACCGACGCCCAGCGCGAGGCGATGCAGGCCTACGTGCATGGCGGTGGCGGCGTCGTCGCCCTCCACAACACCCTCGACATGGGCATCGAGGAGACGTTCCCCTGGTGGGACGAGGCCATCAACGGCGGCGTCCACATGCCCGCCCACTCACCCGGTGTCCTCCAGGGCACCGCCAAGGTCGCCGACCGCGTCCACCCCTCCACCGCGGGACTCCCCGAACGCTGGGAGCGCCCCGAGGAGTGGTACAACTTCGACCGGAACCCGCGCGGTGACGTCCACGTCCTGGTCACCGCCGACGAGACCACGTACAACCCCGGCGGCTCCGCCATGGGCGCCGACCACCCGATCTCCTGGTGCCGCAACACCGAGGGCGGCCGCGTCTGGGCGACCGCCATGGGCCACGACGCCGCCTCGTACAGCGAAGCCGCCTTCCGTACCCACGTCATGGGCGGCGTCAGGTGGGCCGCCGGCAACAAGCCCGGCGACTGCGGCGGCACCGTCTGGAGCGGTTACGAGAAGGTCGCCCTGGACGACAACACCGCGGACCCGATGGAACTCGACGTCGCCAAGGACGGACGGGTCTTCTACGTCCAGCGCAGCGGCGAGATCAACATCTACGACCCGGCGACCCACGCCACCACCACCGCCGGAAAGCTCGACGTCTACACCGGGGGCGAGGACGGCCTGGTCGGCATGGAGCTCGACCCGGACTTCATGAAGAACCACTGGATCTACCTCTACTACGCCCCCGCGGGCGCCCCCGAGGACGTCAACCGGCTCTCCCGCTTCACGGTCAAGGGCAACACCCTCGACCCCGCCAGCGAGAAGAAGCTCCTCGACGTCCCCGCCTACCGCGACCGCAGCTTCCCCGAGCCCGGACACACCGGAGGCGCCGTCGAGTTCGGCCCCGGCCGCACGCTCTACCTCGGCGTCGGCGACGACACCCCGCCCAACCTCGACCCGAACTGGCAGGGATACGCCCCGCTCGACTGGCGCGAGGGCAAGCAGATGCTGGACGCCGCCCGCACCGCGGGCAACACGAACGACCTGCGCGGCAAGATCCTGCGCATCAAGCCGAGGGACTCCGGCGGCTACACCATCCCCAAGGGCAACCTCTTCGCCCCCGGCACCGCCAAGACCCGCCCCGAGATCTACGCGATGGGCTTCCGCAACCCGTTCCGCTTCACCGTCGACCCCAAGACGGGCTACGTCCACGCCTCCGACTACGGCCCGGACCGCGGACTGCCCACCACCGACCGAGGACCCGAGGGCCTCGTCGAGTACAACGTCATCAAGAAGGCCGGCAACTTCGGCTGGCCGTTCTGCCACGGCAACAACCAGGCATACGCCCCGTACAACCCCGACACCAAGGAAGTCGGCCCCAAGTTCGACTGCGCAAAGCCGGTCAACCCCTCGCCCAACAACACCGGCCTGACCCAGCTCCCGGCCATTCAGCAGCCGGAGATCTGGTACGGCTACGGCGCCTCCGAGGAATTTCCCGAGGTCGGCAGTGGCGGCTCGGCCCCGATGAGCGGCCCCGTCTACCACTACGACGGGAAGAACCCGTCCACCACGAAGTTCCCCGCCTACTTCGAGGGCGCGAGCTTCTTCTACGAGTGGTCGCGCAACTACGTCAAGGAAGTCCGTTTCGACAAGGACCAGAAGGTCCTGAAGATCAATGACTTCCTCTCCACCCAGAAGTTCAACAAGCCGATGGACATGACCTTCGGGCCGGACGGATCGCTCTACGTCCTCGAATGGGGCAGCTCGTTCGGCGGCGGCAACAACGACTCCGGGCTCTACCGCATCGACTACGCCCAGGGACAGCGCGCCCCAATGGCCAAGGCCGCCGCCTCCGCCACCGACGGCCCCGTACCGCTGAAGGTCGACTTCTCCAGCGAGGGCAGCAACGACCCGGACGGAGACGCGCTCAGTTACGCCTGGGACTTCGACGGCGACGGTACCTACGACTCCACGGAGGCGTCCCCCAGCCACACCTACACGGCCAAGGGCGACTTCGCCGCCCAGCTGAAGGTCACCGACTCCACCGGCAAGTCCGGCTACGCCAACATCCCCGTAACCGCGGGCAATACGGCACCCAAGGTGACCATCGAATTCCCGGTCAGCGGCAAACTCATCGAGTTCGGCGACAAGATCCCGTACAAGGTCACGGTCACCGACCCCGAGGACGGACCGGTCGACTGCTCCAAGGTCACCGTCAACCCGGCCCTGGGCCACGACGACCACGAGCACCCCACCACCGACATCCCCGGCTGCGAGGGCACCGTGGACACCGGTGATCTGGGCGGCCACCCCGAAGGAGCGGACCTCACCTACGTACTCAACGCCAAGTACACCGACAAGGGCGGCGACGGCGTCTCGGCCCTGACCGGGTACGGCCGCGCCGTGCTCCAGCCGAAGCACAAGCAGGCCGAGTACTACGACGGCCAGTCCGGTACCCGCGTCGTCGCTCAGGAAGGAGCCGAGAACGGCAAGAGGATCGGAGACGTCTCCGACGGCGACTGGGTCGCCTTCGACCCGATGAGCGTAGAAGGCATCGGCACGGTCAGCTACCGGCTGTCCTCACCCTATGGGGTCGGCGCGATCGAACTCCGAGCGGACTCCGCCGACGGCCCGCTGCTCGCCACCACCCCGGTCCCCAATACGGGCGGCTGGGACAACTACCAGGCGACCACGCCCGTGCCTGTCCAGGAACTGAAGGGAACTCACAAGCTGTACCTCGTCTTCACGTCCCCGCAGAACAACTCGTTCGACGTGGACGCGGTGGACTTCAAGAGCCCCTGACCGTACTTCGGCGTGCTGCGGGCCCGGTGTGTCGGCACCGGACCCGCAGCACGCACCCTCTGGCAGGGTCAGCGGGTGCCGACCGCGGCACGCACGGCCCTGCGGGCCATCGCGCAGTCGTCGTGCAGCCGGCGCAGCAACAGCCGCTGCTCCTCGCTCGACGACAGCGCACCGGGGCGCTCCTGACCGGCGCCCGAGGCCGTCGAATCCCGCATGGCCCGCTGGACGGCCGTCTCGTACGTACGGATCTCGCGGGTCAGCACCAGCATCAGGTTCACCAGGAACGCGTCCCGTGCTGCGGGTCCGTTGGCCTGCGCCAGCTGGCTGATCTGACGTCGCGCCGCCGGTGCGTCACCGAGGACTGTCCAGAGCGTCGCCAGGTCGTAGCCGGGCAGATACCAGCCCGCGTGCTCCCAGTCCACCAGCACCGGACCCGTGGGCGACAGCAGGATGTTGGAGAGCAGTGCGTCACCGTGGCAGAACTGCCCCATGCCCTGCCGGCCGCCCGCGTGCGCCAGACCGTGCAGCAGCTTCTGCAGATCGCCCAGATCCCGGTCCGTGAAGAGCCCCAGCTCGTGATAGCGCGCGATCCGCGAGGCGTAGTCGAGCGGGGCGTCGAACAGCCCCGGCGCCGGCCGCCAGGCGTTGACCCGGCTGATCGCGCCCAGTGCGGCCCGGATATCGGCACGGGGCGGAGCCTCCGAGGGATGCCGGGTCAACGCGGCCACCCGGCCGGGCATCCGCTCGATCACCAGGGTGCAGTTCTCCGGATCGGCCGCGATGAGACGCGGCACGCGCACCGGCGGACGGTGCCGGACGAACGCACGATATGCAGCTATTTCGTGACGGAACCGCTCCGACCACGCAGGGGAGTGGTCCAGTAAACACTTGGCGACCGCGGTAGCCCGGCCGGTGGAGCCGACCAGCAGCACCGAACGGCCGCTGCGGCGCAGCACCTGGACCGGGTTGAACTCGGGGCAGATCCGGTGCACCGAGGCGATCGCCATTCTCAGCTGCGCCCCCTGCGCGCCGGACAGGTCCAGCCGGCCGCTGAGCGGCGGGCCGACCATCCCGGCCGGCCGTCGCGGCCGGACCGTGCCGGGCGCCGAAGGAGCGGCGTGCGGGGAGAGGTACGGACCGCCGCCCGCCCCCAGGGGACGGAGCGGCCGGGGCGGGGCGGTCACGGAGGACGATGCTGTGTACATGGGCGAGACAGATCCCTTCGTGCGCCGACAAGTTGCGTGCACCGCCCCGGCCGGCGGCCGTTCGGCACCCTGGGGAGTACCTAGGGCTGCCGGGCGGGGTGGCGCTTTCCTACCTGACACCGGCAGGCGGGTGGCAGACCAACTGGCGGACCCTGGCGAAGCCTGGCGAATTGTCGCAAGGCCTCTGACAGGGGGTTACTGTCAACACAGCCGAGAACCTGGGGGCTTGACGTGACCGGAGAACCCAACACCCGCCTGTCCGACCTGTTCGGCCTCGCCGGCTGGTCCAAGGGCGAACTCGCGAGAATGGTGAACAGAAAAGCGGCGGCCATGGGCCACCCGCAACTGGCCACCGACACCTCGCGGGTGAGGCGCTGGATCGACATGGGGGAGTCCCCCCGCGATCCTGTGCCCAAGGTGCTGGCTGCCCTGTTCACCGAGCGACTCGGTCGTGTCGTGACCATCGAGGACCTCGGGTTCGGCCGACGCGGGCGTGTGGGGAAACGGCGGGAGGCCGGGACGCAGGACAATCCCGACGGACTGCCGTGGGCGCCCGAGCGGACGGCAGCGGTCCTCACCGAATTCACGGGAATGGACCTCATGCTCAACCGACGCGGCTTGGTGAGCGCGGGCGCCGCGCTCGCCGCAGGATCGACCATCACCGGCCCCATGCACGACTGGCTGCACTCCGACCCCGTACTGGCGGCCGACGCTCCACGGATCGAGGACCCGCTGCACGCGGAACCTGCCGGTTTCGACCGGTACGAGGCCGCGCCCATCGGGTCTGACGAGATCGAGGCGCTGGAGCGGTCCGTCGAGGTGTTCCGCGCCTGGGACGCCTCACGGGGCGGCGGACTCCAGCGCAAGGCCGTGGTGGGCCAGCTCAACGAGGTGGGCGGCATGCTCGCCTACCGCCACCCTGATCATCTCCAGCGCCGGCTCTGGGGCGTCGCGGCCAACCTCGCGGTGCTCGCGGGATGGATGTCCCACGACATCGGCCTCGAACCGACCGCCCAGAAGTACTTCATCATCGCGGCACACGCGGCGCGCGAGGGCGGCGACCGCCCCCGCGCGGGAGAGGCGCTCTCCAGGGCGGCCCGTCAGATGGTCCACCTCGGCCGTCCCGACGACGCCCTGGACCTGATGAAACTCGCCAAGTCCGGCTCCGGGGACATGGTTCTGCCCCGTACCCAGGCGATGCTGCACACCATCGAGGCCTGGGCACAGGCATCCATGGGCCGCGGCCAGGCCATGCGGCGCACCCTCGGCAAGGCCGAGGAACTCTTCACCTCGGACAAGAGCGATGTGCCGCCGCCCAGCTGGATGCAGTTGTTCGACGAGGCGGACATGCACGGCATGCAGGCCCTGGCCTTCCGCACGCTCGCCGAACACGACCCGTCGGTCGCGATCGTGGCGCAGCGCCACGCCAAACTGGCGCTGGAGCTGCGGGCCAACGGACGCCAGCGGTCCAAGATCTTCGACTACATCTCGCTCGCCTCGGCCTGCTTCATCGCTGACGATCCCGAGCAGGCCGACCGGTACGCGCGGCTCGCCCTGGTGACGATGGGGGAGACCTCCTCGCACCGCACCTGGGACCGGCTGCGCGAAATGTACCGGCTCACAGGCCAGTTCGCGGGCTACGCGAAGATCAAGGACCTGAGAGAGGAGATCAAGCTCTCCCTGCCGCAGAACTCCATCATCAAGCAGCGTAGGCGGTCGTCGGAGATCTGACCTGCGGGCGCCGCGACGAAGGGGCGCCGAGCACAGACCGTCCGACCACCGGCCTTCCTGCCACCAGCTGTCCGACCACCGCACCCGCAGGCGGGCACGCCCTACTGCGTACCGCGCCGTGTCCGGCGTTCCGCGCTTGTCCGTGCCCTGTACGTGCCGAGCCGTGCGCTACGCCCCGATGCGGGCGATCAGCACGCAGGCGTCGTCCAGGCGTTCGGTGCCGCCGAACTCCGCGACGACGGTCCGCAGGCACTCCTGTGCCGAACGGGCCTGCGTGAAGCGCGGGGCCAGAGCCAGCAGTGCGTCCGGGCCCGCACCCCGGTCGCTGTGACGGTTCAGCCCGTCGGTGTGCAGTACCAGCACGTCACCGGGCAGGAGGTGCACTTCGTCCTGCTCGTACGCGACCCCGGAGGCCGCGCCGAGCAGGACCCCGTCCGGCGCGGGCAGCGGACGCCCCACTCCGTCGCGGAACAGCAGCGGTGCGGGGTGTCCGGCCTGCGCCCAGGTGAGGGCGCCGGTGGACGGATCCAGAAGGCAGCACACCGCGCTGCCGAGAGCTGGTTGGACGGAGGACTCCAGTAGCTGATTGAGATGCCCCATCAGGGCGCCCGGCTCGATGCCGGCCACGGCCATGCCACGCAGCGCGCCCAGCAGCATCGCCATGGCCGAGGTGGCCTGGATGCCATGACCGGTCAGATCACCGACCGTGAGCACGGTCCTGCCGTCCGGCATATCCAGCGCGTCGTACCAGTCGCCGCCGATGAGCGAACTCGACTCCGACGGAAGGTAGTGCGCCGCGATGTCCAGGGCGCCGGGCCCCTGGGAGGGAAGTCGCAGTGAGCCACGCCACGGGGGGAGCACGGCCTCCTGGAGCTCGACCGCCAGGCGGTGCTCGGCCTGTGCCCGGTGTTCCCGGCTGCGCAGCGATTCGTGGCTCCGGCGCACCGCCTGCTGGCTGCGCCGCAGCTCGCTGACGTCGCGCAGTACCGCCCACATGGAGGCGGTGCACCCGTTCGAATCGAGGACGGGCTCTCCCATCATGTGGAGAGTGCGCACCCGGCCGTCGGTCCGCGTGATACGGAACTCGCCGTCTATCGGCTTGCCGTCCACCAGGCAGTCGGTCACCAGGGCGGTGAGCAGGGGCTGGTCCTCGGGAAGGAGTGCGGACGGGAGCTCGTCCAGCGAGAGCGGTCCGGCGGCGGGGGACCTGCCGAAGATCTGGAACAGCTCCTCGGACCAGCTGACGTCGTCGGTGAGCAGATTCCACTCCGCGCTGCCCACCCGGCCGATCAGCGATCCCGGCTTCGGGTTGTCGTAAGGCTCCTGCGCGCTTCTCTCAGCCGCGTCCTGCGGGTCCTGCGCCGTCGGCGGGGCCGAGGTCTCCGCGAGGTGCCGCGCGGTCCCGGGCGGCAGGCCCTCCTTGAGCTGACCCAGGTGGGTGCCGAGGTCGTCGAGATGGTGGACCGCCAGATCGCAGAGCGCCCGCTGCCAGCGCAGCTGCGGGTCCTCCTCGTCGATCAGCACCGTGTCCCGCCGCACGGCATCCACATCGCCACGGAGCCGAAGGGTCCGGTTGATCAGCGCATCGACGGTATCGCGCTCGGGTGGCTGTGGGGCGGGGCGGTCCGCGGACAGATGGGACGGCATCTCGTACTCCGATACAGGCGCGGCACGACCAGGTCTGAAGGTGGACCGAAGACGACTGTTGCACAGCCTGCGGGAGCCCGTAAGGGATTTGGCAACACTCGAGACGTTCTTGCTTCCGGCATATGTCACGGGCTGCGCGTGGCGCCGATCCGTCGAACGTCTTTGCCATCGACGGACGTTGGCGCAAGTCATCCGGTGTGTGAGGGCGGTTGTGCGCCCGAGTGCGCCGGTCCGCCGCCGTGCGTCCGGCCCGATCGGGGGCATATGCGGGGCGCCGCCGGCCGTGCGGCGGGAATGCGGCGGCGGCTCACCATGTTAAGTGACCAGAACGAAAACGACACCCATTCTCACCAAAGGGGGATGGGGTCGGCTCGGAAGTCTGGAGGTGCCCATGGCCCGCAGTGAGACCCGTCCCGTCGTCACTCTCCGGTCGACGGCCGGAACGGGGCAGAGCTACGTGACCCGCAAGAGCCGTCGGAACAACCCCGACCGGCTGGTGCTGCGCAAGTTCGACCCCGTGGTGGGACAGCACGTGCTCTTCCGTGAGGAACGCTGAGCGCGGATCTGTCGGGAAGTCGCATTCCGTGCCGTGGATCACAGTGCGGGGTGCGCGTTTCCGGGAACGGGATGCGGTGGTTTATCGTTCACCTATATGTGGATGTCGCGCACCGCGCCCACCTCTGAGCCGCCCCGGCTGGATTCCCCCGATCCGGCCGGGGCTTTCCTCTTCCCTGGGCGTCGTCGCAGGTCAGCGCCTGGACGCCGCTCCGCGAACCCGCTCGATGAGCAGTGCGCCCGCCGCCGGCACCACCGCCACCGCCGCTGCCGCGCCAGGCCATAGGCGTACGGTCAGCGCGGTCACGGCGGCGCCCGCCACGACCGCCGCCAACCGGCCGGCCACCCAGCGGTCCCCCTGCTCCCAGGACCGCAGGGCCGCGCGGCCGACGAGGGCGGTGAGCGTGCCGGTGAAGTAGTTGGTGGGTGTCGCGCGGATCCGGCCCTGGATGCCCATGGCCACGGCGATGAGCACCAGCAGCCCCAGCCGGTCCCCGTCCGAAGTGATCAGCCCCAGCGCCCACAGCACGGCCCCCGCCGCCAGCAGGGCCACCTCCACCAGCAGCATCACCGGCAGTGACCACCGCGACCGATCGCTCATCCACGCACCGCAGCAGACGCCGACGGCGTAGGCGACCAGCGCGGTGACCACCCGCAGCGCCACCCCTTGCTCTCCGCCACCGGCGGCAGAGGCGCCCAGCAGCACCAGATTCCCGGTCATCACCCCGGCGAAGACCTGGCCGACGCAGATGAAGACGAACGCGTCGGCCGCCCCGGAAGCGGCCGACAGAAGCAGCAGGGCCCATTCGCCCCAGGGACCGGGCCCGGCGTGGCGTGTAGGGGTAGAGGGGCGCGTGGGAGTGGACACGCCTGCATTCTCGGTTCGGGCCCGGATCGCCGCCATGGGTGAGCCCGGCGGTCCGCGCGCCGTGAGCGGCACGCGGCACCCGTTCGGTTCGTGGCCGATTGCGGTGCATCCCCGCCCGGCCCAGCGTTGGGGGGCGGCGTACGGATCACCCGCCGACGAGGAGCGACATGGCCGACGCCCGGTGGAGTCCGGGCCCGAGGGCATGGACCGCCGCCGAGTGGCTGCCCGCGCTGGACGTCATCGAGCCGCCCCGACAGCGCCGGCTCACCGTGCTGGTACGGCTGCTTCTCCTGATCCCGCACTTCATCGTGCTGTTCCTCCTGCACATCGCGGCCGTGCTGACCGTCATCGTGGGGTGGTTCGCCGCACTGTTGATTCCGGTAGCCGTCGTGCAGAGCCTCGCCATGTCCGGCTGGTGAGTGGTCTCGATCGTCTGGTGGCTGATCACCCTGATCCTGGGACGCATGCCGCGCCCCCTCTTCGAGGCCACGGCCGCCGTGCTCCGCTACGAGATGCGCTTCGGCGCCTACGCCATGATGCTCACCCTGGCCTGCCCCAAGGGCTTCTTCGGCGACGACGACCTCTCCGTACCGCAGCGGCAGACACGTTCCGCCACACGGCCCCTCGTCATGAGCGATGCGGGCAAGGGGCTGCTCGTCCTGTTCCTGGTGCTCGGGGTGGCCACCGCCATCACCACGTCCACCACGACCACTTGGCCGAACGAGCCCACCGGCAGCATGTGAAAGCCCCTGAACCCTGTCCGGTGCCGCCGCGGACGAGGCATGATCACGTCATGACATGGACAGCACCTGAGGTTGTGCGCACATCCGGTTCACTCGTGGCCGAGGAGCGCGAGATGCTCACCGGCTATCTCGCGTGGTTCCGCAGCTGTCTGCTGCACAAGTGCGCGGGCCTGACCGGGGAGCAACTCGCCGAACAGACCGTGGAGCCGTCGAACCTCACCCTTCTCGGACTGATCCGCCACATGGCGAAGGTCGAACGTGTCTGGTTCCGGGAGCGGTTCGCCGGTCAGTCGTTCGACCCCATGTACGACCCGGAGAAGGGCAAGGACGCGGACTTCGAGGACCTGGACCCGTCCCGTGCGGCCGAGGACTACGCCCGTCTCGTCGAGGAGTGCCGGCTCGCGGACGAGATCGTCGCCAAGGCCTCGCTGGACGACACCTTCGTCCATGGCGGCGAGGAGTACTCGCTCCGGCTGATCCACCTGCACATGATCGGTGAGTACGCGCGCCACACCGGCCACGCGGACCTGGTGCGCGAGCGCGTCGACGGTGCGACGGGCTGGTGACGCCGCGCTGAGCGTGGCCCGGCGCGGCCGCGTGTGCGCGGAGGACGTACGCGGCCGCGCCGGACTCCCACCGGCTCGTCATCCGGCGTCGGGCTCGTCCCCCAGCACGTACAGCTCCGGGAGATTGACGACGATCGCCTCCTGGGTGCTGCGGGCGATCACCACGACCGCCTCCTCGTCGGCGCTGGGATTCTCCTCGCGGTGCGGCACGAACGGCGGTACGAAGATGTAGTCACCGGGGGAGGTGCGGATCCGGACCTCCTCGGCCGTGCCGCTCGAATCGTCGAGGAACACGAACTCCGGGTGTCCCTTGACCACATGGATCGCCGTCTCGGAGTCGCCGTGGTGATGGTTGGACGAGGCGGTTCGCGCAGCCACGTGGGTCTGGCCCATCCAGATGCGCCGCGACCCGACCCTGTTGCCGCTGATCGCGGCGAACCGGCGCATGCCGCCCGTCTGTGCGGTGTCGCCGTCGAGTGCGTCGGCACGGATGTGGTGGAGCCGGGCGTGCAGCGGGAGTCCGTGGCCGGCCGCGCCGTCACCGCTGTCGTCATGGCCGGGCAGGTCGGGGTGGAAGGCATCGCGGCCGGCGGAACCGGACGGGCCGGGCGGGGGAGTGGCATGGGAGGGCATGGCATTCCTGCTCGTCGGGGGCGGGCACGGACCGTGCCGCACCACGAGGCTATGCCGTGGACCGGACCGGCGGCGAGGCACAGGCATCCTGACGTGAACGCGTCGATGGATATGGTCTGGGCCAAGTGCAGTGCCCTGTCGGACGTCGCGAGTCCCGGGCGTACGCGGCAGCGGTTCCTGCCGTGCCCTTCGCACCTCTTGGCCCCCCACCCCGGAGAGGCCGGTCTGCCACCACCGGGCCCCCATGACCCGCTCGTGTGCGGCGCCGCCTCACGTGAAGGAGAAGCATGCACGCGAAAAGGAAGACAGCCGCAGTCATCGGTGCCTTACTCGCCCCCGTACTGGTCCTGAGCCTTCCGGTCGGCTCCGCCAGTGCCCACGGATACATCTCGTCGCCCCCGAGCCGTCAGGCCCAGTGCGCCGCCGGGACCGTGAGCTGCGGGGACATCAAGTACGAGCCACAGAGCGTGGAAGGCCCCAAGGGGCTGACCAGTTGCAGCGGCGGCAACAGCCGGTTCGTCGAACTCGACAACGACTCCAAGGGATGGCAGGTCACCCCGGTCGGCCGGAGCACGTCCTTCCAGTGGGTCCTGACCGCCCGGCACGCCACGAGCACCTGGCAGTACTTCGCCGGTGGCCGGAAGATCGCCGAGTTCAACGACAACGGAGCGCAGCCCGGCGCCACCGTCACCCACCAGGTCGACTTCGGCGGCCTGACGGGCAGGCAGAAGGTGCTCGCGGTGTGGAACATCGCCGACACCGCCAACGCCTTCTACGCCTGTATCGACGTGAACGTCGGCTGACCGACGAGCCCGGCCGGGGGGGGGGGGGGGGGGGCCCCCCCCCCCGGGGGGGGGGGGGGGGGGCGCCCCCCCCGGGGGGGGGGGGGCGGGGCCCCACCGCGAAGGGTGTACGTCAGGCGGGAGAGTCCGTCCCGACACTCGTCGACGGCGACGACCGCACCCCGGCCACCACGTACACGTACCGGGCCGACGACTACAACGCGTACTTCATGAACCAGCTGTACGAGCTGCTCACCCAGTACGGCCAGATCGACGAGGTCTGGCTCGACGGCGCCGATCCGTGGGCCGGGCAGTACGACCAGCCCTACCAGACCACGGACTGGTACGACCCGATCGGGAAGATCGCCCCGCACGCCAACGCCGCGATCAACGGCCCCGGCATCCGCTGGGTCGGCACCGAGACCGCCTCGGGGCGCGACGACGACTGGAGCGTGATCCCGTTCAAGGGCGACCCCGCGTCCCGCAATCGTGACGACGACATGGTGGTCGCGCCGGAGGGCGACGATCTCGCCCCCCGGAACGTCCTCACCGCCCACCACCCGGACTACCTCGCCCGGTACCCGGCGGAGTCCGACGTCTCCATCCGGCCCGGCTGGTTCTGGCACGCCTCCCAGGACAGCCGGGTGAAGACGCCCGCAAAGCTGCTCGACCTCTACCGCACATCGGTCGGCCGCAACTCCGTACTGCTGCTGAACGTGCCGCCCACCGGGACGGCCGGATCAGCGATCCGGACACCGCCGCGCCGGTGTCCTTCGGACAGACCGTACGCGCCACGTACGGCACCAACCCGCTGGTCCCCTCCGGAGGCTCCCCGCTGACGGACGAACAGCTGACCTCCGCGTGGAGCCCGGCGGGTGACGCGCACTCGGGGGAGGTGGCCGTGGAGTCCCCGCAGCCGGTCGCGTTCGACCGCGTCGTGCTCCAGGAGGACATCACCCGCGGGCAACGTGTCGAGTCCTTCGCCGTGGACGCCTGGGACGGCGCCGCGTGGAAGACTGTCGTGCAGGCGGGCACCATCGGGTACAAGCGCATCGAGTACCTGAGCGCGCCCGTCACCACGTCCGAGGTCCGGCTGCATGTCCTCGGCGCCCGCGCCGACCCGCATGTGGCGAAGCCGGGTCTGTACAAGGCGTCCTGACCCGGACGCTTCCGGCCGGACACCCGGCGCGGGGCGGAACGGACGATCCCCGATCCGCCCTGTGCCGGCACGGCGGGGGAGCGCAGGACCCGCGGCTATGTCGTGCGGTCCTCCCGGCCTTGGACGCGCCGGGCATGCGGCACGCAGCAGTGAGCCGACGGCGGGGCCGCGGGAGCGCTGTGGGTGATGTGCTCGGTCCTCGTCCGGTGTTCCGGACCGTCATCCAGCGGATGCACGTCGGTCCAGTAGATGCTGAGCATCGTGCGGAGCGTCGTCGGTTCCTGCCCGGGGCCCGTGGGCACGGTCAGCCGGTCCAGATGCCGCCACAGCTCGTGGTCCGCCGGCTCGGCGCCGCCGCCGTCGCGGGCGTGGACCGCCTGATGGCGCTGCACGGCAACAGCCAGTTCACGGAGCGTCTCCCGGCTCTGCTGACCGGAGCTCAGGCTCTGCGCGCGGTTCACGTTCCGCTGCTCCTGGCCCAGCTCGGAGATGGCTCGCTGGACACGCTGGTGAAAGTTCGCGGTGCGGCGCCGCAGCGATTCGAATTCGGCCCGGGTGGCGAACCATTCCCGCTTGCCGGCCTCACCCCGCGCGAAGCACTCGACGCGGAACTCCTCGCGCTCGGTCTTCCGGCGGCGCAGAACGCTCGCGGTGCGCTCGTGGACATGCGTGAGGATCTTCCGGGCACGCGGCAGATTGTCGGGGTGAGTGATCGCCGCCCATGTTCTGGCGTCTCGGGTGGGCGGGTGAATGTTCGAGGTGAGAATCTGCTCGAACTCTTTGTCGGCGAGCTGCGCGAGGTCCTGGGCGTCCACTACTGGCCTCCAAGCCGGTGTTGGGCGGTATGCGTTCAGCGTGGCGTATGGCACCGACAAGAACGTAGAAATCCGGAAATAGAACGTGCCAGGTCCGAGGGGTGCGGGGGCGGCATCGATGACGGTGTGTCAGCCGGGGCTCGTCGGCCCGCTCCGTACCGCAGTGGTCAACAGGCACGGCCCACAGGAGACCGCCGCGTCGGCGAACACGCCTCGGATACGACGCGACCGCCGGGTGCGGATTCGTGAACACGGCCCCTCCGGCACGGAGTAAGGCCACCCTCTGCATGTCCGAAACTGGACGCCGCGAGTCAACGTGCCCGGGTGGCTGTCGGTCCTCCGTGGCTTGCTGCCGGTAATGGCCGACCCAGGACGCGCGTTCACGGAGGCCGAGATCATCGAGCGGTTCGTGGGCCCGTCCGGCGAGGTCTGCACGGCAGCCGTGGAGCAACGGCTCGGGCGGCGGCTGGAGGGGCCGGGCACCGCCGTCTTCGACGACTTGCGCGAACTGCCCAGGATCACGTGGCCGGGGTCGCCCGTGAGATCCTCCGCCTTTTCCTTGTTGCTCATGGCGCAAGTCTTGGCGGGGGGCCGGGCGGTCGGCGAGGAGACCTGCCGGGACCGCCGCCCGCGCGGTGCGGCACCGTCGGTCCGGTCATCACCCGAACGGCGGATGCCCGGCCGGTCCGCCACCGGGCCGGGAAGTCCGTGACGGCATGCCGCGCGACGGTGGCGGGCGATACGTGATCGTCCGCGCCGTTGCGGGGCGGAGTGGGCGTTGGTCTAGTGAAATCACCTGCCCGATGGGGGCCACGAGGCGACCGCGATGATCCGTGACCCCCGGGCGACACACGTCCGCGTCCGGCGCAGGGCGATCCCGGCAGGCATACCCACCCGATCGTGCTCTCCCCTCACCCGCACTCACTGGACGGTGACCATGACCATGTCCTCCTTCGGCTCCTTCGGCGGCCCGGACCCGTTCAACGAACTGCTCAACCGGTTCTTCGGGATGTCCCCGGCGTCCTCACCGCCACAGGTGCAGCGGGTTCCCATCGGGCGGCTGCTGACCGAATCGGCGCGCGAGCTCATAGGCCGGGCGACCACACGCGCGACCGAGGACGGCAGCCGGGACCTGGACACCGAGCATCTGCTGTGGGCGGCCACCCAGGTGGACCCGGCACGCACCCTGCTCGAACAGGCCGGGGCCGACCCCGACGAGCTGGCCAAACGGATCGCGGAAGTCCTGCCGGGGGAGAGCGCAACGCCGTCCGCCGAGCCGAGCCTGACGCCCTCCGCCAAGCGCGTACTGCTTCAGGCCTACGAGCGCTCGCAGGCGGCCGGCGTCTCCTACATCGGACCCGAGCACATCCTCGGCGCGCTGCTGGACACACAGGAGTCCGGCGCGGCCAGAATGCTCGGTGCCTACGGCACGGACACCGGCAGGCTGCGGCGCGAGGCGGAGAACGCGGCACGGGCCGAGGGCACCCCGGCGGGTGGAACCAGCGACACCCCCACACTCGACCAGTACGGACGGGACCTGACCGAAGAGGCGAAGGCCGGGAAACTCGACCCCGTGGTCGGCCGGGCCGAGGAGATCGAGCAGACCGTGGAGGTCCTCTCCCGGCGCTCCAAGAACAACCCCGTGCTGATCGGCGAGCCCGGCGTCGGCAAGACCGCGATCGTGGAGGGAATCGCCCAGCGCATCGTGGCCGGGGACGTCCCCCGCACCCTCAAGGACAAGCGGGTGATCGCCCTGGACCTCTCCGGCCTGGTGGCGGGCTCCCAGTACCGCGGCCAGTTCGAGGAACGGCTCAAGAACGTCATCGAGGAGGTCAGCGCCGCCGCGGACTCGACGATCCTGTTCATCGACGAGCTGCACACCGTGGTCGGCGCCGGGGCGTCCGGCGAGGGCGCGATGGACGCGGGCAACATGCTCAAACCCGCTCTGGCCCGCGGTGAGCTGCACGTCGTCGGCGCGACGACCATCGACGAGTACCGCAAGCACATCGAGAAGGACGCCGCCCTGGAGCGCCGCTTCCAGCCCGTCATGGTGCCCGAGCCGACGGTCGAGGAGACCATTCAGATCCTGGAGGGCCTGCGGGACTCCTACGAGGCCCACCACCAGGTCCGCTTCGCCGACGAAGCCCTGGTGGCGGCGGCCGAGCTGTCCGACCGCTACATCAGTGATCGCTTCCTGCCGGACAAGGCCATCGACCTCATGGACCAGGCGGGCGCCAGGGTACGGCTGCGCTCGCTCGGCCGGTCCACCGAAGTCGTCTCCCGCGAGGACCGGCTCGCCAAGCTGAAACGGGAGAAGGACGAGGCGGTCGCGTCCGAGGACTTCGAGAAGGCCTCCGGGCTGAAGACGCAGATCGCGGAGACCGAGGCCGAACTCGCTGGCATCGAGGAACGCCGTGAGGGCGTCATGGACGTCACCACCGCGGACATCGCCGATGTCGTCTCCCGCCGCACCGGCATCCCGGTCGCGCAGCTCACCGCCAGCGAGAAGGAGAAGCTCCTCAAGCTGGAGGACGCACTGCACTCCCGGGTGGTCGGCCAGGACGAGGCGGTCACCGCGATCGCCCAGGCGGTGCGCCGCAACCGGGCCGGAATGGGCGACCCCGACCGCCCCGTCGGCTCCTTTCTCTTCCTCGGCCCCACCGGTGTGGGCAAGACCGAACTCGCCAAGGCACTGGCCGAGTTGCTCTTCGGTGACGAGCACCGCATGGTCCGCTTCGACATGAGCGAGTTCCAGGAGAAGCACACCGTCTCGCGGCTCGTCGGCGCACCGCCCGGATACGTGGGCCACGAGGAGGCCGGCCAGCTGACCGAGAAGGTACGCCGCCAGCCCTACAGCGTGCTCCTGTTCGACGAGGTGGAGAAGGCCCACCCGGACGTCTTCAACACGCTGCTGCAAGTCCTCGACGACGGACGCCTGACCGACGCGCAGGGACGGACTGTGGACTTCCGCCACACCGTCGTCATCATGACGTCCAACATCGGGGCCCAGCGCATCCTCGCCCACAAGGGCGATGTCTCCGAGATCCGCGACGACCTCATGGGCGACCTGCGGGGCCACTTCCCGCCGGAGTTCCTCAACCGTGTCGACGAGACGATCATCTTCCACGGCCTCGACAAGGACGACCTCGGCCTCATCGTCGACCTGATGCTGGACGGCAGCAAACGCCGCGTACGGGCCCAGGGAATGGAGCTGGAGATCACCGAGGCCGCGAAGAAGCTCCTCGTCGCACACGGCCACCAGCCGGAGTTCGGTGCCCGCCCGCTGCGCCGCACGATCCAGACCGAACTCGACAACCGCATCGCCTCCCTGCTGCTCAGCGACGAGGCGGAGCCGGGCGACACCGTCGTCGCCGACGTGAAGGACAACGCGCTGGTCTGCTCGATCCGCCGACCGGAGCCAGGGGCAGAGGCCGGGGCCGATGCCGAGTCGGGCGCCGGGTCCGGGACCGAGGCCGCCGCGGCCGAGTAGGCCCCGCCACCGATCCCACGGCATGGCCTGCCTTCCGGCCCGGCAGTGACCACAGGGCCTGGCGCGCGGTCCCAGGAACTGCGCGTCAAGCCCTGCCAGGGATCCGGCGGCGTCTCGCCGGATCAGTCCTCGGTGTGCAGGACGCCCTCATAGGCGAGCCACTGGGCGAAGGCGTGCAGACCGCGTGCCAGACCCGTCGCGGGCGTCCAGCCGGGCGGTCGCACCGCGTCCACCGGGGCAGGCCGACCGTTCCCGGACCCGGCGACGGCCCCGGCAACGGACCTGGCCCCGGCCCCGGTCCGCACCGGCACGGGCCGTACGGCCTCGTGCACGGCCTGCGCCAACTCGGCAGCCGTGCACGGCTTCTCGGGCGCGACCGTGAGGACGTGCCGTTCCGGCCGGGTCCGGAGTACGGCCTCGATCGCGTCGGCGAGATCGTCCACGTACACCGGATGCACCTCGGCGTCCGGGTCACCCTCGACCACGACGGGACGACTCCGCAGCGCCTCCCACACCATGCGGCCGACACGGCTGTCGCGCGAGCAGCCGGGACCGTACACCTCACCCACGCCCAGGCGGTACGGGACGGGGTCGCCCTGCGGACGGACCGTCACCTCCGGTTCGGCGCCGTGGAGCCGCGTGAGGTCGACGACGGCGGCGGACCGCTCCTCCCGGTCGGCCAGCCTGCGCACGAGGTGTTCGCCGAGCGGCGTCGCCGCCCCGCGCCACACCAGGCCGCCCTGCCGCCGGGACCGCGGCCGGTGCCCGGCGGCAGCCTCGCGCCCGGCCTGGAGCGCCAGCCGCGCCACCTCGGCCAGGGGTTCGCGGCGCCGCGCGATGTGCTCCTCCGTACTGGCGTTGCTGATGCCGCCCGGACCGATCGTCGCCACCGCCTCCGCGTACGTCCGAGACGCCTCGGGCGGCACCGCGAATCCGGCGCGGGCCGCCTCGAACCCCATCGCGAGTGCCGTCAGCCAGGTCCCTCGTATATCCGCCTCGGCAGCGCCGCCGCCGGGCGGACGGAGCAGCGCGGGCGAGAGACCGGCGCCGCTCAGGTACTGCTCCGCTTCCAGGTGCAGCCACCGTTCCGGGCCGGGGCCCGCGACCCGTACCGCGCACTTCGCGACGCCGTACTTGAAGAACGGGATCACCGTCAGGCCGGTCAGGGTCCGGCCCTCGTCCCCGACCCCGTCCTCCGGCAGGAAACAGACCGAGCGGCGCGGTCCGCGGAACGCGTTCCCGGAGATCGAGCCGCGGTCCTCGTGCTCGGCGAGGTTCGGCACGGCGACATGGCGCGGTACACCGTTGGCACACAGATAGCGGTACATCAGGATGTCGTCGGGCCAGCCGCCGAGCCGCTGCCTCCCGTACGCGACGAAACCCTCGGCGACCCTGCGCGGCAGAACGATCGCCACGCAGGGGAAGTACTCGTTGACGGCACCGACCCAGCGGGCACCCGCCATCGCCCCGAACCGCACGGCCGCCCCGTTGCGGGAGTCCCAGAGAGCGAACAGGGCGAGCGCCGAGTCGGGCAACTCCTCGATCGCGCACCGCACCCGGTCGAAGAAGGAATCGGACAACACCATGTCGTCCTGGATCACCAGTTGATGCGTGGCTCCGTCCTCGATCGCCGACCACGCGGCCAGCGCGGTGCGCAGCACCGACGGAGTCCCGGTGGGGTCGGGGTCCATGACGACCCGCAGAAGACCGGACGGCGCGCTCAACGCCAGCTTCTCGGCCGCCGCGCGCCGCTTGGGATGGGTCATGACCACTGCACTGAGCCGTTGACGCGCCATACGTCCTCCCTCTGTCCGGGCCTGCCCGGCACCCGTGTCCCGCCAGCCAGATCCGGACAGTACGGATGGCTCACACGCCCCGCAAGAGTGCCGAAATCGCCCTCTGGCGGGCGTACGACGGGCCCGACGATGCTTGCGCTCGCACGCCGAGAAGCGCCTGCACCCCCTGACGCCGGAAAGAGGCTTCCATGCCCGCGTTACCCTCCTTGACCGTCGCCGAGGGCTCCATCGCCAATCAGGAGACCGTCCGCTCCCGGCTCGAACAGCTCCGTGACGCCCGCGTCGTGGTGACCGGCGGCGGCGGACTCGTCGGCAGCCGGCTGGTCGCGCTGCTGCGGAGCGCCGGAGCCGTCGTCACCGTCCTGGACCGGATGGACGCCTACCCCGAGTCGGGCCACGCGACCTTCGGGGTGGCGCGCAGCGGCGCACGCCTTGTCGTGGGCGACGTCCGCGACGCCGCGGTTGTCGGCGGGCTGCTGCGCGAGGCCGACTTCGTGGTGCACGCGGCCGCCTACGCGGATGTCGCCGCCTGTACCCGGCGCCCCGACATCGCCTTCCGCGCCAACGTGGAGGGCACCCAGGTCGTCCTGGAACAGGCCGCCCGCTTCCCGGTCCGCAGGCTCGTACTGGTCTCCTCCGCCTCCGTGTACGGCGACGGCGTGCCCGGCATCGAGGGGCCGCAGGTCTTCCACGAGGACATGCCCCTGCATCCGGTATCCGTGTACGCGAACTGCAAGCTCTGGGCCGAGCACCAGACCCGGCTGATGCTCGGCGCCGCCGGCGGCACCGAGTACGCGGTGGTGCGTTACTTCTCCGTGTACGGCGAGCCCCAGATCCCCAAGCCCGGCAGCCACTCCTGGATGGTGCCCTGGCTCTCCCTCCAGGCCCGCCTCGGCCGGCCGATGCGCCTCAACGGCGGCGGGATCCAGGTCCGCGACCTCATCCACGTAGACGACGTCGCCGAGGCCACCGCACTCGCCCTGACCGAGGACCGGATGGCCGGACAGACCGTCAACGTCGGTACGGGCAGGCCCACTTCGGTCAAGGAGGTGGCCGACCTGATCGCCCCGTACTTCCCCGGCGCGCGGCGGATCACCACCCCGCGCCCCGAGGGGGACCCGCTCGGCGGCTACGCCTCGGTCGAACACTCCAGGGAACTGCTGCGCTGGCAGGCGGGCATCGGGGTCCGTGAGGGCGTGGAGCGCTACGTGCGATGGCTGCTCGCCACGCCGGACGCCACGCCGCGCTGGCTGGCCGACGAGGCGGCGGGGCATGAGACGCTGCGCGACGAGGGGCCCGGGGGGACGACGACGGAGGCGACACGCACGACATGAGTTATGCCGGTTCCTACATCTGGTCGTTGCGTCAAGAAGTCGGCTCCAGAACCCTCCTCGTGCCCGGTGCGCAGGTGCTTCTGCTCGACTCCGAGGGCCGGGGGCTGTTCCAGCAGCGCGTGGACAACGGGGTCTGGGAGCTGCCGGCCGGTTCCTGCGAGGAGGGCGGCGACTTCGCCGACGCGGCCGTCCGGGAGGTCGCCGAGGAGACCGGGCTGCGGGTGGAACGGGATGATCTGGTGGCGTTCGGATCGCTCTCCGATCCGCAGGTGCACACCCTCACCTACCCGAACGGGGACGTGACGCACTGCTTCGCGCTGTGCTTCTTCGCCCGGCGCTGGACGGGGACACTCGCGCCCGGCGCCGACGAGGTGCGCCAGGCACTGTTCCGGCCGCTCGGCGACCCGCCCCGGCCACTGCATCCGCCGACCGAAGTGGTGCTGTCCATGTACGAGAGGTTCCGCACGGAGGGAAGGTTCCAGGCACGGTGAATGCCACACATCCGATACGCGCGGTGGTTCCCTGCCGGGCCTGCCTGTCCGGCGAGGACCTGGACTGGCTCGGCGGGGGCCGCTCGGTGAGTCTCGCGCTCGGCCTGATGACGACCGTGGAGGTCGTGCCCGGCCCCGTGCCCGACGGGGAGACCGAGGACAGCTGGCGGCGGGGGGTATGGACGTTCCTGCGCGAGCGGCTGCCCGGCCTCGCCGCACACCCGCCCGCCGTCACCGTGCGCAGCGAGGCTCCTGCGGCGAGCGGTCTCTCGTCGTCGACCGCACGGATCGTGGCGCTGTTCCGGGCGTTCACGGACGCGTCGCTCTCCGCGCGGCGCGTCTCCGACGCCACGATCGCGCAGTGGGCGTACGAGTTCGAGTTCGCGGTCTTCAACGGCGGTGGCATGGACCACCTCGCGGTCGTCGAGGGCGGCGCGCTCCTTCTCGACGGCCGCGAGCAAGGACTTCCGGCCGTACGGGAACGGCTGGACCTCCCGGCCGAGTGGCAGGTGGTCGTCGTGGACTCCGGCACCCACAAGGACACGAGGCACCACATCCGGGACGTACGGGCGCAGCTCGCCGCCGGCGATCCGGCGCTCGCCGCGTACCGGCGCGCGGCCGACGAGGCATCGGGCCGGGTGTGGGAGGCGCTCCGCGGCAGGGATCTGGCAGGGCTGGGGGCCGCGATGACCGACGCCCACGAGGCCATGCGGGAGCACCAGCGGATGTCGACGCCGCTCCTGGAGGAGCTGCGAAGGGTCGCGCTGCGCTCCGCCGGCCTGCCGCTGAAGCTGAGCGGGGCCGGCGGAGGCGGTGCGCTGGTCGGCGTCTGCCGGGCGGAGGAGACCGCGGAACGGGTGCGGCGCCTTGAGCGGGCGCTGCGCGTCTCCCATCCGGGAGCCCGGGTCCTGCCCGCCACGGCGGCCCCGGGCACCTGCCGGGCCCAGGTGCCGGCCGAGAGGGGATAGGGCCTGTCCCTGGTCCGTCGGACAGGCCCTGACTGAGTCAGAGGAACGGGTCGTAGTCCTCCGCCGGCGGGAGCTCGCCGGTTCCGCGGGCGATGCGTTCCAGTTCCAGGTTGGAGCCGTGGCGTGCGCAGTGGAACCGGCAGTCCCGGCTCGGGTCGACGATCCCGCGGTCGGAGTCCTGCCAGATGGTGGCGAGGTCGTCGGTGACGGCGTCGCCTAACCGGGCGAGCGGGTTGCCCCGGTGGTAGGCGCACACGTACACCCCCGAGGGGGTGATGAGGGTGCGGAGTTCGGCGACCCGGCAGCGGTCGTACTCCTTGGGCTGGACGGGGCCGACATGGCTGCGCAGGGAGGTGAGGGTGGAGGAGTTGACGAGCTGGAAGCGGTCGCTCTCCAGCCGGGCGGCCTCGGCGAGCTGGCGGTCGACCGAGTCCAGCATTTCCTTCGGGACCTGCACGACGTGGTGGTCGTCGTCGAACATGGCCTTGGTCTCGAAGTAGTCGCAGCCGATGTCGTGGGCGAGTTCGGCGGCGCGCAGCACCTCGTGGTGATTGGCGACGGTCCGCCCGTCCGGTTCCCGGCGCGACATCACGAGGAAGGAGTAGCCGAGCGCTCCGGTCTTCTCGGCGGCGAGCAGCCGCATGTTCCCGATCACCTTGTCGAAGACGCTGCGGCCCTTGCGGTCCGGCCGGAACAGGCCGTACGTCTCAGCGGTGCCGGCGTCGACGGAGACGCGGACCCAGGTGGCGTACCGGGCGAGTTCGGTGATGTTCTGCTTGATCATCGTGCCGTTGGTGACGACCCCGACGGCCAGGCCAGCCTCGCCGAGGATGCGTAATACCTTGCGGGTGCCGCGATGGGCGAGGGGTTCCCCGCCGCCTATCAGGACCACCGCCCGGACGGACATCGCGACGAGTTCCTCGGCGAGGGCGGCGAGCCGGTCCGGGGTGAACCGGCCCTGGTTGAGGAGCTTTCCGCTGATGCATTCGGGGCAGGCCAGGTCGCAGAACGTGGTCGGGTCCAAGTCCACGACGAGCGGGGCGCGGGAGGGCGAGCCGGAGGCGGCCTGGAGGATCCGGGGCCAGCCCGAGGGCTGGTAGAGCTTGGAGACGAGGTCGAGGCGGTCGTGCGTCACAGGGCTCTCCTCTGCGGGGTGTACGGGGTGTCGTCGGCGGGGCGCACCGGTTGTGGCCGGGCGTCGTTCAGCCCTTGACCGCGCCGGTGGCCAGCCCCGCGGCGATCTTGCGCTGGACGGCCAGGAAGAACACGACCACGGGCAGGGCGGTGAGCGTGGCGCCCGCCATCAGCCCGCCGTAGTCGGTGCCGAAGCTGGTCTGGAAGGAGACCAGCCAGATGCTGAGGGTCTGCTTCTGAGGGGTGGACAGCAGGACGTAGACGAGGACGTACTCGTTCCACGCCTGCACCATGGCGAAGACGGAAGTGGCGACGAGTCCGGGGGCGAGCAGCGGCAGGACGACGCGGACGAAGGCGCCGAAGCGGCCGCAGCCGTCGACCATCGCCGCCTCTTCGAGCTCGACCGGGATCGCCGAGATGAAGCCGTGCAGCATCCACACGGTGAACGGCAGCGTGAAGACGAGGTAGACGAGGATCACGCCGCCGAGACTGTCGGTGAGACCCGCCTTGTTCAGGAGCAGGTAGACGGGGATGACGAGGGCGGCGAGCGGGATCATCTGGACGGTGAGGATCACCACGACGAACGCCTTGCGGCCGGCGAAGCGGAAGCGGGATAGGGCGAACGCGGCGAGGGCGCCGACCAGGAGCGAGACGAGGACGGTGCCGAGGCCGATGACGGCGCTGGAGCGGACGTTGGACCAGAAGGTCTCCGTGCGCATCGCACGGGCGAAATTGGCGAAGGTGGGGTGGGCCGGCCAGAACTCGGGCGGCAGGCTGAGGATCTCGGTCGCCGGCCGGAACGCGGTGATGACCATCCAGTAGACGGGGAAGCCGACGGCGGCCGCCACGAGGAGGCCGAGGACGTCGTAACGGCGCCGGTGCCCGCGACGCAGTCCCCTGCCCGCCCCCGGCCGCTTGCGTACCGCGCTCATTCGACCTCTCCCAGCCGCAGCATCTGCCGCAGGTAGAGCACGGCCCCGGCTAGCAGCAGAACGACGGTGACCAGGGCGATCGCGGCTCCGGCGCTGTAGCGGTTGACGGCGAAGGACTCGATGAAGGAGTACACGCCGAGCAGGTAGTACTCGCGCTCGGGCTGGCCGCCGCGCATCAGCCAGATCTGGTTGAAGACCCCGAAGTCCCAGATCGACATCAGGGTGGTGACCATCACGAACAGGGGTTTGATCGCCGGGAAGGTGACGTACCGGAAGACCTGGGAGGGGCGGGCGCCGTCGATGAGGGCGGCCTCCTCCAGCTCCGGCGGGATCTGGGCGAGCGCCGCGTGCAGGCTGATCGCGGCGAACGGCAGCGCGCCCCAGACGACGACGGCGGTGATCACGGCGAAGCCCTGCAACGGGTCGGTGAACCAGTTGTGCCGGGCGAGATCGAGGCCGGGCAGCGTCGAGAGCAGCCAGTTGACGACGCCGTAGTCCGCGTCGAAGAGCCAACGGAAGATGGCCGCCGCCACCATCACGGGCATCGCCCACACCGCGACGAGGATCCCGGCGAGGACGGCGCGGACCCACGGGGACACCAGCCGCATCAGAAGGGCGGTGAGCAGGCCGAGCAGCATGGTGAGGGTGACGCAGACGAGGGTGAACACGGCCGTGCGGGCCGTCACGGTCCAGAAGAACCCGTCGCCGAGGATCGCCCGGAACTGCCCGAGCCCGGCCCAGGGCGGCGCCGTGCCGCTGAACAGCTCCTTGCGGGTCATGTCCTGGAAGGCCAGGGTCACCATGTCGACCAGCGGGTAGCCGAGGACCACGAGCAGGGCGAGCAGGGCCGGGGCGATCAGCAGATAGGGCAGGAGGGGGCGCAGTCTGCGCCCGGCCGGATCAGCGCTCATTGATCACGGCGTCGATCCTGCGGTCCGCTTCCCGCGCGGCGTCCGCCACGGACGCCTTGCCGGTGGCGATGCGCTCCAGCATCTCGGGCAGGACGTTGGACTTCTCCACCGAGGTCCAGCCGGGGGCGAGGGGAGTGACCCAGCCGCGTGTGGCGGCCTGGGCGGCAGGACCGTTTATGCCGTCGGCGGCGACGTCCGCGAGCTGGACGGTGTTGTTGGGAAGGGTGTTGGCGGCGATCAGCCGCTCCTGCGACTCCCGGTCGGTGAAGAGGCGGATCCAGTCGTTGGCCAGGTCCTGGTTCTTGGACTTCACGGGCACGGCAAGGGTGGAGCCGCCGAGGAACGGCGGGAGCAGCTGTCCGGACGGGCCGGGGAAGGCGAAGGTGGCGAACTTGCCCTTGAGCCGCGGGTCGCCGCCGGAGCGGGCGTCGGCCGCGGCCGCGGCCTCCCAGGTGTTGCCGTAGAAGACGCCGACCTTGCCCTGCCCGACGACGGCGGGCTGGTCCCCGTTGTCCTTCGCCCGGTCGCCGACGTAGTAGTCGTCCAGGAGCTTCTTCCAGGAGGTGAGCCCGGCGACGGACTTCGGTGAGGAGAGCGCACCCTGCCAGCGGCCGTCCTTCTCGACCGCCATCTCGCCGCCGGTGTCCTTGACGAAGCCCATGGCGGCGTACCAGTAGCGGCCGGGCATGTAGAAGGCCGAGAAGCCGGGGTCCTCGGCACCGAACTGCTTCTTGAGCCGGTCCAGGGAGGAGATCAGCTCGGGGTATGTGCGCGGCGCGTGGGTGAGGCCGGCACGCTGGAAGTAGTCGGTGCGGTAGACACCGACGCGGGCCCCCGCGTAGTACGGCACGCAGTACGTCCGGCCGTCGTCGCGACAGGCGTCGGCGAGCGCGGGCAGCCACTGCCCGGAGCGGTCGAAGCTCTTCGGGTCGAGCGGTGCGAAGGCGCCGTTGACGATGTAGTTGGTGGTCTCGCTGTTGCCCATCTCGACCACGTCGGGCACGTTCCGGCCCGCGAGGACCGCGTCGAGCTTCTGGTTCTTCGTCGTCCACTGCTGGTACTGGACGTCCACCTCGACCCCGGGGTGCTTCTTCGCGAACCGGGCGTTGGCGGAGGCGACCAGCTCCGGCCAGCTTTCCCGGGCGTCGACCGTCAGCCACACCGTCAGTCCGTCGCCTCCCCCGGCCCGTTCGCCCGCGTCGCCCCCACTACAGCCCGCCACCGCCGTGAGCAGCAGGAGGGCTCCCAGGATCATGGATCGGCGGTGCGGACGCAGTGCCATGGATTCCTCCGTGCGGGGTCATTGAGACGTACGGGGCTTCGGCGACGGTCTTCTCACTACCCCGCGGGTCGCGACTCCCCGCAACGACACGGAGTTTCGGCCGGAACACGACGGTGCGCTTCCCACCCGAAGCCCAGCACTTCCCCGCTGCGCTGTGTGGATGCCGACAGGCGCCGCGACGGCGTGGCCGCAGTCAGGCCACGCTGACGCGATCGGCACGGTGGGTAGCGGGGTGGCTCTTGACGGTGACGTGACAGTGCCCGCAGTTTGGCCTGCGGCACTCCACGACCCCGATCGAAGGGCTTGTACGTGACCGAGCAGAGCACAACCGCCCCCGACATCTCCGCGCGCCCCGTGCGGGTCAACTCCTGGAACGGCTGGGATCCGCTGCGGCACGTGATCGTCGGCCGGGCGGAGGGCACCGTGGTGCAGGCCCCCGAGCACGCGGTGCGCCGGGACTACCCCGACGACGGATTCCCCCTGGGGACGTACGGTCCCATGCCCGCGGACATGGTGGCCGAGGCCGAGCAGCAGCTCGACGACTTCTCGGACATGCTGCGGCGGCGCGGCATCAGGGTGGACCGCCCCACCCCGTTCGACTTCACCCGGCAGGTGGGCACGCCGGAGTGGGCGCATGAGTCGATGTTCGGCTGCATGCCGCCCCGGGACCTGCTGCTCACGGTCGGCAACGAGGTCCTGGAAGCGACCATGTCGTACCGCAGCCGATGGTTCGAGTACCTCTGCTACCGGCCGGTGCTGCAGAGCCTGTTCGACGCCGACGACCGGATGCGCTGGGAGGCCGCACCCAAACCGCGGCTGACGGACGCCTCGTACAAGACCGGGTTCTGGGACACGTACAACGAGCTGTCGACCGAGGAGCAGCTGGCCCGGGTCCGCGACTACGACCTGGTGCTCACCGAGGCCGAGCCGCTGTTCGACGCCGCGGACGTGGCGCGGTTCGGCAAGGACCTTTTCGTGCAGCTGTCGTTCGTCACCAACAAGAGCGGGTACGAGTGGCTGCGGCGCCACTACCCCGACCACCGGGTGCACGCGGTGACCTCGACCAACACCCATCCGCTGCACATCGACGCGACCTGGGTGCCGCTGCGGCCCGGACTCGTCCTGCACTGCGGTGAACGGCTCGCGGACGCCGAGCTGATGGAGTTCTTCAAGCTCAACGACTGGGAGATCGTCGAGGCCGTCCAGCCGGCGAGCTGGGACCATCCGCCGAAGCTGTCCTTCTGCAGTCCGTGGCTCGCCGGGAACATGCTGAACCTCGACGCGAACACACTGTGCGTCGAGGAAAAAGAGGTGCGGCTCGCGGAGCAGCTGTCGTCGTACGGCTTCGAGATCGTGCCGGTGCCGTTCCGGGCGGTCGGACCGTTCGGCGGCGGGCTGCACTGCGCGACCGTCGACATCGAACGGGAAGGCACGCTGGAGGACTACTTCCCGAACAGGTACGGCCGGTTCTAGGAATGGAGCACGGTCCCGCGATGGTGCCGGACGGTGTCGGCGCGGTCGTCTTCGACTTCTACGGGACGCTGGTGCGGATGGTGGAGCCGCTGCCGCCGGACCACCACGGGATCTTCGCGCGCCGGGGCCTGGCGGCCCAGGGTGAACTCTGGGGGGACCAGTGGTCGGTGGGCCCCGGCGAGGGCGAGGAGCACGTGGCGCACTCGGTCGGTGAGGCGGCGTACACGGCGTGGGAGCGGGACCGGCTGCGGCGGCGGGCACGTGGCTGCGGGGTGCCGGAGGGCGAGCTGGACGGTCTGGTCACCGAGCTCGACCGGGCGATGAAGGCGGTCCGGCTCGAACTCTTCGCCGACGTCCCCGGCGTGCTCGCGGCACTGCGGGAGCGCGGGCTGCTCGTCGGGGTGTGTTCCAACTGGTTCTGGAACCTGGAGGAGTGCGTCGAGGCGGTGGGGATCGGCGGGGCCGTGGACGTGGTCGTCGGCTCCGCGCGGGCCGGGGCGCGCAAGCCCCATCCGCTGATCTACCGCGCGCTGGTGGAGCGGTGCGCCCTGCCGGCCGGGCGGGTGCTGTTCGTCGGCGACATGTGGGTGCCCGACGTGCTCGGTCCGCTGGCGGCGGGAATGCGGGCGGTGCATCTGTGGCGCCCCGACCGTGCGGTGGAGGGCATCGCGCCGCCCCTGCCGGAGCGGGCGGCGCGGATCTCCGGTCTGCGGGAGCTGCTCACCCCGGGAGCGGGGTCCGGTGGCGAAGACGGTCGAGGAGGTTGCGGGTGACACGGACGACGGCCGGATCCTGTTCGTGCCCGCAGACCACGGACCAGTCGGTGGTGCCGGCCGTGAAGACGGTGCCGCCCGCGGTGTGGATGCCCATGGTGGCGGCGCGGGGGCTACTGATGGCCGCTTCGCGCACGGGGCCGTTCCAGTGGCCCCACTTGAAGTGGTGGAAATCCTCGTGCACCGGTTCCAGTACGTAGATTCCCAGAATCAGGAAGGAGTCAGGAGTTCCGTCCTCTCCGGTGGCGCGGGCTGTTCCGTATGCGTCGTAGGCGTAGGCGGCGCCGTCGCATTCATATCCGATGAGGGGTGTTCCGGATCCCAGCCGGTCCGGTGTTCCTCCGTCGGACCCGTCGCGAAGTCCGGTGCCCTCATAGATCCAATGACCGGCGTGTTGCACCGTGTATCCGGCGCGGGGACGGTCGCCGGGCCATTCCGTTGCGGGCCACAGTCCGCCATTGCGAAAACTCACCCCGGTGAGCGAGTTCTCCGGATTTCCGACTCCGTCGGGTTCGGGCGTCCACCATTGGTCGGTGGCAGGCGAATAAGGGTATTCGTCACCGACGTGGTGGTCGGTGTCGGAGACGAAAGCAGTGTTGCCGTCCGCCGGATGCACACGCCACCAGCAGGTGTTGGCGCTGAGAAAGGCGATGTTTCCGCCCTCGCGGACGAATCGCTCCGCATGGGTGCGCATCGCGACGCTCCAGTATTCGTCGTGGCCGACGCTGAGGAGGAGATCGTACGAGGAGAGCAGGGCGGGGTCCTCGTGCAGATCGAGGTCGGTGCAGTACTCGACGGCATAGCCGTTGCGTTCCAGCCAGGCGATGAAGGGCGCGTCCCAGTAGGCGAGGTCGATGACGCCACCGGGGCGGTGGAAGCTGACCTTGTGGCCTCGGAGGGAGCCCTCGCCGCCGGTGCGGTGGACGGGGTGGTCGTAGAGGCTGACGGCGCGTTCCAGACCGGGCCGGTCGGAGCGGTTGTAGGCATGTCGCGTGAAGGTGGACTTCTTGTAGAGGATGCGGGAGTGGCCGCCGGGCGCACGGGGGCGTACGACGAAGAACTCCCGCGCGTGCCCTTCGAGATGCTCCGCGTCGAGCAGCGGCGGATTCCCGCCACCGTCCGGACCGGGTCCGGCGCATTCGATGAATTCGACCAGATAAATTCCCGGCTGCCAGTCCTCCGGTACGGGAAGGGAGACCGGCGGCCAGTTCCAGTCGTCGGCGGGCGAGGCGAGGCCGGGTATTCCATCGGGGTGTGCGGGCGGGGTGTGCGGATTTCCCCGATACGTACCGGATTCCCCGACGGGCGCGAGTTCCTGTCCCAACCGGTAGAAACGGAGACGGAACAGGGGAGCGTCGGTGGAGATGTGCAGCAGCACTTCTCCGCCGGCGATGACGCTTTCGCGGCCCAGATATCCTTCAATCATGGCGCACATGCTAAGCAGCGACCCCTCGGACGACAACAGTGTCGTGAACCGGCCATTCGAGCCACCTTTTTGGACATAGCAGGTATTTTTTCGACTCCGTGTCAGGCGGTCCGGGTAGGGCGGAGCCAGATAGGACATGGATCCGTCCACCGGCCGGTGAGGGGCTCGAATGAGCGGTGAATTCCGCGTACGGGAAATGGTGCTGGGGATCGAGGGGCTCGCGCTGCTGCGCCATGCCATGGATGGCGACGAGGAGTTCCTCCAGGAGCGGGTGGCGGAAATACGCCGCTTCGTTCTCGGCGAGGAGAAGCTGCCGGACGGCGGGGCCGCGGTCAGCGAGCTCGACGAGGCGGAGGGGTACGCCGCCTGGTCGGCGGTGTACGACTCACTGCCCAGCTCGTACATCGAGGTGGAGGAGCCGGTCGTCCACTCGATCCTCGACGGCCTGGAGACGGGCGTGGCGCTCGACGCAGCCTGCGGCACCGGGCGGCAGACCCGGGCGCTGACCGCGCGCGGTCACCGCACGATCGGCGTGGACCAGTCGCCGCAGATGCTGGCGAAGGCCCGCGAGCACGCCCCGGACGCCGAGTTCCGCGTGGGGCGGCTGGAGCGGCTGCCGCTCGACGACGACTCCGTCGACCTCGCGGTCTGCTCGCTGGCCATGACGCATCTTCCGGACCTCGCCACGGGTGTCGCGGAGCTGGCGCGGGTGGTCCGGCCGGGCGGGCGGATCGTGGTCTCGGACATGCACCCCTTCGTCATCTCGCTGCAGGGCCAGTGCCTCTTCGTGCGGGGCTCCGAAGAGCTGGCGTTCGTACGCAACCACGTGCATCTGCCGAGCCGTTACCTGGACGCGTTCGGCCGGGCCGGGCTGCGGGTGCGCGGCTGCCACGAGCCGCTGTTCAACGGGCGGCTCGCGCCCGGCGGTTACGAGGAGTTCATCGCGGACGCGGCCCGTGCCGCCTGGGACGGTCTGCCGATCGTCGTCGTCTGGGACGTCGAGGTCCCCTCCTAGATCTCTCCTGGAAGGGGGGCTCCATGGCCCTGGTGGTGGTACGTCACGCGGAACGGCCCGAACTGTGGGACCGCATTCCCGAGCGGTTCGCCGGTGTGGTGCCCGAGTACAACCTGCACGGTGACATCAACGGCGACTACTGGAACCGGCTGTTCGAGGACTTTCCGGAGTTCCAGTTCGTCCTGTACGACGACGAGCACGACGTGATCGTCGGCGCGGGCCGGTCGCTGCCCCGCTCCTGGGACGGCACCGCCGCCGATCTGGGCCCCGGCCTGGACGACTCGATCGCGCGGGCCTTCGCGGACCGCGATGCCGGGCGAGCGCCCGGCGCCCTGTGCGCGCTGGGCATCGAGGTGGCCGAGGACCACCAGGGCCGGGGCCTGTCCAAGGTGCTGCTCGACGCGATGTCGGACACGGCGCGCCGCGCCGGGCTCGGGACGGTACTGGTGCCGGTACGGCCCACGTGGAAGGACCGCTACCCGCTGGTGCCGATCGAGCGTTACGCGGCCTGGACACGGGACGACGGGGCCCCGTTCGACCCATGGATCCGAACCCAGGTGGGCGCGGGCGGCACGGTCGCGGCGGCGTCCGACCGGTCCTCGCGGATCACGGGCACGGTCGCCGAGTGGGAGAGCTGGACGGGTCTCGCCTTCCCGGAGGACGGGCAGTACGTCTTCCCGGGTGGTCTCGCGCCGCTCGATGTCGACCGGGCGCGGGACCTGGGGGCGTACTGGGAGCCCGGGGTGTGGATCACGCACCGGGTCGGGGCGGGCCCCGACCTCTCCTGATGGTCCGGCCGGTCCGTCTGCCCGATTGCTACGGCTCGACGGGCCGGTGGCCGCCGGCGGCCACCCTCCGAAGCCGTGCGCCCGCGCGGACGGCGGTCCACGCGAACGCGGCCATCGTACGGACCTCGTCCGGGCCCGCCTCCGGACGGCGTTCGGGCGGGAGTCCGGCGGGTCCGGCGGTGGCGACGGCGGAGTGCCTCATCCGGTCGAGCGCGTCCGCGGGGACCTCGTCCGGTGAGGGGGGCAGCCGCCGGGCCGCTCGGGCGGCCTGCCGTCCGAGCAGTAGACCGTGGATCCACAGCTCTTCCGCGAAGGCCCTGCCGAAGCTCCGGGCCACATCCGCCGCCAGGCCCTCCGGCAGATGCGCGTCCCGTGCCTCCCGGACCAGCTCCTCGGTGAGCCCGGTCGCGGGCAGCGCATCGCGCCACCGGTGGTGGCCGCGCCCGCCGTCGGCGCAGTGTTCCTGGCCGGCCAGACGGATGTATCCCTCTCCGTACCGCATGTACGGGATCCACCCCGGCTCCTCCAGGACGCCGCCCCGGGCGAGCAGGGGAGCGGCGTCGGCGGCGGAGGTGGGGCAGACGGCGAGGCGGATGCCCTGGGCCGCGTGGCCGTTGATGCTGCTGGTGCCGATGTGCTCGACGATGTTCGGTACGGCGAGCAGGCTCATCCGGCCCCGGCCGCGGCTGCGGAAGAAGACGGAGAGCAGTTCGTCGTCGTGGCGTTCGGCGCTCTCGCGGGCGTACTCGCGGAAGTCGGCGGCGGTCCCGGACGGCAGGCAGACCCCCAGCGACGGCGTGAACTCATCGGGCACGGCCCGTACCCAGCAGGCTCCGGCGAGGGCGGCGAGCCGGACGGCGGCGCCGTTGCGGGCGTGCCAGTTGGTGTAGAAGACCAGCGCCTCGTCGGGAAACCGGGCGGCGGCCCGTCCGACGATCTCCAGGAGTTCGACGGGGGCGTCGACGTCGTCCTGGACGACGAGATGATGACTGGCCCGCGGAGTCACGGCGGCCCACGCGACCAGGGCGGTGCGCAGGGCGGAGGGCGGCCCCTCGGGGTCGGGGTCGAGGGCGAGACCGTCGAGCCGCAGCCGGGCGGCGAGGTCCTGGGCCTGGGTGAGGCGCACGGGGTGGGTCATGACGGCCGAACTCACGTGGACCTCGGTCACACGGCACTCCTCGGCTGCTCGGCGGGGGTGGTCGCCGGTCATAATCGCAGAGCGCGGCCGAGCGGGGGCCGGCGCGCGGGGACTTTGGCCGGATCAGGGGCGGTGGCGGGCGCCCCAGCGGGAGCGGGCGCAGGGCTCGCCCTGGGTGGAGCAGCGCACCGCCTGGTGGTTCCGGCCGCCGGCGCCGTCCACGGGGACCTCCGGAACCCGGCGCCCCTGAAACAGCAGGACGGCGACGACGAGCCAGCACAGCACGATGGCGGCGTCGGCATACACGACGAAGCCGAGCGGCAGACCGGCCCGGTGCACAGCAACTGCCGCGAGCCCCGCGAGGCCACCCCCGACGACGAGCAACAAGGACCGCAGAGTTCGCCGCACTGTGAACGCCCCTCATCCGTCGCGCTGCTTGCGAGCTTCCGGCAAGTGAACGGCAGAGCATCCCGTTGTGTGACGGCCCATTCCGGCCAGTCTGGCCCGACAACGTGGCAGGCACGGCGCCGTGCGCGGCCGCGTGCTGACGAGATTCGGACGGCGCCGGCAAGGTATGAGATCGATGGTAAATATGTTCCGGGGGTGAACCTCTCGACCCGTAAGGGTGATTGACCCTCGGGCGATACGGCCACGCGCCGGGGTGCGGCTAACTCTGCTCCTTGTGATTCACAACCTGCTGCGTACCGCCACGGCGGTCGCTCTCACCGCCCTGCCCCTCACCATGTCGAGCCCGGCGCACGCCGGAGAAGGCTCCGTCGCACCACAGGCGAGCTCCACTGCTCCACGGACGGGTTCCATTGCCCATCAGACGGGTTCGACTGCCCATCAGACGGGTTCGACTGTCCAACAGACGGGTTCCACCGCTCCGCAGGCGAGTCCGTGTGCCGCCGTCGTCGCGCCTGCCGGACAGTTCTGTGTGCCCTCGCCCAAGCAGTGCTTCACGACGCCGTGCCCTCAGTACGATCTCGTGGCCATCCCGTTCCACCCCCGGCCTTCGGGCGGAGAAGACGTGGCCTCCGAAGGCTCCGCACCCACCCTCTGACGCCGCCGGGGGGACGGCGCGCTCCGCTCCTCCCCGCCGCGTGCGGGTGATCGTCCACCTCCGGCGCTGAAACGTTGATGCCCTGTTGCGCGGCTGCCGCACGTCCCTGGCCGCAGCCGCGCAGCGGGCGGCGCCGCGGCCGTGACCGGGCGTTGTCAGTGGTCGTAGGTATGTTCGGTCGTGTCCTGCCGTTGTGGCGAGGAAGTCGCCTTGGTGCACATAGGAGTGGTGTGTTGTCAGATTGGGAGAGGTCGAGCACGGCACGGGTGACAACACCCGCACGACCGCGCAAGCTGGCCAAAGTCCCGTTCGTCGAGCTGGCCGACGGACGCCTGCAGGGTGTCGTGTCCAGCGGCTCCGACATCGGGCGGGTCTATGTGTCGTCGGTCGCCGCGGCTACGTACGCGTTCGCCTGCAGCACCAACAACAACCGGCCCTGCGGCGGCGCGCGGGGGTCGTTCTGCAATCACATCAGGGCCCTGATCAACGAGGCGGTGCTGCAGTACGGTGCCGAGCGCGTCGCCCGCTACCTGAAGGCCGAGCCCGCGGACGGGGAGCCGAGCGCGCAGACCCTGGCCCATGACATGAGCGCCGCACGTCCACCGCAGGGGGACACCAAGGCGGCCGCCCCCGTCTTCAGCCGGTTCCTGCGCCACCTCGCCTACCTGGAACTCGCCCCGACCACGGCGCCGTTGCCGGAGATGCAGTGGTTCCCGCCGACCAGGGCGGTGGCGTGATGCGTGCCGACCTGTTCGCGGAGGACATCACCGGACTCGACGAGGCCCTGGAGGCCGTCGACGGCTTCGACCGGGCTCTCGTCGCCGGCCTGCTGCGTCCGCAGCCCGTCCAGAGCGCCGGACTGACCGGACTCGCGCACGCGGTCGCCGGGACGCCACTGGCCGCAAGGGTCGCCGAGGCGGCCGGGAAGGCAGCGGGCGGGGCCGCGAACGAGGACCACTTCCTCGCCCTCGCCGCCGCCCGCACCGCGCTCCTCGGCTCCGTCCACGACGCACTGATGACCCGCATCGAGGAGGCGACCGGCCGGACCCGTGGTGAGGCGACGGTCCCGGTTCCCGCCGGGCAGCAGGGGGCGAACCTGCTCACCGCCGCCCGCTCCTGGCTGGCCGATCTGGCGCGCTGCGGGTGGCAGGGCATCGACCACGAAGTGGTCTCCGGCGCCTCGCCGGTCGTCTCCGCGATGCTGCCGGATCCCGCGCTGCGCCGCCTGGCGACGCTCCTGGACGGCTTCGCCGCCGAACTCGCGGCGTCCTGTCCGGGATTGTCCATGGAACGGATCCCGGCACGCCGCTGGGCCGACCTGTGGTCGCGCGCCCTGCTGCTGACGGTGCCCGGTGCGGCCGATGTGCCCGTGACCGGTACGGCCACCGGCCGTCTCCTGCCCCTCGGTATCGACGTCCATGAACACGCGACCGCCGTACAGGCCCAGGTTCACGCGGTGTTCGAGCCCGCCGACGGCTCCACGCCCCGCCTGGTACGCGCCGGGGCCGCGGCGCCGAAACCCGACACGGTCGTCGGAGCGGGGCTCTGGCAGTTGCTCCGCCCGCACATGTCGCTGCTGGCCGCCATCGGCGAAGGCCGCTCGATGGAGCTCACCGACATGCCCGTAACCGCCGAGGGCGACCTGATCTGGAGCGACGAGCACGCACGCCGGGGCGAGCCCGCCGACGCCTTCGCCACCGCCCGCGTCGCCCTGCCCACTGCCACCGACGCGGCGACAGCACCCCTGGACCGGCACCCGGCGCGCATCGCCGTGCCCGTGTTCCTGGAGGGCTACGCCGCCACCAAGGACGACGACGCGGTCACGTTCACCCTCGCCGCGGGCCCCCTCGCCGTCGACACCGACCGCATTCCCACCGCCGGACCGCTCACCCCCGAGGCCGTCGCGGCATCCGGCGCGTGCATCGGACTGCTCCGCTGGGACGCCGGGACGTATCGCGTGCAGCCGCTGGCCGTCGAGACGACCGTACGGAAGAAGGCCGTCGCGATCCACGCCGGGGGATGGGCCGGGGGCACGACCGACAAGGCCGGTGCCAAGGCCGAGAAGGCCGCCACCGACGCCGTGGCCGTGCTGCGGGAGCGCGCGGGGAGGCTGCTGCGGAAATGACGGACCACACGACCGGACGAACCACCGGGACCACCACCCCGCCAACTCTTCAGCCCTCTCGGACCCCGGAGGCGGATCCCCAGGACAACCGCCGACAGGTCCTGTACTGGCGGCTCCTCGCCCGGCTCTTCGACCCCGAGGAGCAGAGCACACTGGAATCCGCGAGCCTCGCCGTCGTCGAGGACATCGGCCTGCCCTCCGCACTGCTGGACCCACAGGCTTCCGTCGACTCGATCGTGCAGCGGCACCCGGACCTGGCAGCCGAGTTCGACGGCCTGATGACGCCCGACCCCGACCCGGCTCCGGACATCGACTCCGAGGGAGCCGATGCCCGCGACCGGGCCGCCGAAGTACGACGGGCGGCGCTGGTGTCGAAGGTGCTGCTCAATGTCTTCGCCTCCGGCTCGGGCACGGTCACCGCCGGACAGCTGGCGCGCTGGCAGTCCGACGCGGGCTGGCTCGAACGTGCCCTCGGCTGCGTCCCCGGCGAGCTGCGAGGCGGCCGTCCCGGGGGAGGCGCGGCACGGGTGGGTGTCAGCCCGACCGGCACCGGCGGTCGGCACACGTCCCCCGACCTCGGCCGGCTCATTCCGGAGATCGGACCGGAACTGGCCACCATCGAGGCCGACCTCGTCAAACGGATGCACCTGCGTGAGGTGCTCGCCGATTCCGGGCTCGCCGCGCGGCTCACCCCGAGCATGTCGCTGATCGAGCAGCTGCTTCGGGACAAGAACAACCTCTCGGGCGTGGCCCTGGCCAACGCCAAGGACCTCATCCGCCGCTTCGTCGACGAGGTCGCCGAAGTACTGCGCACCCAGGTGGAAAAGGCCACGGTGGGCCCCCTGGACCGCTCCGTCCCGCCCAAGCGGGTTTTCCGCAACCTCGATCTGGACCGGACGATCTGGAAGAACCTCACCAACTGGAGCCCGGAGGAGGAGCGGCTCTACGTCGACCGCCTCTACTACCGGCACACGGCCCGCAAGACGACACCCCAGCGGCTGATCGTCGTCGTGGACCAGTCGGGCTCGATGGTCGACTCCATGGTGAACTGCACCATCCTGGCGTCCATCTTCGCCGGGCTGCCGAAGGTGGACGTCCACCTGATCGCGTACGACACACAGGCGCTCGACCTCACACCATGGGTGCACGACCCCTTCGAGACCCTGCTGCGCACCAACCTCGGTGGCGGCACCGACGGCACGGTGGCCATGGCACTGGCCCAGCCGAAGATCGCGGAGCCCCGCAACACCGTCGTGGTGTGGATCTCCGACTTCTACGAATGGCAGACCGAGCCACTGTTCCAGAGCATGGTCGCCATTCACCGTTCGGGAGCCAAGTTCATCCCGGTCGGCTCGGTCACCAGCTCCGGCCGCGGCAGTGTCAACCCGTGGTTCCGTGACCGCTTCAAAGACCTCGGTACGCCGGTGCTCTCCGGCCACATCCGCAAGCTCGTCGACGAGCTCAAAACCTTCCTCGCCTAGAAAGGCCCTTTCATGTCCGACCTGTTGCGCGCCCCCGCCGAGATCAAGTACGCCGAGGAACTGGAGTGGCTGGAGTCCATCGACGACAACCCCAAGCCCTTCTCCTGGCGGCTGTCCCCGAAGATGGTCCGCCTGTTCGTCCTGGGCTCCGAGCGGTCCGACGGTCTGGACCGGGAGATCTCGCAGAAGTGGTACGGCGACCGCAGTTTCGTCGAGCGTTCCATCGTCACACTGGCCTCCGACCGGGGCCTGCTGCTCATAGGTGACCCCGGCACGGGCAAGAGCTGGCTGGCCGAGCTGCTGTCCGCCGCGATCTGCCGCAATTCCACGCTGGTGGTGCAGGGCACGGCCGGCACCACCGATGACCACATCAAGTACTCCTGGAACGTGTCGATGGTCATCGCCAAGGGCCAGTCACGGGAATCGATGATCCCCTCGCCGATCATGACCGCGATGGAATCCGGCGCGATCGGCCGCTTCGAGGAACTCACCCGTTCCACGAGCGACGTGCAGGACGCGCTGATCTCGATCCTGTCCGAGAAGTACATCTCGGTACCCGAACTCGACAGCGACAGCATCGTCTTCGCCAAGCCCGGCTTCTCGATCATCGCCACCGCGAACAGCCGCGACCGAGGCGTGAACGACCTGTCCTCGGCGCTCAAGCGACGCTTCAACTTCGTCCGCATCCCGGTGGTGACGAACAAGAAGAGCGAGGTGGAGATCGTCCGCTTCCGCACCGAGGAACTGCTGCGCCGCCACCAGATCGAACTGGAAGTGCCGCCGACCCTGCTCGACGTGCTGCTGCAGAGCTTCGCCGACCTCCGTGCCTCGGCGGCCGCGGCCGGCAGCGACGACGAGAAACTGGAGTCCGCCCTGTCCACCGCGGAACAGATCGGTGTGCTGGAGGACGCTGTGCTGCACAGCAACTTCTTCGGCGAGCGCGCTCTCACCGCCCGCACGCTGGCCTCCTCGCTCGTCGGATCGCTGGCCCGGCGCGAGCCCGAGGACCTGGCCATTCTCAACAAGTACCTGCACGGTGTCGTCGAGCCGCGCAGCAAGGAAGAGGGCGGATCCTGGCCGGAGTTCCTGGAGGGCGGCCGCGACGCGATCGCCACCCTGTCATGACCAGCACCCACGAAGGGACGTTCGAAGGACTGCGGGCTCAGCTGCAGGAGGCCGCGGCCACGTTCGCCGACGGGCCCGACGCGCTGGAGGGCATCCTCCTGGGCATCGTCGACGACGTCGACCACGCGGTCCGCGAGCCGCTCGAGATCTTCCCCGTCTGTCATCACTCACCCGCCTCGGCGATCGCGATGGCCCGTCGCCTGCGGGAGAAGCAGCCGAAGGTGGTCTACCTCGAACTGTGCGAGGACATGGCGCCGCTGCTGACGGAGCTGCGCAACTGCAAGCTCCCGGTGGCGGTCCAGTCGTTCGCGACCGAGGTCGACGGCTTCCCGGTCGAGTGGTCCCCGCTCTCGGTGGTCGCACCGATCACCGAGGCCTCCGCCGAGTACCAGGCGATCGCCTACGCCCTGGACACCCCGGGCGTGGAACTGGTCCTCGTCGACCGATCCTCGGACCACGTCTTCCAGTGGGACGCACGTGCGACGGAGTCCGCCGGGCCTGCCGCCCCGGACACACCTCCCGCCGAGGAGGAAGCCGCACTGCACGGTGACGCGGTCGGCGTGGAGATCGGAGACCTGCGACCGCGCTTCGCCGAACTCGAGGAGCACCTGCTGCACCACGGCAAGGTGCGGCACTGGTCGGAGTGGTGGCACCAGTACGTCGAGCTGCCGCTCGGCGACAGCGACCACGACACCTACCGCCAGGTCATGCTCCTGATCGGAAGCCTCTTCCGGCGACTGGCACCCGGCGACTCCCACCGGCTCCGGCTGGACGAGGACCGCGAACGCTACATGTGGACCAGGATGCGCGAACACCTGGCCGCGACCGGCACCGACCCCGCGGACTGCCTCTACGTGTGCGGCGCCTTCCACGCGGCCAGCCGCGTCGCCGAGTTCGGCGTCCACGGCACGGACACCTTCGAGATCAGCCCGCCCAGCGCCACCACGTGGCAGCACGGCCTGATTCCGTCCAGCCACGCGGCGATCGAGGCGCAGTTCGGCCTCGCCGCGGGATCGGTGTCGATCGCCGCGACCGTATGGGCGAAGAACGTCCGGCGTACCCGCGTGGAGCCCTTCCGCCTGGCCGGGCAGGCGGGCGCGAAGAAGTCGAGGGCCAAGGCGAAGAAGGCCGTGGCCGCGGCGGCGGTGGGGCCCGCGGAGGCGATCCCGCCCTCGGACAAGCTGACGGGATTCCTGCAGCGACCGCCCGCACTGGACCAGCTCGACGAGACGGAACTGCTCGGCTGGTCGGTCGAGATCGTGCGCGCCGCGCGCCGCAACGGCTACCTAGCCTCCACCGCCGACGCCATCGCGGTGTTCGAGACCTCGATCCTGCTGGCCGGAATGCGTGACCGGGCCAAGCCCACCCCGTACGACTTCCAGGACGCGGCCGTCACCTGCATCGAGAAGGACACCGTGCCCGGCCGGCGCGATGTGCGGCGCCTCGTGGAGATCATGATGGGCGGCGACCGGGTCGGCCAGGTCGGCTACGAGGCGCTGCCACCCCTGGCCCGCGACGTGCACGACCGGCTCGCGCCCCTGGGACTGAAGCTCCAGCAGACCGGTGTGCAACGGGCACTGCTGGACATCGCCTCCCAGCCGGAACTGGATCGCTGCTCCGACGTGTTGTGGATGCTGCGCTACCTGCTGCCGCAGGGCGCCGCCCGCCCGATCATGGGCGAACGGAAGCTGGGTGAGCGGCCGATCCAGGAATCGTGGGACCTCGCGCTCGGCACCTACCAGCGTGCGCTCATCGAGCTCGGCTACGAGGGCGTCAGCATCGAGCAGGTACTGGAGCAGCGTCTGCGCCGCACGGCGTACGACCGGCGAGCCACCACCGCGACGGTCCTGGAAGGCGTCGAGGACGCGACGCTGTATTTGCGCAGCCGCCGCCTCGCCGACGAACTGGGCACACACGCCCTGGAGGTGCTCTCGGCCGAACGCAGCGTCGACGGCGCACCGGAGGTACTGCGCCGGGTGCGGCGGCTGCTGGCGTACTACCGCACCAGTGAACCGGTGCTGCCGTCCTGGATCGAATCCTTCGCCAAGACGGGATACGCCCACTACTGCACCCTGCTGCCGACGGCGTTCACCGACGAAGACGCCACTGTCCGCCAGGTGGCCGCCACGCTGGGCTTCCTGTTCAGCATGGAGAGCCTGGCGCTGTCGCTGGGCTGCGACCGGACCCAGCTGGAACTGGCCGTGGTCCAGTCGCATCCCGAGGAGCCGTCGAAGACGGCACTGCTGTGGGCGACCCAGGTGCAGCTCGGGCACCTCTCCCGCGCGAACCTTCGGGCGAAGTGCGACGAACTGCTGGGCAACCCCTTGGTGGTGCCCGCCTATCCGCGCTACCTCAGCGGCTTCGTACAGGCCCTGGAGCCCGTCCCGGGCCTCACGGACTTCGTGGTGGAGGCAGTGTCGAACGCGTTCGCACGGCTGCCGGATCCGGTGCTCCTGCCATGGCTGCCGACCCTGATCACCACTCTGCGATCCGGCGGCTCGGAGCTGGCTCCGCTGCTGATCCGTGAAGCCGGGCGGACCTTCCCCGGCCGGCTCGCAGCACTGGACGCATGGGTGCCGCCGTGGCTGGCACAGCCGGAGCCCGAAGCCACGCGTCCGGCAGTCGGCCCGGAAGGCCCCCACGGCTGCACACTGCTTGCCGCGCACCCCGCGACGTGCGACGCGGTGGCGAGCCTGCTGGGCTGCGAAGGCACGTGGGAGACGGCAGAGACCGACCGCCCGGCAGGTACGGCGCTGACCGGTCGCCATCCCGAGACGGCCGCTGCGCTGGAGGTGCTGCTGGCCGGAGCGTGACGCATACGGCTGTGCTGCTCGACCTTGCCGAGCAGCACAGCCGTGCGGTCGAGCCTACGGCCGCACGACGAACCGGTGGACCTGGGAATCGCGGACCTGGAATCCCAGACGCTCGTACAGCCGATTCGCTGCCTGGCGGGACGGACGCGAGGTGAGATCGACCGTCCGGGCCCCGGCCACCTCGGCCAGGCGCAGTGCCTCCTCCGTCAGTGCCGCGCCCACTCCGTGACCCCGTGCCGCCCCGTCGACCACGACATCCTCGATGCGGCCCCGCAGGCCCGTCGGCAACGGAAACAGGATCAGAGTCAGCATGCCGACGACGCGGCCCTCGACCCTGGCCACCAGCAGGGTATTGGCGTCACTGCGCAACAACGCGGCCACCGATTCCCGGTCGGGCACACCGGCTGTACTCGAAAGCTGCGGCAGCAGGCGAGCGATCGCCTCCACCACTTCATCGGTCGCCCCACGGACGACCTCCACCTCGACGCTCATTGTCGTGACCCTACCGACAAGTCCCGCGAACAGCGCGGGAGGGCGTCCGCGTCGCGTGGTCACGGACGCCAGTACAGCGACGGGTCGGGGTGGTTGGTGAAGCCGAGCTCACGATAGAGGGGCTCGCCCTCGGGGGAGGCGTACAGGTCGACCCGGGCGACATCCCTCTCCCGGAACCAGTCGAGCAGTCCCCGCATGATCGAGCGGCTGTGACCGAGCCGCCGGTACCCCGGGTCGGTGACCACGCCGATCACCTGCCCGATCCGGCCGTTGCGCAGGTGCGGGCCGGGCAGCCGTTGCTCGATCGTGCCGATGCCACAGGCGGCGAGGCCGCTCCCGCCGTCCACGACAAGGATGCGTACGGCGTCGGTACCGGAGGCGGCGCCCGCGTCCGCGGACAACTGCTCCTTGAGCACCACGGCCAGGGATTGCAGCCAGTCGTCGCCTCCCGACGCGGGGTCGAAGAAATCGCCGCCGAGGTCGTCGAACAGCATCGCCCGCAGGCGTACGAGTTCCGCGATGTCGCCCTCCACCGCCTGCCGTACAGCTGTGTGGTTCTCAGTGCGTTGGCTCATGCCGACCACACTGATGTAATGGTCTTATGCACCTCAACCCTTACGGCGAGGATGTCGTGAAGCTGGCGGCGGATCTGGCCAACCGGCGCCCCGCGAGCGCCGAGGAACTTGCGGACCGCTGCCGCGCCGCCGGCCTGGTGGTGGAGCTTCCGGTCACGCCACAGGATCTCGACCGCACCCATGAAGTGCTGGACGCCTGGGAGAAGGTCGTCGATGCCGAAGAGGAGCACGAGCGCGCCGAGTTGCTCAACCGGATGCTCGCGGCGGCCGCCGCCTACCCGAGGCTGACCGACCACGCCGAGGACGGCTGGCACCTGCACTACCGGGACGACCGGCAGACGCTCGGCCCGCTGCTGTTCTCCCTGATCTCCGTCGGTACCGCGCTGCACCTGGCGGGGCGGGGCATGCGGCGGCTCTGGCGGTGCGCCGTCACCGAGTGCGCCGTGGTCTTCGCCGACACCTCCCGCACCGGGCGGCAGCGCTACTGCTCCCGGCGGTGCGCCAACCGCGACGCGGTGCGCCGACACCGCGCGCGAACCGCACGCTGACCCGAAGGACGGCCCTGGTCGTCACCGGCCCCGACTCCGACGCCGGCTGGTCGACCCGCGCCGAAAAGCAGTGGCCCAAGCCGATCGGCGCCTGGACACTGACTGCTCATGCCTATCAAGCCTCCCTCCGGCCCGATGTGTACCCGTGATTCGCTCGCCTCCGGCTTCCGCGCAATGGGCCTGCGCGCCGGTGAGGTCCTCCTCGTGCATTCCTCGCTCAGCTCGCTCGGCTGGGTCTGCGGCGGTCCTGGCACCGTCGTCATGGCGCTGCTCGACGCTCTCGGCGACAGCGGGACCCTGGTGGTGCCCACCCACTCCGGCGACAACTCGGATCCGGCGTACTGGCAGAACCCGCCAGTGCCCGAGGCGTGGTGGGCGGACATCCGCGCCTCGATGCCGGTCTTCGACGCCCGGACCACTCCCACCCTCGGCGTCGGCATCATCCCGGAGACCGTACGCAACTGGCCGGGCGCCCTGCGCAGTTGTCATCCGCAGACCTCCTTCGCAGCCGTGGGCCCACGGGCATCAGCGATCGTGGACGCCCACGCGCTCGACTGCCGGCTCGGCGAGCACAGCCCCCTCGCCCGGCTGGAAGAAGCCGGGGCGCGGGTTCTTCTCCTGGGTGCGGGCTTCGATTCCTGTACGGCGTTCCACCTCGCCGAGTACAGGGTCCCCTCGTCGCGGGTGGACAACTCCTTCGCCGTCATGACTCCGCAGGGCCGCGCATGGGCAACCGTGCGTGACACCTCGTTCACTTCGGACCGCTTCGATGAACTGGGCGCGGCCTTCGAGACGGAACGCCCGGTGGTACGGGGCACGGTGGGCGGTGCGCAGGCCCGGTTGTTCGGCCTGGCCGAGGCCGTCGCGTACGCCGAGGGCTGGCTGCCCGAGCACCGTCCGCGCCCGTCCGCGGAGTGATCGGGTCCACGCCGACCGTTGGCCGGTGCCGGGCTCCCGCACCGGCAGGCGGTGCGGGATCGGGCGCGGGAGCGGGTGCGCTGAGGTGCGGTGGAGCGGTCTGAGGTACACCGTTAGATCACGAACTCGGCCTGCCGATTGCCAGCACGTCCGTTACCGACCGGTCAACCCCGTACGACGTTCGGTGACGAAGGCAGCGCCGAGCCCTTGGTGTGGGAGGCGATCGATCGCCGAACCCACGGCGGGGCCAGGCCGACGTGGACGGGTTGTTCACACGGATCGAGGCGCGGCCCGTGGGACAGCAGCAGCGACGAGAGACCCGAAGGAGCATCGAATGCCGGCCCTCGGAAGGATCAGGCACGTAAACGGCGCTCCCTGCTGGGTCAGCCTGATGACTCACGATCTGCACGCGACGCAGGCCTTCTACGCCGACGTCATGGGCTGGGATTTCGTGGCCAGCAGCCTCGGCAGCAACTTCTCCGTGGCCATGGCGCACAGCCGCCCCGTGGCCGGGATCGGAAGCTGCGGCCCCGCCGCCAGTCCGCCCGCCGTCTGGACCCCGTACTTCGCCGTGGACGACGCGGACGAGGTCGCGGACCGGGTCAGGGAGCGCGGCGCCACACTCGCCGTCGGGCCGGTGAAACTGGCCGATGGCCGCGCGGCGATCGCGGCCGACCGGGACGGGGCCGTCTTCGGCCTCTGGGAGGGCACGGCCCTTGCCTGGTCGGTGGGGCAGGGCAGCGCTCCCGCGCGGCTGGACCTGCAGACTCGCCACGCCTTCGAGGCGGCGATCTTCTACGCGGGGATCTTCGACTGGGCCGAACCGCCCGGTGGCTGCACGGTCGAATACGCGCAGGACCATGTTCTCGTCAAGCTCGAAGGGCGAACCGTTGCCACCCTTCGCGGCGGAGGCATCGAAGCCGCTGCGGATCCCCGGATCCGGCCCCGTTGGATCGTCGACTTCCGCATCGAGGACAGCGCACGCGCCGCCGCCGCCGCCGCCGATGCCGGCGGTGAGTCGTCATTGGTTCCCGCACTCGACGACCCGTCGAAGGACGCCTTCGTCATCCGCGACCAGGACGGCGCGCTCTTCACCGTATCCGGCCCCTGACAGCAGCTCCCGCACCCACCATGCACGGCCTCGGTCCGTCCACCGAGGCATCCACCCGCTGAACTGCGGGCCGGTGGGCCCGAATTCCCTTGCCGGGTCACCGGCCCCCGCCTATGGTTCACTCCATGGGAACTCTGTGACAGATGAGGATGCGCGGCGTTGAGCTGGACTCCGTCGCCGCATCCGGCAGCGTGCTGCTGACACACCACCGCACCGGTTACGACCGCACCGCCTCCGAGCGCTGCGGCGGCCTTCGTGCCGGTCTCTTCCGGTTGTGCCGCATTCTCCGGACGTACCGATCAGCGCGCTCACGCATTCACCCGTCCTCATCTGGAAACAGGAGACACACGCGTGTCGATTGCGCAATTCACCCTCCATGACATCACCAAGCGCTACCACGACTGCATCGTGCTCGACCGGGTCGGCTTCAGCATCAAGCCGGGCGAGAAGGTCGGGGTGATCGGCGACAACGGATCCGGCAAGTCCACACTGCTCAAGGTCCTCGCCGGCCGTGAGCAGCCCGACAACGGCATGCTCACCGTGGTCGCTCCCGGCGGAATCGGCTACCTGGCGCAGACTCTGGAGCTGCCGCTCGACGCCACCGTCCAGGACGCCGTCGACCTGGCCCTGTCCGACCTGCGCGAGCTCGAAGCAGCGATGCGCCGGACGGAGGCGGAACTGGCCGAGCACGACGCGGACGGCCCCGAATCGGAGCTGTCCGCCATCCTCCGGCGCTACTCCGGCCTCATCGAGCGGTACCAGGCGCGTGGCGGCTACGAGGCCGACGTACGGGTGGAGGTTGCGCTGCACGGCCTCGGACTGCCGGGCCTGGACCGCGACCGCAGGCTCGGGACCCTCTCCGGCGGCGAGCGCTCCCGGCTGGCGCTCGCGGCGACCCTGGCCTCGGCACCGGAACTGCTGCTGCTCGACGAGCCGACCAACGACCTCGACGACGGGGCGATGGAATGGCTGGAGGACCACTTGCGGGGCCACCGCGGCACGGTGATCGCGGTCACCCACGACCGGGTGTTCCTCGACCGGCTCACCACTACGATCCTGGAGGTCGGCTCCGGCCGCGTGACCCGCTACGGCGACGGCTACGAGGGGTATCTGACGGCCAAGGCCGTGGAACGTGCGCGGCGGCTGCGCGAGTACGAGGAGTGGCGCGCCGAACTCGACCGGAACCAGGGGCTGATCGCCTCCAACGTGGCGCGGATGGACAACATCCCGCGCAAGATGGCCCTCTCCGCGTTCGGCCACGGTGCGTACCGCAGGCGCGGACGGGACCATGGCGCGATGGTGCGGATCCGCAACGCCAGACAACGCGTGGCCCAGCTGACCGAGAACCCGGTCCACGCCCCCGCGGACCCGCTTTCCTTCGCGGCCCGCATCGAATCCGTGGGCCCGGAGGCGGCGGAGGAGGCGGTGGCCGAACTCACCGACGTGCGGGTCGCGGACCGGCTGTCCGTCGGATCCCTGCGGATCCGGCCGGGCGAGCGGCTGCTGATCACAGGTCCCAACGGTGCGGGCAAGTCCACCTTGCTGCGGGTTCTTTCCGGGGAGCTGGCACCGGACAGCGGCTCGGTGCGCGTCGGCTGCCGGGTCGGGCACCTGCGGCAGGACGAGACACCTTGGCCGCCGGAACTGACCGTGCTGCGGGCCTTCGCCCACGGCCGGGCCGGGTACTTGGCGGACCACGCCGAAAAGCTGCTGTCCCTGGGCCTGTTCAGCCCGTCCGACCTACGGCGACGGGTGAAGGACCTGTCGTACGGACAGCGGCGCCGGATCGAGATCGCGCGGCTGGTCAGCGAGCCGATGGACCTGCTGTTGCTGGACGAGCCGACCAACCACCTCACCCCGGTGCTCGTCGAGGAGCTGGAGCAGGCGCTGGTGGAGTTCCGGGGTGCCGTGGTCGTCGTCACCCACGACCGTCGGATGCGATCCCGGTTCGTCGGCGCCCGGCTCACCATGGACCGCGGGCACATCGCGGATTCCAGGGCGGCCTGAGCCACCTTCCCCCGGGGCCCCGGCCCCCGCGTCAGGCTTTGGTGCCGGGCGTGGCCGCTCCGCGGAATGTCCTTCGGTAGGTGAGCGGGGGGACGCCGATGGCCGCGTGCAGGTGCTGGCGCAGCGAGGTGTCGCTGCTGAACCCGGTCCGAGTGGCGACTTCGTCCACGGGCAGGTCGGTGGATTCCAGGAGGTGCCGGGCCCGGGCGACGCGCTGCTGGGTGAGCCAGCGCCCGGGGCTCACCCCCACCTCGTTCTGGAAGCGCCGAGCGAAGGTGCGGCGGCTCATCCGGGCGTGGGTGGCGAGGTCGGCGAGGGCCAGCGGTTCGTGCAGCCGCTCCAGCGCCCACTGACGGGTGGCGGAGGTGCTCTGCCCGGTCGGCTCCGGTACCGGCTGGTCGATGAACTGCGCCTGCCCGCCCTCCCGCCACGGCGGGACCACACAGTGCCTGGCCACCCGGTTGGCGACCGCGCTGCCGTGGTCCGTGCGCACCAGATGCAGGCACACGTCGACCCCGGCGGCGGCCCCCGCCGCGGTCAGCACATCGCCGTCGTCCACGAACAGGACCTTCGGATCCAGCCGGACGCGCGGGAACCACTCGCGGAGGCATCCGCTCAGGTCCCAGTGGGTGGTGGCCCGGCGGCCGTCGAGCAGTCCGGCGGCGGCCAGCACGAACGCACCGGTGCAGATGGACACCATGCGCGTGCCGGACGGCACCGCGGCCAGGGCCGCCGCCACGGGCGGCGGGAGCTCGCGCACGACGCAGGAGGGGTCGATGGGCGGGATCACCAGGGTGTCCGCCGTGCCCAGCACCTCGGGGCCGTGCTCCACCATGATCGAGAAGTCCGCGTTGGTGCGCACCGGGCGACCGTCGACACTGCAGGTCAGCACCTCGTACCGGTCGCCCGCCGCGCCGAAGATCCGGCTGGGAATGCCAAGGTCGAAGGGGTAGACCCCGTCCAGGGCCAGTACGACGATCCGATGTGCCATGGCACGATTCTATTGAAGAATGGCATTCATGCCATGGCGGGCCTGTCGGCCCGGCTCGATGCTGGAAGCCATGAACGAAAGCAACTCGAACACCGACGTGCCGACCATGCGTGCCATCCGACAGGACGAATTCGGCGGACCGGAGGTCCTGAAGGAAGCGACAGTGCCCTTGCCGGTGCCGGATGTCGGAGAGATCCGCATCGCGGTGCGCGCGGCGGGCGTCAACCCCACGGACTGCCAGCACCGCGCCGGGGGGCTCTTCCTGAACGACCTCCCCCTGACTCTGGGTTGGGACGTCTCCGGAGTCGTCGAGTCGGTGGGCCTCGGCGTCACCATCTTCCAGCCGGGCGACGAGGTCTTCGGCATGCTGCCCTACCCGTACGGTGTCGGCGCGCACGCCGAGTACGTGGTCGGCCCCGCACGCTCCTTCGCCCGGAAGCCGGCCGAGCTCGATCACGTCCAGGCGGCCGCGCTGCCGCTGGCCGCCCTCACCGCGTACCAGGCCATCGTCGACACGGCCGACCTGCGCCCCGGACAGCGGGCCCTCATCCACGCGGCATCCGGCGGTGTCGGTCACCTTGCGGTCCAGATCGCCAAGGCGCGCGGCGCCCACGTCATCGGCACGGTGCTCGGGAAGGACCGCCAGGAGTTCGTACGCGGCCTCGGCGCGGACGAAGTGATCGACAACGCCACCACCGACTTCGCCGAGACGGTCGGCGAAGTCGGCTTCGTCCTCGACACGCTCTCCGGGGACATCCGGTCCCGCTCGCTGTCGGTTCTGCGCCCCGACGGCACGATGGTCACGACCGTGCCCGACGGCGCTGCCGACGCCGCGGAGCGCGAGGCCGGTCAGGGCGGTCGGGTCCGGATGATCGGAGTCCAGGCGGACCACGCCGGGATGAAGGCCATCGCGGACCTTGCGGCCTCCGGCGCGCTGAGGCCGCGGATCCACGCGACGTTCCCGCTGGCGAAGGCCGCCGAAGCGCACGCGATGCTCGAGAACGAGCGGACCACGGGGAAGATCGTCCTGGTGGTAGAGGGCCGGGAGGACCGGAACACCGACTGAGCGCGTCGGGCCGGGAGGGCCGGCAGGTGCCGGGAGTGCAGGCGCGGCGGGTGACGGCCCCGTGCCCCGTCCGTTCCCCGGCACGTCCCTCCCGCACCGATCCTTCGCAGCCGCTGCGTACCCATTCGAACGTCGGAAACTCTCCGCAGTCGCGCATCTACACTGTGCTCACGTCTCGCGAAGGTGCGGGACTTGAGCATCACGGGGACGCCATGGGATTCGGCTTCGGGCAGCGGCGCAGCGGGCAACCCCCCGCCGAGCGGACCAGTTTCGTCGGACGTGCCGAGGAGATCTCGCTGATCCAGGAGGCCTTCCGCGAGGTACGGCTCGTCACCCTGGTGGGCCCCGGCGGCGTCGGCAAGAGCCGCACCGCTCTGCGCGCGGCGGAGGGCCTGCGGGAACGGTTCCCGGACGGGGTGTGGCTGGCCGAGCTGTCGGCCCTGTCCGATCCCGAACTGGTACCCGCGACGCTGGCCACCGTGCTGGGCGTCCCGGACCAGGCCGGCATGGAACCCCTGGACGCGGTCGTCGCCCATCTCAAGGGGCAGCAGTTGCTCATCGTGCTCGACACCTGCGAGCACATGGTCGACGCCTGCGCCGTTCTCTGCGACGTCCTGCTGCGCGAGGCCGTCGAGGTGGGCGTACTGGCCACCAGCCGGCAGCCCCTCGACGTGGCCGACGAGCGGACGATGCCGATCGCCCCGCTCGGCGTGGACGACGCCGTGGAGCTGTTCACGCAGCGAGCCGCCCGCGTCCTGCCGGGCTGGACCATCACCGAAGCCAACCGGACACAGACACTGGCGCTCGTCGAACGGCTCGACAGAATCCCGCTCGCCCTCGAACTGGCCGCCGTGCGGCTGCGGGTCGCGCCCCTTGCCGAGCTGGTGGCCCGGCTGGACCGCCGGTTCGAGGTGTTCACCGGCGGGCAGCGCGCGGCCTGCGCCCGGCACCAGACGCTCCGTACCACCATCGGCTGGTCCCACGAGCTCTGCACACCGGCGGAACGGCTGCTGTGGGCGCGCCTGTCCGTCTTCGCCGGGCCCTTCGAACTGTCGGCCGCGGAACGGGTGGGCGGGGACGACGGGCTCCCGTCCGATGCCGTCCTGGAGGCGCTGTTCGGCCTGGTGGACAAGTCGGTCGTGCAGCGCGTCGGCGAGGACGGGGCGCGCTACCGGTTCCTGGACACGATCCGGGAGTACGGTGCCGAGCGCCTCGACGATGAGAGCGACGCGGCCGCCGTGCGCGGGCGGCACTTCGAGTACCACCGGGACACGGTCGGGCGCCTGTGGACCGAACTCATCACCCCGGCCCAGGCCGAGCTCCATCGAGCGGTGCGCGGCCAGATCGCCGACATCCGGGCCGCGATGAAGTACGCCTTCACGGTCCCGGACCGTGCGGTGGAAGGGCTGAGCCTCGCAGTGCAGCTCGCCCCGCACTGGAGGGCGACCGGCACCCTGTCCGAGGGGCTGTACTGGATCGACAAGGGGCTCCGCCTGGTGCCCGAGGACTGCTCGGAGCGGGCCTGGGGCCTGTTCATGACCGGAGTGTTCGCCACCTGGACCGCCGACCTGGCAGTGGCGCCGGACTTCTTCCAGCAGGCGCGGGAGGCCGCGCTGAACTGCGACGAACAGCGCGTGGCACTGTTCACGGAGCCGTACATCGGATCGATGCGAGCGCTCTGCGGCGAGATCGACGAGGGACTGGCCGAGCTGGAACAGGGGCGTCGGCGGATCGTCGCCGTGGGCGACTCACTGGGCATCAGCATGGTCCACTACGAAGGCGCGCTGCTGCGCGCGGTGCTCGGGGACCCCGACGGGGCCCTGGAACTGTGCGAGGTGGGGCTGGCCCATCTGGACGGCACGGGTGATCGCCAGTTCTACGGTTCCACACTCCTGGCGCAGGGCTTCATCCTCTGGCTCGCGGGCCGCCACGAGGAGGCTGCCGACGCGCTGCGGCAGGCCCTGGACGCCATCAGTGAGATCGGTGACGTGCTGGTCGCCGCGCTCTGCTGCCTGGGCCTGGCCTGGCACGCCGCCGAACAGGAACGCTACGTCAGGGCGGCGTGGCTGCTGGGGTACGCGGAAGGCGCGCGGCGGCTCGGCGGCGACCCCGTGGCCATGCTGGCGTCCTTGCTGGACCAGCAGGAGGCGACCCGCAACGCCCTGCGGGAAGCGCTGGGAGACATGGAGTACGAACGCTGGCACGGCGTGGGGGCGCGGCTGTCGGGCACCGAGATCCTGCACGCGGTACGGAGGGACACCGACAGCCCGCTCACCGCGGGGCGCCTGCCCCGCAGCCGGCAGGGGTCCACACCGGCCGATGTACTCACCCCGCGCGAACGGGAAGTCGCCACGCTGGTCGCGAGCGGGCTGTCCAACCGGGAGGTCGCCGAGCAGCTCGTGATCTCCAAGCGCACTGCGGACACACATGTCGAGCGCATTCTCACCAAGCTCGCGATCGATTCACGCACGGAGATCGCGTCGGTGCTGAGCCCCTGAGGGCTGTCCCGAGGCAGCGTCCCGCCCCGGCCGCCCCGCAGCCGTACGTAATCCCGTTCCGCCACTGGTACGTATGCCGACGCCAACGGGGTGAGACGGGTCCGACGGCACAGATACGTGTACTGACCCGCGGTTCAACGCGCGTCGCGGCACCGTGGGGTGCGGCAGGCTGGGCGTGCCGCCGGGGAGGTGGAGTTACTGCACAGCGTTGGTGGACGGGGCTGTCGCAGACCCGAGTGCTCCCACCTCCCCGGCGGCACCGGCAACATGTGCCCGCGCTGTCGGCGGTGCAGGCGCATGATTCCGGCCGCCGAAACCCACCCCCTGCCCCGCCTCGGCTACCGGCGGCGCGCCTCGACCATGAAACAGCCGAACTCCACCGCGCGGACGTGTACGAGGGCCACTGCCGGATCGGCGAAGACCTCGTGCAGTGCGTCGTCCACCTCGGCGGCCCGCTCCTTGGGGATCTCGATCAGCCGCCCGCCGAGGATGTGTCCCCGGCCGTCGTAGGCCCGCAGCACCCGGCGAGCACCGTGCAGCTCGGCCGGATAACCGGGGCCGGAAGCCGGTCCGTCGCACTCCTCGGCGTGAACGAAGACCGGACCGCACTCGTCGTACGGGCCCGGCTCGGCGTCCGTCTCCGCCGCCCAGCGACGCAACGGCGCGTAGGAGACGAGGACGATGCGCTCGCCCGCCTCGCTGTGCCGCAGACAGCAGCGCAGCGGGGCACCGCCCTCCGGATCGGTGAGGGGAGTCCGGGTCCGGCCGGCGTCGTCCCGTTCCCGCAGTCGCTCCAGCACGGCGGGGTCGATGGCCCGCACCTCGTAAGTCGTGGTCATGGTTCCAGCATCCGCGGACACCCGTCCTGGAGCTGGCGGAAATCGGACGTCGCCCTGCCACGTTCCGACTTCGTCGGGTGGGCGCCGCCCGGGTGCGTGCGGTCGTCGAGCGGTGCCACCGGGGTGTCCGCGTGCCGCGGGCGCTCAGTCGCCGCGGACCGGGCTCCACTCGTAGACCATCGGGACGGCCTCGACGACCTCGCTGGGCCAGACCTGACGAACGCGCTCCAGGCGGGTTCGATGGTCCTGGACCCAGTCGTCGTGCGGCTGGATCGCGAACAGCGCGGAGAGCCGGTCGGGGTCGTGGATCGTCACGCTCACGGACCGGTCCTCGTTGACGCGAAGACCGAGCTGCAGCCCTCGGTCGCCGCCGATCTCCGCCGTGCCCCCGGGCGCCAGGCCCTCCAGCTGCTGCGCCCAGGTGGAGAGATCCCGCTGGGAGAGGAAGAGATCGAGCCGTGCGTCGAGGAAGTCGGTGGACACCAGTACGTCGGCGCGCAGGGTGTCGTGTCCGGGCAGAACGCCGGGCTGGTGGCGCCCGTGGACACGAACGACGCACCGGCCCGCGGCTGAGTCCGCCAGATGAATCAGGTCGACGGGCTCCGGCTTTCCCACTGTGTGGCTGCATGGCCTGGCTGGTGCAAGTCGCGTGCATCCTCTCCCATGGGCCGCGCGCGGCTGCGGGAGGCCCCGGAGAACGAGCGCTCTGCGATCAGCGGTTCCGGGCCAAGCCGTCACGGGACGGTCCGGCATTGTTCGGCGGACCCCTGCGCGGCACGGACGATCGCGGCGGACGCACGGGCCGCGGCGAGTACCGGGGCCGTGTCGTGGGCCGCGCGGGCGAGCATGAAGGCACCTTCCAGCAGGGCGATCACCGAGCCCGCGGTGTCCCGGGCGGTGTCCGCCGCGATGCCCGCAGCGGCGTAGAAGGCGGCGAGGGCCTCGATCCACGAGGCGAAGACGTCCGCCGTCGCGCGACGCAGCCCCTCGTGCGTACTGGCGACCTCCAGGGCCACGGTGGCGATCGGGCACGGGTCGGTGAAGGCCAGTTCCCGCAGGGTCTCGGCCGCGCCCGTGAAGGCGGCAGCGGTGGCGGCTGCCGGATCCGCCCCGGGGTCGGCGAACAGAGTGCCGATCAGCTCCAGATAGGCGGCTCCGGAGGTACGGATCACCTCCTCGCCGAGCTGGCCCTTGCCTCCGGGGAAGAAGTGGTACGCCGAGCCGTACGGGGCCCCGGCCTCCGAGACGATCTGCTTCATGCCGGTCGCCGCGTAGCCCTGGCGCCGGAAGAGTTCGGTGGCGGCAGCGACGATCCGCTGCCTGGTGTCGCCCGTGGTCCTCATGCCGGATAGTCTCTCACTAGATCGGTCTATCAAGTACGGTCATGGGGGAGGCATGCGATGCCGGAGATCGAACTGAGCGCCGGAACCATCGAGTACAGCGACACCCGAACAGACACCGGAACCGGGGACGGGCCGGACGGGACCGTGGTGCTCGTCCACGGGCTCGCTTTCGACGGATCGGTCTGGGACGCCCTCGTGGCGGAGCTGCGCGAAGACTTCCGCGTGGTGGTCCCCGTCCTGCCGCTCGGCAGCCACCGCCACCCGATGCGGCCGTCCGCGGATCTGTCGGCACAGGGCGTCGCGGACCTGCTCGCCGAATTCCTGGAGCGGCTGGACCTGCGCGCGGTCACGCTGGTGCAGAACGACGCCGGCACCGCCCAGCTCCTGCCCGGTGTACGCGACGAGCGCATCGCCCGCCTGGTGCTCACCTCCTGCGAGGCGCTCGACAACTACCCGCCGGGCGTCCAGGGCCGCACACTCCTGGCCGCGAGCCGGGTGCCGGGCGGCCTGTTCCTGCTCCTCCAGTCCTTCCGGGTGCCCTTCCTGGTGTCGATGCGCAGCTCGCTGGGCGGAATGACGGCGCGCGGGATCCCGTACGAGCGGGTGCGCCGCTGGTACCGGCCGCTGCTGACCGACCGGGCCATCCGCCGCGACCTCGCCCGCTTTCTGCGTTCCACGCAGAAGGACACCTATCTGCGGGCCGCCGAACGGCTGCGGCACTTCGACCGGCCGGCGCTGGTGGCCTGGGGCGCCGAGGACCGGATGATGCCGTCCGAGACCGGCCGGCGCCTGGCCGAACTGCTGCCGCGGGGGCGATACGTCGAGATCCCCGGGGCCGGAACGCTGGTCCCCATGGACAACCCTTCGGCACTCGCCCACGAACTGCGCCGGTTCATGAAAGGGGAGGAGGAGAACGGCTGAGAGCGAGAGGCCGGTGTGCTTCCGCCGGTGCGGCCACGAGGACTTCCTGTGAGCCGTGCCGCCCGGTTCGGGCCTTGCCCACCGGGGACCACGGGGCAGCCCTTACGCTGTACGGAGCAAGACCGTGCGCGGGCACGAAAAGAGGAAGCACCATGTCCTTCGCTCCCCTCGGCCGGCACAACGGCGAGCACAGCGACTACTGCAACACCAGCCTGTGCTGCCGCTGCCAGCAGCGGAACTGGACGACTCAGCAGGGCAACGAGCGGTTGTGCGGGCTGTGCGCGGCCTGCTGCCGCGAATGCGGCCGGGCGCCCGCGCCGCATCTGGACGGGCTGAACGACGGGATCTGCGTGGACTGCCGCGGCCTGTGCACCCGCTGCCACAAGCCGCTGCCCGACGGGGGAGTCTGCAACTGCCAGCAGTGGAAGCAGAGCCCGGGAAGCGATCCGATCCGCTTCATCATGCAGGGCTTTCCCCAGCCACTGCTCCAGGCACTCGGGCATCGCGTCCCGCGCACCCTGCACGACATCCTGTACGAGGAGCTCAAGCTCCGGACGGCCGCCCAGCTCCTCGACCGGATCGAAAGGCGCTGGAGCAACCGCTGGTCCCACGCGATCCACGAACGCGACGAGGAGAACCGCCGCCGCTGGGCACCCCAGGAGATCGCCGAGGCCCTCGTAAGCCCCACCAACTGCTCGAACCGGGTCTGCGAGGACGGCTATCTCCTCGCCGACGGAGCGCCCTGCCCGTACTGCCGGCGGCCGGCCCACCGCTTCGTCCCCGCCACCGCCGAGGCGATCTCCACCTCGGAGCACGCACGGGCGACCGCCGCGCAGATCCGGCAGGCGCTCATCAGTAATCGCTCGGCCGGGAAGAAACCGAACCGCCCGGCGCAACCTGGCGCCTGGCCCGTTCCTCCCGCCCGCTGACCCCGCGGAGACCAACGGCCACACCGATCGGCTGATCGGTGTGGCCATTGGTCTGATTGCCCCGCTGGGATCACTGCCCCGCTGGGGTCAGTGCGCCGGGGCGGCCGGCGACTTCCCGCCGGCGGCGTTCTCCTGCGCGAGCCGCTCCATGCCGCTCTGCGTCTTGAGCGGCTTCTCCTTGATGAACAGCACCGCGATCAGGGCGAGGAACGCGAAGGGTGCCCCGATCAGGAAGACATCCGCGGTCGCGACCCCGTACGCGTTCTCGACGATCTGCCGGGCCGGTTCGGGAAGCGTGGTGAGGTCGGGAACGCCGTGTCCGGCGCCCCCGTTGTCCGCCGCGCCGCCGAAGCCCTTCGCCATCTCGCTCGCCACCCGGTGGCTGAGCACGGCGCCCAGCGCGCTCGTGCCGATCGCCCCACCGAGGCTGCGGAAGAACGACAGCACCGAGGTCGCCGCACCCAGCTCCGACGCGGGCACGTCGTTCTGGGCCGCAAGCACCAGGTTCTGCATCAGCATGCCGACCCCCACGCCGAGCACCACCATGTACACACTGAGCAGCCCGAACGAGGAGTCCGCGCTGATCGTGGACAGCAGGCCCATGCCGGCGGTCATGATGATGCCGCCCGCGATCAGGAAGCCCTTCCACTTGCCCCGGGCGGAGATGATCTGCCCGGCGACGGTCGTGGAGATCATCAGACCGAGGATCATCGGCAGGCTCATCAGGCCGGCGACGGTCGGCGTCTTGCCGAGCGAGATCTGGAAGTACTGGGAGAGGAACACCGTGCCGCCGAACATGGCCACGCCCACCAGCAGGCTCGCCACGGTCGTCAGCGTCACGGTGCGGTTGCGGAAGATGCCCAGCGGGATGATCGGTTCCTTGACCACGGACTCGACCAGTACCGCGGCAGTCAGCAGGACCACACCGGCGGTGACCAGGACGGCGGTCTGCCACGACGCCCAGTCGAACCGGTTGCCCGCGAGGGTCACCCACAGCAGCAGGGAGCTGACCCCGCTCATGATGAGGACGGCACCGAGATAGTCGATCTTCACTTCCCGGCGGACCGTGGGCAGCTTCAGGGTCAGTTGGAGCAGCACGATCGCGAGCAGCGCGAACGGCACGCCGATGAAGAAGCACCAGCGCCACCCCAGCCAGGAGGTGTCCACGAGCACACCGCCGATGAGCGGTCCCGCGACGGTGCCGACGGCGAACACGGCACCGAAGATGCCGGAGTAGCGGCCGAGTTCACGCGGCGGAATGATCGCCGCCATCACGACCTGGGCGAGCGCCGTGAGACCGCCCGCGCCGATGCCCTGCACCACACGGCTCACGATGAGCAGACCGACGCTGTGCGAGAAGCCGGCGACCAGCGAGCCGACGATGAACATCGAGAGGGACAGCTGGATGAGCAGCTTCTTGTCGTAGAGGTCGGACAGCTTGCCCCAGATCGGAACGGTCGCCGTCATCGCCAGAAGCTCCGCGGTGACCACCCAGGTGTACGAGGACTGGGTGCCGTGCAGGTCGGCGATGATGCGGGGAAGTGCGTTGGAGACCACGGTGGAGGCCAGGATGGCCACGAACATGCCGGCCATCAGGCCCGACATGGCCTGGAGTATCTGACGACGCGTCATGGCTGGTGCGGCCCCCTCGGGCGCACCGGCCGTGCCGGCTTCGGGTGTGACGGCAGCGCTCATCGGCTGGCGTTCCTCATTCTCTGGTTTCTCGGTCGAACGGCCCCGGGCGGGGCCTTCGGATGTGCCTCAGTCGCTCAGACCGGCGGCCAGCGAGGCGAACGCCTCGCGATAGATGCTCTGGAACGTGCGGGTACGGCCGGAGGCCACCCAGAGCTCGACGGAGGCGCGCACGGCGGCGATCGTCGCGAGCGCGAGCAGCCGGGGGCGGAGATCGGTATCGGGATCCCGGCCGAGGCGCTCGGCCACGGCAGCGACCAGTGCGCGTTCGTCCGCGCCCCGGGCGGCCAGGAATCCGGACAGCAGCGCAGGACTCTCCCTGAGCACGGCCATCTGGAGCTCCCAGCGTTCGTGGTCCTCCTCGATATGGGCGAGCTCCTGGCCGATCGCCTCGCGTAGGGCGTTGAGTGCCGTGAGTTCCTCCGGTGCGTTGAGCACCGCGCGACGCGTCCGCTCGGCGTTGTCGTGGTTGGGGCGGGTGATCGCGTCCTCAAGGCACGGGAAGTAGTTGAAGAAGGTGCGCACGGAGACGCCGACCGCATCGGTGACCGCTTCCACGGTCACGTTCTCGATCCCGCGGTCCGCGGCCATGCGCAGCGCTGCGTCCGCGAGTGCGTTGCGTGTCGCGCGCTTCTTGCGCTCGCGCAGCCCGAGGGCCGTGTCGTCGGCGCTGTCGGAATGGTCGGCACTCATGAAGTGCATGCTATGCAAGTTTGCGTGCTGCGCAAAATTATTCTCGGGCGTTCGCAGACCCGGCCGTGTGCCCGTCAGCGGGTGGAATCGGGGTGGTACGGCGAAAGTCCGGGGCCCACGGCCGACCGAATGATCCTCTACTGTGTCGCGTCATGACACTCCTGGTCATCGGCGGCAGTGGTTTCCTGGGTACCGAGCTGGTCCGCCGGGCGGTGGCGGCGGGGCACGCGACGGCCGCGACCTTCGCGACCGGCGCCGGCGGCACCGCGGAGGCCACCTGGCACGCCCTCGACCTGCGTGCCCCCGATCGCGTCGAAGCGGTCGTGGCCGAGGTCGGACCGCGCGTGATCATCAACGCGACGAGCGGCGGATCCGACTGGGCGGTCACGGCGGAAGGCCCTGTCCGGCTGGCAATGACCGCGGCGAAGTACGGCAGCCGCCTGATCCATGTATCGAGCGACGCGGTCTTCTCCGGCACCCGCGTCCACTACGACGAATCCTGCCTCCCCGACCCTCTTACTCCCTACGGTGCGGCGAAAGCAGCGGCGGAGACGGGCGTCCGCCTCCTGCACGCCGATGCCGTCATTGCCCGTACCTCACTGATCATCGGCGACGGCCGACGCTCCGAGCACGTACGCGCGGTGCACGGCCTCGCGGCCGGGACCCGGGACGGAGTCCTGTTCACCGACGACATCCGATGCCCGGTGCATGTCACCGACCTGGCCGCCGCCCTGCTGGAACTCGCCTACAACGACTCGAAGGGCGTTCACCATCTGGCGGGAACCGACGCCGTGAGCCGTCACGAGCTCGGCATCCTCATCGCCCGGCGCGACGGGCTCGACGCCTCCCGCCTGCCCGCGGGGCTGCGGGCCGAAAGCGCACTTCCCGGGGGACTCGACATCCGCCTCGACAGCCGTAACACCCAGCGGAGGCTGCAAACGACGCTGCGCGGTGCCCGCCGGTTCCTCGCCGCTGCGGCTTGAGGCAGACGGACGGGGGCGTCCCCCGGGGGGCGTCCCCCGCCGCCCGGGGGCGCCCCCTGCACTCACCCCGCCCCGGAACTCCGCTCAGGGGGTCTCGTGCGCCGAGGCCGGGTACACCACCCCGTCCGCGGAGAGCAGTTCGTCGAGCCGCTCGGTGAGATCCTGGGCGAGCAGCGGTCCGCCGTCCGCCGAGCGGATGCCCGGGGTCTCACCCGTCAGCACCCGCCCCACACGGCCGCGCCCCGCGCTCAGCACCTCACCCGTGACCGGTACGTCATCCGCGAGAAGCGCGGCCACCACCGGCGCGACCGCCTCGGGCGGCGCCTGCTCCCGCATCCGCTCCAGCACCTCCGCCGGCACGCCCTCGGTCGCCGCCGACATCCGCGACCAGGCCACCGGAGCCACCGCATTGACACGGATACCGTGGGGGGCGCCCTCGGCGGCCAGCGTCCGCGTCAGCCCCACGATCCCCGCCTTGAGCAGGGAGTACGCGGCGTTCCCGGCCATCCCGTACAGACCGGCCGCCGAGGTGACCAGGACTACCCGGCCGCGTCCGCTCTCCGTGAAGCGGGGCCAGGCGGCCCGTACCAGCCGCCAGGCGCCGAGGGAGTGAATGGCCGTCATCCGCTCCAGCAGCGCCTCGTCGATGTCGGTGAAGTCCAGCCCGGGCCGGTATATCCCGGCGTTCGCCACGATCCCGTCGACGGAGCCGAACTCGGCGCACGCCAGATCGATCAGGGACTGCGTCCCCTCGATACCGCTCGCGTCCGCGGTGCTCGCGACCGCCGTCCCGCCCGCCGCCCGGATCTCCTCGACGACCTGCGCCGCCGGGCCCGAGTCCTCGCTCCCGGTGCCGTCCGTCGCCGTTCCCAGGTCGTTGACGACGACACGGGCGCCGCGCGCGGCGAGGTCCAGGGCATAGGCCCGGCCGAGTCCGCGGCCCGCGCCCGTGACGACGACGGAGCGCCCGTCCAGCCTCAGGGTGTCCCGCCTCATGCCGACACCTCCGTACCCAGCGCGAAGCCCTGGTAGCCCGACCGGGCCACTTCCTCGCACCGCTCCCGATAGTTGTTGAGCCCGCCCGCGTACGGCATGAACACCCGTGCCTTTCCTTCCACGTTGGCGCCCACGTACCAGGAGTTGGCACGAGGGTAGAGCGTCGTGTCGGCGACCTCGTTGACATGGGCGACCCAGGAGTCCTGTGCCTCGGGCCGCGCCTCTATCCGCTCCACACCGTCCTCGCGCAGCTGCCGCAGGCAGTCCACGATCCAGTCGACGTGCTGCTCGACCGCCCGCACCATGTTGACCAGCACCGAGGGGCTGCCGGGCCCGGTGACCGTGAGCAGGTTGGGGAAGCCGGCCACCGAGAGACCCAGGTAGCTGCGCGGTCCCGAGGCCCACTGTTCCTTCAGGGCCCGGCCGTCCGTCCCGCGGATGTCGATGCGGGTGAGCGGACCGGTCATGGCGTCGTAGCCGGTGGCCAGCACCAGGACATCGGCCGGGTACGTGCCGGCTTCGGTGCGGATGCCGTCCTCGGCGATCTCCACGAGCGGTTCGGCCCGCAGGTCGACGAGATCGACGTTCTCGCGGTTGTACGTGGAGAAGTAGCCCGTGTCGACGCAGATGCGTTTGGTGCCGATGGGGTAGTCCACCGGGACGAGCTTGCGTGCCGTCTCCGGGTCGTCCACGGCGTCCCGGATCTTCTCGCGGACGAACTCGGCGAGGTGCTCGTTGGCCTTCCCGTCCGTGAGTATGTCGTTGAAGACCGACATGATCTCGGTCCCGCCGATGGCCCACTTGCGCTCGAAGACGGCCCGGCGCTCCTCCTCGCCCATGTCGAGGGCCGAACGGCCGGTGGAGGCGATGTAGAAGCCGGAGAATCCCGTACGGGCATGCGTGCGCAGTTCCTCCAGCTCCGTCTTGGCCCGCCAGCTCTCGCGGCCCGACAGGGGCCGGTTGCGGGCCGGCAGGCTGTAGTTGGGGGTGCGCTGAAAGACCGTCAAATGGGCTGCATTTGCGGCGAGGTCAGGTACGGCCTGAATGCCGGAGGAGCCCGTTCCGATGACGGCGACGCGCTTGCCGGCGAGGTCCACGCCCTCGTGCGGCCAGCGGCCGGTGTGGTGCACCTCGCCGCCGAACGTGCCGAGTCCGGGCAGGTCGGGGATGCGGGATGCGGACAGGCAGCCCACGGCGGTGACGAGGAACCGTGCCCTGGCGCGGCGGCCGGTGTCGGTGGTCAGGAGCCAAGTCCTGCACTCCTCCTCCCAGACGGCCGAGACCACCCGCGTCTCGAAGGAGATCATCGGCCGCAGGTCGAAGCGGTCCGCGACGTGTCCGGCGTAGCGCAGGATCTCGGGCTGGGTGGCGAAGCGCTCGGACCAGTCCCACTCGGCGTGCAGCTCGGCGGAGAACGAGTAGCAGTAGTCCAGGCTCTCGACGTCGCAGCGGGCCCCGGGGTAGCGGTTCCAGTACCACGTGCCGCCGACGTCGTCGCCCGTCTCGAAGGCGTGGCAGCTGAACCCGTGCGCGCGCAGCTGGTGCAGGGCGTAGAGGCCGCCGAACCCGGCGCCGACGACGAGTGCGTCGTACTCCGGAACGGAGGTTGCTGAGTCGGTCATGTGCGGCTCCTTGAGTGGGGGAGGGAGTGGGCTTCTTCAGGCGTTTCTTCAGCCGTTTCTTCAGACGGCGAGGCCGCGGCGCAGCGCGTCCAGCGCGCCCTCGGTCATGCGGCGGGTCACGGCCGTGTCCGGCACGAAGCCGGCCGCACCGTGGAAGGTGCCGGGAAAAAGGTGCAGTTCGGTGGGGACACCGGCCTGTACGAGGCGCTGGGCGTAGTCGAGTCCCTCGTCGCGCAGTGGGTCGAGGTCGCTCACGGCGACGTACGCGGGCGGCAGCCCCGACAGGTCCTCGGCGCGGGCGGGCGCGGCATAGGCGGGCACCGGGGCGGCGGGGTCGCGGTCGGCCCCGAGGTAGGCCCGCCAGCTGTGCACGGCGTTGGGGCGGTTCCACACCGGCGTGTCGGTGAACTCCCGCATGGAGGGGGTGTCCAGGCGGTCGTCCAGCTCCGGTATGTCGAGCAGCTGGAAACACAACGCCGGTCCACCGCGGTCCCTGGCCAGCAGGGTGAGGGCGGCGGCGAGACCGCCTCCGGCGCTCATCCCGGCGACGGCGATCCGGGCCGGGTCCACCCCCAGGCCGTCGGCGTTCGCCGCCAGCCACTCCAGGGCCGCGTAACAGTCGTCGGTGGCGGCCGGGTAGGAGTGCTCGGGGGCCAGCCGGTATCGCACGGAGACGACGACGGCGCCGAGTTCGGCCGCCCATCGCGCGGCGAGGGCCCGGTCCCCGTCACCCTGCTCCAGGATGAACCCGCCGCCGTGCACATAGAGCACGGCGGGCAGCCCGGTACCGGACCCCGCCGGACGGAAGACCGCCACGGGTACCTCGGGGGCGCCGGCGGCCCCCGGAACGCGGTGCTCGCTCGACTCGACGCCCTCGGGGAGGACGAAGGGCGGTGCGGAGGCACCCATCGCCTCGACGGTGGCCCGCGCGGCGGCGGCGTCACCGACATCGAGGGCGGGCAGCAGGGCCAGCCACGGGGCGAGTTCGGGATCGACGGGCAGGGGAAGGGGCACGGGGGCCTCCGGCGGACGGCACGGAGCGGCACCGGACGGAACAGGACCGCCCGGGAGAACCGCTGCTGACGTCGCCAGTCTGTGTCCGCGGCACCGACCGGGTCATGAGCCGGGTGGCGCGCGATCCGCCCCCGTCCGCGCCGGTTGGCGGCTTGCGCCCGGCGGGCGGAGGGGACAGTGCGCGACTCAGGCGGGGGAGAGGGCGCGGCCCGCCCGGCGGGCGGGGCTCGTGCGGCGGGCGGGGGAGAGGGGCCCAGCCCATTCGGCAACGTTCTTCGCCCCACCCGTCACGCGTCCCGCCCGCGCCACCGGCTCCGTGCGCGCATTCGCCGCTATGCCGGGTTGTCCCGCAGGCGGCGAAGGGCCAGGGCGAGCGCCAGCCGGAAGCGGCCCACCGTCTCGCCCAGCCCGTAACCGAGCGCCGTCTCCGCCCGCGCGACCCGCACCGCCACCGAGTTGTGGTGCAGGTGCAACTCCCGCGCCGCCGCGCGCAGCGAACCCGCCTGCACCAGGACCTCGAGCGTGGTCAGCATCTCCGTGCCGCTGCCCGGCTCCGCCGCGAGCGCGTCCAGGACGTCCAGGTCGCCTATGCCGGCGATGGCCGGGCCGGACAGTTCCCTCGCCAGCACCTCGAAGGCGCCGAGCGAGGAGTGGTAGATCGCGGGCTCCTCCGCGACCGGGGCCAGCCCCACATCCGAGCGTGACGTCCCCGCGAACCGCAGCGCCCGCACCGCCCCCTCCCAGGAGCGCGGCGCCTCGGTCGCGGTGACCTCGGGACCGACTCCGATCCGGAAGCCCGCCGGGGCGAGCAGCCGCTCGGGCAGCGGGCCCACCACGGCCACCGCGTGCACCGAGCCGAGCGCTGCCGTCCGGCGGCGGCCCGCCGGGGCGGGAGGGAGCCGTTCGAGGACCGGCGCCATCCCCTGCGGGCCCCGCCCGCCGTCGACGGCCAGGACGGTGAGCGGGCCCGAGGGCGCGAAACCCAGCAGCCGCAGCGCGCGCGCCCGCTCGGGCAGCGGCGCGGTGGAGCTGATGACGGTCTCCAGCAGCGCCGGGTCGAGCGGTACGGCCTCGCTGCCGCGACGGCTCAGCACGGTGTCGCAGGCCAGCGCCAGCCGCTCCAGGAGCAACTCGTCGAAGGGCTGCGGTCCACCTTCGCGTGCCAGCCAGGCGTACTGCCCGCCGCGCAGCTCCCGTACGGCCGCGCCCCGGGGAGATTCGCCCGGCCGGGTACTGCCGTCCGGCCCGGCCGTCAGACCGTCGCAACCGGGCCCGGACAGTCCGACCGGACACTCGGCGACCCGGGCCGCCATCCCCAGTAGCCCGTCGAGGCCGAGCCGCTGCTCGACGAGGGTGTCGAAGAAGCCGATGAGCCGCATGGCGCTCTCCGCCCCGGCATTGAGCCCGGCCAGCCGCAGCACGAGACCCCGCATGTACCCACTCCGATCTCCCCCGTCGCAGAGTGCTGTGATCTTGGGACAAGTGTCGTCCACCGCGGCGGAGTGGGGAAGAGGTGCGGCCGCGGTGGGTGGCCACGAGGTGATGCCGACGGCGCCCGGCCGGGAGTGGGGCGGCGGAGTCCGCGAGCGACCTGGCTCGGCTTCCGATCCCGGGCTCGTGCGGGGGCCGTCGGCGTTTCGGCCAACGTCACTCCGAGCCGCCCCCGTACCCGGCAACGGTCGGTGCATCCCGCACGCTCCGTTTCTCGCTCTGCCGTACGGAATCCACCTCGGCTCAAATACATGTGTTCGAAGAGTCCGGCCCGGTCGTTGAGCTCCATGACATGCCCAAGCGACCAGCCAGGGGGCTCACTTGACCTCGACCGAGACAGGAAAGCAGCAGATCACGGCACCATCGCCGCCGCCACCGCAACTGCCACCACCGCCTCCGGCGGAGTTCAGCTACAGCGGGCAGTACGCGGTCAACCCGCTCGCCGAGGTCTCCTTCCGGAAGATGTGCGGGCAGATCCCGACCGTCCTGCACCGGATCGCCCGGCTGTCGTGGCGTACCGACCGCAATGCGGTGCGGCTGCTGATCGGGTGCCAATTGCTGACTGGCCTGTCCGCGGCCGTCCTTCTCACGGCGACGGCACGGGCGATGAAACCCGTCCTCGGGACCGGCGCCGTGGCCGAACGGCTGCGCGACGCCCTGCCGGCGCTCCTTCTCGTGGCCGTCGCGGCCGCCCTCGCCCGAGCGGCGGGCGCGACGGCCACCTACGCCGAGCGGCGCATCACCCCGAGGCTGACCACCGAGACGGACACCGCCCTGGTCGAGGCGGTCTGCCGGGTCGAGGCCGCGGCCTACTCGGAGCACGGCTTCGCCGACCGCCAGGAGGCCGCGGAGATGGGCGTGCTGCGCACCCAGGTGATGGTCACCGATGCCCAGAGGCTCATGTCCGCCCTGATCCGCATGGTCACCGCCGGCGGCGTCCTGTCCGTACTGAACCCGGTGATGCTGCCGCTGCTGCTCCTCGCCGTCCTGCCCGCCGGGATCGGAGCCGTACTGACCGCGCGCGTGGACTACGAGATCCACTACGCCAACGTCGCCGACCGCAACGTGCGGGGCATGATGCGCTGGTGGTCCACCACGCCCAAGTACGGCGACGAGGTACGCGCCAACGGAATGACCGACTACCTGCTGTTCTGGTACCGGTCACTGTCCGAACGGTGCGACCGGCGGACCCTGGCCGCCGCCCCGCGCACCCTGCGCATCGCACTGCTCTCCTCAATGGCCGGCGGTGCGTTCCTCGTCCTCACCTGGGCCGTACTGGCCTGGCTCGCCGTGACCGGCCGGATCGGGCTCGCGATCGCCGCGACCGCGGTCCTGGCCGTGCAGACCACGCTGGCTGCCCTGTCGCAGGTCGTCATCAACGGAGCCGCGGTCTTCCACACCAGCCTCTACCTCGGCGACATGCAGGCATTCCTCGACGCCGCCGCCGCGCGGGCGCCCAGGCGAGGGGATCGCGCCGTCACCGGTCCGGTCGACGAGATCCGGCTCGACGAAGTCGTCTATCAGTACCCGGGAAAGGAGAAACCGGCCGTCGCCGGCGTCTCCCTGACACTGCGGCGCGGCCAGATCCTCGCGATCGTCGGCACGAACGGCTCGGGGAAGTCGACCCTGACCCGGCTGCTCACCGGAATCACCCTGCCCGACAAGGGCAGGGTGACCTGGAACGGAGCGGATCTCGCCGAGGTCGACCCGGCCTCCGTCTGGTGCCGCACGGGGCTGGTCCCGCAGATCTTCGCCCAGTGGCCGCTGCGGGTGCGGGAGAACATCACCCTCGGCCAGCCCCGCACCACCGACGACGGACCCGTGTGGGAGGCGGTCGACGCGGTCGGAATGCGCGAGGCGGTCGAGGAGCTGCCGGAGGGTCTGGACAGCCTCCTCGCCCGCGAACTCTTCGGCGGCGCGGAGCTGTCCGGCGGACAGTGGCAGCGGCTGGCCTGTTCCCGCGCGCTGTACCGCCGGCCGTCGCTGCTGATCCTGGACGAGCCCACCTCGCAGATGGACCCGCGTGGTGAGCACGGCATCTTCGAGCGGATCAAGGCCATCGCCGGCGACCGCATCACGGTCGTGGTCACCCACCGGCTGGAGAACACCAAGATCGCCGACCACATCGTCGTGATGGAGCACGGCCGCATCACCGAACAGGGCCGGTACGAGGACCTGGTCCACGCGGCAGGCACCTTCGCCGAACTCCTGGAGCTGTCGCAGGACCGCTGACCGGCCGCCCGGCCGTGAACCGTACGCCGGATCACACCGAGTGATCCGCGGTCAGTTCCACCACCGCATGACCGAGCAGGGGGCGGACCCACTCACCGTCGCGGGCGATGCCGAGAACGCCCCCCAGAAAGGCCATCCGGAGATCGCCGGCCGGCGTCTCCCAGCGGAACGGGACGCGCGAGAGATGTGAGGGAAAGTCCTCCTCCACGGTGGCCCCCGGGCCGAACGACTTCTTGGGAACGGGGCCGTCGTCGGTGTACCGGTGGGCGAAGAAGGCGGTGATCCAGCCCGTCACACGATCGCCGCCGGACGCCGACTCCCACTTGTACAGCGAACGCCAGAACTCCCGGTCCGCTCCCCATCCCGAGGCCGTCGCGCAGATCGCGTCCAGCACGGGGTGCAGGGCCTTGAACCACGGCCGCAGGCCCTCGAACCACCCTTCCAGTTCACGTACGCGGGCGGCCAGAAGCCGCCAGTCCCTGCCCGAGCCCTCCAGCCTGATCCTCGGGATTCCGCAGAGCGAGACCCACTGGAAGCGGTAGTACGGGCTGACCACGTCCATCAGCGCCACCAGCGCGGCCGTGGCGTCACCAGGAGTGGTGGTGGAGAACGTGGGCTGGAACAGATCGGCCACATCGTCGCCGATCCGGTCCCGCAGCGGCTGCTGCACCAGGTTGATCGAGCGCTCCCAGTCAAGCGCCGCCAAGTCGTCGCGAACGGTGATGAGCTGCTGCTTCCCCGGTGTTTCGGTGAACACTCCCTCGTACGTACGGGAGTTGAGGCGGATGTGCACAGCCGTCTCGTGCACGACGGCGTACCAGAGCAGGTCGGGGGACAGGCTCAGGGGCAAGTGGGCCGTGAAGCACAGATGGATGGCGCGCAACAGGAGGCTGGAGGCGGGTTCACCGGCCTCCGGGGCGGTCGTCGGCCAACCGACGAGCCGGTCGGTGCTGCGGTGGTGGAAGCGTGCCGTACCGGGCAGCGCCGCACGGAGAAAGCGTTCGTTCCCCAGCTCGGTCAGCTCGGCAGCGAGCCGGGCGGCATGGGCATCGGAATCGGCACCAGCACCGGCGTTCTCGCCGAGCGGCAGGTCTATCTCGACAGCCATCCCGGTCCCCCGATCCCCAGCAGCGTTCTTCAGCAGCACCGGCCGGCTGCGGCAGCCGCGATCAACCGCGGCGGCAACGACCGGCCGTGATTCTAGCGAGCGGCTCCGGGGAGCATGGCACGCCGCCCGGGGGCCGCGGAGGACTGCATGCTCATGCCGCCGTCGACGACGAGGAGCTGGCCGGTGAGGTAACGGGACTCGTCGGAGGCGAGGAACACCATGGCGTGGCCGATGTCCTCGGGAGAGCCCAGGTACGGGAGTGCGTTGCCCTTCCGCAGCGCTTCGACGACGTCCTCGGGGAGGTTGTTCTCCAGAGCGGGGGTCATGACCGCACCGGGGGCGATGGCGTTGCAGCGCACGTTCTGCGGCCCGTACTGGACGGCGATCGACTTCGTGATGCTGACCACCGCGGCCTTGACAGCACCGTAGGAGGTCTGCAGGACATCGCCGACGAGCGCGGCGACGGATGCCGTGTTGATGATGGATCCACCACCGCCGCGGATCATGTGGGGCACCGCGTGCCGGGCGCCCAGCAGGGTGCTGCGCATATTGAGGGCGACGGCCCGGTCGAACTCGTCCATGTCCATGCGGAGCAGGTCCAGGTCCTTGCGCGGGTTCGTTCCGCCGACGTGGTTGCACAGGACGTGCAGGCCGTCGAACTCACTGATGGCCGCGGCGACCATGTCGGCGACCGAGCCCTCGTCGGTGACGTCCACAGTGACCGGCAGCGCCCGTCCGCCCGCCGCTTCGATGATTTCGGCTGTCTCCTCGGCACCCTGGGTGTTGAAGTCGGCGACCACGACACGGGCCCCTCGCAGGCTCATCAGTTCGGCGGCGGACCTTCCGATACCGCTGCCCGCGCCGGTGATGACCGCGACCTTGTCCTTGAGGCGATCCATGATCATTTCCTTTCGTCGTACCTGATGGCAGCACGCGGCGACACCGTCCTGGTACCGCTGGTCGAATACCTCGGGAGCGACCGGTGCAAGGGGGTATGTGGCCGTGCGTCGGCTGCGCAGGGCTCGATGAGCGCCATGCACATAATGTGCACGATACATATGATGTGCACAATGAACAAACACGGTCCGCCGTGCGCCGTGGGGGCAGCAGTGACAGGGCTTGAAATGCGCGATGATGAGTGAGAACCCACGGTTGAAGAGGACCAAGCACATGAGCGAGCAAGAGCACCGGCTGAGCGATCTGGAGCGGGAGCTGACCTTGCTGTCCCGGCACTTCATCGCCGCGCGGGGCCCCCGCATCGGCCAGAGCCTGGAACGCTCGGCCTATGTCCTGCTCACCCGGCTGGAAGTCGGTGAACCGCTCACGCTCAAGGAGCTTGCCCGCACCTTCCAGGTCGACGTCTCCACCATCAATCGCCAGGTCAGCGCGATGCTCCGGAACGGCCTGGTGGAACGCATCCCCGATCCCGACGGGGGGATGGCCCGCAAATTCCGTCCCACCGCACTCGGTCTGGAACGCCTGGGGGAGGATCGCGCCATCAGCAGAGCGGGGACCACGCGCCTCATCGAGGCGTCGGGGTGGACGGGCGAGCGAACCAAGCAATTCCTCACCCTGCTGGTGGAGTTCAACCAGAGCATCGAACAGCTCGAAGGGCTCACATGGTCCCGCACGGGCCGGCCCGAAATCCCCTCGGCCACGGGCTGACCGGACAGAAGAACCGAACGCCCGCCCCATCCGGACCCGTTGCGATGGACGGATTCACCTGTCCGGGTATTCGCCCGCCGGAGCTCGCCGGGGTCGGGCAGGGGTGTCGACAGGCCGGCCGGGCCTGTGAGCGGAGCGGCGCTTCGGGTGCGCCGTCCGGGCCGGCCGTTCGAGACTCACCGGAGTTCCGGTGGGGGAGGAGTCCGGCATGTGGGAGACCGAAGAGTTCGGTGACGGGCACGAGGGCCGACCTGGCGTCCTGCTGGCCGACGGCACCGAGCCGGGCCCGGTGTACTTCGACACCGGAAGCGGGCCGACGGTGCACCGGAGCACTGACTGGTACGTGTACGACGGCACGCTCGGCGCTCCGGTCGCCACCGAGCTGCGCGGTGCGTGTTCGTGCGGCTGGCGTGGCACGCCCCGCTACCCGCTCGACTGGGAAGCCGTCGAGCGGCGGAATCCGTACCTGTACGACACCAGCGGCCCGGAAGGCGACTGGGACGCCCACATCAACGACGTACAGGCCCGCACCGTTCCCCTGCCGGTGGACCTCACCGCCCTCCTCGACCAGGTCGAGACGCGTCTCACCGCCCTGATCGCCGACGAACCACTGGCCGCGATCCGGGCCGCCGCCACCTTGGAACGGATGACCCAGCGCGTCGCGGAGGATGCCGTGTACAGCCTGGACACCGTGGACGGGCCGGAGTGGGACACCGTTGCCCAGGCGCTCGGCGTCAGCCGCCGGGCCGCACGCTCCCGCCTGACCCGCTACGCCCTCTGCCGCTGAGCGGCTCGCGGAAGCGGTGACCGGCCGGGGCGGTTGCCTGCCTGCCGCAGGCAGCCGTCCAGACGCCGACCGCGCGCTCCGGAAACGTCCGCCAAGGTCATTCTCGGCGGGTCGGGCCCGGGCTGCTCAGCGCTCGCGGCCGGTCTGCAGGTCCTTCTCCAGGAGCGTGAACGACTTGGGAACACCGCCCGGCTGCGGCTTGCCCGCCTTGTGGCCGACGATCCGGTAGCCGTCGTTCACGTAATAGGAGCTCAGACGAGCATTCCCGGCCAGGCAGTCCAGACGGACGAACGCCCGTCCCGCCGCGGCCACCCGCTGCTCCGCAGCTCGTAGCAGCAGCCGCCCGGTACCCGGACGGGCGCTGCTGCGGTCCACCATCAACCGGTGCACATAGCCGGCCACCGGCGGTTGCTGCCCCCAGGCATCCTCGTCCGTCCACCACAACTCCCAGGCCCCGGCCACGCTGCCGTCGGTCTCGGCGATCCAGACCTCACCACCGGCCATGACCCGGCGGAAATGCTCCTCGTCCAGCTCGCCGGGCTGCCACTGGTTGTTGATGCCCTGGGCGAGCATCCAGCGAGCGGCGTCGTCGCGCAGACGAACGAGAGCGGGGAGGTCGGTGTCATCGGCGAGCCGGAAGCGTAGATCGTTCATACCGCGATCCTCGCACCGGCCGCGGACGAGGCCGACTGGCGGATCGTCCAGTGGAGTTCGGAGAACGGCGAAGACTTCCGGCGACGACCTCCGGGGCCGGGCCGCGGGCGGCCCCGGAGCGGCGTTCCGAGGGTGACGGTCTAGCGGAATTCGTGGACGAGTTGGATCTCGCCGACGATATGGGCGTTGAATTCGTCGAGTTCCTCGGCCGGGACCCACAGCTCGAGGATCGTCCGCCCGCCGGCCTGCTGGACGGGGTAGCGGCGCAGGAACTCGGACTCGACCTCGAAACGCGTGACGAACCCGGCTCCGTCGTGCTTCACATTCCAGTCCCGGGCGATCCGGATCGCGTAGTCCTCGTTGAGAACCGGGTAGAAGATGGGTTGCTCGGGAAGGCGGGGCGGCCACGCACGCCAGTTCAGCTCCCGGACCAGATCCAGCTCCTTGGGCCCGGTCGGGCGCCACAAGGTCGTCGTTGCATGCCGGCTGATCATGGGAATCGCTCTCTGCGTGTCGGCGGCCGCCGGAACGGCTGGTCGTGCGACCGGACGATACCGGCACGCCAAGTCGGTCTGCCACGTCGTTTCCGCACGACGCACGACGGACGACGCACGACGCACGACGGACGACGCATGGCACATGACGAGTGGCGAATGGCGCGCGACGCGTGATGAATGCCCACCGAGTTCGCCTTCGCGCTCCGGCAAATGGAGTAACCGTCGCTGGGCCGCGCTCACGATGATCAATAACCTGACGCCCGGCGCGTGACCTCGCGTCTGTCGGACAGAGAAGGCGAGCGACTCCCAGTGGAACTCCCGATGTTGCAGCGCATGGCTTGTATCACCGCGGCGGCCGCCCTGCTGACGACGCTCGGCACCGCCTCGGCCGGTGCGGACGGCAGTGAATGGCAGAAGGTCGGTGGTGACGCCCGCAGCGGAGTCAGCGGTCTCGCGTACGAAGGCCGTACCGCGGACGGAGAAGGGGTGTACGCGCTGGTTGTGCACGACAACAAGCGGTCCGGGGAGCGGCGCCTGTCCCGGATCACCCATCGGGAGGGATCCGACGACGTCTCCCCGATCGTCTGGGACGGGCCGGAACCCGTCGACCTGGAGGCCATCGAGGCCATCCCCGGGATGCCCGGGGAGTACTTGGCACTCGCCAGCCGCGGCATCGTCTACCGCCTGAAGGTCACCGGCTCCACAGCGGAAGTCGTCGACTACACGCCACTGCCCGGGATCGGCGAGGGGGATGACTTCGAGAGCTTTGCGCTTGTCGCTCAGGACGGGAAACTTGCCGCCCTGTGGGCCGACCGGGGAGCCGGTGCGGCCCGTCCCGCCACGCTGAACGTCTCGCGGTTGTCGTTCGCCCCGTGGGGGCAGCCGCAGTTCGGTGCCGTGACGCGTCGGTCCTACGTGGCGGCGCACCCGACCGGTGAGGGGACTCGGCACATCTCCGACATCTCGGTGACCGGTTCCGGCCGGATCATCGTGAGCTCGGCGGCGGACGCCGGTGATGACGGCCCGTTCGACTCCGCGGTGAGTGACGCGGGCCGGGTGACGGTGTCGGCCACCGGCCGGGTACGGGTCAGGCTTGCGACGATCCCGACGGTGCTGGGGACCTTCCCGCGGTACAAGATCGAGGCAGTGGAATGTCTGCCCGGCTCCTCCGGCACTCTTCTGGGTACCGACGACGAGAACCTCGGCGGCTATGTGCGAACCATGCCGTTCTGCGGAGCCTGACTCCGGAGCGATGCGCAGCTCGCCCCTGAACGTGTAGCTCACAGCCGACTTCGTGCATGAGCTCGCCGTCACCGATCCCGCCGACCGGTCACGCGACCAGGCGCAGCCAGGCCGCCGCGAGTGCGGCGTGACCGGCCGGTGTCGGGTGTACACCGTCCGCGGCCCAGTATTCCGGTCCGTTCGTCGCGGCGAGCTCGGCGAACATACCGTCGGCGGCGAGCAGATGGGCGTCGTACGCGTGGGCCAGCTTGCGCACGGCCTGGATCTTCGGGTCCAGGCCGGTGCGCCACTGCCTCCGCTCCTCCTCCCCGATGAGCGCGGCACCGGCCTCGATGACGCCGTTGATCGGCAGGAGGAACGGCTCGATGAGGACCAGTTGCGTGCCCGCCTCGGCGAGGGGCGCGAGCAGGCGGTCGTAGCCCGCTTCGAACTCCTCCGCCGAGATCACGTGCCCCTTCGGGTCCAGCGTGTGCCAGCCCATGTCGTTGACCCCGACGAGGATCGACACCACGTCCGGGCGCGCGTCGAGTACGTCGGTCTTCCAGCGGGCTTCGAGATCCCTCACCTTGTCGCCCGCGTTCGCGCTGTTCAGCCAGGTCACGGGCCGGTCCGGGTGCCGGAGTCCCCACTCGCCCACGACGCGCAGCGGGTAGCCGTACCCGAAACCGTCTTCGCTCTCCCGCCGTTGGCAGTCGGTGATCGAATCGCCGGTGAACATCACGGTGCTTCCCGGCCGGACAGTGATCGACATGTGGGCTCCTTGGATTCGGGCGAGCCGAACTCGGTTGAGGAGAGGAAAGGCAGGACCTCTCGAAAGGTGCCAGGCCTCGTCGACATCGGACCGACAGCCCTCCGACGTACCGCCGACACCACGCCTCCACGGCGGGGAACCTTCCGTGTTCAGCCCACGCGGGCCGGATCGACAAGACGATGAAGGATGAAGACCGACAACGTCCCGTCGACTGCGGCCAGGGGCTCAGACTCGCCGAGACCGGGGCGAGCTCCGGCCCACCCCAAGGATGAAGCCCGCAGGACGTACGTCCTCAAGCCGGGCTGGGCCGGAGATGTACCTGCAATCGAGCCGTTACGCGGTGGGGGCTCTGCGGGCGTAGGTGAGGAACGCTGCCCCGGACTTCAGAACAGTGTGGTCGGTGAGTTCCCAGGTGCGGGGGTCGAACACCGCCTTGTGGGAGAAGAGCGGAATTCCTGAGCCGATGGTCATGGGGCTCAGTTTGACGATCAGCGCGTCTATCTCGGAATACAGCGCTCCGGCCAGCTCGGCACCGCCGACCAGCCAGATGTCCTTGCCCTCCTGCTGCTTCAACTCCCGTACCGTCGCGACCGGATCGTCGGCAATCAGTTCCACGTCCGGGTCCGGGCTCTCGGTCAGCGTCCTGGAGAACACCAGATGGCGCAGGTGCGGGTAGGCATTCGTCAGCCCGGCCTTGAGGCCGATCTCGTAGGAGCGCCGACCTTCGAGGACGGTGTCGAAATGCGTGCCGTCGGCCGTGACGGAGAGCGCGGCACGCGCCGGGGCAGGGAGCGTTTCCGGGTACTCGGCGATGAGGTGCTGGATGTAGTCCTCGGGGATCGGCCAGAATCCGTCCGGACCGGTGGGGTCGGAATTGTCCGGTCCTGCGATGAAACCGTCGAGAGTGGATGCGATGTAGTACACAAGCTTGCGCACGGACGACCTTCCGTTGATCGACTGGCAGTGGCGATCGGCGATCGGCAATCGGTGTGCAGTGGACCGAGCCGTACAGCCAAGTGCCTGGAGTCCCCATGATCACTACGTGCCTGTCACGGAGCAAGGGCTGCCCGAGACCGGCGTCCCGTGCCTGCCCTCCAGGCGCAACCCCTGGGAAATCCCTGTAGGGCTGGCCCTACGCGGAGCGGGCGGTTGGCCTCATGTTCTGGCCTACGACCGGATTGTGGTGCATAGTACGCGGAGTGGGAGAAATCGACGTCCTGGTCACCTCTCGCCCGAGTCCAAGGACCTGTTCACCGACAGCAGCTGAGGGACAACGGCGCCGACTGCCGGCTCACGGAGTCGGTGACTACGACCACAGCAACTCGGTGAGGCAGGCCCTGCCACGCATCGTCCGCTTCTTCGACGAGACGGCCGGCGCCGACTGAGACGGCCGCGCCCGACCCCGCGCCGGGGCCGCCCCGGCGAAGACGTTGAACGGCCTCTTCGACGTGAGGGAGAGGCCGTTCGCGCAAGAGAGGGGAGACCGGCCTACGCTGAAGGCATGTCTCCGGCATCGCCTTCGACCCCTGGCAGGCAGTGACGTGCTGCCTCATGTCTACCGGGTCACCAAATACGACCCCGCCGACCGCGATCAGCACGGCCACTACATCGGCGCCGAGTCCGAGATCAGCGACCACGGACCGGTCGAGGCCGCCTACCTGATGGCAGTAGCCCGCCTTCGCCGAAGACTCGGGCATCGACCAACTGGCCGTCCGTGAGCCGCAGATCGGTGGGTTCGCCTATTTCGGCCTGGAGCCGCCGGTCGGTGGCCACGGACCGGCGGGCCTCTTCCCGGACGACCTCGCCGGATTCCACGAACGGTGCGCCGTGCCGGTCGAGGTCGGCCTGGAACTCGTCCGGGCCGTGCTCCGCGACAACGGAGCATGGTGCCGCCTGGAGGTCGACGGGGCATTCTCGGTGCACGTCGGTTGGGACCAGTACGTCTACGTAGGCGGCGGCCGGCCCTGTGAAGCGGCGCTGGCCCGTACCCGCTCACTCGAGCTGTTCCCGGAGCGCCTGGACGCGTCGCCGTACGACTTCGTCCTCGATGAGCCTTACGTACAGCGCCCGGCGCGTTCACGGCCGCGGGGGTTCTCTTCGCCGGCTCGCTCGCCGTTCTGCTCACCGTGCGGATCGCGACCCCGACCGAAGTTCCTCGGCGAGCCTCTGCCTGGCGTGAGCTGGGTGACGGATTGCGATACGTCCGCCGCCACCGGACGCTCGCATCCCTGGTCGCAGTGATCGGGCTGAGCGAGATGTGCTTCAGCGGCCCGGTCGCCACCGGCCTGGTGCTCCTGGCGGACGAACGCGGCTGGGGCGCGTCGGGGATGGGCTGGGTCGCGAGTGCGTTCAGCGTCGGAGGTGCGGCGGCGGGACTGTTGCTCACCGTGTCGCCCCGGATCCCACGTGCCGGGCTGGCGATGTCCGGGGCGTTGCTCGTGACCGCTGCGGGCGCGGTCGCGCTGGGGCAGGCACCCTCATTGCCCGCGGCCGTGGGGTTCGGCGCCCTGATCGGCCTGACCAGCGGGCTCACCACGGTCGTGACCGGAGCCCTGATCCAGACGGAGACCGACCCGCGATACCTCGGCCGGGTCACCTCGGTCACGACCCTGTGCACACTGGGCCTCGCGCCCGCGCTCTTCCCGGTGGCCGGCGTGACGGTGGCTCTGTGGGGAGCGGATGCGTTCTTCGCCGGGTGCGGCGCGATCTGCCTGTCCGCCGCGGTGCTCGGCCTGGCCGTCCCCGTGCTACGACGCGCCGAACTCCGACCGCCGACGACCGGGTCAGCCGCGCCGACTGACCGTAACGTCCCTACTGGATAGGGTAGTTCATCCCCATTGACCCGGCAGGAACACAGATCGGCGCGAGCCGGCTGAATCGAGGAAACAGCCGAGTGATCCGTGTGGCTCGACACACCCGAGGGCTACGCCTGCTGCAGAAGCGCCAGTGCCTCCTTCGCGTTGTGGACAGCGACTCCCTGCATGAACGCCCGACCGGGGAAGTCACCGTCGAGGAGACGCAGCGGGCCGGCCACCAGCGACAGCCGCATCGCGAGCATGTAGAGGTCGAGTCGTCGGGGATCGAGATCGGACCGGGACAGCGCGGCGTACCGCTCACGGAAGCGGAGCCGGAGGAATACATGCTCCCACTCGATGTCGAAGTACATCAGGCCCTCGATGTCGATCAGGACGGGGTGCCCGTCGCCATCCACCAGGACGTGGTCGGGTCCGAGCTCTCCGTGGATCAGGCCGTATTCCTGGCGAGGGCTCACGAGTTCCGCCAGCTGGACAAGACGGTCGCGCAAAGCGGCTTCGGCCGCCGCGATGCTGCCGTCACGCGCCGCCGCCTCCTTGAGGTGCCCCAGGGCTCGGTCGAGGACCCGTCGCTCGCACGGGACCTCGGAGCCGACGCCGTCGCCGTGCTCCCGCAGGTCCACGCCGCCGTAGTTCCGGGACCGGTCACGGTGCATCACGCCGAGCATCTCGGCAAGGCCGCTGAGGGCCCCTGCCGCGCGCTCGGGATCCGTCTCGAAGAAGGCTTCGAGCGTGCCACCAGCAACGTCCTCGACCACGGCGAAATCGGCCGGAAAGCGGCGTCGGCTGCCATCCGCCAGGAGCACCCGCGGAACCCGTACCCCGAGACCGTGCAAGGTCCGTTGTGCGGTCAGGAACTGGACCATTCCTGACGCGGGCGCGAAGGGATCGGTGGGATCCGCCTCTCCTGTGCTCGGCCAGTAGTTCTCGTCCTCGGCCCAGCTGTAGACGATCACGCTCTCTGTACGGGGTCCATCGAGGCGAGCCCGGTACACGCCCTTCTGGCTTCCCCCACGCAACCGGTCCACCGAGACAACGCGGCGTCCCGCTCCCAGCGCATCACGCACGAGTTCCGACAGGTTTTCGGTGTCCGCGAATTGCCTCATCCGCAGAAGCTACACAGGAAGACGCTGCGCGTCCCACTGGATAGATTCTCCACTTCCAGCAGCAGCGTCTGTTCGTGGGTCCGCAAGGCGTCGTCGCGCAGCGTGGTGATGCCTCCGGAGGGCGTCCGGAGAAAGACTGGCTCAGCCGACCGATTCGATCGAGAGCCTGCTGCAAGGGCTGTCCCGGCGGACGCGGAGACGCCGGAAGCCGTCTGCTCGCCCCTGCCGACAGCAGACGCTTGACCAGCTGTGCTGTTGCAGGACGTCGGATCTGCGATGCGCACCGCCAGCGGCCGTCCGGGCCCCGCCGGGCGACATCGGTAGCTGTGCCCTCGGCGTGCACCGCCTCGCCGTCACGGTCGGTCCCGTCGATGGCCCAGTTCGTGATCAGCAGCGCCAGGTTCCCGTTGCGGTGGACATCGTGACTCACCGAACGGTTGGTCACCCGGCAGGGCTGCCCGACGAGCCATACGCGAACATCGGGGCGCCCAATCCCGACTGCCCGGTGGAGATCACGCCGGCGGCCCTTCACGGCCGCTGGACGACGTTGGTGGTTCGCCAGCTGCTGCGCGGCGACCGTTCCTACAGCGAGCTGCGCGCGGCCCTGCCCACGTTGTCGGACAAGGTGCTGTCCGACCGGCTGGCACAGCTCTGCGAGGCCGGAGTCGTCGAACGCGACCGCCACCCGGGCCGGCCTCCGCGAGTGCGCTACGCACTCACCCCGCGTGGACACCGCCTCGGCCCGGTCCTCCAAGCCCTGTGGGACTGGGGAGCCGTGGCCCCGGCCTGGGACGGCGGGGTGCACCCGGCCGAGCCGTGAGGCCGAGCGCCTACTGCTGGTGCCAGACAAGCGTGTAGCGCCAGAACAGCCGCCGGCGCAGCCGCGCGCCGGGCAGCGCCCGGCGGGCGTCGCGGACGATTTCTGCGAAGGTCATGGTCGCCGGTCGGGTCGGGGCGGTCATTGAGGCTGGTCGCGGCGCCTTGCGGCCCTTGTTCTTGATCCAGGCCATGGCGACATTCGACGGGATGGCGACGGCTTCGATCAGGTAGTCGCTCCGAAACTGCGGGCGGGAGAGGCCGACGACGACCAGAGTTCCGCCTGGCGCCAGGTGCTGTCGGAAGTGGGTGAGGGCGTCGCTGAACGGCATGTGGTGGATGGTGGCGACACAGGTAATGACGTCGTATGGGCCGGGCGGTACTTCCTTCAGCGCGTCTCCGACAGAGAAGGTCACCGGGGCTGTCGGGGCTGTGAGCTCCCGCGCGCGAGCGAGGATGGTGGGGTCCACGTCGATGCCGTGCACTGCTCCGGCCCGTGAAGCCAGGAGCCTGGCGAGGTCACCGCTGCCTGATCCGACGTCCAGGGCACTGTCGAAACGTCTGGGGAGCCTGCGCAGGATCCATCGGTGGTAGTGGGCATTGTGATCCCAGGGGTGGGTGGCGTGGAACTGCTCAAGTGCTCGCACGACGCGGGGCAGCGGTCTCGTCATGAGGGTGAGTCCATCAGAGCCTCAGCCGCCTGCGAAACCACCGATCCGCAGCCGCAGGGGGCGGGCGCCCTCACGCTGTCCCGTACACCGTGTCCAGGAGGCCGTTGACGAACCCGTCGAGGTCGTCGAGTCCGGCGGCCGCCTGCGTGGTGGGACCGTCGGCCACCAGGTGGGGGAGTGCGGCATGCAGGGCCAGCGTGACGGTGGCGGCGCGCCGCGGGGTCACGGGCAGGCCCGCACTGCGCTGGGCGTGCTCGAAGTACGCGAAATCGGCGGCCGCGAAGGCGTCGAGTGGCGCCGCCAGCCACGAAGTCCGCGTCGCCTCGCGCTGCAGCTCCAGGAGAGCGAGCACCCGCACACGGCCATGCCCCCGGACGTGCTCAAGGAGCGTGCGCAGCAGGGCGGTCAGGCCCACGCGGTCGACGGGCGCGGGTCTGGGGATCTCCGCGTACAGCTCCATGATGCGCTCCGCACTCGCCCGCAACAGCGCGTCCCTGGTGGGGAAGTAGTTCTTGGTGGTGCCCAGGGGCACACTCGCGGCGGCGTCGACGGCCCGGTGTGTCAGGCCCCGGCTGCCGGATTCCGCCAGTACGGCGATGGCCGCGTCGCCCAGGCGATCCCGTCTTTCTTGGTTCACGTATCCAAAGTACCTCATCCGTGGTACTACAGGTGGGGTACCACGGATGGGGTGCTTTGGGTCACGAGTCGAAAGGAAGTGGTTCTGGTGGCTGTGGGTTATCTGGTGACCGTGGTGCTGGCCGCGCTGATCGCGGTGTTCTGCCTGGTTGTCATCCGGGGGCCGAAATTGCTCTTCTACTTCAGTTACCGACTCGGTCTGGTCTTCAACGAGTTGCCGTTCCTGGTCATTTACGCGCTGGTGGCATCGACGGCGCTGGCCTTCGCGGAGGGTGACATCGTTACGGCCGCCGACCGGATGGTCGTCGGTCTGGCCGTGGCTCCGGCCGCCGCGTTCGTAGTGGTCGCCCGGCGCGGGATGCGGGCGGCGTCCGTGGTCGGGCTCGCCCTGAACGAGGCGCTCGGCGCCGGTACGGGGACGCGCCGACGGCCGCCGCTGGCGCGCATTCTGCTCAGGCCCGCCTTCCGCCGCCGCAGTGACGTCAGGAGGGTGGGCAACCTCAGTTACGGCGACGCGGGCCGCCGCAACCTCCTCGACGTCTACCACCACCGCTCGCGCCCCGAGGGCGGCTCCATACTGATCCACTTCCATGGCGGCCACTACGACCAGGGCCGGAAGAACACCCAGTCGCTGCCGCTGCTGTACCGGCTCGCGAGCCGGGGCTGGGTCTGCGTCAGTGCCAACTACCGCCTAAGGCCCGCCTTTTCGCACCCAGACCACTTGATCGACGCGAAGAAGGTGATCGCCTGGGTGCGCGAACACGCCAAGGAGTACGGCGCGGACCCCGAGGCGGCCGTGTTCGTGTCGGGGAGTTCCGCGGGCGGGCACATGGCGGCGCTCGCCGCCCTCACCCCCAACGAGCCTGCCTATCAGCCCGGGTTCGAGGAGGCGGACACCTCTGTGACCGCCGCCATCGCACTGAACGGCTACCTCGGGGTGTACTTCGACGGTGATCCGGCGACCTCGCCCGTGAACCTCGTCCGGGCAGATGCGCCACCGTTCCTCATCGCGCACGGCGACCTGGACGAGCTGGTGGGGACCGAGAACCCCAAGGCGCTCGTCAACGCCCTGCGCTCCGCCTCCGCCTCACCGGTCGTGTACGTCGAACTCCCGGGCGGGCACCACGCCTTCGACCTCTTCCACTCCTTCCGTTTCGAGGCGCTCATCGACGGCATCGAGGAGTTCGCCGCGTGGGTGAAGGCGGGGAAGAAGGCGATCTAGGATAGGCCGCCGACAGGGGCAGGGGCAGGGGCAGGGGCAGGCAGACGTGGGGCGTGTCGCGTTTCTGGCTCACCAGTCGTGCGGCGTACTGCGGAGTCCGGCTGAGCCGCTGCGAGGGAGCCGTTCTGCTGTCGGCTGACGCGGTCGCGCCTTCCAGGGCAAGGGCGACAGGATCGTCGGATGCAGCCGACCTTCGTTCTCGTGCACAGCCCGTCCGTAGGTCCTTCGACCTGGCGCCCCGTGGCCGAACGCCTGACGGCGGCGGGGTACCGGGTAAGGGTGCCGTCCCTGTTGCACATCGGCGCCGGTGCTCCGCCCTTCTGGCCCTGCGTGGCCGACGCCGTCCGCGACGACCTCCGGCAGGTTCCGGCCGACAGCCCCGTCACGTTGGTGGCACACAGCAACGCGGGACTGTTCCTCCCGGCGATCCGTTCGCGCCTCGATCATCCGGTGACCGGTTCGGTCTTCGTCGATGCCGCGTTGCCGGACCGGACGGGACCGACCCCTGTCGCCTCTCCCGAATTGCTGGAATTCCTCCGCCCGATGGCGGTGAACGGCAGGCTGCCGCGCTGGACCGACTGGTGGGACGAGGCGGACGTCGCCCCCATGTTCTCCGATCCGGCGGTGAGGCAAGCGGTCACCGAGGAACAGCCTTGCCTTCCGCTGTCCTACTACGAGCAGCACATCCCGGTCCCCGAAGGCTGGGACGACCACCCGTGCTCCTACTTGCTGTTCGGCCCTCCGTACGAGGACTGCGCCGCCGAGGCTCACGAACGCGGCTGGCGCGTGGCACATCAGCCCGGTGCACACCTCCATCAGCTCGTGGATCCTGCGGGAACAGTCCGGAACCTCGTCGAACTTGCCAGTTCGGCCTGATCCGCTTGATCCGCTTGACCCCACTCGATTCACTTCCGGCGTACGGCTCGGCGTCGTTTGCCGACAAGACAGATGGGCGAGGACTGAAACCATGGGACTGATGGGACTGTCGACGGCATTCACGGAAATGTTCGGTGTGGAGCATCCGATCGCGCTGGCCCCGATGGGCGGGTCGGCCGGTGGGGCTCTGGCGGGGTCGGTATCGCGCGGCGGCGGGCTCGGACTGCTGGGCAGCGGGAACGGCGATCAGGACTGGTTGGCCCGCGAGCTTCCTGTCCTGGTCGACGAGGCTGCCGGGAAGCCGTGGGGCATCGGATTCCAGGCGTGGGCGATCGATGTCGCAGTGGTGGCCCGAGCGCTGGAACACGGGCCGGCCGCGGTGATGTTGTCCTTCGGTGACCCGAGTCCGTTCGTGGAGCACATCCGCAGCGCGGGTGCGGTGCTGATCATTCAGGCCACCGACATGGAGGAGGCCCGGAGGGCGGTGGACCTGGGCGCCGATGTGATCGTGGCGCAGGGCACCGAATCCGGCGGGCACGGAGCCCGGAACGGGCGGTCCACACTGCCGTTCGTCCCCGCCGTGGTGGACCTGGCGACGCCGGTCCCGGTACTCGCGGCCGGTGGGATCGCCGACGGGCGCGGTGTGGCCGCCGCCCTGGCGCTGGGGGCCGAGGGAGCGCTGATCGGCACCCGCTTCCAAGCCACTACCGAGGCCCTGCTCGCTCCAGGGACCGCCCAGGCGATCGTTGAGGGACGCGGGGAGGACACCGAGCGCAACAGGGTGCTGGACATCGCCCGCAGCTCGCGGTGGCCGTCGAAGTACACCGCTCGCACTCTCGGCCACCCCTACCTCGACGCATGGCGGGGCCGGGAGGACGAGCTCGCAGCTGCCCCGCATGCCCAACAGGCGTACCAGGAAGCCGTGGTCCGGGGAGAGATTCCCCCGATGCCCCGGTGGGCGAGCGAGGCCATCGACCTCATCGACGACCTGCCGTCCGCATTCGACCTGGTAGGCACCCTGGCCGCACAGGCCGAGGAAGCGCTGTCCCGGGCAGGCAGGCGCGGCTGAGCAGGGCGTTCTGGGACTGGCGGGTCGGGGGCACCATGAGACATGGATGCTGATATTGACCATTCGGCGGCCAGGCCGCCTTGTGCCTCGTGCTCCGGCGGCCGTCAGGACAACATCGCGCAGTCGGTCGACTACCGTGTCGGAGCATGAATGTGAGTGGATGGTTGGCAGACACCCGGAGTTCGTACGACACAGTCGCGGTCAGCTACGCGGACCAACTGCGCGAGGCCATCGCAGGAGAGCCGTACCTTCGGGCGGCACTGGCGTTGTTCGCCGACATGGTTCATGCAGCCGGCGGCGGGCCGGTGGCGGACGTGGGCTGCGGACCGGGGCATGTCACCGCTCACCTGCATGAGCTGGGTGTGGACGCATTCGGGATCGACCTGTCGCCCGGGATGATCGACGTGGCCCGGAGCGACCACCCCGGCCTGCGGTTCGAGGTGGGAACGATGACGGACCTCCCCCTCGCCGACGCCTCCGTCACCGCTCTGCTCGCCTTCTGGTCATTGATCCACGTTCCCGACGACGAGATCCCTGCGGTCCTCGGCCATTTCCGACGGGTCGTGCGCCCCGGTGGACCACTGCTGCTCGGCTTTCACGTGGGCGACGAGTCGCGACTGAAGACCCAGGGTTACGGCGGCCACCCGATGCATGTTCACGTCCATCGACGACAGCCTGCCCGGCTGACGGACTGGCTGTGCGATGCCGGATTCACCGTCGAGGCCCAATGGCTGCTCGATCTCGACGAGAGCCGGCCAGGAGCCGTCCTCTTTGCCCGTCGCCAGTCCTGAGGGCTGCTCCGTCACCCGCCACCGGACGGACCCCGGGTTCGTGCACCGTCATCCGCCGAGCGTGGCCGCCGCGCTGCGTACCGACGGATCCGGGTCGTCCTGACGCAGGTGGCGCAGCCGGGCGGTGTAGCGCTCACGCTGCTCCGCGTCCAGCGGTGCGCCGGACAGGACGACGAGCGCGTGGCGCCGTACGACGGGCAGAGCCGAAGTCAGTGCGGCGAGCGCTGTTTCGACCTCCTCCGCGCCGATGGCGCAGAGGCCTCTGCCGGGGGCGAGCTGGTGGAGTACGGCGGCATGACGGTCCGGATGCGCCGTCAGAACGTTCTCCAGTGGCGCGTAGTCGAGGGGACCGTGGGTGCCGTGGTCACGGAACGATGTGTACGGTGCGGCCAGGCCCTGCGCCGCCACATCCGGCGGAATGCTGTCGAGCTGCCTCGCCACCACATCCATCCGGCCGAGGCGTGAGAGCGCTGCCGCGGCCCAGGCCCGGTCCGGTTCGCCGAGGTGTCTGTTCGTCATGGCTCGTTCCAGCGCGTCGGACACCTCGGCCGATGCGATGCCGATGTCGGCCAGGAGCTTCGCCCAGAGCCATCTGTCGGGCGCACGCGAACCGTCCAGACGTGCCAGCACGGCGGGAACGGCGAGCGCACCGAGTGCCCGGAGCGACTCCACCGCCTGCTCGGAGGGCAACGGCGAATTGTGTGACTCGACGATGGCGACGAGCTCGTTCACCCGCTGTTCCGGAGGCAGCGCGGCCAGTCGGTCCGCCTCGCGCAGTTCGGCGTCCAGCTCGGGGAAATGCTGACGTACCTGCGCCCGGGTCAGACTCAACGGTACGAGCTCCCATGCCTCGTCCATCGCGACGACGAGGAAATCCTTGCCCACGACCCCGTCGGCCACCAACTGCTTCCGCGCTGCCCTGCAGGCCTTGGCGGCGGTACGCAAGTAGCGCTGGTGGACCGTTTCCCAGTGCCGGCCGTCCCCGGCCGTCGCGGCTGCCTCCAGTCGGGAGGCCCACTCCTCCTCGGCCGCTCCCGGGTCGAGTTGCCATGGCCAGTCCGCCGGGCTCCACCGCAAGGCCTGAGCATCGAGCGGGTCGGACGCCGCCGCTGCGAGTCTCTCCTCGCTCGCCACGCCGACGAGCGTCCAGGCGATGGTGCCGCCGGACTCGGCGTAGAACTCATGGACGGCCGCGCCGTAGATGTGCTCGTCGGGATGCTCGGCACACATACGGAGGACGAAGCCGACGACTTGTTCTCGTATCGCTGCTTCGAGCCCGGCCCAGTCAAAACGCATCCGTGGACCCTACCAAGGGCGGTGAAGGCATCGGCCGGTGTGTGTGCCGTCCTCGGTGCGACAGCAGCGACAGTTGTGACTGCCGCGGACCGGCCGAGTGCGACCAACGCTTCCGGCAGGGGGGCCGGCGCACGAAGCGTCGGCCCCCCCTCCGGTGGAATGTGATCCGCCCCGGCGGCCCGGAGCCGGACACCGCGGTCTTCTCCGGCGTACTCCGTTACGTGGCTCCGTGCCGCCGACGGTCACCTCCAGCGCCCTGGTTGCCCGGTCCGCCCGTCGCTTCGCGGCAGGCGGCTCAGAGCGAGCCCCAGCAACACAACCACGTACGCACACAACACGGCGACCCCGGCCCACCACGGAAGCGGGAAGTACCCGGTGGAGGGTACGAAGTGGGCGGTGACCTGCGGATATTCGACGAGGGTCTGCTGGGTGGCGAAGCCGGCGGCCGGAGTGACCCGCAACAGCCACTGCGAGAGACCGTCGGCCAGCAGCGGGACGGAGGTCACCACGTACGGGACCACGATTGCCAGTACGGCGGCGAGGACCGCGAGCCAGATGCGGCGAAGAAGGGCGCCGAGCGCGAGCGCGAGCACGGCGGAGAGGGCGAGCACAGCGGCCGTCCCGACGACCACCCGCACCCCGGTGAGCGAGGACACCGCGATGACGGTGGTCCCGTACTCGCGCAGAATCGCCGTGCCGACCGGGATCACGACCCCCACGGCCAGGAGACCGGTCACGAACGTGACGGTTCCGACGACGACTGCCTTCGCAGCGAGCCCCCGGCGGGTGACCGGGGTACCGCGAGCGGGCTCGCTGCGGGACCCGGACGCGACGAACCGCACGGCGACCACGAGCACGATGAGCAGCCCGGGGGCCAGGCCGCCGAGAGTACGTTCCACCGGGCGGTCACCTCCCTCGGTTCCTCCCGGCCCGATGTCGCCGGTGCCGGTGACGGTGATCGTGCCGCCATCCACCACCGCCCCGGATGGCTTGTGGTACTTCTCCCAGTCGGTCCGGTTCATTTCTCCGACGGTGTCGGAGCGCCAGCCCTTGGCGGAGGAGGGCACGTCGCTGAGAACGACGTTGTCGAAGGAACCGCCGGCCTGAGTGAAACGCACCTGTTCCGTCGCGCCGCCGAGGCCGGCGGGCCGCAGTGTCAGATCGCCGGGAGAGGTGGCGAACAGACCGACCTGCACGGTCCTGGGCAGCCCGGACAGCTGCGCCGTGCCGACCTTCGCCCATCGCCGGCCGTCGGCGGACTCGTAGCCGGTGACGGAGTCGCCCGACCGTGTCAGCCGCAGCCAGCGTGGCGACTCGGCCGAGACCCCACCGCGGCTGCCTGCGATGTCATGCCGGTAGTCGTACTGCATCCGCACGCCGTGGCTGCCGGTGAGCATCAACGCCGCGTACGACGATCCCCGGCGGGTCCCGTCCTTGATGATGATCCCGGCCTTCGCCCACGGCACCAGGCCCGGGACGATCCGGTCATGGTCCGGCGGCGGATAGGTGATCGTGCCCGTCATGGATGTCATGCGGACCGTGATGCTGCCGTTCTCGCCCAGATCGCGATGCAGGAAGGAGAACTGGTCGTTGACGTGTGATCCGTCCGGCCCGGTCGGTCCGGCCGGGCACCGGCCGTCGCAGGACGTGTGGTTGCCGAATGCGGGGAGCAGACCGAGGGCGACGACGACCAGAGCCGCGGCCGCCATCGCGATCAGCCGACCAGGACGCCGGAACCTGATCCACTCCTGTCGAACCTGTCGAAGTAGTTCGTTGGTCGTGAGCATGGCATCGGTTCTACGGTTCGGCCCATGACATGGTCCGAACCGCCTCTGTCATCCCGCTGTTAGATGCCGTGGGGCAGTCTGGGTCCGGCTGCCGGACCCGCAGCGGTAGGAGGAGGAAGAGAACGTGGGCAAGCGATGGAGCTGGACCGTCGGACGGCGATTCACGATCTTGTACGCGGTCGGGTTCCTCGGGTCCGGAATCGTGCTGCTCGCCCTGACGTACCTGATGTCCGGTGGCCGGGTGTCCAGCGTCGCTCCTGAACCGCCCCCGGCCGGCCCGTCCGACCTCGCCGCCGCCGAACAGCAGATCCAGGATCTGGTGAGGCGGCTCGCGGACGTGCAAGCGCAGCAGAGCCACCGGTTGCTGGCCGGCTCGCTGATCGCGCTGCTGGTGATGGCGGGTGTCTCTCTCCTGCTCGGCCGCATCCTGGCCGGTCGTGTCCTGCGACCGTTGCGGCTGATCACCGCGGCGACACGGCGGATCACCGCGGAGAACCTGCATCAGCGCCTCGCCGTGGCCGGGCCCGTCGACGAGGTCAAGGAACTGGCGGACACGGTCGACGGCCTTCTGGAGCGACTCGAAGCCTCATTCGTCGCGCAGCGCCGGTTCGTCGGCAACGCCTCGCACGAACTGCGCACGCCGCTGGCGACGATGCGGGCTTCGCTGGATGTTGCCGCCGCCAAACCCGAGCCTGCGGCGCAGACCGTCGCGCTCGTGGGCCGGCTTCGGACCGAACTCGACCGGGTGGACCACCTGCTGGACGGCTTCCTCGTCCTCGCACGGGCCCAGCACGGCACCCTCGCAGACCGGACCCCCGTATCGCTGGGCGAGTTGGCCCGGGAGGCGCTGACCGGACGAGCCGGGGACATCACCGCGAAGAAGTTGACCGTCGACGACGACGCCGTCGGGCGGGACGCCTGGACGCGGGGCAGTCAGGCACTGCTGTCCCGGATGGTGGAGAACATGGTCGACAACGCGATCGTGCACAACGAGCAGAGCGGCTGGATCCGGGTTGCCGCCGAACGCGACGACACCGGGACACACTTCGTCGTCGAGACCGGTGGGCGCGTTCTCGACCAGGCCCAGGTGGACCGGTTGACGCAGCCGTTCGAGCGGCTCGGCGCCGACCGGACGGGACCGGAGGGCAGTTCCGGGCTGGGACTCTCGATCGTCGCAGCGATCGTCGCGGCGCACGGCGGCCGTCTCACCCTTCTGGCCCGGCCGGAGGGCGGTCTGCGTGTCGCGGCGGCGATGCCGACGGCGGTCGGTTTCCGGAGAGGAGAAGTGAAGCGGTGAGAGTTCTGGTCGTGGAGGACGCGAGGTCGCTCGCCGAGGTCGTGGCCGAGGGACTGCGGGACCAGGGAATGGCCGTCGACGTCGCGCACGACGGCCTGGCCGCCGCTGCCAGGCTCGACGTGAACGCGTACGACGTCGTGGTCCTCGACCGTGACCTGCCCGGGATCCACGGTGACACGCTCTGCCAGATGATCACCGAGCGGGACGACCGCCCGATGGTCCTGATGCTGACCGCGGCCGGGGCACCCGGCGACCGGGTCAGCGGCCTCACCCTCGGCGCCGACGACTACCTCGCCAAGCCCTTCCACTTCCCGGAACTGATCCTGCGCATCCGCTCACTCGCCCGCCGCAGACCGGCCGCCCGGTCCCGCACGCTACGCGCCGCCGGCCTCGAACTCGACCCGATACGCCGCACCGCCCTCCGCGACGGCCGCCCGCTGGAGCTGTCGGTCAAGGAGTTCGCCCTCCTGGAGGCCCTGCTGCGCGCCGCCCCCGGCTTCCTGAGCACCGAGGACCTCCTGGAACAGGTGTGGGACGAGAACGCCGACCCGTTCACCAACACCGTGACCGTCACCATCGGCCGACTGCGCCGCAAGCTGGGCGGCCCGCCCGTCATCACGACCACACCCGGGGTCGGCTATCGCATCGCCGACGCCCCGGCCCCCTGACGCTGTGGGGCGGGATCCGTCACCAGGCGGCGGCGTGTGGATCTCCGGCACGACGGGGGCGTCACCGACAGCGACAGGGCGGATCGGTGCAGTATGAATCATGTTGACCGCAGGGCTTTCACCTGCTGATACCGCGCACACTCCACCGCTCCGGGGTCGATACCGCTGGGAGGAGGGGTAACGATGGAAAGGCAATCCGCTTCGCGCACTTCGAGCGAGAACGCGCATCTGCTCGATGGTGGGGGGCGGCAGTCCAACTGAATCTCCGCGGCAGTCCGGAGCGAAGAGGGAGTCTGCGATGAAGTTCATCGATGAGAAGCTGCGTGCCCCGCCCCAGGAGGCGGCCCGCGTTCCGGGAGGGACCGTGGTCTCCGCCGGTGACTGCGGTCTGCTCCTTGTCAGGATCACCTTCGGCCTCCTCATGGCCGGGCACGGATCACAGAAGCTCTTCGGAATATTCGGTGGTGAAGGTCTCGACGCAACGGCCAGGGGTTTCGCCGCTCTGGGATACCGTCCAGGAATGGTCTATGCCGCCATCGGCGGCGGTTCCGAGTTCCTGGGCGGTCTGGGCCTGGCGCTGGGGCTGTTCACCCCACTGGCATCGGCTGCCCTGATCGGAGTGATGATCAATGCCATGGCGACCGTCACAGCGGCACATGGCCTGTGGGAGACGGAAGGCGGCGTCGAGTACAACGTGTGCATCGCGGTCGTGGCACTGGCCGTCGCCGCCATCGGTCCCGGCCGGTTCGCCCTCGACAGACCGTTCCGCTGGGGGAGGGGCGGCTGGCCGGAAGCCGCTTTCGCGCTGTTCGTGGGCGGCATCGGCGCCGCCATCGTGCTGAGCCTTTGAACCCGGGCTCGCCCTTGGACGGATTCGGACGGCTCCCGTGCCTGCCGTCGACGTCAGGGATGTGGCCACTCCGCGTGACGACGGAAGGCGGGATGGGGCCGACCGGATTCGAACCGGCGTCCTCCCACACGCGGTGAAGGCGCGACGACCTCTGCGCTACGAGCCCTATCCCGCCAGTGATCATACAAGCAACTCGCATTCCATCGCCCCCGGATCAGCGAGGACGGCGGGATCCAGGGGGCGCCGTACTCCCGAGCCGTCGTGCCCGGCCGCGGCGCGCATTCTTGAGTCCGAGCACGGCCGTTGTCATCAGATCGACATCAACATGTGCCTGCTGGAGCCGGGTCGGACGCTGTTGCCTCCGCCGGGACGCAGTCGGCGGCCGGGTCCGGCGGCGGACCGTCCGGGAACGGACGGGAGGGGCGGCGGACGACGGAAGCCGCCCCTCCCCGCCGCCGGTTCAGGGCATCAACGAAGCCCGTAGTAGAGCGAGTTGTGCGCGGTGTCCGGCAGGTACAGCACGTCGTTGCCGTCCGAGTCCCGCCGTACCGCGAGCCGGTCCGCGCTCACGCCCGGTGCGGCGGACTCCGCGGTCCAGGCGCCGTCCGCCGACTGTGTCGCGGCGAAGACGCGGTCGGTGCCGGAGCCGGCGACGTAGTAGATCCGCTTGGTGTCCGTCTCGTCCCAGGTGATGCCGAGGGCCGCGGCCGTCTGACCACCGGCGTACACGGTCTTGCGGACCCAGTCGCTGCCGCTCGGGTACGCGTAGTACACACGGAAGTTGCCGCCGCTGTCGGCCGAGCGGTAGCGGTAGGCGACCTTCGGTGTGGAGCCGTCGAGGGTGAGCTTGGCGCTCTGCACCGCCGGACCCGTGTAGGCGTTGTCGATGCTCCACTCCTCACCTGTGGTGAGCTCCTGGATCACGTCGGACGTGTCGGGCGTCACCGGAGTGGTGACGGCCGCGCCCGCACTGTCCGCGAAGGCGCCGGTCGACGGGTCGTAGCTCAGGTAGGAGAGCTGGTGCCGGAACCCGGTCGCCGGGGCCTTGGCCCACTCGTAGAGGAGATGTACGCGGCCGTCGGCGTCCACCGTCAGGTCGTCGGGGTACACCGAGCGGTTCAGCGCGTCGGCGAAGGTGGCGACCACGCTCCAGCGTGCGGCGGCGTTGTCCCAGCGGTACAGCTTGCCGGGGCGCTTGTCGGAGCCGGAGCCGACGCGGGCGGCCAGGTACAGATCGCCGTTGGGTGCGGTGGTCACGACCGGGTAGGTGATGCCCACGCCCTGGTCGGGCAGCTCGGACGCGTGATCCGTGACGTCCCCGCCGGGGGCTTCGGTGCGGAAGTAGCGCCAGGGGTCGGCGTGCATGGAGGCGAACACATGCAGACGGCCGCTGCCGTCGCGCGCGACGGACGACTGGTTGTGACCGTTGTCGTCGGGGAACTCGGCCTGCTGTCCGCTCCTGTCGAGCAGCGGCAGACGGCTCCACACCCCGTCCGGGTCGCGCCGCGCGATCGCCGGACGGTGCGTGGCGGCCGTCGAACCGGGCTCGTTGAAGGCGAAGTACGTGTACTGACCGCGCCCCTTGTACGTGGCGACCGGCGTCCACCAGGCGGCCTGGTTCGACGAGTCCATCGCGTACGGGACCTTCTCGATCACCGTCGCCGCGGCCGCCGCGGTCGCGGCACGGTCCGTGTCGTCGGCGCGGGCGGCGGCCGGGACGAGCGAGAGCAGGGCGGCCAGGGACGCGGCCGAGGCGGCGTAGGCGCGTGCCGTGGGACGTCGCAAGGTGAACTCCTTCGTGGCGGTGTGGCGGTGAGGCGGTGAGGCGAACGGGAGTGGCCCCGTATGTCGGCACACCGCCTCCACTGCGCCCGGAATTTACAGCAGTTCCCAGATCATGAATAGAGGTTGCACAATGCGGAACTTGAATACGTCTTGGGGAAGGCGTGTGCGGCATGGCAAAGGGCCCGGTGAAGGCCGTTTCGACCTTCACCGGGCCCGGAGCGCCGCGCGCCGGCTCAGCGCTTGATGAGGGCGGCGACCTCCTCGCCGGCCTTCTTCATCGCGTCCTTCGGCTTCGACTTGCCGACCAGGACCGCCTGGACCTGCTTGGCCACGGCCTCCTCGATCTGGGCGTTCTGCGCGAACTGCCAGAACGGGCTGCCGGTCGCCGTGTCGGTGATCTTCTCGGTCCACTCGGTGGTGAAGGTGTCCTGGGCGACCTTCGGGTCGGACAGGCCCACCGTGGTGGACGGCGGCAGGGCGCGGGAGGCGAAGTACTCGGTGGTGGTGGCGCGGTCGGAAGTGGTGTGCAGGGCGAACTGCGTCGCCGCGTCCTGTCCCTTGCCCTTGACGATCGCGATCACGCCGCCCCACAGCAGCGCCTGCGGCGTGTCACCGGCCTTCAGCACCGGCCGCTTCATCGGCTGCATCGCGTCGGCCAGCGTCTTGTCCTTGGACTGCGCCGAGGTCACGCCCTTGCCGATGATGGCGTCGTCGTAGAAGGCGGCCTTGCCCTGCCCGAACAGGGCGCGCGCGTCGAAGCGGTCCACGTCCGCGGCGATCAGCTTCTCGTCGTGCAGCTTCTTGTACCAGGTGACCGCGTCGACGGAGGCGTCGTCGCCGATGGTCACCTTGTCGCCGTCCATGAGCATGCAGCCGAAGGTCTGCATCCACGGGAAGATGTCCTTGAGCTGCGCGACCTTGGTGGCCGCGGCGTAGGGCACGATGCCGTTGCCGAGCCCCTTCAGCTCCCGCAGCGCGCCCTCGAACTCCTCGATGGTGGTGGGGTGCTTCTTGATGCCGGCCTTCTCCAGGAGCTTGGAGTTGGCGATCACGCCGATCGAGCCGGTGTTCCACGGCAGGCCGTACTGCTTGCCGTCGTACATGCCGCTGTTCAGCGCGACGTTCGTGTAGCCGCCCTTCATGGCCACGGTGTCGAGTTCGGCGAGCTTGCCCATCTGCGCCACCGCGGCGAGCCAGGCGATGTCGAGGTGAACCGCGCCGGTCGTCTCGCCGCCGCCGAGCTTGAGGGTGAGCTGGCTCAGGTACTCGTTGTACGGGTACGAGACCGCGCGGATCTTGGAGCCCTCGGCCTTCTCCCACGCCTTGATGATCTTCTCGATGGAGGGCTTGGCGGCCTCCTCGTTGAGCGACCAGGAGGTGAAGTCGAAGTCCTTGGACTTCGTGTCGCCTCCGTTCGAGGAGGTGCTGGCGCCGGACGGTGCGCAGGCGCCCAGCGCACCGGCTCCGGCCACACTGAGCGCGCCGATGCCGAACATGCGCAGCGCGCCGCGCCGGCTGATGCCAGAGGTGGTCATGGTCTCTCCATGGGGGAGTGGGCGGAAGGGAAGAGTGTGGGGGGAGGGTGCGGGAGGATCCCGCGGGCTCAGCTCTTGACCGAACCGGCGGTCATGCCGCCGACGAGGTAGCGCTGCAGGAACATGAAGGCGATGACCACGGGGACGGAGACGACGAGCGAGGCCGCCATCAGCTCCGGCCAGGCGGTCTGGAACTCACCGATGTACGTGGAGACGAGGCCGGGCGGCAGGGTCTGCTTCTCCTTGTCGGCCAGCGTCACCGCGAAGATGAAGTCGTTCCAGCCGCGGACGAAGGCGAACAGGCCGGCGGCGATCATTCCGGGCGCGGCCAGCGGCGCCACGATGGAGTGCAGCGTCCGCCACCGGGACGCGCCGTCGATGGACGCGGCTTCCAGCAGGGCGTCCGGAATGGTGTCGAAGATGCCCTTCAGCATCCAGACGCACAGCGGCATCGTGAACGTGGTGAAGGACAGCACCAGGGCGGTGTAAGTGTTCAGCAGGCCGAAGCTGGAGAAGACGGCGTACAGCGTCACCAGCAGGACCGCCTGGGGGAACATCTGGGAGGCCAGCACCAGGTGCATCAGCGACCGGCGTCCGCGGTAGCGGAACTTGGAGAACGAGTAGCCCATGTACGTGGCGACGACCACGCTCAGCACGGCGGTGATCGAGGCCACGATGAGGGAGTTGACCAGGTACTTGATCAGCTGCTCGTTCTCGGCGAGGGCCGTGAAGTTGCTGAAGGTGATCTCGGTGGGTATGAGCTTCGGCGGGAACTGGAAAGTCTGCTCGGGGCTGCTCAGGGCGGTGGCCAGCAGCCAGTAGATCGGCAGCATGCCGAAGGCGCCGATCACCAGGACCGCGGTCCAGGCGGCGATCCGCGAGCGCAGCAGGTCCTTGCGGATCCGGCGTCGCGAGGTGCGCCCGGCGGACGCGGTGTGCGGCCTCAGCCGCTCGGTGCCGGACAGCGGGGTGGAGGTCGTGGAGGTCATCGGGCGTCGCCCTTCCGCTCGGTGATCCTGAGGTATACGGCGACGAGGACGAGCAGGAGCAGCATCCACAGTCCGCCCAGCGCGGTCGCCCGGCCGATGTCGAAGCCCTTGAAGGCGGTCTGGTACACGGCGGTCGCGAAGGTCTCGGTGGAGCCGGCCGGGCCGCCGCCGGTGAGCACGTAGATGGTGTCGAAGTGCTGGAAGTTCCAGATGAACTCCAGGAGCAGCACGATCGATGCGACACCGCGGACCTGCGGCCAGGTGACGGCGAAGAAGCGCCGGATCGAGCCCGCCCCGTCCATGGAGGCCGCCTCGTGCAGTTCCTTGGGAACGGTCTGCAGACCGGCCAGCAGCATCACCATCATCCAGGGGAAGCTCGCCCAGGTCTTGGTGATGATGACGGCGAGCATGGCGGTGCCGGGCTGGCCGAGCCAGGAGATGGACTCCTCGATGATCCCGGCCTTCATGAGGATGCCGTTCAGCACGCCGTAGTTCGCGTTGAAGATCCACATCCACAGGAAGGAGATCACCACACCGGGGATCACCCACGGGAACAGGAACAGGCCGCGCAGGAAGCCGCTGCCCTTCAGGCCCGAGTTCAGCGCGAGCGCGAGCGCGAAGCCGATCACGAAGGGCACGACCGTCGCACCGACGGTGAAGACCAGCGTCTGCTTGAGGATCGTGAGGAAGTCGCCGTCCAGCCAGTAGGCGAAGTTCTCCAGGCCGACGAATTCCCGGCCCGGCAGCCGCAGATCCTGCTTGAAGAAGCCGGTGAACAGGGCCGAGACCAGCGGGTAGACGATGATCGTCGCGAACAGGGCGATCCCCGGGGCGGTCAGCAGCAGTGCGAACGCGCCGTTGGAGAGCCGCCCACCGGCCCGCTCACGGCGTGGAGCGGCCTTCTGGGGAGGTGCGGCCGTACTCATGGGTGTGTCCTCTCAAACGGGGCGGGAGCGGTGTTGCAGGGCGTGGCACGGAAGGCCGTGCACCGGCAGCCGGATGCGACGCGGCCGGGCGCGAGTGGTGAGTCGCCCCGTCCCCTGTTTCGCCCGAGGCCCTGTGTGAATGCCATTGCATGCTCCATTGAACGCAAGTTGCAGCATGCGGGATCGTTCTCCATATCGTGCGACGGCGTCAACCCTGCTGGTGAGTGAATCGCCGGTTCTGTGCGGGACCGGCAAAGTCGCCGCACTTGCCATGAGCTGGTCCGTCGGCCCGCGGCGACGGTGTCGTCGGCTGCGCTGGAAACTTACAACAAATCCCACTGGCTGAACAGTGGTTGCACAATATGGATGTGATGTACGTTCAAGGTCGCTCCGCTGTGGCGGAGGGAATCCGAGCTTCACATCAAGGAGGCCGCACCGTGCGGGAAGAAGAGGTCCATTACGACATCGCCGTCATCGGCGGTGGCCTGGCGGGGACCTGTGCGGCCATCGCCGCGGCACGGCTCGGCCGACGCGTCGCGCTGGTCAACAACCGGCCCGTCCTGGGCGGCAATGCCAGCAGCGAGGTCCGTGTCTGGGTCTGCGGTGCCACCGCCCACGGCGTGCACCGCTGGGCCCGGGAGACCGGAATCATGGGCGAGCTGTACACCGAGAACCAGTTCCGCAACCCCGAAGGCAACCCGTACTACTGGGACCAGGTGGTCCTCGACGCGGTCCGCGCCGAGCCGAACATCGACCTGTACCTCAACACCGACGTACGCGAGGTCGAGGCGAGCGGCCCGGACGACGCACGCGAGGTGCAGTCCTGCACCGGCTGGATGATGGGCTCCGAGCGGCGCATCACCTTCCACGCGCACCAGTTCCTCGACTGCACCGGCGACGGCCTGCTCGGCCACCTCGCCGGCGCCCACCACCGCATCGGCCGCGAGGCGCGCGCGGAGTTCGGCGAGCCCTGGGCACCCGAGGAGGAGGACGAGGCGCTGCTCGGGTCGACGATCCTGTTCCACACCAAGGACACGGGACGGCCGGTGAAGTTCGTGCCGCCCGCCAGCGCCCGCGACCTCACCACCACGCCCATCCTGCGCAACCGCGTCCTGCGTACCGGCGACAACGGCTGCGACTACTGGTGGATCGAGTGGGGCGGCGAGCTCGACACCGTCCACGACAACGAGCGCATCCGCGACGAGCTCCAGTCCGTGATCATGGGCATCTGGGACCACATCAAGAACTCCGGCGAATTCCCGGACGCCGAGAACCTGACCCTGGAATGGGTCGGCAGCCTCCCCGGCAAGCGCGAGTACCGCCGCTTCCTCGGCGACCACATGCTGACCCAGCAGGACATCCTCGAACAGCGGCAGTTCGCCGACCGCGTCGCCTTCGGTGGCTGGTCCGTGGACCTCCACCCGGTGCAGGGCATGTACGCCGACGAGCCCGGCGCCCGCCAGCGTTACGCGGACGGCATCTTCCACATACCGCTGCGCTCCCTGTACTCGGCGAACGTCACGAACCTCCTGTTCGCCGGGCGCAACATCTCCGCCACCCACATCGCCTTCGGTGCCACCCGTGTCATGGCCACCTGCGCCACGCTCGGTGAGGCCGCGGGCACGGCCGCCGCGCTCTGTGTCACCGAGGGCCTCACCCCGCGCGAACTCGCCGCAAAACACCCTGAAATGGTGCGCCGCACCCTGCTGCGGCAGGACGCCTCGGTCATCGGCCTGTACGACGACGACCCCGAGAACCTGGCGCGCACGGCCCGCGTCAGCGCCTCCTCGCACCTGAGCCGCCTGGCCGCCGAGCCCACGCAGACCGCACCCGGCGAGCCCTACCCGCTCACCCGCGACCTCGCGCTGCTGCTGCCGGTGGACCCCGAACTCGACACGGTCGACCTGCTCGTCCACGGCGTCCCGGGCGGGCCGGCGAGCGAACTCACCGTGGAACTGTGGAGCACCGGCCGCCCCGAGAACGCGGTCCCGGTCGACCACCTGCTCACCACCACGGTCACCGTGCCGGCCGACGGCCCCCACTGGGTCACGGCCCGCCTCGGCCACCGCCCGGACGCCCCGGAGAACGTCGTCCTGATCGTGCGCGCCTGCCCGGGTGCCGCGCTGGTCCTCGTTCCCGAGCGCATCGACGGCGTCCTCGCGCTGCGCAGCAGGGTCGAGGGGGACGCGGCCGTCGACCACGACATTCCGGAGGAGGACGGCCAGCTGGTCCTGGAATGGCAGGCCCGCGGCCTGCGCCGCCGGAGCTTCGGCTTCCGCGCGGCCCCGGACACCGGTGCGTTCCGGCCCGAGCGGGCCGTCGGCGGATTCCAGCGCGCTTACGGAGGCCCGCAGATGTGGTCGTCCGAGCTCCTGCCCGACCCGGACCGGGCCGAGCAGTGGCTGAGCCTGGACTGGGACGAGGAGCAGCAGCTCACCGAGGCACGCGTGGTGTTCGACGACGACGTCGACGAGTACCTCAACAACCTGCACCGCCACCGCACCCCGTTCGAGGTCATGCCGGAACTGGTCCGCGACTACCGCCTCCAGAGCCGCGAGCCCGACGGCACCTGGCGCACGCTGCTGACGGTGGAGGGCAACCGCCGCCGCCACCGTGTGCACCCGCTTAACGGTGCGGACGGCGGGCCCCTGCGCACCGATGCGCTGCGGCTCGTGGTGGATGCGACGCACGGAGCGCGGCACGCGCATGTGATCGCGTTCAAGGCGTACGGCGCGTAAACGGCACGGCGAAGGGGCCCGGTGAAGGTCGAACAACCTTCACCGGGCCCCTTCGTGGTGTGATTCAGAGGACGCCGAGTGCCTGGCTGATGGCGTCGGCGGCTTCGATGACCTCACGGGTGAGGGCGAGCCGCTGCCCGTTGGTCTCGGCGTGGTTGCCGAGGAGGGAGGCCGGGCCCCACAGGGAGATGGCGGCGACCACGTCCCCCGAGGCGTCGCGGACGGGCGCGGCGAGGGAAGCACGGCCAAGGGCGCGTTCCTCGGCTTCGATCGCGTAACCGGTGCGGCGGACCGTGTCGATCTCGGCGTCGAGGAGGTCGTGGCTGGTGGTCGTGTAGTCGGTGTGTGCCGCGAGCGGCTCGGGAAGCAGCTTGCGGCGCTCCTTGGGCGTGAGGCCGGTGAGAAGGCATTTGCCGATGCTGGTGGCGTGCAGCGGCGCCGTGTGCCCGGCCTGCGTATAGGACTTCGGAGCGCGGTGCCCCTCGAAATTGCACAGGAACATCAGCTCGGAGTCCCGGCGGACGGCGACATTGGCCCCCAGCCCGGTGCGGGTCGCGAGGTCCTGGAGGACCATGCGGGCCGCGCGGTGGACGGGATGCCGGTTGGTCGCGGTGGCGGCGAGCGGGAGAATCCCGAGGCTGAGGCGGTAGAGGTTGCTGACCGGGTCGCGTTCGACCATGTCGAGCCGTTCGAGGGTGGACAGGAGCCGAGAGGTGGTGGAAGACCCCAGCCCGGTGAGTTCGGCGACGTCGGAGACGCGTAGTTCGGCGCGGCCGGCGTCGAGTGCGCGCAGTACCGAGACCGCTCGTTCGACGCTCTGGTTCGTCCCGGCATCGGTCGCCCGCGTGGCCATGGCCCTCCTCATTTTGCAAATGGCTTGCACAATCTGCATCAGCATATCGCGTCGACCTGGGGGATGTCCCTGACTTCCACCGGCTCGCGAAGGACCGGATCCGCACCCGAACCGTCCCGCGGCGGACGGTGCCCGGACCGACGAGCCGTCCGCCTCGCAGGGGCAGATCGCGGCGAGGGCGCCGATGAACAGGGCCAGGGCGAGGAACGGAGCCGGGCGGGGCCGTACGCCTGGGGACAGATCGGGACTTCTGCTTTCCGTGGAGACACCGCCACCAGGTGGGCGGGCCCCGAACGCGCAGGGTCCTCAGCGTCGCGGCGCAAGTCACCGCTCGCTGCCCCGTCTTGATCGGCAAGACACCCACGAGTGAGGGTTGCGTTCCGCCGCGGCGTGCCACCAGCCGGGTGGAGATGTGCCGGTGACCTCGGCGGTGGGCTGGTCGGGATGGAGCCCGAGGCGTCTGAGAGCGTCGGTGTGGACGCGGACGTGGAACCAGCCGTGCCAGTGGCCGTCAGCACCGATGCCGCAGGCCAGACCGCATTGGATCTCGTCCAGGTAGAAGGGCATCCAGTCGATGCCGCGGTCGCGCAGTCAAGCGCGGACAGCCTCCATCGGGCGGGGGCGGCCCGGCAGATTCTCGTAGGCCGCGATGGTGATCCAGTCGTTGATCGACGTGTCCATGGCGTCCATGATGCCGGGGATGGCATGCAGCTGTCATGACCATCCTTTGAGTGCGGCGAAGAGGACCGAAGAGGACAGCCGCCTCGCCATGCACAACGGGCGAACCACTGCAACTGGACCCGGACCGACAGCGCGTGGGCCGGCCGGGCTCGACCTCGGTCACACCCCGACCGCTCCGTCGATCCGTTCGCGGATCAGGTCGGCGTGTCCGTTGTGGCGGGCGTACTCCTCGATCATGTGGATGAGTACCCACCTCAAGGAGACCGCTCCTCGCCAGGCGTCACGGCCCTGGATGTCGAGGTGAGGGGCCTCGGCGGCGAACTCGCGCGCGAAGGCCACCTCGTCCCGCCAGGCCCGCCAGGAGGCGGCGACGACCTCAGGTGCGGGAACCGCACCGTCGAAATCGCCCTCCGGGGCGTCCGCCGAGGAGAAGCGCAGCTCGACGTCGTGCCCGGCGAGCACGGCCCGGAACCAGCGGCGCTCCACGTCGGCGAGATGCCGGACCAGGCCGAGCAGCGAGAGCGAGGACGGGGAAACGGATCGCATCGCCAACTCCGGACCGAGAGCCGAGCACTTGAGCTCCAGGGTGGCGCGCTGGGCGTCCAGCACGGCTGTGAGCATGGGCCGTTCGCCTCCCGTCGCAGGGCCGCTGAACCGGTTGCCGCTGTCGGTACCGGCGAAGAGTTCGATCCGGCGGTCGGGAATCCTCATGACTGCATCATGATGCCTCGGCAACCGCTCCAGGAAGCCGCGCAGGGGCGTCGGCTTCGTCCGAGACGAATGCTGCCGCCGGACGTCGGAGTCCGGATCGGGCAGCCGGCCGTCCGGCGGCTCGACTGCCGTTCTCCCAAGACCTCCTCAGAACCGGCTGCCGAGCCACTCGTGGATGGCGAGCGCAGTGCTACGTGCGTGCTCCTCCAGCATGGTGAAGTGGTCCCCCGGCACAATGATCTCGGCGTGCGGCAGGCTCCAGTCCGGGGCGGGATCCGCGCCGGGCAGCAGGTCCCGGGCTCGTACGTACAGGGTGGGACAGGCGAGCGGAGCGGGTTTCCAGCCGCTGAAGAGCTCGAAGTATCCGGCCATGGCGGTGAGCCGGTCGGTACTGGCGGAGGCGTACTCCGCCGCCCGGCGCAGCATGTCCGACGTCATCGCGGAGAGCGCCTGCCCCCGGTCGCCGTGACCGGGGGGATAGGTGTCCACCAGGACGACGGCGGCCGGGGCGGCACCCTCGGACTCCAGACGCTCGGCCACGGCGTGGGCCACCCAGCCACCGGCGGACCGCCCCAGCAGTACCGGAGGGCCTTCGGCCGAGTCCGCGCGGACAGCGGCGACCTGCGCCGTGACGAACGCGTCCAGTGTGGCGGGCAGCGCCTCGCGGGGCTCGAACCCCGGATGCCGCACCGCGGAAACCGGCCGCAGCCCTCGTAGCCCGGCACCGAGCCGCGCGTACTCCTGCGGTCCGGACAGTGCGCTGAGCGCGGGGGAACAGACCAGGCGGGCTCCCGTGCCGCCCGCCGCGAGCAAGACGGGTTCGCGCGTCGCGCCGGGCGCTTCGGTCCCGTCGAAGACCGGGCGCAGGCGCGCGGCGACAGTGAGGAGCACCATGCCGTCCCAGCTCCGGCCCCGGGCACATGCGGTACGGAAGAGCGCGCCCAGGGAGTCCGGAGAATCCTCTGCGTGCGGTGCTTCGGTGACCCGCCCCCGGACGTCCGGCGGAGCGCCCGCCCCAGGACCGCTCCCCGCGCTGCTTCCCGGATCGTCGTCCGCCGAAAGTCCCGAAAGTCCCGAAAGTTCCGGGGAGTTCAGGGAGCCGACGGTCGCGAGCCGTGTCGGGGCGTCGGACACGGCACCCGCAGATGGTGCCTCGGCGGCATACCGCCGCGTCAGCTCGACGGCGAGCGCGCGCGGCGTCGGGAAGTCGAACAGCAGCGTGGACGGCAGTGCGAGCCCCGTCCACTCCGCGAGCTCATTGCGCAGATCGACCGCTGCCAGGGAATCCAGCCCCAGGTCCGCCAGCAGGGCGTCCCCGTCGATCTCGCTCGCCTCCTCCCGATGGCCCAGGACGCGGGCCGCCAGCGTCCGGACGTTCGTGAGCAGCACCCTGCCCATCTCCCCGGGGGAGGCAGCCGCCGGCAACCGGCCGAGCCGATCCCCGCCCTCGTAGCCCCTGCCACCCGCGTGGTTTCCGTCCTCGGCAGGGGATCGGAGCCGGTTCGCCGCCGTGTCACCGCTGTGGAGGGCGGCCGGGGCGAGGCGGGCCGCCACCACCACGGGTTCGTCGCCGGCCACGGCCGCGTCGAAGAGCGCCAGGCCCTCTTCCGGCCCGAGCGGGCCGAACCCGGAACGGGCCATCCGCTGCCGGTCCGCGTCGCCGAGGTGCGCCATCATGCCGTCGTTCTGCTGCCAGGGGCCCCAGACGATCGACGTGCCGGGCAGCCCGAGTCGCCCGCGGTGCCGCGCCAGGGCATCCAGCACGCAATTGGCCGCGGCGTAATTGGCCTGGCCCGCGGAGCCGAAGGTACCCGCCACCGACGAGAACAACGCGAACACGGCAAGTTCATGACTGTGAGTCAGTTCGTGCAGAGCGAGGGCGGCGTCCGCCTTGGGCCGCATCACCCGCCTCACCCGGTCCGTGGTGAGCGCCGCGACGACACCGTCGTCCAGCACTCCCGCGGTGTGCACGACGCCCGTCAGCGGGTGGGCCGCCGGAACCGCGTCGAGCAAGGCCGCGAGCGCGGTCCGGTCCGCGACATCACAGGCGTGAACGGTCACCCGGGCGCCCGCCTCGTACAGCTCCGAGACGAGTTCACGGGCCCCCGGAGAGTCCGGCCCGCGTCGGCCGGCGAGCAGCAGGTGCCGGACGCCGTGAGCGGTGACCAGGTGCCGAGCCACCAGCATCCCAAGGGAACCGGTGCCGCCGGTGACCAGGACGGTCCCCTCCGGGTCGAGGGTCCGCCCCTTCCGTGTTTTCGGTGCCGCCTCGGCCGGCAGCGGCACCAGCTTCGGTACGTACACCGCCCCCCGACGTACGGCCGCCTCCGGTACCGAGGCGGCCAACAGGCCGGGAAGGGCTCTCCACGAATCGGGGTGTTCGTCCACGTCGATCACGGCGAAGCGGCCCGGATTCTCCCGCAGCGCCGAGCGGACCAGACCCCACACCGGGGTGTGCAACGGTACGGGCACTGCCTCGCCGGACCGGCCGTCACTCCCGCGACCGGCGGCATCGTCCGTGGGGAAACCGTCACCTGCCGGAGCGACGGCACCGGACGTCACGAGGACGAGACGGGAACGGGACAGGCGTGGCTCGGCGAGCCACTCCTGCACGAGCCTCAGTGCCCGGTCCGCCGCCCGCAGCAGACCGGCAGCCTGGTCCTGGTCATCGTCGGCCGTGCCCGGAAGTGGGCACGGTGCCACGACGACGGCCGAAGACGCGTCGCACGCCGCCGGGTCGGGGTACACCGGGACACCGGAACCGGGCGGCGCGAGGGCATCCACCAGCCATGTGTCCGCAGCGCCCAGAACCCCCCAGCGAGGCGGCGTCATGGGCGCGGACGGCTCGGCCTTCGCCACCCAGTCCGTCCGGTGGAGAGCACCGGTGGCCGCGTCCGCCGCCGTTGAGCCGGAGCCGGATTCGGTACGCGGAAGAGGCCGGAGCGCCAGCGAACGGACCGTTGCCACCGGCGAGCCCGTCCCGTCGGTCAGCTCCACTGCGGCCCGACCGTCCGGACCGGGGGCCACCCGCACTCGCAAGCGCTGCGCACCGGCGATGTGCACACGCACCCCGCTGAAAGCGAACGGCAGGGACAACCCGCCGTCCACCGGACCGGCCGCCCCGGATACGTTCGCGACCCGGCCGTTCAGGGCCAGGGCGTGGAGCGCCGCGTCGAGCAGCGCGGGATGCAGGACGAACTCAGGGCCGCCCGCCTCCCGGTGCGCGGCCCGGACCGCTTCAGGCAGCGCGACGTCCGCGTACAGCTCCTCTCCGCGACTCCAGGCGGCACGCATGCCCCGGAAGGCGGGGCCGTATCGCAGCCCGTCGGCGGCCAGTTGCTCGTACGGCCCCGTCCCCGGGCCGCCGGCGTGCAGCGGCATCGCCCCCTCCGGCGGCCAGGACGTGTCCGGCCGGGGCCCGCCGCCGGTCTCGCCCGCGGTCTCACCTGCCGCCGTTGTCAGGTCCTCGCGCGGCCGCGTCGGCGAAAGAGTGCCGACGGCGTTACGGAGCCAGGGACCGTCACCCGCCGGAGTATGCGGCCGGGAGTGGCAGAGCACAGCCCGCCGCCCCGCTTCGTCCGCCCCCGCCACCCTCACCTGCAAGGCGACGGCACCGTCCGAGGGCAACGGCAGCGGTGCGGTCAGAACGAGCTCGTCCACGACAGCGACGCCCATCAACTCGCCGGCATGGAGGGCCATTTCGAGGAAGGCGGTCGCAGGAAGCAGGATCTCACCGGCCACCACGTGGTCGGCAAGCCACGGCTGGTCCCGCACCGAAAGCAACCCGCTCAGCAGCAGCCCGTCGTCGTCGGCCGTACGGATGCCCGACCGCAGGAACGGATGGGCGGCCTCGGCCGCCGGGGAGGCGGGCGGAAACTCCGGGACGGCCTCCAGCCAGTACCGGCGGCGCTGGAAGGCGTACGTGGGCAGCGCGACGCGGCGCCCGCCGCTCCCGGCGAGGGCAGCCCGCCAGTCGACGGGAACACCGTGGGCATGCAGGGCGGCCAGCGTGTCGAGCAGGGCATCCGCCTCCGGCCGCGACCTGCGCAGTGTCGGCAGAACCAGCGGTACCGGGCCCCGCTCACCAACGCCCGCCTCACCCGCGTCCGGTCCGCCGTCCGTGCCGTCCGCGTCCGTGCCCGGCCCGGACGCGGATAGGCAATCACGCACCAGGCCGGTGAGCACGCCGTCCGGCCCCAGTTCGACGTAGTGTGCCGCGCCTTGCTCACCCAGGTACGCCACCGAATCGGCGAAGCGGACCGGACGGCGGACATGATCCACCCAGAATTCCGGTGCGCACACCTCCTCGGCGGTGGCCGCCCGGCCCGGTACCGCGGTGATCAGAGGCAGCTGCGGCGCGGCGAAGGACAGACGCCCGACCACGTCCGCGAACTCGGCCAGCACGGGCTCCATCCGGGCGGAATGGAAGGCATGGCCGACCCGCAGCGGCGTCACCGAACGGCCCCGCTCCCGGAAGTGCGCGGCCACCTCCCGCACCGCGGACGCGTCACCGGAGACCACCACCGACGCAGGCCCGTTGACCGCGGCGATCTCCACCGCGCTCCCGGCCGCGGAGAGGTGGCCGGCCACCTCGTCCGCGCCCGCGGCCACGGCCGCCATCGCGCCGCCCGGAGGCAGCGCGTCCATCAGCCGGCCCCGGGCCGCCACCAGCGTGCACGCGTCCGCGAGGGACAACACCCCGGCGGCGTGCGCCGCCGCCACCTCGCCCACCGAGTGCCCGGCCACCAGACCGGGGCGTACTCCCCACGCCTCGAACTGCCGGAACAGCGCGGTCTCCAGAGCGAAGAGCGCCGGCTGCGCGAACCGGGTCGTGTCCAGCAACGCGCCCTTCTCCGTACCGGGCCCGGCGAACATGACGTCCCGCAGGGGCACCGGCAGCAGTGGGTCGAGCAGGGCACAGCACTCGTCCAAGGAACGGGCGAAGGCCGGGTACAGATCCCGTGACTCGTACAACTCGCGGCCCATGCCGGAACGTTGACTGCCCTGACCGGTGAACAGGAAGGCCGTCGAGCCGTGATGGCGGGACGTGCCCGTATGCACTCCGGACCGGTTGCCGCCCTCGGCCACGGCCCGCAGGGAGCCGAGCAGCTCCGCACGGTCCCGGGCCACCACCACGGCCCGGTGCTCCAGGGCCGCACGCGTGGTGGCGAGCGAGTACCCGATGTCTGCCAGGGACGTGTCAGGAGCGGCGGCCACATGGTCGTACAGCCGTCGCGCCTGGGCCCGCAGCCCCGGCACGCTCCTCGCCGACACCGGAAAGGCCACCGCGGCCCGCCCAGGACGCGCCGCACATTCCGACTCCACCCCGGACCCGACACGGCCGATCCCCGCGGCCCCGCCACCCGCCACGGCACACAGCGCTGCGGTCTCCTTGTCGCCCGGAGGCTCTTCGAGCACCACATGGGCATTGGTGCCGCTGATCCCGAACGACGACACCCCCACCCGGCGCCGGCGGTCCGTCGCAGGCCACTCCACCGCCCGGCTCAGCAGCGCGATCCGCCCCGCCGACCAGTCGACCCGGGGCGTCGGCTCGTCGGCGTGCAAGGTACGCGGCAGCACACCGTGCCGCATCGCCTGGACCATCTTGATCACCCCGGCCACTCCGGCAGCGGCCTGGGTGTGACCGATGTTCGACTTCACCGAGCCCAGCCGCAGGGGACGCTCCCGCTCCTGCCGCCCGTACGTAGCGAAGAAGGCCTCCGCCTCGATGACGTCCCCCAGCCGGGTGCCGGTGCCGTGCGCCTCCACCGCGTCGATGTCCCCGGGATTCAATCCCGCGTCCGCGAGCGCCTGCCGGATCACCCGCTGCTGCGCCGGCCCGTGCGGCGCGGTCAGCCCATTGCTCGCCCCGTCCTGGTTCACCGCCGAGCCGCGCACCACCGCCAGTACCGGAAGCCCGGCGCGGCGCGCCTCGGACAGCCGGCTCAGCAGCAGCATCCCGGCACCCTCGGCCCACCCCGTGCCGTCGGCGGACGCACCGAACGCCTTGCAGCGGCCGTCGGGCGCCAGCGCCCGCTGGCGACTGAACTCCACGAACGACGAGGGCCCCGACATCACCGTGGCGCCACCGGCCAACGCGAAGGCACACTCACCCCGGCGCAGCGCCTGGGCCGCCAGATGCAGGGCCACCAGGGACGAGGAACACGCCGTGTCCACGGTGAGGGCCGGGCCTTCGAGCCCGAAGGCGTAAGCGATGCGGCCCGAGGCGACGCTTCCGGCGTTACCGAGGCCGAGGTACCCCTCGACCTGCTCGGGCGTCCTTGCCAGACGGCGCGCGTAGTCGCTGTACATCAGCCCGACGTACACACCGGTCGCCGAGCCGCGCAGAGTGCCCGGGACGAGACCGGCGTACTCGAAAGCCTCCCACGCCACTTCGAGCAGCAACCGGTGCTGCGGGTCCATGGCCAGGGCCTCGCGGGGCGAGATGCCGAAGAACGCGGGGTCGAAGCGGTCCGCACCGGAGAGGAAGCCGCCCTCGCGCACATACGTCCTCCCGGGCCGCCCGGGGTCCGGGTCGTAGAGCGCGTCGACGTCCCAGCCCCGGTCGGTGGGGAAGGGGCCGACGGCGTCCCGCCCCTCGGCCACCAGTTGCCACAGCTCCTCGGGCGAGGTCACGTCCCCGGGGTAGCGGCAGGCCATCCCCACGATCACCACGGGATCGTCGTCCGACCGGGCCGCACTCCGGTCCACCGGACCGGCGCCGGCCGGTGCGACGGCGTTCCGTTCCCCGAGGTGGGCGGCGAGCGCCTCGGCCGTGGGAAAGTCGAAGGCGACGGCCTCGGAGAGCGGCAGACCGGTCGCGGCCGACAACCGCTCCCGCAGCACCGTGGCCGTGAGGGAGTCCATGCCCAGGTCCCGCAGCGCGGTGCTCGGCTCCACCGCCCGAGCCGTACAGCCGAGCACGGCAGCCACCTCGCTCCGCACCAGGGCGAGCAGGTCCTCCGACGGCTTCCCGTTGCCGGTGGCCTCCGCGCCCAGCGCCCGTGCGGGCAGACCGGCGAGATCCCGCCGCAGGATCTTCCCGGAAGAGGTACGGGGAAGGTCCTCCACCTCGAACAGCTCGACGGGCACCTTGGAACCGGACAGTTCCGCACGACAGGCGGCGAGGATGCGTCCCCGGTCCAGTACACCGCCGGGCTCGGCGACCAGATAGCCGACCGGCACCTCGCCGAAGGCGGGGTGCGGACGTCCGGCCACGGCGGCGTCCGCCACCCCGGGCAGCCGCCGCAACACCGCCTCCACCTCCGAAGGGTGGATGTTCACCCCGCCCCGGATGATCAGATCGCTCGCCCGGCCGGTGATCGCCAGTGCACCGAAGCCATCGATCCTGGCCAGGTCACCCGTGCGGAACCAGCCGTCGCGCAGTACCTCCGCGGTGGCTTCCGGCCTGCCGTGGTAACCGGCCATCACCCCGGGCCCGTTGACCCACAACTCGCCCTCGCCCGTGTCCCGGCCGTCCGGACCCCCGCCGACCCGGACCCGGGTCCCGGGCAACACCCGCCCGCACGTTCCGGACGCCATCGCCCCGCCCGGCGCCGACATGGTGACCGGGCCCGCCTCCGTACTGCCGTAATGCTCCAGATAGGGCACACCACAGATCGCCTCGAAGGACTCGTGGAACCCGGGCCCAGCCGCCGCGCCACCACTGACACAACCCCGCAGCGTGGGGCCACCGAGACCGCCGCTGCCGTCCTGACCGCCGCTCTCGCCCCGGACCGCGTCGAGCAGTGCCGAGTGCGTGGTCGGAACCCCACCGAGCAAGGTGAACGAGCCGTCCTCACGCCGCAGTTCACCGAGCACCCCCGCCACCGAGAACCGGGGCAGCAGCACCGCGCTCGCCCCCACCGCGGTCACCCCGAGGAAACACACGATCTGACTCATCGCGTGATGGAGGGGCAACGGCCACAGCACACGGTCCTGTTCGGACAGGCCCAGAACACCGGCCAGGCCCGTCGCGACCGGCGAGAGCCGGTTGCGCTGGGTGGACAGCACGCCCTTGGGCACACCCGAGGAGCCCGAGGTGTAGAGCAGCCAGGCCACTTCGTCCAGCGCGAGATCGTCCCGGGCCGGCGTCCTCGGCTCCGTACCCGCCAACTCCTCGAACCGCAGAACGCCACCCGCACCCGCCACCCCGGCGGGCCGGCCCCCGACTCCGCCGACCTCGCCCGCCGGCTCCACGAGTTCCGCGAGTTCCGCGCCCGAATCCGAGTGCCAGCCCCCGCCCCCGTCCTCGGCACCGCCTTCGGCCACCACCACGATCAACCCGGGGCGCAACGGCAGCGTTCGCCGCCGTGCCAGGCAGGCATCATCCGTGATGAGCACCCGTGCCCCGCTGTCGTCCAGCAGGCGGGTCAGCTCTTCCTCCGAGTTCCCGGGGTCCAGCGGCACGCCCACGCCGCTCGCCCGGGTGACGGCGAGCAGGCTCTCGACCGCCTCGACACGATTGCCGAGCAGCACGGCCACCCGTTCACCACGCTCCAGACCGAGTCCGGCCAGATGACCGGCCAGCCGTGCGGTCCTCCGTTCCAGCTCCCGGTAGGTCACACGCCTGAGCCGGTCCTCGAAACAGACCTTGTCGCCGAGGCGCCGGGCGTGGTGCCCGAGCAGTTCCGGCAGTGGCTTGACGATGTCGGCGTGCTTACCCACCGCATGACCTCCTTGAGACGACCCGCCGTTGAGGACGATGGCACAGTTCCCCAGGTTGCCTCCCGGTGACGGGCCGACGCCGACGGGGTACGACTCACCTGCCCCGAGCAGTTGTTCTCGCGCACCCGACGCGCTTCACCGATGTCGTAGGCCGACTCGCGGCACCAGCCGGCGCACGGCACGCCAGACGCTCCGGTCGGCCAGACGTCGTCTGACCTGGGCGGGCCGCTTGCTCCTCACCGGCGTACTGGCCTGCCAGGTCACCACCGGCGTCGCGATCGTGGCCTGGAGCCAAGTCGGCTGAAACCCTTGGGCGGTGCAGCCGCTCGCTGCACCGCCACTTCGAGACACCTGAAACTCACGTCGAGGAGGTCCACCGGCAAGGGGCCGGCGACACCTTGCCGGGCGCTCTCGACGGCACCGATGCTCTCGCTGTCCGACTCGCCGGGACCGCAGCCGGCCTCCTTCGCTTGTGTCCGCGCTGTGCACGTGCGTGAAGCCCGGGGCCCGGCATCGGCCGCGCGGGCGGGGGACTGCCCAGCCCCGGCGAGGCCACGCGGTGATCACGGTCTGCGTGACCGTGATGTGGTCAGCCGGTCCCGGCGGCGAAGGGACCGCCATCGCCGAAGACGAGCCGCGCGAAGTTCTCGCCGATGCGGCGGTGCCCTGCGGGATCAGGATGGACCTCGTCGGGCAGCGGGAACTCGGCGTAGTCCTTCTCGCCGTAGAGGTCACGGCCGTCGAGGTAGTGCAGGCTCGGGTCGTCAGCCGTCCGCTGTTCGACGATCCGGGCGAACTCGTCGCGGATGACGTTGAGCGTCAGGCGCCCGGCAGCGCGATCGGCAGGATCGCCCGTGGCCTTGAACCGCAATGTCCCGCCGTCGAAGTCGGGCGCGAGGGGGCCGGGAGTGTCCTCCTGGACCGGGCACAGGACGGGGGACACGACCAGCAGCGGTGTGGTCGGATGCCCCTCGCGGATGGTGTCGAGGAAGCCGTGGACCGCGGGCGTGAAGGCGCGCAGGCGCATCACGTCGGAGTTGACGACATTGATGCCGATCTTGACGCTGATCAGGTCCGCAGGGGTGTCCCGCATCGCGCGTGCGGTGAACGGGTCGAGCAGCGCGCCGCCGCCGAACCCCAGGTTGACCAGCTCCACTTCGCCCTGGGCCGCGGCCAGGGCGGGCCAGATCGCGGTCGGGTGGGCGGCGTTCGAACCGTGGCTGATGGAACTGCCGTGGTGCAGCCATACCCTGCGCCCGCTGTCCCGCGCCGCCTCGACCGGGGCATCGGTCCGCAGAGCGATCAGCTCGGTGATCTCCGTATGCGGAAGCCAGATCTCGATGCCCTTCTCACGTGCCGGCAGACCGGTGAACCGGGCGGTGCCGGCGGGCCCCTCGCGCAGTTCGGCGGACTGGGTGACCATGTCGTTGATCGTGCGGACGTTACCGCCGGGCACTGTGGCCTGGGCGGCGAGCCGGCCGTCGACCAGCAGGTCGTAGACGCCGTCCGCCGGCGCCGGGAAACCTCGGTAGACCCGCTTGGTGGGCAGCGTGTCCAGTTCGATGGTGGTGGCCCGCGTACGGAAGGCCAGCCGCACGCCGGAGGGCTGGGCCTCGGCCACGGCCAGTTGGTTGTCAGGGATCTGCCGACGGGCCCGAGCGGGCAGCCGATGCGGCAGCAGGCCGTGTGCGGTCGGTTCCACGTCGAGGAATCCACGCAGTATATCCGCAGTGACAGGCGTGGTGATCCAGTCGTCTTCGGTGTTCACTGTCCCAGCCTTTTGATCAAGGTTCTCTGAATGTTCAGGTGCGCGGCTGTGCTGGTGTGCGGCGGACCGTCTCCGGCGGCGCGGCCCCCGCTGGTCAAGGCTTGGCCCGGTTCCGCAGCAGAACATCGAGGGAATCCAGGATCCAGGCCCAGGACTCCTGCGAGTCGACGGCGGTGTGACTGAAGCCTCCGGCAATCTCCAGGCTGACGTAGCCGTGGAAGACGCTGCCCAGCATCCGGACCGCGTGCGTCTGGTCCGGCTCCGTCAGGTCGTAGCCGCGCAGGATCGCCCGCGTCATCTGCGCGTGCCGCACCCCGGCGCTGGCGGCCGCGGTCTCGGGGTCGAGCCTGAGGCGGGCGGCGTCGTAGCGGCCGGGATGCTCCCGGGCGTAGTCGCGGTAGGCATCCGCAAAGGCGGCCAGGGCGTCCTTGCCGGCCCGCCCGGCCAGCGCGGCGGCGACCCGGTCGGCGAGTTCCTCCAGCGCGAGCAGGGCGATCCTGGTCTTGAGGTCCTGAGAGTTCTTCACGTGCGAATACAGACTCGCGACCTTGACGTCGAACCGCCGGGCGAGCGCCGAGACGGTCACCTGGTCGAAGCCGACCTCGTCGGCCAGTTCCGCCCCCGCACGCGTCAGACGCTCCGTGGTCAGCCCCACGCGAACCATAACCTTCCTCTCATTCGGCGATAATTATTATGCATTTGCCTAAGAGCTTTAGGCAAATGTGCCTGTCGCTCACGGAACCACCGACCGGGCAAGGCATCCGTACCGCGTACGTGAACTGCACCAAGGGCGAGGCGAGGCATGTGTTCGTTCCCCGTGATCCGGCCCAGCGCCCCTGGGGCGACCTGAGGCAACCGGGCAACTTCGTGGGTGCCCTGAAACGTAACGGAACGGTCCGCCGGAGAGACCCGCTCGGACTTTCCGGTGCGCGAGCTCTTTACCGTGGCAGCGCCCGAGTCCCTGACCGCCTTCGTGACCAGAACACTCTCCAGGCGCAGTGGTCGTCCACGCCGAACGGCAGCGACGCCGCGTCACCTACCGCACCCGTGCCACGGTGGTGGCGCTGTTGGTGGCCGTGCCGAACGCCTGCCGGAGACCCACGAGCCGGTCCACGACACTCTCTTCTGGGCCGGCGTCATCACCGACCGAGTCGCCTGTTCCCACGACAGCGGAAACAAGACCGCTGCCCAACTGCTCAAGCGGATCGGGCGGCCCGCAAGGTAGGTCCCTTCCACGCCAGTTGTTGCCGACGGAACTGCTCAGCGAGTCGGCACATCGGCAGAGCAGGGGAAAATCAGGTGCGACTGCCCCCACCAGCCTCAATACACTGGGCGAACAGGACATCCCCCTCGAAGGAGCCCACCGCTTGCAGGCCGCAGTAACCGTCACCCCCACCCAGATCCCGGACCTCCTCCTGGGCCTCGCCACAGTCCGCCCGGTATTCCTCTGGGGCGCCCCCGGCATCGGGAAGTCCTCCCTGGTGAGGAAGTTCGCCGACTCCCTGGGCCTGGAGTGCGTAAGCCTGCTGGGCACTCAGCTCGCCCCTGAAGACCTGATTGGCGTGCCGCAGATCCGCGACGGCCGCTCCGTGTTCTGCCCGCCGGAGGCAATCGCCCGCGACGAGCCGTACTGCCTCTTCCTGGACGAGCTGAACGCCGCGACCCCGGATGTGCAGAAGGCGTTCTACTCGCTCATCCTCGACCGCCGGATCGGCAACTACGAGCTCCCGGCAGGCTCGATCGTGATCGGCGCCGGCAACCGTGCCACCGACAACGCCCTGGCACGCCCCATCGCCTCCGCACTCGTCAACCGTCTCACCCACGTCCACCTGCGTGCCTCCGCCACCGACTGGCTGACGTGGGCGGGCGAGAACGGCATTCACCCCTGGGTGGTGGACTACCTCACCGACCGGCCCGACCACCTGTGGTCGCAGCCGCCCAAGACCGAGGAGCCGTTCTCCACGCCCCGCTCCTGGCACATGCTCTCCGACGCACTGCACTCCTTCGGGCCGGCGCTGGACGAGGAGCCACTGAAGGTCGTGGCCCACGGGACGCTGACCCCCGCCCATGCCGTCTCCTTCTGCGGGTACGCCAAGATCGTGCGACACACCTACGGCATCGAGGCGATCATCAAGGGAGACGCCTCCTGGCCCCGACGCATCGAGGACCGCGACCTGCTCTACTACCTCGCCGAGGCGTTCCGGGGACGGCTCGTCAAGGAGCTCCCGGCCCGGCGCGAGCACGCCTCGGCCGCCGTGCGCGAGACCTCCTACCGCGCCAAGTCGCTACTCGTCCAGCTCGCCGAGATCTCCGTCGAGGTCGCCCAGACCGTCATAGCCGAGGACGCCGACGGCAACCCGGTGCTGCCCGCCTGGTTCCTGGTGGAGGCCGCCCGCGACATGCCGCGCCTGGTCGAGGCCCGGCGTTGAGCCGGTCCCGCAAGCAGGGCGCAGACCGCCCCGACCCGGCCGCCGAGGCCTTCGCCGCCGGCGCCGACCTGGTGCGCCGCAACCCCGCCCTCGCAGCCGTCGACGCCAACTTCGTCCGCACCAAAGGCAACGCCGACGCCCCCGGCCAGGGCCTCGTCCGGGCAGACTCCAACGGGCGGGTGCACGTCCACCCCACCCGCCGAGCCGAACCCGGCGAGTGGGCCTGGGCGCTCGCCCATGCCCTCCTCCACCTAGGATTCGGCCACCTCCCCGCTGCCAAGGAGCCCCGAGAACAGCCCGACCGCTTCGACCTCGCCGCCCGCTGCACCGTCGTCAACCGCTTCCTCGCCACCTTCCCCATCGGCACCGCCCCCGACCACCTTCCCGAGAGCTACCCCGACGGCGACGAGGAGCAGCTCGCCGCCCGCTGGCGCAAGGCCGGCGTCCCGGCCGCCTACGAGCGGTGCGGCACCGCGGACGGCGAACCCGACCAGCTGCTGGTCCAGTGGCCGCGCTGGGACACCGTCCTGCCCGACCGGCAACTCGCCTTCGCGTACGCCCTGACCCGTACGGTCTCCGCCGCGATGGACGTCGCGGGCGGCCGCCGAGACCGGCTCACCGGTGAGCGCGTCGCCCAGCGTCCCTGGGACCGCGCCCTCAACTGGTTCGTCTCGTCCTACCCGCTGCTCGGCGGCCTCGCGGCCGGACTGACCGTCGTCGCCGACGCCGAACTCGCCCGCGTGCACGACATCTCCGTGGCCGCCGTGGACGCCGCCGCCGGCGAGATCTACATCAACCCGCTCAAGCGGTTCACGGACGAGGAGTGGCAGTTCATCCTCGCCCACGAGATGCTGCACGCCGCATTGCGCCACGGCGGGCGCCGCGGCGCCCGCGATCACTATCTCTTCAACGTCGCCGCCGACTACGTCATCAACGGCTGGCTGGTTGAGATGAGCGTCGGCGCGATGCCCGAAGGGCTGCTGTACGACGCCGAGTTGAAGGGTCTGTCGACCGAGGAGGTGTACGACCGGATCGCCACCGGGCTGCGGCGTGGCCGGCGCCTTGCGACCCTGCGCGGCAAGGGCGCCGGCGACATCCTGGGCGAACCACTGCCCGGCCGGATCGCCGACCCCGTCGACCTCGACGAGTTCTACCGGCGCGCCCTCGTCCAGGGCCACCAGCTGCACACCGACCGACAGCGCGGCCTGCTACCGGCCGGACTGGTCCAGGAGATCCGCGCACTTGCCCATCCGCCCGTCCCGTGGGATGCCCAACTGGCACGCTGGTTCGACGAGTTCGTGACACGGCCCGAACCGGTACGCAGCTACTCCCGGCCCGCCCGGCGCCAGGCCTCGACCCCCGACATCCCGCGGGCGGGCCGCTACTTCCCGCCCGAGGAGGTCGCCCGCTGCACCTTCGGCGTCGTCATGGACACCTCGGGTTCGATGTCCGGCCCGCTGCTCGCCAAGGCACTGGGCGCGATCGCCTCCTACGCCGAGGCCCGCGACGTGCCGGCCGCCCGAGTGGTGTTCTGCGACGCTGCCGCCTACGACGCCGGGTACCTGGCGCCGACGGAGATCGCCGGGCGGGTACGGGTCAGAGGGCGCGGCGGCACGGTCCTGCAACCCGGCATCGACCTGCTGCAGCGGGCCGACGACTTCCCGCCCACGGCCCCCGTCCTGGTGATCACCGACGGCTGGTGCGACGTGCTGCGGGTCCGCCGCGAGCACGCCTACCTGATCCCGGAGGGCGCGGGGCTGCCGTTCACCCCGCGCGGACCGGTCTTCCGGGTGCGCTGAGCGGCAGGGCCCCGTAAGGCAAGGCTCCTCGAACTCGCGGTAGCTCCGGGGCGCCCCCGGCCGGACTGAGGACGTGACGGGCCAGGATGCGTCGCTCGGCCTCCGACCTCAAGCAGAACGCGGGCCGGGTCGTGCAGAGCCGCATGCAGGGCGATCGTGGGGTGGAAGTCTGAGAGCTCTACCTGACAGATATCAACCGTGTTCCCGTGGGCAGACCGCTCTCCGCAGCATCCGTTGCCGTCGCAGCGCCGGGCCAGGTCGGCCTCCTCATCCAGCCGTGTCTTGAGGAACGTCACCAGGTGTTCAGTCATGGGGCATCCTCGATGTTCTGCCGGGTGCCGTCGCTTGTTTCTGTCGCCCGAGCGCGTTCCCTCGCGGGTCGGCGATGAAACGATCTCGATCCACCGAGTGAAGGTCGGCTTGTGGACGGAGAAATACGAAGAGGTGCCACGCTGAACTGGGATGACGGGAGTTCCTACGCCCACACCGGTCCCACGAAGCAAGGCACCTCTGAAGTGAAAGTCTCGCACAGGCCCGCGGAGCTGTTCGCCGCTTTCGACGCCCGCGTCCTGATCGCGCATGCCGGGCTGGTTCCCACGATCCGGCTGGCCGAGCGGTGCGGTCTGCCCGCGCTGCTGGCCGAGAAGGTGAAGCTCGCTGGTGCGGGCAAGGGTTCCCGGTTGGCCGGCCCGATATCCTGCGCGAAGTATGGACTGGAGGTTCCGGTCGACGGCGGAGGCCCAATGCTAATGATCACCGGAGTCACCAGGGAGCCCGCAGCATGACCGGCACCACGGAGGCCTTCAGCGGGTCGGCTGCGGTCGACAATGCAGCACGAAGTGTCACGCGCCCGTTCTACGTATACGCCGTGCTCACCAACACGCTGTTCCAGCGCGGCGTATTCGTCCTCTTCCTTCAGCAGCGAGGCTTCTCCGCCGGGCAAGTGGCCCTACTGCAGACACTGCTCTACCTGGTCAGCGGAGTTGCGGAGTTGCCGACGGGAGTCATCGCCGACCGAATCGGCAGGCGTGCCAGCATCGTGATCGGCCAGATGCTGATAGCCGGATGTCTGCTCGGCCAGGGGACGTTCTCCAACTACTGGGTGTTCCTGGCGCTGTTCATCGGGCAGGGCGTGGGCATGGCATGTGTGTCCGGCTCGGACACCGCCCTGCTGTACGACCTGCTCGTGCGTCGTGGTGCAACGGCCAACTACGTCAGGATCAAGTCCCGGTTCACCATGCTCGGGACGGTCACCTCGGGAGCCGCCATCGTCCTCGGCGGCCAACTGCAGCAGATTTCCTGGGGAGTCGTCTACGTCGGTTCGGCGGCTTGCCTCGCCCTGGCCGTGGTGGTGCTGATGTCACGGGTGCCCGAGATCCGCGGCGCGGACGCGGTGGACGAGCAGGACGGAGCCGAGGAGGAGCACAGCGACGCCACAGCATGGCGGGCGATGCTTCGGGTCGCCACGCCGGCTCTCGTGACGCTTGTCGTGGTGTCCGGATTGATGCATGCGACTTTGACGCCGTACATCATTTTTACGCAGAAGACCCTCTCCGATCAGGGAGCGGGCACCGCACTGGTCAGCGTGGTCATATCGGCGGGATTCTTCGCCGGCGGGCTCACTCCGCTGCTGTCGGACCGCGCGGACCGGCGCATCGGGTATCGGGTCATAGTCCCGGCGTCCCTCCTGACGCTCGCCGCGGCACTCGGCCTGAGCGGCCTCGGCCTTGTCTGGGTCACCATCGCCGCGTTCCTGGCCCTGGTCGGGATTCCCGAGATCACCGCCGTGATCGTGGACAACGTGTTCAACGAGGCCGTGCCGTCGCGCCACCGGGCGAGCCTGCTGTCGATGATCGCATTCGTGGAGTCGGCGCTCATCGGCATCGGCTATCTCGTCCTCGGCGCGCTCATGGACGGGCTGGGCTCCAGTGTGGGTATGGCCACCTACGCCGCGGTCCCCCTGCTGGCATGTCTCCTGTGGCTCCCGGTGCTCTTCCGAGGAGCACGGGTGACCACCGAGATCGAGAAGCGCGCCGACCAAAAGGCATCCTGAAACAGACCATCTCGAGCAACGCCCTGCCCGATGGCAGGGGCGTTGCTCGTCGACATGTCACTCCCAGTCGGCGACGGAGCTGTCATCGCGACGATCAGCGCCAAACGGGACGGGAAGAATCGCGCCGCTGCGGCAGCTGTTCAGCCTGGAGCCACCGCGTACGTGCTGCGCCATGGCGGGCTGCCCCGCCTGTTCGGCGGCGTGCGTGCCCCGTCCACACTCGGCACCTTCCTGCGTGCGTTCACCTGGGGGCATGTGCGTCAACTGGTCTCCACCGGTGACGAGGTGGTGTTCGTCGACATCGACTCCGAGGTCAAGCCCGTGTACGGGCCGGCCGAGCAGGGCGCCTCCTTCAGCTAAGGCGCGGCGCACGGACGGAGGACCATGAGCGAGTCTTCCAAGGTCGCCACCATGGCAAAGGGGAATCGGTCGAGCTCAAGGCAGAGTGCGACGTCATCAGGATGGACTCCTTGGCGCACACCCTCCCTCAACTCGGTGGCAGCACGCGACTCGTCGGCACGGCGGAGGAATTCACCTGCATTCGTCCCGGCCCCGGTGGCCCTGCGGGCGATGTATTGAGCGCACGCCAGATCTTCATCGGCCTGCCCGTCCTCGCCGGTGACCACGAACGTGACACTGTCACACTCGTGTGTCCGCAAGAGCCGAGCCGTTGCCTCCGCCACCACGAAGCTGGCGCACAGCACCAGCGACGCCTCCTTGACGGCGAGGGCGCCGACCGTCCCTGCCGTGGTCTTCTGCACAACGGTCCGTCCAGCAAGGTCAACAGACCGCAACAGGCCCGGAGAGTTGACGGTGTCGAACCCGGGCGCGAGCGGACCGTCCTTGAGCGCCACCCAATCCGGGCGGCGAGCCTTGAGCGCCAGCGCTTCGTCCAGCGACTCAGCAAGAACGATCTTTTCCGCCCCCTGGCCAAAGGCCCAGGCAGCCACCGTGAAAGCACGCATGACGTCGACAACGACCGCCACGGACGGGGCTTCGGTCAACTCGGCGATACCAAGGAAGCGAGCGTTCATCCGGTCATGGTCGCGCATGCCCGAACCGAATCACCCGGGCGGTGATGCACATCACGTAGACGGTCTCGGGCAATGCCTTCGGTTGCCTGCGCTGCGAAAGCGGTGCGTAATGGCCCGACGGTGGCCGGAGCCGGCGGAGGCGAGTGTGGTCACCGCATCGAGCCGGTCGTGGCGCAGTTGCTCAGCGGCGGCCGCGCGTTCGGCGCGGCCCTCGTGGTGCCCGTCGCTGACGTGGCTGCGATGGACGCGGCGGTCGCGCTGTGCCGTCGGCATGGCGGGGTGCTGGTGACGCCCGCTCGGGACATGCCGGGGTGGGGGCTGCGGGCGGCGCACCTGCGCGACCCGGACGGGAATCTGCTGGAGATCCAGACGTACTGAGCGCCGCTCGGCGGCCGGACGCCCACCGGCGGTTCTCCGCGCGGGTGCCGGTGCCGGGGCAGAGCCTGTCCATATCAGCCTTCGCCGGGCGGGCTTCGGGCTTGGGGCGTACTTGGGGGAATGAACCGGGTTGACCGGCGGCTTGGTGCGGCGGGCGGAGGCCGACGTGGCGCTGCGACGTGCAGGTCGCGCCTGTACCGTGTTCGCGTTGAAACTCCGACGCCTGGAAGGCCAATTGGCTGCGCCGGGAACAGCCGGCCCGGTCGGCACGGTTGCATCGACCGAGGGACCGGCGCCGTACGGGCGGGGAACACGGAGACTGCAAGGTCATCCGCCCCGCCAGGATCCGGACCTCAGGATCGCGGTACGCCCGCCGCGCACTCGGACCAAGACGTACTTCTGCAGGAGGACCGTTTCATGATTGACCGGCCGTTGACGCTCATGGCAGTACATGCCCACCCCGACGACGAGGCCACCGGAACCGGAGGGGTCCTCGCGCGGTACGCGGCGGAAGGCATCCGCACCGTTCTCGTGACGTGTACCGACGGCGGTTGCGGTGATGGGCCGGGGGGTGTCAAGCCGGGCGATCCCGGGCACGATCCGGCGGCTGTTGCTTTGATGCGCCGACAAGAACTCAGGGCGAGTTGTGACGTCCTGAAGGTCAGCGATCTGGAGATGCTGGACTATGCAGACTCCGGGATGATGGGCTGGCCGAGCAACGACGCCCCTGGATCCTTCTGGCAGACCCCCGTGGAGGAAGGCGCTGCCCGACTTGCGGAACTCATGCGGCACTACCGACCCGATGTGGTCGTCACCTACGACGAGAACGGCTTCTACGGCCACCCCGACCACATTCAGGCCCACCGCATCACGATGGCGGCGCTGGAGATGACCGCGCTGACACCGAAGGTGTACTGGACGACGGCGCCCCGCTCGATGATGCAGCGGTTCGGGGAGACCATGCGCGAGTTTCATGGGGACATGCCGGAGCCGGATCCTGCTGAGGCCGCCGCGATGGCCGAGATCGGCCTGCCCGACGATGAGATCACCACGTGGGTGGACACCACCGCATTCAGCGGTCAGAAGTTCGATGCGCTGGCCGCGCACGCGAGTCAGGGCGAGAACATCTTCTTCCTCAAGATGGGCAAGGAGAGGTTTGGCGAGTTGATGGGCATGGAGACCTTCGTACGTGTCAAGGACGCCACCGGCGTGGCCGTACCCGAGAACGATCTCTTCGCCGGACTGCGCTGATCCGCTGTGTGTCGTCATTGCCGCGTTGGCGCCGGCGTAGACCGGAGAGTTCGCCAGTGGGATGGCGGCCGGCACAGCTCTTGGGCTCCTACCGGCAGTCGGGCTGCCCACTATGGCCCGAATGCCGCAGGGCGGCATCCATGAGTGGCGACAACTTGCCATGGACTGGCTCCTGTTCACGGGTGTGCCTTGGGCCGCTTCGGTGCCGGCCTCCCTTGCCGTCCACATGACCGCGTGCTCCGTGGATATGCAGGGAACTCGGTCCGGCCAGTTGGTGACAGCCTTCTCCGGAGGATCCTCGGGCTGTCTATCGAACTCGCCGTCGGTGAACGCGCTTCTGGGCTGGCTCCGATCGGGGGCGAGGAGTGGTCCACCGGCGGGCTCAGAGGTCTCCGGCGACTTGCGCCTTCAACCACAGACGCACCGTTGCGGCGGTGACGGAGCCTTTTCCGACCTCACATGCGGCGTGAGGTCGGAAGAGGCTCAGTGCTGGTCGAAGTAGCGTGCGGTGGAGCAGGGGTGGTGTTGGCGGTGAGCAGGCGGTCGACGAACTCCGCGGTCGATACGTCGAACCGGTCCCACTCGCTGTAGTCGTCACCCGTGACGAGGATGGGCCACCGGCCGGGGTCGGCGCCCTCGGTGAGCCAGTGGAAGGAGCTCCGCTGCTCCGTGCCCGGCTCCTGGAGCAGGCCTCCTGGAGCCGGTACGGCTCCCATTGCTCGCCGCCGTCCTCGGCGGCTGCCCGGGCCCAGAACTCGTTGAACTCGACGAGGTCGAGGCTGCCGGGTGGACCGCCGGGAATCAGGAGACCGAGGTAGTCGTCGAAGTCCCGTAGCCGAAGAGCTCGACCAGCTCCTCGCAGTCGCTGGGCAACGCTGTTCCGAGCCGGGCCTCGACCGTCGCCGGACAATCCGACGGTGACCCGTTGTACGCGGTGCAGCGGGAGCGGGGCCGACGCACTGCTCGGCGGTGTGTTGTGTCAGGCGGTGGCAGGGGGACCGGGAGCAGAGGTTCCGCGGCCCCGGCCCGTGGCCGGTGCCGGTCCTGGAGCGGCCCGATGGCAGGGTGACTGTGCCCGTATCGGCGTGGGCACCGCCGTACGGCCTGCCTGGCCGCCCGCACAACCATTCGGGGGCGGCCCCGGTCCAACTCTGCATGCAGAAACGACTTGTCTCCACCCTGGCCCTGGCCGCGGTAGCCGCCTGCGGGGCCCCCGCAGCCGTCCCCGACTCCACCGTCATGACGCAGACCGCCGCGGCCACGAAGCGGCCGGCGGCCGACCCCGACACGGCTGGGGCTCATGCCGACTTCGACGGCGACGGGAAGGAGGATCTGGTCATCACCGACACCTCGGCCACGGTCAACGGCAAGTACGCCGCCGGCTACGCGGCTGTGGTGCACGGCTCAGCTGCCGGACCCGACACTCGGCGCCACCAGGTGATCACCCAGGACAGCCTCGGCCTCGGCAAGGCGGGCACCGGCGGCCGCTTCGGCAGCGGTGCCATCTCGGCCGACCTCGACGGCGACGGCCGAAGCGACCTCATCACGCAGGCCGGCAGCAACACGGTCTTCGTGGTCTGGGGCGGAAAGAAGAAGCTCTCCGGAGCAGCCAAGCTCAGCGGCGCCACGCCGGTCGCCGGTGACTTCGACGGCGATGGCCACGCCGACCTCGTCACGAGCCGAAACGCGGACCCCAAGGCAACGGTCCGGTTCGGCCCGTTCACCCGGACGGGCAAGCCCGCTCGTACGAAGACGCTCGACCTCACCCCCGACAAGCCGTCGTACTACACCCCCCGGCCCACCGGCGTCGGCGACGTGAACGGCGACGGCAAGGACGATCTGGTGGTCACCTGGTCGCACGTGTTCGCGGACGAGATCCCGACCCCCCGCGCCACCCTCGTATACCGCGGAGCGGCCAACGGCGTACTGAAGAAGGGCCCGCGCCTCAAGGACGCGCGCGGCAAGGACATGTACGGCTCGGTCACCCTCACGTCCGACGTGAACAGGGACGGCTTCGACGATGTGATCGTCAGCCTCACCTGCGAGATCCTCGGCGACGTAGCCGTGCCCGAGGGCGGCAGCCGGCTGATGGTCGCGTACGGCGGAAAGAGCGGGTGGAGCACCGGCCTGAAGCCCACGACGATCAACGAGAAGACACCGGGGCTGCCCGGCGAGCCGGTCTCCTCCTACTGCAACTTCGGGAACGCGCCGGCGACGGGTGATGTGAACGGCGACGGTTACGCCGACATCGCGTTCAGCGCCCCGCTCAAGGACGACAAGACGGTGACCCTGGTGCTGCGCGGCGGACCGAAGGGCCTGACGGGCACGAACGCGAAGAGTATTTCCGGCCTCCCGGTGTGGCCCCGGCTGGCGATCCAGGACCTGAACGGCGACGGCGCGGCGGAGCTGGCGGTCGGCACGTCGTACGCAAGCGGGGCCGACGACAAGGTCCGGATTCTGCGCGGCGGCCCTGCCGGCATCAGCACCTCCGGGCCGATGCTCATCGGTCCTGCTGATCTGGGGCTGAAGCCCATGACGGGGGACCGCTTCGGCTCCGGCTTCGGCCACTGAGACAAATGATCAAGCTCCATGCGCCGAGTGCCGAGCGCACCGCGAAGCAGCGCACCCGGCACCCGGCCTCAGCGAGCCGGACGGTTCGTCCTGCCGCCCGTGCCTCGCCTGGCCGGAGGGAATCCTGGCCGGAGGGAATCCTGCCGGAGTGAATCCTGCACCCCACTTACGTCACCGGCATCGGCTTCGCCGCCCTGGGTGTTCTCCACGCGGCTGCCGGCTGCCGATAGCCGGCTTTCCCGGGCCTCTGGGCCGAATGTGGCGAAGCACTCTGGTTGTCACTTGGGCCGTTCCTTCAGCCCAGTGTGATCCGGGCGGCGACCGGCAGGTGGTCGCTGCCGGTGGCGGGCAAGGTGCGGATGTGGCCGACGGTTGCCGAGCGGGTCATGACCTGGTCGATCCGGGCCAGCGGGAAGGCCGCGGGGAAGCTGAAGGCGAAGCCGCGTTCCGCCACGTTCATCCGTGAGGTCAGCGGGGCCAGCCCGCGGTCGTCGACCGTGCCGTTGAGGTCGCCAAGCAGGATCACCGTTCTCAGTTTCTCGGCGGCGATGGCCCTTCCCAGCAGATCGGCGCTTTCATCGCGCCAGGAGGACGCGAGGCCGCTCGCCCCGACGCGGACCGAGGGCAGGTGCGCGACGTACGCTGCGATCTCGCCTTGCGGCGTGTGGACCACGGCCCGCAGCCCGCGATTCCAGGCCTCCGTGATCCCTTGGGGTTTTATGTTCAAGGGCCGGGTATCGGTGAGCGGATGCTTCGACCAGAGTGCGACGGTGCCCTGGACTGCGTGGTACGGGTAGTCGGGGGCAAGGGTCCTCCCGTAGGCCGGAAGCGCCGGGGGGATCAGCTCCTCCAGCGCGATGAGATCGGGTGAGGCGTCAGCCAGGGCGCGGGCCGTGCCCGCCGGGTCGCTGTTCTCGTCGCTGACGTTGTGCTGCACCACGACCAGGTCGTGCGTGCCGGGCTCCGCCCCGGGCAGCAGGAGCCCGCCGAAGAGGTACGTCCAGGCCGCCACCGGCAGTAGCAAGGCCACCAGCGCGGTGGCCGAACGCCGCAGCAGCGTCAGGCCGAGCAGAACCACGACCACCAGGCCGAGCCAAGGCAGGAAGCTCTCCAGCAAACTGCCCAGGCGGCCCCCGGAGTTGGGGACGGCCCGGTGGAATGCCAACAGCGCGGCCGTCAGTACCGCGAGCGCGGCGAGGACCTGGTCCCGAGTCAAGGCCCGCTGGCCCCTCGCGCGCTCCTCCCACCGCCCCGTCCGGCACCGCGCCCACCGGGGCGCTGCTGCCTCCACTGTCGACGTCGTACCGCTGTCCGCCCGCTCCACCATGGCTTCCCATTCACTCGGCCTCGCCCTCCAGGACGAGTGATCAGGCGAATCAGTTTCTGCTGAAGGCCGGATCCACTGGCACCCGGCTGTGGCCCATGTCGTGCGGAGTTGTCCGTAGGCGGTCTGGACTCGGGCGTCCGACGGCTCCTTGCGGGCGAGGTGGTGGCAAGTGCGCGGACGGCGGGGATGCCGAGCATCAGCACGACAGCGAGTACGCCTCTGCCGTGCGTGGGGCTTCCCGCGTATGACGATGTACGACGAACGACCGCTCAGTGGCTCGGTGACCGGCGCACCGTCAGTACCGCCACGTCGTCGTGCTGGCCGCCGCCCCCGGCGAACTCACGCGCGTCGTTGTACAGCGCACGCGGCAGCTCGGTGGGGGAGAGCGACACGCGCCGGGTGAGGCTCTCGGTGAGAGGGTAGAACGCACCGTCCGCGGCGCGGGTCTCGGTGAGTCCGTCCGTGGTCAGGAGCAGGGTCGCGCCGGGCGGGAAGACGAACCAGTCGACCGTCGCGGGTTCGTGGGCGAGCTCGGCGAGACCGAGGGGAACGCCGGAGGTGAGGGCCAGTGTCGTGACGGTGGCGTCCTGCAGCACCTGTGGCAGGACATGACCGCAGTTGATGGCCTGCACTTCCGCACCCGCGTCGATGTTGAGGATGAGCGCGGTGACGAACCGTTCGTCGTCGCCGGTCTGCGCGGCATAGGAGTTGTGCCGTACTACGGAGGCGTCCAGGGCGTCGACGAGTGCCGTCAGAGTGGGTTCCCGGTGAGCCGTCGCACGGAACGCCCCGATGACGGCGAACGCGGCGCCGACCGCCGGGAGGCCCTTTCCCTGGACGTCGCCGATCAGCACCCGGGTTCCCCACGGCGAGTCGACGACGTCGTAGATGTCCCCGCCGACCAGACGGTCCTCCTGCACGGGCTCGTACACGCCGTTCACCAGGACGTCGTCGGTGACCATGGGCAGGGGGCGCAGGATGTGCCGCTGCATCGCGGCCGCTGTGGAGCGCAGCCCGATCATCTCCTGCTCACGGCTGATGCGGCGGTGGCACGCGTAGACGGAGGCCGCACCCAGGACAAGGGTGAGCAGGACCATGAGGAACCTGTCGAGCCACGGCCGCCCGTCCCCGTGCCGGACCAGCATGGTGACGATCACGACGAGTCCGGTCCAGACGGACACGAACTTCGTCTGGCGGACGGTGCACAGCGCCGACGCCGCCGCCGGAAGGAAGACGAGAAGGCCCAGAAGCCACACCGGGGACTGCGACAGGGCCCCCAGAACCAGCACCAGCAAGGTGACCGAGGCGACGGCGGTCACGACTTCGGCCCCGCTCGGCGGTTCGATGGCCTCGGCCGGACGTACCGGCTTCTTCGGATGCTTACGTACCACGGGACCTCCGGGGCAGATGGGGCATTTCTGTTTACAGTAAGCAGGCCCCGACCGCGGGGCGGCCGCGCCCCGCCGGACGGCCGCACCCTCTCGGCGGCCGGTATCCCGGCCCGGCGCATGGCGCGCCGGGCAGCGGGGATAAGGTCTCCCCGAGGGGGGAACTGGATGTTGCAGGCACTGGGACTGGGCTCAGCCGAAGAGGCTGTCTACACGGCTCTGCTGCCCCGTTCGTCCGCCTCGGCCCAGGAACTCGTCCGGCAGACCGGACTGGAGCGGGCCGAGATCGCCCGAGTCCTGCTCGATCTGGCGGCACGTGGCCTGGTCGCGGTCGTGTCGGAGGCGGGCGGTGAGGTGCCGGCCCCGGCCGGCCAGGGAGCCGACGGCGGAACCGCCGCCCGGTACCGGCTCACGCCGCCTTCCGTGGCCCTCGCCCCGCTTCTCGTCGAGCAGCGCAACGCGTTGCAGCGGGCCGAGAACGCGTTCTCGGTGCTGACCGAGCAGTACCGGAGCACTGCCGCACACCCTGCGGGCAGTGTCGTGGAGGTGGTCGTCGGCGTGGAGCAGGTAGCCCACCGGTTCCACCAGTTGGAGCTCGGCGCGCAGCGGGAGCTGCTCGTGTTCCTCGTCGGCGCGCCGATGGCGGTGCCGCGCGAGGACACCGACATGGCGGAGAGTTCCGCGCTCGACCGCGGGGTCGAATTCCGGGTCGTGGCCACGAAGGACTACCTCGACGGACACGAGGTGGCAGCGGACATGCGGGCGGCCATCACCGCGGGGCTGGAACTCCGCCTGGTCGACGACTTGCCGCTGAAGATGGTCGTGTCGGACCGGGAGCGCGCCATGGTGCCGCTGGAGATGGCCGGTCCTTGCGGCGAGCCGAGCGCCATCGTGGTGCACCGCAGCGGTCTGCTCACCGCCCTTGTGCACCTGTTCGAGAAGGAATGGGACCGGGCCCGGCCGCTGTACCCCACTGCCTCGGGCGTACGGGCGCAGACGGCAGCGGAGCAATGGCCGACCGAGGGCGAACTCGAAGTCCTGTCCTTGCTGCTGGCGGGGATCTCCGACCGGCGCGCGGCCTCGCAGCTAGGTGTCTCCATCCGGACCGTGGAGCGGCGGACGCGCCGTCTGATGGACCTTGCGGGAGCCGATTCCCGCCTGCAGCTCGGCTGGCACGCAGCCCGCGCGGGCTGGCTGTGACCGACTCTCCTCGTGACCGTCTGACGGAAACCCGACATGCGGGATACCCGTCATGCGCAGGCATCCCTACGTCATCTGCATGTCTGCCAGGCTTCAGCCGCACGACGGCATTTCATTGCACCAAGTAGGGAGATTCATGCGCCCCATCACACGTATAGCCATGGGAGCGGCGTCCGCCGCGGCCCTGGCCTTCACGGCAGTCACGCCGTCCGGGGCGGCGGATGCACCGCATGACGCCGCATCGGGGTCGGGGAAGCGCCCCGTCCTCGGCAGCGAGAACGCGCAGGACCGCGGCAAGCAGACGGCGGTCACGCTCATCACCGGAGACAAGGTCCTCGTCACCACGGACAAGTCGGGCCGCAGCTCCGCGGCGGTGCTGCCGCGCGAGGACGGCACGCAGTCGATGTTCCAGACCTACCAGTCGGGCAAGGACCTCTACGTCTACCCCGAGGGCGCCTCCCAGGCGGTCGCCGAGGGCAGGGTCGATGAGCAGCTGTTCAACGTCACCGGGCTCATCCGCCAGGGATATGACGACGCGCACACCGACTCGCTCCCGCTGATCGCCACTTACGGGAACAGCGTGAACGTCGCCAAGAACGCACCGGAGGCACCTCGCGGCTCCGAACGGAGCCTGTCGCTTCCTGCCGTGGGCGGCGTCGCGCTCAAGGCGGACAAGGACACCGCCGCCGCGTTCTGGCGGGACGTCACCGACTCCCGCTCGCGTTCCGCCTCCGCGTTGAAGAAGCTGTGGCTGGACGGCAAGGTCGAGGCCACGCTGGACCGGTCCACCAAGCAGGTCCACGCGCCGGAGGCCTGGGCGGCCGGCTACGACGGCAAGAACACCAAGGTCGCCGTGCTGGACACGGGCGTGGACGCCGAGCACCCGGACCTCGTGGACCGGGTCGCCACCTCCAAGAACTTCACGGACTCCAAGACCACCGACGACCACGTCGGACACGGCACCCACACCGCCTCCACGGTCGGCGGATCCGGAGCCGCCAGCGAAGGCCGCAAGAAGGGCGTGGCCCCCGGCGCCTCCCTGCTGATCGGAAAGGTCCTCAACGACAGCGGGTACGGCCTGGACTCCTGGGTCATCGCAGGCATGCAGTGGGCCGTCGACCAGAAGGCCGACGTCGTCTCCATGAGCCTCGGCAACTCGACGATCGGGGACTGCACCGACCCGGTGGCCCAGGCCACGAAGCAGCTCGCGCAGAACACGCACAGCCTGTTCGTCGTCGCCGCGGGCAACGCCGGCCCGGGCACCGAGACCGTCTCCTCGCCCGGGTGCGTCCCCGATGTGCTGACCGTCGGCGCCGTTGACCGGGACGACAGCACCGCGCAGTTCTCCAGCCGCGGCCCCGTCGCCGTCAAGCACACCCTCAAGCCCGAGATCGCTGCGCCCGGCGTCGACATCTCGGCGGCGAGCGCGGGCGGCCGCGGCGTCTACGCGTACCGGTCGATGTCCGGCACCTCGATGGCGACCCCGCACGTTGCGGGCGCAGCGGCCGTCGTCCGCCAGGCCCACCCGGACTGGACCGCTCAGCAGATCAAGGCCGCGCTCGTCGCCTCGGCCCGCACCGGCGGGAAGGTGGAGGGCGCCGACCAGACCGGCGCCGGCGTCCTCGACGTGTTCGCCGCGGTGAACCAGAAGGTGGTCTCCGCGCCCGCCGTCCAGGCCGGCGACTACAACTGGCCGCAGGACGCGTCGGACCGCACGTCCGTGAAGGTGCCCTTCACCAACAACAGCGACAACGACCTCACCCTGAACTTGAAGGTCAGCGGCGTACACGGCAACGACGGCAGCGATGTCCACTCCGACATCGTCAAGCTGGGGCAGCGCAAGGTGACGATCCCCGCCGGGGCCACCGCTCAGGTGCCGGTGCAGATCGACCCCACCGCCCGTCTCCAGGACTCCCAGTACGGTGCGGTCACCGGCCGGATCCTCGCCACCGGCGGCGACGTGCACGTCTCCGTGCCGGTCACGCTGTACGTCCAGGCGGAGACGGTCACCCTCCGGGTCAAGACCGTGGACCGCAACGGCAAGCCCGCGACCGGCAGCTCCTCCTTGGACCTCGTCAGCCTGGACACCGACAAGGGAGAGCGCCGCAAGAACTCCGGGGCGCCCGAACAGACGTTCCGTGTCCGTCCCGGCAGCTACTCCATCAGCGGCTTCGTGACGACGTACGACGCGGACGGCGCCGCAGAATCGGTCAGTTACCTCGCACGGCCGCAGCTCCGGATCACCCGGGACACCACGGTCGTCCTCGACGCCGGGCAGGCCCACCGGCTGAGCCTGGAGACCGACCGGCCGGCGAAGGTGGACCTGACCACGATCAGCTACGCCCGCACCTGGGACGACACCTGGCTGATCTCCGGCTCGGTCTCGGCGGACGCCACCGTCCAGAAGTTCTACGCTGACATCGAGGGACGCGCCACGAACGGTACCTTCGAGTTCCGGCCCACCTGGCGCGCGAGCGGCTCCGAGGGCGGCTCGCCGTACGTCTACAACCTGACGTTCCCGACCTCGGGACCGCTCCAGGCCGACAAGGTCTACCGGCCCAAGGACTCCCGGATGGCGCAGGTCACCGAGACCTGGAACGCCGTGGGCAAGGAAGCCGACTACCTCGACGCGATGTTCGTCCGCCGCCCCGAGAGCGGCAGCGGCTACATCCCCGTGAGCCCGTACGGCGCGGTCCACGTGCCCGCGACCCGCACCGCCTACTACACGACCGGCGACGACATCTGGTACCACGGCGCGATGACCAGCTTCCCGTTCGGCGCGTTCCTGGGCGACCAGGAGCGCACCTACCGGACCGCACAGCGGCGCGCCGAGGAGTGGTACCGCGGCCTGCTGCGGCCGGCCGCCCCGCGTGACGCCGACGGCAAGCCCGTGCTGGCCGCCGAGCGGCAGGGCGACCTGATGGGCATGCAGACCGCGTTCTGGCTCGACGGGTCCGGCGACCACTGGTCCCCCGGCGCGTCCTTCGGCGACATCGGCAACCTTCGGCTGAAGCGCAACGGCGTGGAGATCGGCCGGAAGGTCGACCCGTACGGCGTGTTCGAGGTGCCGGACGAGGACTCCGCCTACGAACTCACCCAGAACATGCAGAAGATCGACACCTCGGACCGGAACTGGCTGCGCTCCAGCGCCGTCACCACCACGTGGAGCTTCCGCTCCCACCGGGAGGCGGACGTCTTCTCGCGCGGCCTGCCGCTCCTCTTCCCGGCGTACGACGTGCCGGTGGACAGCATGAACACCCTTCCGGCGGAGAAGGCGCTGAAGGTCGGCCTGTCGGTCGAGGGACACGCCGGATACACGCCGGGCGCGATCACGGCGGCCACGCTGTCCTACTCCTACGACGGCGGCACCACCTGGACCCAGGCGCCGACCGAACAGCATGACGGCCGCTGGACGGCCCTTCTCGACCACACCGGAACCTCCGGCAAGCAGGTCACGATGAAGGCAACCCTCACCGACGCCAACGGCAACGCGGTCACCCAGACGATCACCCGCGCCTACGACGTCCGGTAATCAGCTGGTCAGGGCCGCGTGGGTCAGTACGTCGACCACGCGGCCCTTCCGGGTGCAACCGCGCACGATGAATGCGGTTTGCGGCCACACAGGCCGATCCCACCTGATTCCTGGCAGGCCCCGGTCAGAACCGGGCGTCAGGTGGGATCGGCCATCAGCTGTGGACCTTCTCGGCGGCGGGCTTCTTCGGCGGCGCCGAGGCAGAGGCCGAGGCAGGTTCCGTCGACGGTGACGCCGTGCGGTCGACCGGGCACCGGGCAGGACGGGCCGAGACGGACTCCTGAGTGAGGCGTACGCGGGACGTCCGCACCGCGCACGCGCATCCCCAGCCGGTCGACGGGGCTGCTACCGCAGGACGAAGCCGGTGCCGAGTTCGTCCGCGGGATCGAGGTCGAAGCGGTGCTCGCCGGTCCGGTACGCCATCCCCGTGACCTCTGGGATGACAGCGGCGTAGCCGTCGGCGGCCGACTCCGCGACGACCCGTGCGTGGAAGCGGGTGCCGACGATCGAGTCGTGGACGAGAATCCGGCCCGGCTCGAGGTGGCCCGTCGCTGCGAGCACGGCGACGCGGGAGCAGGTGCCGGAGCCGCACGGGGAACGGTCGACCTGGCCGTCGGCGAAGACGGTGACGTTGCGCTGGTGCGGGTTGCCGTTCTCGTCGGTGCCGAGGTCGTCGTACAGGATGGTTCCGTAGATGCCGCTGAGGCGGTCGTCGACAGGGTGACGGGCGTACTCGCTGTCGTTCAGCGCCCATTTGACCTCGCGTCCGATCGCGATGAGGTCGGAGTAGTGCTCGGGGGTGACTGCCAGTCCTGCGCCGGCCGCTTCCAGATGCGCGTAGATGGCGCCGCCGTAGGCGACATCGACGACGACGTCCCCGCGGGACGTGGCGACGGTGACGCGTTCGGCGAGCCGGTAGCTGGGGACGTTGACGAAGTCGACTCCGGTGATCTGCTCGCCGGCGGTGTGAACGCGCAGGGTGACCCGGCCCGAGGGGACGTCGATGACCACTGTGGTGATGCCGGAGGCGTCGCGGGCGACGCGGCCGGTCTGCACGGCCCAGACGGCGAGCGCGATGGAACCGTGGCCGCAGGCTGTCGAGAAGCCGTCCTTGTGCCAGAACAGCACGCCGAAGTGAGCACCCTCGTCATCGGGCGGGGTGATGAACCCGCCGTACATGTCGGCGTGTCCGCGCGGTTCGAAGCACAACAGCCTCCGCAGGTTGTCCACGTCGGCGTTGCCGATGGCGAACATACGGCGTTCGGCGACGGTGGCGCCTTCGATGGCGACCGGCGGTTCGGGGACGATGCGGAACGGTTCACCACCGGTGTGGTAGTCGGTGGTGAATACCTGGTGGATGGTCATGAGGTCCTCCACGGAGCTGGTGAGGGCAGGGTGCGAGCCGGCCGGATCCGAGCGGCGTCGACGAACTCCTCGGGCACGGTGAGGTAGTCCGGACGGGCCGGCGCCGCTTCCTCGCCGATTCGGAGCCCATGCTTGAGTCCGGTCCGCCCTGCGACGGGACGTCCGCGCGCGGGCCGATGACCTGGCTGCCGTCTCCCGCGTCGTTTCCCGTGTGCCGACCGGGATCGTCCACGGTCTCGCCCCGTCGGTGAATCCGCGCACCGTGGATTCCGCGGCCTTGCGGAGTTCGGCGACCTCCCGGTCGGCCATGACGAGGCAGAGATCGCCGAACGCCTCTTCGAGCTCGGCGTCACGTTCCTCCTCGGTGGTGACGGTGGCCTCCCGGCACGGCGCGGGTAACCTCGCCGCCGCCGTTCGGCGGCCCCCGGACGGTATCCCGCATCGTGCCCGGTCGGTGCCCAGGAGCGTCACTGGCACGGATCGGCCAGGGTCGGCGGCCGCTTCATCCCTCGGTGGCTGCGGTCACGAGCCCCGTCTGCCGTGCGGCGAGCCGCGTCCGGGCGAGGCTGTGGCAATGCTCTTGAGCGTTCCGTCGTCGTACGCACACAGACAATGCGGTCGTCATGTCCAAGGTCCGGCTGGCCACCAACCACGGTGACATCATCCTGCAGCTCGATGCCGAGAAGGCTCCGAAAAAGGTCGAGAACTTCGTCCAGTACGTCGAGGACGGCTTCCACGACGGCACGGTCGGCGTTGTGCACCGAGACCTGAATCCCGGCAACGTCCTGATGGCCGAGGACGGTCCGCTCGGCCACCGCACCGGACACGGCCCTGCAGGCGACACGTTGCGACTTCCCCCGTGTTCCTTCCTCTTGGGCAGGGTGCCCACGACGTCGTAGGACACCGAGGCAGGTAAAACCGCTGGACGTCGTCGGGATACTGCCGTCATGGCCGTCACTCAGCAACTTGCCCGCATCTCGGACGGATATCTCGCCGACTGCCGCCGTTCTGCCGGCGAATCGCCCGACGGAGACCCTCGTTGGGAGCCGCCGCCGTGGGACGTCCTGGACCTGGACTGGGCGCCGGCGTTGCTGGGACGGGTCTGCGAACTGGCGGGTCTCGATGACGTCCGGCTGGATGCCCTGCGGCAGGCCACCGACGGCGACACCGCGATCGACCTCGGTTTCCTCAGCACACACCCGCATGCCATCGCCCCCTTCGGGCCCGCCCCCACAGCCCTTTCCGCAGCTCAAGTGGCTCGCGTCGCCGAACTGCTCGAGCAGATGGACATGCCGGCCATGCTGGCCGCCTTGCCGACTGACGACGTACGGGCCGGTGCTCTGATCGGCTATGGAGCCGACACGATCGCTGGAGGCCCGGGGAAGTACCTGATCGAGCACTTCAACGCCTTGCGGGAGTTCTGCCTCGGAGCGTCCCGACGGCGTCTTCTCGTCGTGCTCTGGTGGGACTGATGCGGGATTTCACCCCAGCCGGTCTCACGTCCAACTGGGGGGGTGCGTGATCGGCCACAAGGACAGAACGCCCGAAGGGGTTCTGTGGTACGTCCTGTCGACGTACGCCGAGTCGGTCGAGTCCGGGGAGTCCGCCTCCGGGGCATTCCGAGTGGTCGAAACCCCGAAGTCCCCCGGCCGCACGGCGGCGTCGGTGTCATCCGCACCGGGTCACCCGATCGGTCCGAGCGGCTACATTTCGCGGTCCGTCATCAGCTGTCCCACTGCCTGTTCAAGGTTGAGGACGCGGTCGGCGAGGTCGGCACTGCCAGGAGTATCGGCAGCTCGCAGCAGGATTTCCGCCTGGGCGAGTCGGCCGACGGCCTCGGCGAGCGAGTCGGGCTGTTCCGGGGGCGCTGGGCGTTCCGCAGGGTGTGTGTGGTCCGTCCCGTTCGGCGGCTCGGTCGACGTGCGAGCTGCTTCGGGGGCGGCCGACGGGATTCCGGGGTGGCCGCCGTCGGCCGTCAGGAGTCGCTTCAGCTGTTCGGTCTGGTCGATGAGCTGGCGGTTCTTGCGGTGCAGGTCGAGGAAGACGTTGACCTTGGTCCGCAGCAGCCAGGGGTCGAAAGGCTTGATCAGGAAATCGGCGACGCCGACCGTGTAGCCGCGATAGGCATAGTCCGGATCCACCGCGGCACCGGTCAGCAGGATGATCGGGACGTCTCGCGTCTGGTCCAGCCCCTTGATGTTCGCGGCGGTCTCGAAGCCGTTCATGCCCGGCATCAGCACGTCGATGAGTACGACGGCGAACTCCTGGCGCAGCATCGCTTTGAGCGCCTCTTCGCCGGATCGCGCGCGGACCACGTGGGCCAGCGAGCCGAGTACGGCTTGGAGGGCGACCAGATTCTCCTCCATGTCGTCGACGATGAGGATGCTGGAGGTCTCCGGTGCTGCTTCCCGTGGCGCCGTCATGTCGGCCGTCCTGTCGCGCCGTTGCCGTCGCCCGGTTCGGTGAGGGTGCTGCGGTCGTCCTGGTCCGCGGAGCGGGCGTTGCCGGTGGGGTCCGGCCGCGGCCCCGGAGAAGTGCACTGCGGGTCGAGGAGCCGACAGATCACGGAGAGCAGGCGGTCGACGTCCACCGGCTTGGGGACGTAGTCGTCGGCGCCACTCGCGATGGCCTTCTCGCGGTCGCCGGGCATGGCCTTCGCGGTGAGCGCGATGACCGGCAGGTCCGCGAAGCGAGGTGTGCGACGGATCGCCCCGATCATCTCGTATCCATCCATTTCCGGCATCATGATGTCCATCAGGACCAGTGACACGTCAGGTGTCCGGTCAAGGACCTCAAGGCCTTCGCGGCCGTTCTCCGCGTACTTGACGCTGATGCCGACGCGGCCCAGTACATGCGTCAGCGCGAAGACGTTCCGGATGTCGTCGTCGACGATGAGGATGCGCCGGTTGGTCAGCACGGCGGCGGCGGGGCCGCTCAGCCACTCGTTGAGCCGGGTCGTCTCAGGCCAGTTGACGCCACCGCCACCGCCACCGTCATCGCCGTCGGGGAAGGTGCGGGTCACGGGTTCCCGGGAGTGGAACACATCGACCTGCGCGGGCCCGGACTCGGCCGCGGGACGGCCGGTCAGGGTGGCGGGTCCGGCGAGGGCTCGGGTGGTGCCGCCGGCAAGGCGTGGTTCGACCGCGGGGGAGGCGTCGGCGGGCTGACCTTTGTAGTGCGCGGGGACGAAGAGGGTGAAGGCGGAACCGACGCCCGGCTCGCTCTCTGCGATGATCCGCCCGCCGAGGAGGCCCGCCATGTCCCGGCTGATGGAGAGGCCGAGTCCGGTGCCGCCGTACTTCCGGTTGGTGGTGCCGTCGGACTGCTGGAACGCTTCGAAGATCCCGTCGAGCTTCTCCGGTGCGATGCCGATTCCCGTGTCCTTGACCGTCAGGGCGATGACGGCATCGGCAGTGCGCAGTGTCTCCTCCTCGAAGTCCGAGGGTGTCGCACGTTCCACGAGCAGTTGCACTCCGCCGGACGAGGTGAACTTCATCGCGTTGGAGAGGAGGTTGCGGAGGATCTGCTGGAGACGCTGCTCGTCGGAGAAGAGCTCGGCGGGCACGTGCTCGCCGACCTTGATGTCGAACGACAGGCCGCGGTCCAGGGAGAGCGGCTGGAACGTCGCCCGTACGTAGTCCAGCAGCTTGATCAGCGGCAGTGTCTTGGGATGGACATCCATCCGGCCTGCTTCGATCTTCGACAGGTCGAGGATGTCGTTGATCAGTTGCAACAGGTCGGAGCCCGCGCGGTAGATGGTGACGGCGAACTCCACCTCCTGCGCGGAGAGGTGGTTGTCGGGGTTGTCGGCGAGGAGCCGGGACAGCACGAGGAGGGAGTTGAGAGGGGTGCGCAGCTCGTGCGACATGTTCGCCAGGAATTCCGACTTGTACTGGGAGGACGTGGCCAGCAGCGCCGCCTTCTCCTCCAGCTCGGCGTTGGTGAGCTGCAACTCGTCGGAGCGCTTGCGCAGTTCCGCGGTCAGTCGCTGGGATTCCGAGAGGAGCGACTCGGTACGCGAGTTGGCGATGATGGTGTTGATGGAGACGCCGATGGTGTTCACGAACTGGTCGACAAAGGCGAGGTGGACCTCGCTGAAGCGGCTGAACGAGGCCAGTTCGATGACCCCGAGCACCCGGTCCTCGAAGAGGATCGGCAGGATGACGACGCTGGCCGGGGGCGCGGCGCCGAGGCCGGAACTGATGGTGATGTATTCCGTGGGGACCGCGTCGATGAGAATCCGCCGCTTCTCCCTGGCGGCCTGGGTGATCAGGCCCCACCCGGGAGTGTCGAGGCTGAGCTGGGTCCGCCGGCGGCGGTCCTCGGGCTGGCCGGTGCCGTAACCGGCCAGGAGCTCGAGGTCCTCGCCGGATGGCGCGCCCGCCCCGTCCACGCCTGCCCCGGCCAGGAAGAACGCCCCGTACTGGGCGTTCACCAGCGGGGTCAGCTCGCGCAGGATCAGGTCGGCGACCTCGACCAGGTCGCGGTGGCCCTGCATCAGTCCGGCGATACGGGTCAGGTTGGACTCCAGCCAGTCCTTGGCGCGGGTGGTCTCACGGAGGTTCGCCACCATGAGGTTGATGTTGTTCTTCAGAGCGGCGACCTCGCCCTGGGCCTCCACCGAGATGGAGCCTGACATGTCGCCCTGTGTGACGGCGCTGGCGACCTCGGCGATCGCGCGTACCTGGGTGGTCAGGTTCAGCGCCAGCTCGTTGACGCTGGTGGTCAGCCCCTTCCACGTTCCGTAGACGCCCTCCACCCGGGCCTGGCCGCCCAACTGCCCTTCGCTGCCGACCTCGCGGGCCACTCGTGTCACCTCGGAGGCGAACGCGGAGAGGGTGTCGACCATCGTGTTGATCGTGGATTTGAGTTCCAGGATCTCGCCGCGGGCGTCCACGTCGATCTTCTTCGACAGGTCGCCTTCCGCGACGGCGGTGGCGACCTGGGCGATGTTGCGGACCTGGGAGGTGAGGTTGTCGGCCATGAAGTTGACGTTGTCGGTGAGGTTCTTCCAGACCCCGGAGACACCGTGGACCTGGGCCTGGCCGCCGAGGCGCCCCTCGGTGCCGACCTCGCGGGCCACCCTGGTCACCTCGTCCGCGAACGCCCGCAGCTGCTGGACCATCGTGTTGACGGTGTCCTTGAGTTCCAGGATCTCGCCGCGGGCGTCGACATCGATCTTCTTCGACAGGTCGCCGTTGGCGACGGCGGTGGTCACCTGGGCGATGTTGCGGACCTGGGACGTCAGATTGAGCGCCATGCTGTTGACGTTGTCCGTGAGGTCCTTCCAGACCCCGGAAGCGCCCCTGACCTGGGCCTGGCCGCCGAGGTTGCCCTCGGTGCCGACCTCGCGGGCGACCCTGGTCACCTCGTCGGCGAAGGCGGAGAGCTGGTCGACCATGGTGTTGATCGTCGACTTCAGCTCCAGGATCTCGCCCTTGGCCTCCACCGTGATCGTCTTGCCGAGGTCGCCTTCTGCGACGGCGGTGGCGACCTGGGCGATGTTGCGGACCTGGGAGGTGAGGTTGTCGGCCATGAAGTTGACGTTGTCGGTGAGGTCTTTCCAGACCCCGGATACGCCCCTGACCTGGGCTCGGCCGCCGAGCTGGCCCTCGGTGCCGACCTCGCGGGCGACCCTGGTCACCTCGTCGGCGAAGGCGGAGAGCTGGTCGACCATGGTGTTGATCGTCGACTTCAGCTGCAGGATCTCGCCCCGCGCGTCCACCGTGATCTTCTGGCTGAGGTCGCCGTTGGCGACGGCGGTGGTCACCTGGGCGATGTTGCGGACCTGGGACGTCAGGTTGGACGCCATGAAGTTGACGTTGTCGGTGAGGTCCTTCCAGACCCCGGATACGCCCCTGACCTGGGCACGGCCGCCGAGCTGGCCCTCGGTGCCGACCTCGCGGGCGACCCTGGTCACCTCGTCCGCGAACGCCCGCAGCTGGTCGACCATGGTGTTGACCGTGAGCTTCAGCTCCAGCAGTTCGCCGGTGGCCTCGACCGTCACCTGCTGGGTCAGGTCGCCGTTGGCGACGGCGGTGGTCACCTGGGCGATGTTGCGGACCTGCGCCGTCAGCCGGGACGCCATCGTGTTGACCGCTTCAGTCACATAGAGCCAGTCGCCCGACAGCCCCTGCGCCTTCGCCCGGCCGCCGAGGCGCCCCTCGGTGCCGACCTCGCGGGCGACCCGTGTCACCTCGCCGGTGAACAGGGACAGCTGGTCCACCATCCGGTTCACCCCGATACCCAGTCGCCGCAGGTCGCCGCGGAGCTGCCGGCTTCCGTCGTGCAGATCGACGTGCTGGGTCAGATCACCGTCCGCGACGGCGTCGAGCACCCGGGTGGCCTTGGCGACGGGCACCACCAGCGCTTCCAGGACGGTATTGGCCGCCTCGACGTTCGTCGTCCAGGACCCCGATCCGGGACTCGCCGAGATCCGCTCGTCCAGCCGGCCCTGGCGGATGATCTCGCGACGTACCCGCTGGAGCTCCGAGGCAAGATGCGCGTTGCGCGCAACGATTTGCTGGAACACCCCGGCCATCTCGGCCGGTACCCCGTCCGGCAGGGTGCCGCCGCCCGGATTCCCGGCAGCCTCCACCCGCGCCGTGAAATCACCGTCGCACAGAGCTTTCATCGCGGAGAGCAACGGGCGCAGATCACTCGTACGAACCCACTGTTCGTCCGGCTCCGTGCCGGGCCGAGTCGGTGCCAGTGCCATGGAACACCCTCCACCCAAGATCAATTGGTGGATACCGCAAAGAATCACTCAGTGACGCATGTCATAGTATAAAGCGCACGAAAACACTCTTCATGGGCTCATTTGATGCATGAGGGAGAGTGGTGATCCCGTTGTCAGTGCTCGCGAGCGAATCGGCGTGCAGGCAGGGGCTGCCGGCGGATCAACTGGCGGCCTCCCGGGCCCGGGAATTCGTACGTGCGGCACTCCATGGGTGGACGGCGGCGCTCGATGACGGGCACGAGGCCGTAGGCGGGGCGTCGGCCACCGGAGCTCTCGCCACTGCGCGCGAAGGCCCTGCTCCGGCACGGATCCCCGAGGAGCTCGTCGACGACGCGGTCCTGCTCGTCAGCGAACTGGTCACCAACGCCGTCATGTACGCGGGCACGGATATCGACGTCGTCTGCCGCCTGGAGCGGAACCCGGCCGCCCGGGCGGGCATCGTCGTCGAGGTGGGGGACCGTCACCCCTCCAGAGGGATACGCGGTGCGGCGGCCCGGCACGGTGAGCCCGGGTACGGCCTCCAGCTGGTGAGCGCGCTCTCGGAGTCCTGGGGCGTGACCTACCGGCGGGCGGAGAAGAGGATCTGGTTCCGGCTGGAGGCCGACGGGAGGGACACACCTGCCACGGATCCGGCCCCCTCCAGGCCCAGTACCACCGAGCCCGGCAGCGACGCCCCGTCGCGTGACGCAGAGGCTCGTGACACTGAGGATACGGAGGCGTCGGCGCGTCCTCACACAGAGGAATCCGTACATCCCGCGCCTCCCCGCGGGCGCGCCGCGGAGTGGGTCGACCGCGGCGGGCCGTCGTTCCTGGCCGAGACCAGCGAACTCCTGGCAGGTCAGCTCGACGAGGCCATGGTCACCGCGCTCGCGGCGCAGCTGCTGGTACCCCGGCTCGCGGACTGGTGCGCCATCTGGCTCGGCACACCGGGAATGGGACTGCAACTGTCCCGGGTCTGGCATGCCGACGAGCAGCGCATCGGTCCGCTGCGCGAGGAACTGGAACGGATGCCGCCGCCCGTCGCGGTCCGTACCGGGGGCACGCCCTGGCCCTCTCCGGCGAGTGCCGGTGCCGATCCTGCCGGCGGGTCGGCATTCGCCTTCCCGCTTGAGGCACCCAACATCGACCAGGGCGTTCTGCTGCTCGGCCGGGCAGGGCAGCTGCAGATGACCGACACCGTCGTGCGGATGGTGCAGGCCGTGGCCCGCAGGGTCGCGCAGGCCGTGTTCACCGCCCGCCAGTACACCCGGCAGCGCGCGATCAGCGCCGTGCTCCAGCGCAGGCAACTGCCCGCGAAGCTGGCCAGGATCGCAGGCGTCGACACGGCGGTCGTGTACGAGCCGCACGGCGAGGGACAGACCGTCGGCGGGGACTTCTACGACATTTTCCCGATGGGCAAGGGCCGTTGGTGCTTCCTGCTCGGGGACGTACAGGGAAAGGACCCGGAGGCGATGTCCATCACCGGCCTGGCCCGGCACCTGGTCAGGCTGCTTGCGCGCGAGGGCCACGGTGTCGAGTCGGTGCTCGGCCGGCTCAACATCGCCATGGCGGAGGAGAGCGCCGAGGCATACGCGCTCGGCGGTGAGCAACCGGGCCCCCGCTTTCTGAGCCTGCTGTACGGGGAGTTGACCGTCGCCCCGGGAAGGGCCGGTGCCGGCTGCACGGTCGCCAGTGCAGGACATCCCCCACCACTGCACCTGTTCGCCGACGGCAGTGTAGAACCGGCCTCCGAACCCCAGATGCTGCTCGGCATCGATGAAGGCGCCGAATTCCAGGCCAGCACCTTCGGCCTCGCACCCGGCGAGACGCTTCTGTGCGTGACCGACGGGGTCACCGAACGTCGCTGCGGGAACTGGCAGTTGGACGACAACGACGGTCTGGCCGACATCCTCAGACAGGGCATGGGGCTGGGCGCGAGGGCACTTGCGGAGCACGTACGGCGGGCGGCACACGACTTCGGGGTGGGACCGGTCGAGGACGACCTCTCGGTACTGGTGCTGCAAGCGGTGGTGGCCGACTCCAGCGTTTGACGGCTCCGAGGCCTGACAGCGGACGAACGACGTGGACCACTCGACGAGGTCGGTGAGCAGCCGACCCGATGGCGCTGATGGGCAGTCGGCGGGCTGCGCGAACTGGTGAAGCCCGGACTCCGCGGCACCTCCGGCGCGAGCTGCCCGCCCACCGGAAGGGGACCAGCACGCGTCGGCGGGGGCTGGCGCCGGGTCGGCAGGCCCGGGTGGTCAGCTCCCCGGTGGGAGATCAGCCGGCACATTCACTCCGTCCACCCACCGCGTCGCCGCGTTCGCAAAGCGCACCGCGCCAGGAGCTCCGGGGAACCTCGGGTGAGGCAGGGACAGACCGATCCGGTACGTGGCGTTCGGCTTCAAGCGTGGAGTGTCAGCGTGGCCCGTACGGTCGATGCCTTCGGCGCGGTGTGGTCATCGTTCGTCTCGGAGCGCCCCTGGGGCTGCCAGTCGCGCCAGTCCGCTCCGGTGTCGGCGGAAGCGACAGTGCGTCCGAGCCCGTCCAGCAGCACGATGCGTACGGGACGGGGGTGCTTGGCCGGGGCGAAGCCGCGGTTGACCACGTCCACTTCCACCGGCAGCCGGCCCTGCCCGAGCGCCGACCGGTCGTACCGCGCCTGACGCAATTCCATGCGGTAGCCCAGGTGATCACGTAGGTACTCGAACGGTGGTGGCGCGTAGTGGAACAACGCGGCGACCACGACCCGGCGACAGGGACCGACCTGCTCCTGGCACTCACCGGATTGACCCCGCTCATCGAGCTGAGCGTGATCGAGCCCCAGCAGGCCCTGACCGCCGTCTACCAGCACCTCGACCGACTGTTCACCAGGAGGACCTGACCGTCGACCGCGCGCCCGGACGCGCTGCCGGGAGCGCGCGGTGCCCCGCTGGCCTGGGCGTTGTAAGACCGGAGGACCAGCGGTAGTCGTCCGCGGGGCTGTCCTTTCCGCCGTGTCCGATGGCCTCGGAGTACGCCCAGGCGGTCGCGGCCTGCAGGGCCGCGCCAAATCGCTGCGACGGGTTTGCCGCCGGGGACAGGGAAGTCCGGACCTGTTCTCTCCCGTCTGCGGTGGACCGGCGGCCGTCGTGATCTCAACTCGGCAAATCCGCCCCGTGACCGAGGAGATTCTGTGCCGTGAAGCCCAGCAGCCTGCGCGCGGCCGAGGTGTCGACGGGTGCCGCGCGACCCGGCAGCGGGCGCTGGAGCACGGTCGTGGGGTGAAAGCGGCGCAGCAGCTCCTCCGTCGGGTACGGCACGATGATCTCGGGGGCGCAGAGGTGTACCGCGTGCGCCGCACGGCCGGGCACGTCGAGGGCCAGCAGCGCGGCCCTCGCCGCGTCGTGGACCTCCAGGTACGTCCACAGCTCTCTTGCCCCTGCGGCCGGGTCGGCCGTGAGCCGGGCGGCGTGCGCGTACAGCCGTTCCTCGAATCCGCCCACGTACGGATAGCGCAGGCACACCACGCTCATTCCGTGCCGCCGCGCCATCATCTGCGCTGTCAGCTCGTCGACCTGCTTGGACAGGCCGTAGGGGTCGGCCACCTGGGAGGCCATCTCCTCATCGACCGGTGCGTACGGCGGATGAGGATCCTCGGCGTCCGTCCAGGGCAGGCCCGTGACACCCCAGGAGCTCGCCACCGCCGCGTGCCGGATCCCGGCCCGGCCGGCCTCCTCCAGGACGGTGAAGGTGGAGAGGCTGTTGCCCGCGAAGACCTCGAACGCGGTGTTGCGCGCGGGAGTCGGGATCGCCGCCAGGTGGATGACCGCGTCGGCGCCCTCCAGAGCCGCCCGCACGGTCTTCGCGTCGGCCGCGTCACCGGTCACCACCAGGCGCGCCGCGAGATCACCGGGATCATCGAGGACCAGGGCGTTCGCCTCGATCCCGCGTTCGGCGAGCAGCGCGAGGACCGCGCGCCCGATCCGCCCGGCGGCCCCGGTGACCATCGCTCTTCTGACCATCCAGTCACTCTCCCGCGTCGGTGCTTCTACTTGTAGGCGCGCACGGCGACGACATGCGCCGACGTGGACCCGTTGGTGGCCTCGACGACGACCCGGATCGCCGATGTGGTGACCGGCTCCGCCGGCGTGTGCGTCTCGCGGCGCCGCCGATTCTGCGCCGAACGGGCGATCACGCGCCAGGTGCCGTCGGCATCCAGTGCCTCGACGCGGTAGTCGCGAAGGAGGGTGGGGAGGGTGTCGAAGGGCGTGCGGTGGTGGTGCAGGTTGATCAGGTCCTCGTTGACGTCGTCGTCGGCGATGACCTCGATCCGGCCCAGGGCGACCGGTTCGGGCCAGGCCAACTCGAGCCAGGGGGACGGGTCGTCCGCCAGTGGTGCGGAGACCCACATGTGGGGTCCCGCGTACGGGCGGGCATAGCCGTCGGTGGCCTTGGCGGGGGAGTAGGCCGCGGTCTCTCCCGTACGGAGGCAGAAGGTGCGGCGCAGCAGGCCCGTGTCCGTCCACTCGCGCAGCGGCTGCGGCGATTCGTCGGACGGGCGCAGCGGGACGCGTGTGAAGCACAGGACGCCGGGGGTCGGGCGGTCGGAGCGGTGCAGGGCGAGGGCGTCGTTGGCGCGGACCACCAGGAAGGCGTTGCGAGGGGTTTCGGGAGACCAGTCCAGGCCCGTCCCGATCCACTGCCGGGCACCGGCGGCGACGGGCACGGTGGTGGAGGTGACCAGGCGGCGCGGGACGTAGTTCTGGCCGAGTTCGGGGTCGTACAGATCGATCACGATCTCGGTGTCGCGGTCGGCGTCGACGAGCAGCTCCACCCCCGAGAGGCCCGGGTCCGCGGGGAGGACGAGTCCGGCGTCCGCCGCGAGCGGCCATGGCTCGTCGGGCTCCTCGACCGCCAAGCTGCTCAAGGCGGACGATGCACTGACCGTCGCCCGCAGGGCCAGGTCATCCGGGTCCGTCGAGGCGAGGCCGATGAGCGAGGCATCCTGGCGCAGCAGCGCCCGGTGCAGCTCGGGCACGGGGAGTCCGCGCGGGGTGACATCCCCGGTGGCGCAGAGCGCCGCCGCCGTGCCGGCCGCCTGGCCGATCGTGGCGCAGGTGGCCATGACCCGGGTCGAGCCGAAGGCGACATGGCTGGCGGAGATATTGCGCCCGGCGAAGAGCAGGTTCTCGGTGTTCACCGAGTAGAGGCTGCGGTACGGAATGTGGTAGATGCCGTCCGCGTAGAGCTGTCTGGCACCTGCCCCGGTGGCGTACATGCCCTGCGGCGGATGCAGGTCGATCGACCAGCCGCCGAACGCGACCCGGTCGGCGAACTCGGTCTGGCCGAGGATGTCGCCCTGGTGCAGGACGTAGTCGCCGAGGAAGCGCCGGTACTCCCGTTTGCCGGGGACCGAGCCCACCCACTCCAGGGTCATGTTCGCCGCGTCGAACTCGCCGGAGTTCTTGATGTGGTCCCAGATGCCGTGGATCACCGACCACAGCTCGTCGCGGATGCGTTCGTTGTCGTGGACGGTGTCGAGCTCTCCGCCGAACTCGATCCACCAGTACGCGCAGCCGTTGTCGCCCGCCTTGATGATGCGCCGCTGCGGGATGGAGGTCCCGGTGATGTCCTTGGCGAAGTCGGGCGGCACGAACTTGACCGGGTGGCCGGCGTCCTTCGTGTAGAAGAGGAGCGTGGAGCCCAGGGTGATGTCGTCGGCCGCCTCCGGAGCCCATGCCTCGTCGTACTCGGCGCGCGATTCCCGGCCGATGCGGTGGTGGGCGCCCGCCAGGTGGCCGATCAGGCCGTCTCCCGTGCAGTCGAGGAAGAGGGGGCTCTCGAAACGTATCCGCCGCTCCGAGCCCATCATCCAGCCGGTGACCGAGGTGATCCGCCGGGCCTCGTCCGGACCTTCGGCGTCGACCTCGCGCACGTCGGTGTTGAGATAGAGCGTGATGCCCGGCTCGGCGCGTACGGCGTCCAGGACCACGGCATCCCAGTAGTAGGGGTTCCCGTCCGGGTTGCGGAACTGGTTCTCCACGAGCAACTCGCCCATGATGCCGCCCTCACGGGCATGGTGATTCCTGCCGTGGCCGGTCGCGCCGCACACCCAGACCCGGACCTCGCTGCTCGCGTTGCCGCCGAGCACCGGCCTGTTGTTGATCAGCGCGACGCTCCGGCCGAGCCGGGCGGCGGCGATCGCCGCGCAGACCCCGGCCAGGCCGCCGCCGACGACGGTGATGTCGTGCCGTGCGGTTTCATTCCTCATGTCGTGCGTCACTTACTTCCAGTCGGGATCGGCGGCGAGGCCGTAGTAGATGCGCGGGGCGCCGTCGAGGGTGAGGGTGACCTTGCCGTTGGAGGCTTTCAGAGAGCGTTCCTGGCCGATGCAGTTGAGCTCCCGCACCTTGCCGTCGACCGTACCCGAGTGGGCCACGACCCTGGTCCTGGTCGTCCAGGTGTCGGTCCATGGCTCGGGCGATGCGTACCAGGGATCCTCGCCGTGCTCGGAGTTGAGGACGTACCCGTCCTTGCGGCTCCAGATGATCGACACCGGTCCGGCGGGAGTGGTGAAGAGGAGTCCCTTGATGTCCTGGTCCGCGAAGGCGAGATGCCGGACGAACTCGGCCTCGTCCAGGACCCGGGCTGCGGTCGCGAAGGCCAGGAGCGAGGGCTTGGCGCTGGTGTCGCGGTTCATCAGGCCGTAGTGGTACTCGGGGTTGGCCGGGTCGGCCTCCTGGGGGTGGTGGATCGTCGAGTCGTGCAGCTGGTACCAGTTGACGGCGCGCACGTTCTCGGACTTGGCGAGAGCGAGCGTGAGCAGTGTGTTCTCGGCGGCGTGCCGATAGGTGTCGCTCCACCAGGCGTTGGGCCGGGTCGGTGCGTACGCCTCGGTGAGCCACAGCTCCTTGTCGCCGCCGTACTCCTGAAGGACCTGGTTCGCCTTGCGCAGTGCGCCGAGGAAGTTCCAGTACGTGCCGGACGACCCTTGCGTCCACTCCTCGGGCGGCGGCGCGAAGTCGGGTGTGAAGTTGCCGCGGCCGGGATGGAAGGCGAAGGCGTCGATGAGGTCCCAGCCGCCCGCGTCATGGAAGTTCTTGGTCCATATGTAGTCCATGCCGCCGAGGCCGGCGTTCATGACCTTCATTCGCGAGCCCGCCGCGTCGAGGCGCGTGGTGACCTGGCGCAGACCGTCCCGGACGTAGGCGTCGGCGCCGCGGCCCGACATCCAGGGCTGGTTGACCTCGTTGCTCACCTCGAAGTACGCGGCCTCGGCGTCCAGGGCCTTGGCGACATTCGTGTCGGCCCAGGCCGCGATCTGCTCCGGGCTGCCGCCCACGGGGATGCCGCTCAGTTCCACGTTGTGCCCGATGCCGTTCGCGTCCAGGGTCGCGGTGTCGATGCCCGGGGCGCCCGCGTAGGCGATGCGGATCCACTTGATGCCGAGCGTCCTGACCAGCCCGAGCACGGCGTCCCTGCCGGGCACGAGCAGCCAGGGGTAGTTGGCGAGGCCGAACATCGACTCCTTGCCCGCCTTGTACGTGAACTCCGGGAGCACGCTCAGATTCGTGCGGGCCAGCGCCCTGTCGTTGCCGCTGACCGCCTCCACCTCGGTGAACACGATGTTCTGCGAGGGCGAGGTCAGGGGAAAGGAGGCGTTCCAGGCGGCGCCCGCCGCGAGGCTCCTGGACAGCGTTCCACCGCCGATCCGCTTGCCGCCGAAGTCCCGCGCCCACCAGGTGAGCGTCACCTTCCTGGCCGCGGCCGAGCCGTTGACGACCTGGGCCCTGAGCGTCATCGTCTGCCCGGCCGCCTTGTAGAGGTTGAACGGCTGGTCGGTCCACACCTCCACGCCGAGGGGCCTCCTGGCGGCGAGCGCTCCCGCCCCGCGCGGCCGCAGATCGCCGAGGACCAGATCGGCCTCGGTGACCGCGGTGCCCGCACCGGTCGAGGTGCCGGGGGAATGGATCCATGTGGCGTTCGTGCTCGCCGGGATGGTGGACGAGAGGCAGAAGAAGCCCTTCGAACCCTCCCACGTCTCCACGTACGCACCGCCCGCGTTCACCTCGTACGGAATGCCGCCCCGGGCGTCCCGCTCCCAGACGGTCAGCGCTTCGTACGACTCCGGCGCGCTCGCTCCGTACACCGTGCGGGAGAACATGAAGCCGGCCGGTGTGAGCGTGCCGGAACCGCCGACCTCCCACTTCATGTGTGCCTTGCGAGCGGTGACGTCGAAGGTGCCGCGCACCGTGAGTCCGGACGCGCCGCTCGCCATCGTGTACGTGACCTGAATCGCGGGCCGCCCGTCGGCGAGCGTGATCCGGGCGGGTGTGCCGCCGAAGGTGCGCTGCTGGCCGAGCGCGGTGTCCTTGATCAGGAAGTGGCTGAGCAGGATGCGGTCGGTGCCCGTGCCGTCCTGCACGAGGACGCTGCCGTCGACACGGCCGACGAGGGTGATGCCGTCGGCCTCGATGGTGACCGGGTCCGCGGCGTGCGCGGGAACGGCCGGCAGCAGTGCGGCGCCGGTGGCGACGGCCGTGCCCTGGATGAATCTGCGGCGGGCGACTGACATGGAGGTGCCCTTCTCTCGGTCTGGGTGTTCCGGATGCTCCGAAGGCTGAGCAGGCTCCGAAGCGGAAGGTGTGGTGGGGAGTCGATGGCCCGGCCGTCGGCGCCGGTGGAACTCAGCCCTTGACTCCGGTGAAGCCGAGCCCGGCGACGATGTACTTCTGGCAGACGACGAAGACGAGCACCGGCGGGGCGACGGCGATCACCATCGCGGCGATCAGCTGGTCCTGCGGGGCCTGCGTGGTGAGCTGGGCGAGAGCCACGCTGATCGGTTGCTTCTCGGGGTCGGTGATGGCCACCAGCGGCCAGAGGAAGTCCTTCCAGGAGTGCATCACCGCGAGCAGGCTGATCACGGCCAGCACCGGCTTGCTCATGGGCAGCACGATCCTGGTGAGCAGTTGCCGGGTACTCGCACCGTCGACCCGCGCCGCGTCGAACAGCTCCTTCGGCAGGGCGTCGAAGAACTGCTTGGCGAGCAGCACCGTGAAGGCGTTCGTGCCGGCCGGCAGCCAGATCGCCCAGTAGGTGTCGCCCAGGTTGAGGTGGAGGAACGGCACATCGGTCACGGTCATGAAGAGGCTGACCATGTTCACCGTGTACGGCACGAACATCGTGGCGAGGATCGCCCCGTAGACGGCCCTGCCGAACCTCGGCCTCAGCACCGACAGCGCGAAGCCCGCCGTGGCCGAGACGAAGAGCTGCACGAACCACGATCCGCCGACCACCAGGAAGGTGTTCATCAGATAGCGGCCGACACCCAGATCGGTGTACGCCGCCGAGAAGTTGCCCAGGGCCGGGCGGTCCGGCCAGAGGGCCAGGGGCTGGGTGGTGAGCTCGGTGGGCGTCGACACCGCGCCCTTGACCATCCAGTACAGCGGTCCGATGCCGATGAGCAGCAGCAGGATCAGGGTGAGCACCTGGACGGAGCGCACTGCGGCGCGTACGCCGGGCCGTCGGCGGTCGTTGGCGGAGACGAAGGTGGTGAGCGTGGTCATGACTTGCTCCAGCTGCGGGTGGCCCGCAGATACACCGCGGAGAGCAGGGCGAGGGCGAGCACCATCAGGAAGGAGAGTGCGGCGGCCTGGCCGTACTCGCCGTTCTGGAAGGCGTACCGGAAGATCAGCAGCAGGACCGTGAGGGTGGAGTTCTCGGGCCCGCCGCCGGTGAAGACGTACGGCTCGGTGAAGACCTGCACCGTGTTGATCAGCTGGACGAGCAGCAACAGTCCGATGACGGAACGGAGCTGTGGCAGCATCACATGCCGGATCCGCCGCCAGATCCCGGCACCGTCCACCTCGGCGGCCTCGTAGAGTTCGCCGGGGATGCCGACCATCGCCGCGAGGTAGATCAGGACGGCGCCGCCCATGCCCGCCCAGGTGGCCTCCAGGACCAGCGAGGGCATGGCGCTGCCGGAGGACTCCAGCCACGGGTACGGGCCGAGCCCGACCTTGCCGAGGACGTTGTTGAAGAGCCCGCTCCCGGGATCGTAGAACCACTTCCAGAGCAGGATCGCCACCACTGGCGGGATGACCACCGGCAGATACACCAGGAAGCGGAAGACGCCCGCGCCGCGCCGCACCGTCGACATGACCGCGGCCAGGACCAGCGGCGCCGGGAAGCCGATCAGCAGGCCGAGGACGACGAAGAACAGGGTGTTCCCGACAGCGGTGCCGAGCAGCGGATCGTCGAACAGGGTACGGAAGTTGTCCAGGCCGACCCAGACCGCAGGCTCGACGAGGTTGGTCTTCTGGAAGCTGAGCAGCAGGCTGCGCACGATCGGCCACCAGGCGAAGAGCCCGAAGACCAGCAGCGCGGGGACGAGGAACAGCCAGGCCGTGAACTGCTTGCGGGAGCCGGTGCCACGCCGCGGGGGCAGGGTTCGCGGCACGGGCTCCTTGGCCACAGGGGCCGGGCGCCGGGACGGAGTGAGCAGGGCCATGGGCCGGCTACTTCTGGTCCGCGGCGAGCTTGGCATTGACGTCCTTCTCGGCCGAGGCCAGCAGGGAGTCGATGTCGGCGTCGCGCTCGGTGAGCACAGCCTGGACCACCGGGTCGAGCGCGGTGTACAGCTTCTGCGCCTGGTACGGCGGCTCCGGCTTCAGCCTCAGCGCGGAGAGACCGTCGATGTACGGCTGGAAGTTCTGCAGCTTCACATTGACGTACGGCTTGATCGCGGCATCGATCTCGGCCTGCCGCTCCTTGTCGAAGACCGGCAGCGTCGGCACGCCCACCGCGGACTTCGGGTCGGCGGAGAGCGCCTTGGCCTGCTCGGCGGCCAGGTCGGTGCTGTACTGCGGCTTGGCGTAGGCGAAGGTCAGCCACTTGACGGCCGCTGCCGCGTGCTTCTTGTCCGCGGACTTCGGGACCATGTAGATGTCACCGCCGGTGAGTGTCGCATCGCCGCCGGACTGCGGCATCGGGGCCACACCGAAGGCGTCGGTGTTCTCCATGCCGAACTGCATCTTCGCCAGTCGGTACGTCCCCGGGCTGCCCATGAACATGCCGACCTGACCGGCCGCGAACTGCTTGATCACGTCGTTCTGATTGTTGAGCAGGGTCTTGCCGAGCGAATCGTCCTTCCAGCGCATGTCCTTGAGCAGCCGCAGCCCCTGCTTCGTCGGCTCCCCGGTGAGCGTGGCGGTGTACTTGCCGCCCTGCTCCTTCTCCAGCTCGCCGCCGAAGGCGTACGACAGCATCGTCAGCTGCCAGCCGCCCTGGTTGTCCTTGGACTCGTGGACGAAGCCCGCCTTGCCGGTACTGTCGCTGATCCTCTTGGCGGCCGTGCGGACTTCCGCCCAGGTGGCCGGCGGTCTGTCCGGGTCCAGGCCGGCCTTCTCGAAGAGCTCACGGTTGTAGACCAGACCCTGGGCGTACGGATTCTGCGGTACGCCGTACACGTCGCCGGCGCTGTCGGTGAGCGGCTGGAGGACCTGAGGGTTGAACTCCTTGAAGTGCTGCCACTCCTTGAGCTGCCCGGTGATCGGCTGCACCTGCTTCTGCTGGATGAGCCGCTGCGGCTCGGTCAGCGGCACCTTGATGACGTCCTCGACATTGCCGCCGGACAGCTTCGCGGAGAACGTCAGCGGGTCGAAGACCGTGGTCGAGCCCTTGACCTTGATGCCCGGATTGGCCTTCTCGAAGTCGGCCACCTGCTTCTTGAACAGGGCGAGCCCCGGCTTGTCGGTGGCCGGCGGCATGCCCTGCACCCGCAGCAGGAGATCGCCGTCCCCGCCGGTACTGCTGGGGGTGAGGGAGGAACAGCCCGCGAGGGTCGCGGTCAGCGCCATGCAGCCAAGTATGGCCGCACGGCGGGAGTTTCTGGGCATAACGGCTCCAAGAAGGGCAGGAGTGGGCTCGGTGCGTGCGGTGCGGTGCTTCGCTCGTCGTGGTGGTGGGGTGCGCGGTGGATCAGTGGGCGGGTGCGGGGCCCGTCGAGGCGCGGGGGATCAGGCGTGAGCCGATCTCCACGAAGGGGGAATCGGCCTCAATTCCTTTTCCTGCACGTCCTGTTGTGCCCGACGAGATCGTCTCGATCAGGAGGTCCCCCGCCCGCGTGGCGATCTCTTCGGGGTCGATCCTGATCGTGGTGAGGCTGGGAGTGGAGACGGAGGCGAGCAGTGTGTCGTCGATGCCGATGACGCTGACGTCGCGCGGCACGCTCACGCCGAGGTTGGCCATCTGGTGCAGCACGCCGAGGGCGACCAGGTCGTTGTGGGCGATCACGGCGGTCGCGTCGTGGGCGGCGACGAGGGTGGCGGCGTGCACGCCCGTCTCGAACCGCGGCTCGTACGGGCCGAGCTCGGACAGGGAGAGGTCGAGCGCTTCGAAGGACTCCTGGATGGACTTCCCGCGGCTCAGCTCGGCGCGGGACGCGTTGATGAAGACGCAGCGCCGATGACCGTACGCCTTCAACTGCTCCGCGGCCTGGGAGATGCCGGCGGACAGGGAGATCCGGACCTCGGGGATGCCAGGGACGTGACGGTTCACCACCACCAGCGGCATCCGGCCCGCGAGTTCATGGAGCCGGTCCTCGGTCAGGGTGGAGGCCCACAGGATCAGGCCGTCGACCCGCTTCGAGACGGCCGCGATGGCGGCCAGCTCGTCCGCCTCGCGCTCGTCGCTGTCGGCGACCAGGACCGTGTACCCCAGGTGCCGGGCGCGGGCCTGCATCGCCTTGATGACCGGCGGGAAGAACGGGTTGGCGATGTCCGGGACGATCAGGCCGAGCGTTCCGGTGCCGCCGCCGCGCAGTGAACGGGCCGCCGGGTTGGGGGAGTAGCCGAGCTCGGCCGCGGCGTCGAAGATGCGCTGCCGCGTCGTCGGCTGCACCTGGTCGGGTGCGGTGAACGCGCGGGACACCGTCGACACCGAGACGCGCGCGGCGCTCGCCACCTCCCGGATCGTGACTGCCACGGACGGCCTCCTCGTCGTCTTGAGCCCGGGGGACCCCGGTCTTCCTGAGCCGGGGGATCCCGGTCGTCTCGCGTCTGGATCCTGCGAATGCGGTTGATGTTTGCGAACGTTCCCAGGACGTGTCAAGACGTGTGTCAGAACTATTTCATCGAGGAAAACCCTCTGGGTGCAAGGGTCTTGTGCTTCGGCTCGACTACTGCTGATGATGTGCTCTCAAGAACGGCACTGCAATTGCGGGAACGTTTTCATAGAGGAGTGGCATGAAGATCACCGGCCTGGAAGTGCTTACTCTTCCCGACCACGGCGACAGCATGATGCTGGTCGTGGTCGACACCGACGAGGGCATCCACGGCTTGGGCGAGGTCGGCATCAGGTCGCGCCAACGGGCGGTCGCGGGCGGTCTCGAGCACCTCGCGGAGCTGATCGTCGGCGAGGACCCGAGGCGGATCGAGCACCTCTGGCAGGTGATGTTCCGGCGCGGTTTCTTTCCCGCCGACCGCATACTCGGCGCCGCCATCGCAGCAGTGGACGTGGCGCTCTGGGACATCCGCGGCAAGGCGCTCGGCGTACCGGTGCATGAACTCCTCGGGGGCCGGGTGCGTGATCACGTACCCGCCTATGTGCATGTCGGCGACGGCTACCACGACCGCGCGTGGTTCCTGGACCGCTGCCGAGAGCTGGTCGCCGAGGGCTGGCGTCATCTGCGGTTCGCCGCGCCGCACGACGCCGACGGCACGCTCGACGCCCGCCGCTGCCTGCGGGAATCGGTCGACCTCTTCCACCAGGTGCGGGACGCGGTCGGCGACGAGGCGGAGCTGATCCTCGACGTCCATACGCGCCTGGATCCGCCGGAGGCGCTGACCCTGTGCCGGGAGGTCGAGGCGGCCCGCCCGTACTTCGTCGAGGACCCGCTGCGCTGTGAGAACCCGGACAGCTACCGCATGCTGCGGGCGCGTACCGGCGTACCACTGGCCGCGGGTGAGCAGTACGGCTCCAAATGGGAGTTCAGGACACTCATCGAGGACGACCTCATCGATTACGCGCGCGTGGACGTCGGGGTGGCCGCCGGCCTGACCGAGGCGAAGAAGATCGCGGCGATGGCGGAGACCCACCACATCAAGCTCGCCACCCACAACCCGCTCGGCCCGGTCACTGCCGCCTCCTCGCTCCAGCTCAACCTGTCCTGCCCCAATGTGGCGATCCAGGAGCACCAGACCGACCCCGATCCGGCCATCGCCGCCCTCTTCACCGCACGGCCGACGATCCTGCCTGGGCGGGTGGAGCTGAGCGAACTGCCCGGCATCGGCGTCGACATCGACCGGGAGGCGGCGCGCCGGTATCAGGCCGCCGCGGCCGAGCGCCCGCACTTGCGCACGGCGGACGGCGCGTTCACCAACTGGTAGCCGCGCCGCGCACGGCCGGAACGCGCAGGCCTTTGACGCGGCCACCGGCGCGGGCCCGGGACCTGACTCCCACTCCCCGCCGCATCAGCCGCCGGTGTCCCCCCGGGACACTCGCATCACAGCCCCGGCGGGCCCATGGCCCGCATCCGCACACTGAGCACGATCTCCGACTTCAGAAGGTGAGGCGAGTTCCGTCGTGTCGTTCACAGGACCCGCGAGGCCGGTCAGACTGGGCCTTGCCGGCATGGCGTTCATGGGCGTGCTGGTAGGCGCGTCGGCGACGCCGGCCGGCAGCCAGGAACGCGAGAAGCTGCAGGTGACGGCCGTGTCGTCGCGGCCAGGCACGGTGTCGGGGGACGACGCCCTGATACGTGTCGAGGTGCCCGCCTCGACAGCGGCCGACAAAGTCCGGGTCGAGGTGGAAGGCCGGGACGTGACTTCGAGTTTCCGGCCCTTTGGCAACCATGCGCTGATGGGCGTGGTGAAGGGGCTGGCCAAGGGCGACAACAGGCTCACGGCCAGGGCTTTGGGCGCGGACGCCGGACAACTGACGCTGAAGAACCACCCGATCACGGGGCCGGTGTTCGCCGGGCCGCACGAGCAGCCGTTCGTCTGTGACACCGCCGCGTTCAAGACGGTCACCGGCGGCACCCTCGGGCAGCCCATCGACAAGGACTGCTCGGTCGAGACCCGCGTCGACTACATGTACCGCACCACGGCCGGCAAGTTCGCTCCGCTGCCCGACGAGAGCGTCCGCCCCGCCGACCTGGCCACGGCCACGACGAGCACGGGCAACAAGGTGCCGTACATCGTCCGCGTCGAGACCGGCACCATCAACCGCGGCATCTACGAGACGGCCGTGCTGCACGATCCGCAGTCCGCCGCCCCCGACCCGCTGCAACGTGGGCCGGGCTGGAACGGGCGCCTCGTGTACGGCTTCGGCGGGGGGTGCAACGGCGGCTGGTACGTCCAGGGCCGAAACACCGTCGGCATCATGAACGACACGTATCTGAGCAAGGGCTACGGCGTCGCCTCGTCCTCGCTGAACGTCTTCGGCAACAACTGCAACGACCTGCTGGCGGCCGAGACCATGAGCATGGTCAAGGAACGCTTCGTGGAGACGTACGGCGAACCGGCCTTCACCATCGGAAACGGCTGCTCCGGCGGCTCGTACCAGACCCATCAGATCGCCGACAACTACCCGGGTCTGCTGGACGGCATCCTCTCCGGCTGCAGCTTCCCCGACGTCGGCTTCGGGACGATACAGACGCTCAGCGACGCCCAGCTCCTGAACCACTACTTCAAGGAAGTCGCACCGGACGCGTTCACCGAGGAGCAGCAGAGGGCGGTCTCCGGGTTCGGCAAGTGGGAGAGCATCGGCAGCCTGGCCCGGGCCGCAGGCCGTATCGACCCCACGGTGTTCTGCCCGGCCCAGCTGCCCGAGGGAGAGCGCTACGACCCCGGCACCAACCCGGGCGGTGCCCGCTGTGACGTCTACAGCCACACCGTGAACGTCTACGGCGAGGTACCGGAGACCGGGAAGGCGCGCAGGCCGCTCGACAACACAGGCATCCAGTACGGACTTGAGGCCTTGAACAACGGGACCATCGACATGGACCAGTTCATCGACCTGAACCGTCGCATCGGCGGCCTCGACGACGACGCCAAGCCTGCGGCGGAGCGCACCGTCGCCGATCTCAAGGCGGTACGGCTCGCCTACCGCACGGGCCGCATGCTGAACGGCGGTGGTGGCCTCGCCGACGTCCCGATCATCGACTACCGCGACTACACCGACGATGCGGCCGCCGGCGACATGCACATGCGCTTCCACTCCTTCTCCACCCGGGCCCGCTTGGACAAGGCCAACGGCACCCACGCCAACCAGGTCATGCTCACCCGCTCCAACGGGCACGGATTCACTCTCGCCGGGATGCTGTCCGACATGGACCAGTGGCTCACCGGCATCAAGGGGGACTCCGGCGACGACGCCCCCATCGAGAAGATCGTCCGCCACCGGCCGCAGGGTCTCACGGACGCCTGCTGGACGCGTGGCATCGGTGCGAAGAAGATCGCGGAGCCCCAGGTCGAGGGCATCGACAACACCGAATGCAACACCCTCTACCCGGTGTGGACATCGCCGCGGATGGTCGCCGGAGCCGATGTGGCCAACGACATCGTCAAGTGCCGCAAGCGTCCCGTGACCCGCTCCGACTACCGAGTGCCGGTGGCCGATGGCCAGTTGGAGGATCTGCAGGCGATCTTCCGGGACGGTGTCTGCGACTGGTCCAAGCCCGGCGCGGGTCAGCAGGACCTCGCCGGTACATGGCTCTCCTTCGACCGGAAGTGAAAGGATCGCGGCAGAGGGCCCGAACTGGGGCAGGTGCGACCCCTCCCAGGGCAGTGTCCGCCCCAGGAGGACAGGACCTGTGACACCCGCGGCGGTCAGCGCGAGGAAGAGCAGACAGACGGGTGTCCCCACGAACACCGCGAGGCCGGTGCCGGAAAGCCACCGTGCGGCGCGCAGAGACGGAACCCGCCGACAGCGCCTCTTGCCGACGCGGCGAACGAGCGCGCACAGCCGATATCCGACGAATCCGATTGCGAGGACACACGGGGCCGCCAGCTGGACTTGGCCGGCGTCGTACCGGAGAGGCGACGGCAGAGCTCGGGTCTGCCACTGCTGGTGCGGTGCCGGACCGATGCTCCGGGACGGCAGTCCGAGGGGGTCGTGTCGGCGTGGGCGCGCTCCGCATGGCGCCGGTCGAGGTGACCGAGGTCAGCCATCAGCCGCAGATTCAGCCCGTTCCGCCCACTGCCCAACGACAACACGCCGTGAAGGGCAGGGGGTGCGAGAGTGCCCGACTGCGACCTTCGTCCAGCAGCCGAACTGCGCTCCTGGGCGGAACTCGCCGAGGAGACATCCGGGCAGAGCGCGCTGCCGGTTGCCGCTACCGTCCGGGTGTGCTGTCGCGCACGACCGGCTCCGCAGGGAGCAGCAGCCCGCTCGTCGGGGCGGCGGCGGGGTCCTCGACGGCGGCGATCAGCCGGTCGACGAGGGCGCGCGCGATGGCGGCCAGGGGCAGGCGCGCGCTGGTGAGGGCGGGTTGGAGCAGCGTGCAGAGCGGGATGTCGTTGAAGCCGGTGACGGCGACGTCGTCGCCGACGGTGAGGCCTGCGGCGCGGACGGCCTGGTAGGCGGTCAGGGCGAGCCAGTCGCTTGCGCATACCAGGGCGGTCGGGCGGTCGGGGCCGGTGAGCAGGCGCTGGACGGCGTGGGAAAGCGCGGCCGGGTCGTCGCCGGGAACGCCGACCTCGAAGGCGCCGTCGGGTGCGGTGGCCGCGGCCTGCAGGAAGCCGGCCCTGCGGTCGGCGAGCCAGGGCAGGGATGCGGCGGAGTTGAGGTAGCAGATCCGTCGGTGGCCCTGGTCCAGCAGGAGCCCGACCAGCGCGGCGGTGGCGGCGGTGGAGTCGATGTCCACCCAGTTCTGCGGGCGGCCGGGGGCGGTGCGACCGAAGGCGGCGAACGGGAAACCGGCCTCGGTGAGCACGTCGACACGGGGGTCGTCGTGGACGACGTCGGAGAGGACGAACCCGTCGACCTGGCGGGCCGCGATCAGTCCGTTGAAGGACCTGGCGACTGCTCCGGTGCCCTGTTGGGGGTCGGAACGGAACACCAGGATGCGGTGGCCGACCGCGTCGGCGGCGGTCACCAGCGCCTGGAGGAAGCCGCCCATCAGGGGGTTGGGGTCGGCGGGGTTGTCGGCGGGGGCGGGATAGCCGATGATCTTGCGGGTACCGGTCCGCAGGCTGCGGGCGGACTGGTCGGGCTGGTAACCGAGTTCGTCGATGGCGGCGGTGACCCGGGCGAGGGTGGTGGCGCGCAGCCGGTGAGGTGCGTTGAGGGCGTTCGAGACGGTCTGGCGGGAGACTCCGGCCGCGTGTGCGACGTCCTCGATGGTCACCTGTCGAGCGGTCATCGTTCCTCTGTGGTCGGCGGGCTGGGGGTGGCGGTGGCTTTCCCCAGCCCGCGGTTCTCAGTGCTCGCGGGTCAGGGTGAGCAGGCCACCGGTCGGCACGGTCACCGAGTTCACCCCGGCGACGAGGTCGAGCACGGTCTCGGACAGGATCTCACCACGGCAGTCCTGGACGCGAGCGAGGGCCTGTTCCGGTCGGGGGGAGGTCAGGAGCACCGCGGGGTCGCCGTCCGCGTTGGCGACGAGCAGGGTCTGCGGGCCGTCCGCGGCGTGCCGGTCCGGGAGGGCGACGGGCAGCGGCGCGTAGCGTGCGACCACGGTGGTGCGGTGGTCGCGGGCGCGGACCAGGGGGTAGCCCAGGTCAGGCCGGGCGGGTTCCAGGAGGCCGAGCTGGAGGACGTCGGCGTACCGGCGGGAGATGCCGAGCCAGAAGCGCAGGGTGGCGAGCTGGTCGGGGCTCTGGGCGGTGAGGTCGACCGAGATCTGCGGCACCGAGAACAGGGCGTTGACGAGGTGGACGGCGACGGACTCGGGCGTCTCGGCGGAGTTCCACGTGATCATGTCGGCATGGACGGCGAGCGGGCCCGCGGTGAGGCGGCAGTCGACAGTGCGCTGGCGGTTCTCGGCAGGACTGAGCGGGCAGTCGGTGGCGCGGACCATGGTGGCGTACGGCCACAGCCCGGGGCTGACGTACGGCTGGCGGTGTTCGACGATCACGTCGGGCCGGGTGCGGCGCAGGCGGGCGTCGAGGTCGGCGAGCAACTGGAGCACGCCCTCGTGGACGGCGGTGCGGTCGGCACCGGCCGGGGCGGGCGGGGGGTCGGGGACGGCGAAGCGGTCGATGAAGTCGAGCTTCAGACCGTCCATGTCCCACTGCTCGACGGCGCGGGAGACCTTCTCGACCAGGTAGGCGCGGACCTCGGGGTGGCGGGGGTCGAGCACGGCCGCGTCCAGGTGGGGCTCCTCGCGCAGGATCATTCCCTTGAAGCGGTCCCAGGCATCGTTGTGGCACCCGATGAACGGCAGTGCGTACCACAGGAGGTAGTCGAGGCCGATCCGGTGGACCTCGGCGACGTGGGCCGCGGGGTCGGGGAAGGCCGCCGGGTTGGGCTCCCAGTCGCCGCAGTGGCCGTAGCCGCGGGCACGGTCGGTGGTCTGCCAGCCGTCGTCGACGATGATGCTCTCGCAGCCGACGGCCGCGGCGAGGGCGGCCTGGCGTTCGACGGCGGCGGCGTCGATGTTCTGGTGGAGGCTGTACCAGGTGGAGTACGCGGGCATCCGGGCGGCGGGGGAGACGCCGGGGTGGTGCAGACCCTCCGCCCACCAGGCGGTGACGGCCTTCAGGGTGGCGGCGAAGTGCCGGCCGCTGAGGTCGATCCGCAGCCGCAGCGGCGGCCCGTCCGGGGTGAGGTCCTGTTCCACGGTGAAGGCGAACTCGCTGCTTTCCTCCACCACGCCGGCGCCGACGCGCACGGGTGCGGAGGTCTCGGCGGCGGCGGCGGTGCACAGGGCGCGGTCGTCGGCGCCGACCAGACTGGCGACGGGGGCGCCCAGGGCGAGCGAGACGGTCCGGGGGGCGATCCAGGACGGCGGCAGCCAGCGGGAGGCGTTGGTGTCCGGGGTCCAGTAGGCGGTGGCCCCGAGGCAGGGGACCCGCCATTCGGCGCGGACGGTGGCCGCGGCCGCCGTCGTGACCTCGATCAGGGCCACACCGTCGGCGACCGGGGTGACGACAGGCTCCAGCCGGTCGCAGCCGAGCCCGGTGAGGTGGACGGTGAGCGGGGCTCCGGTGGAGTCGAACAGGCCGGTGGCGAGCTGCCGGTGGCCGATGGTGTCGGGAGTGGCCCGGGCCGGCGTGTTCGGGCGCCACACCGGGACGGGCTGCTGCGGGGTGGCCTCCGGCTCGGCGGGCACGTGCGCACTCCCGGTGTGCTCGCCCACGGGGCGTGGTTCGTTGGTCATGGTGGTCACTCCTTGGTGGCCCCGGCCAGCAGGCCGGAGATGAACTGGCGTTGCAGGACGAGGAAGAGGGCCATCACGGGGATGGCGGCGATGCCCGCGGCGAGCAGGACCTGCGCGTAGTTGGTGGTCGACAGCCCCTGCAGGGTGGCGGTGGCCACGGGCAGCGTGTACATCTCGGGGCTGCGCAGCGCGATCAGCGGCCAGACGAACTGGTTCCAGCTGCCGAGGAAGACGAACAGCGCGAGTGCCGCGATGACCGGCCGGTTGACCGGGATGACGATCCGCCACAGCACCCGCAGTTCGCCGGCGCCGTCGACGCGGGCGGCGTCAAGGAGTTCGTCGGGCATGGAGCGCAGTGCCTGCCGCATCAGGAAGATGCCGAACGGGGTGACCAGGCCGGGCAGGATGATGGACTGGTAGGAGTCGATCAGGCCCAGTTCCATCATCATCTGGAAGATCGGGATCAGCATGACCGTGTCGGGGATGACCAGGGTGCTGAGCAGCAGGACGAAGAACAGGTTGCGCCCGCGGAAGTCGAACTTGGCGAAGGCGTATCCGGCCAGGACCGAGACGGCGACGGCACCGATCGTCTGGACGCCCGCCACCAGCAGGGTGTTGAGCAGGACCCGGGTGAGTCCGATGGACTCCTCGAGTCCGCGGAGATTCTCCATGAGGTGGCCGCCGGGCAGCAGTTTCGGCGGCCAGGAGAACACGTCCTTGTCCTCCTGGGTCGCGGCGACGGCGAGCCAGTAGAAGGGGCCGACGCAGAGCGCGAAGGCGCCCGCGAGCAGCAGGGTGAGCAGGGGGCCTCGGGGCTTCACCGGCGCTCTCCCATCAGACGGACCTGAAGGATGCCGAGCACGGACACGATCAGAGCGAGCGCGTAGGCGATGGCCGAGGCGTAGCCGAAGTCGAAGTACTTGAAGCCGTTGTTGTAGAGGTACATGGTGACCGTCAAGGTGGCGTTGTCGGGGCCGCCGCCGGTGAGGACGTACGGCTCGTCGAAGAGCTGCAGGGTGCCGATGGTGGAGAGCACCACGGTGAGGAGCAGGATCGGCCGCAGTTGGGGAAGGGTGATGGAGACGAAGCGGCGGACCGGTCCCGCGCCGTCGACCATCGCGGCCTCGTACAACTCCTGGGGAATGCCCTGCAGGCCGGCGAGGTACATCACCGCGTTGTAGCCGGTGTAGTGCCAGGTGATGACGAGGACGACGCCCACGCGCGCCCAGAAGGGGCTGCCGAGCCAGTTCACCCGGTCGACGCCGAACAGGGAGAGGACCCAGTTCAGCAGCCCGGCGTCGCGGTTGAGGATCACGGAGAACATCACGCCCGCGGCGACCAGTCCGGTCAGCGAGGGGACGAAGACGCCGAGTCGCCAGAGCGGACGCAGCCAGACCTTGGTGGAATTGAGGGCGAGCGCGACGAGCAGGGCCAGGCCGAGCATCAGCGGCACTTGGACGACCAGGATCAGCGCGGTGTTCTTCAGCGCGGTCCAGAACAGCGGATCGTCCAGCAGACGACGGTAGTTGGCGATTCCGGCGAAGTGCCGGCTGTCGCCGTTGCCGGTGGTGAGGCTGATCCAGAGCGAGGAGACGATGGGGTACGCCTTGAAGATCGCGAAGCCCAGGACGGCAGGCATGATCAACAAGTACGGGACGGAAGCGCGGGTCAGCAGCCGGCGTCGGCCCGGGCGGGCGCGGCCGGTGGGTGTGGGGGTGCCGCGGCCGGCCGGGGTGGCGGTGGCGGGAGCGTGTTCGGGCGGGGCGAGGGACATGGTGGTCAGGCCGCCTGCTGCCGGCCGGTCTGCTGCGCGAGCCGTTCGGCGGCGTCCTTGAGGGCGTCGGCCGGATTGGCGCCCTTGACCAGCACCTGGCTCTGGGCGTCACTGGCGAGCTTGAGAGCTCGGGTGTAATCGCCGGTGAAGTTGGTGGCTTCGGATCCGTAGCCGAGCGAGTCGACGAAGGTCTTCAGCACCTTCTGGCCGCCGTAGAACGGGTGAGGCGCGCTGAACTTCGGATCGTCGTACGCCGCGCTGAGCGCGGGGAAGACGCCACCGGAGGTGAACATCCGGTTGATCTCGACGGGCTTGGTGAGCGCGTACTCGATGAATCGCCAGGCGGCCCGGCGGCGCTTGCTCGATTGGGAGACAGCCAGGTAGGTGGAGTTGACGATGGCGCTGCGACCGCCCCCGGGCACGGCGGCGGGAGGCTGCATGACACGCCATTTCCCCTTCTGGTTGGGGAACTTGGTCGCCAGGTACTCGACGGCCCAGGCGGGGTCCGGTGAGGTGGCGAGCTTCCCCTGGCTGAGCAGGCGCTTCCTGGTGCCCTGGCCCGCGGTGTCGGCGAGCAGACCGCCGTCGTTGAGCCGCTTGATGATGGTGAGGGCCTGGACGGCTTCCGGGGAAGCGAGTGTGATCTTGCCTTGCTGGTTGAAGTAGAAGGCGCCCTGAAGCTGCATCAGGTTCTGGAAGAAGTCCATGTCCGGGGTGGTGCCGGGCTTGTCGAGCCCGAGCAGTCGGGCGCCGGTGGCGGCGAGGATCTCCGGTCCGGCGGCGATCAGGTCGTCCCAGCTGCTGATGTCCGCGGGATCGACACCGGCCTTGTCGAAGTAGTCCTGCCGATAGAACAGACCGAGCGGGTTGACCTCCCACGGGAGGGCATGGGCGGCCTTGCCCTTGCCTATGACGGTCGGCCACAACCCTTGGGCGAAGTCGGTCCTGTACCGGTCGGCTCCGAGACCGGACAGGTCGGCGAGGCCGTCGGGGAACTTCTCCAGGTAGCCGGGCAGGTAGTCGACACCGATGTGCAGGACGTCGGCGAGACCCTTGCCGCCCGATGCGAGGCCGACAGTGATCTTGTCCCAGATGGCCGGGTTGCCGACGTCCTGGACATCGACCTCGATGCCGGGGTTGTCCCGCTCGAAGGAGGGGACGACGCCGCGCAGGGCCTCGGCCGCGGTGGTCCAGCTCCAGACGGTGATCCGGCCGCTGTCGCCGTCGCCGCCGGTGGTGCCGCTGCCCGATCCGTTGCCGCCGCAGGCGGCCAGGCCGAGTCCGGCGGCGGAGGCGGTGGCGAGCTGGAGCAGCCGGCGGCGGCTCAGTTGATGGGACATGTCGGCTCCTGGGGATAGTGGGTTGTGCGGTGGGTGAGGGTGTGCAGTGCCTCGGCGAACAGGTCGGCCGCGGCGTCCGGGGTGGAGATGTGGGGAGACAGCCGGATCCACTCGTCGCGGCGGGTGGTGATCAGGCCGGCCGCTTCGAGAGTGCGGTGGACGGTGGCGGGGTCGTGGCCGGGCAGGCGGAACGTGCCGATGCCGGCGCGCTCGTGGGGACCGAGTCCGTCCAGCAGGACGTCGGCGCCGGCCCGCCGGGCATGGTCGAGCAGTTCGGCGAGGGTGACGCGGATACGGGCGCCGACGGCGGCCGGGCCGCCCTGCTCGAACAGGTCGTCGATGGCTGCGCCGATGGCCGCGGCGGCCGGGAAGTCCGGGTTGGTGGCGAGATGGGCGGCGGCCCCGGGCAGCGGTGGCGCCGGATGCCGGGGCGCGAAGGGCTCCGCGACGCCGGCCCAGCCACCGAGCCCGGGAGTCAGGCGTTCGGCGCACCGGTCGCGGATCAGTAGCAGTGCGGCTCCCCAGCCGGCCCGTAGCCACTTCTGGCCGCCGCTGACGAGGATGTCTGCGGCGTCCACTTCGAGTGGGACGGAGCCCAGGCCCTGGATGGCGTCGACGATCAGCAGCCGGCCGGGCCCGAGGACCTCCTTGAGGGCAGCGAGCGGTGCCAGGTGGCCGGTGAGCGAGTCGACGGCGCTGACGGCGAGGGCGGTGACGTCGGGAGTGAGGTGGCGGCGCAGGAGGTCGGGGGTGATGTGCCGCTGCCCGTCCGGGTCGACGAGGCGGACCGCTGGGCCGCCGCGGCCGGCGAAGCGAAGCCAGGGGTAGAGGTTGGCGGGGAACTCGTCGCGGGGCACCAGGACGGTACCGGGGCCGTGGAGTGCGGCGGCCACGGTGAACAGGCCGTTGCTGGTGGACGGGGCGAGGGCGATCTCGTGCCGACGGGCGTCGAGCAGCCGGGCGGCCGAAGTCTGGGCGGCGTCGCTGAGGGCGAACAGCCGGTCGAGGTCGGCGGGGTCGAGGCGGGCGGCGAGCGCGGTCGTGGTGGCGAGCGCGGCGGCGGCCGGGCGGGAGAGCGGGCCGATCCTGGCGTAGTCGAGGTAGCCCGCCCTCGGACCGTGAGCGGGAGCCGGACCGGAGACCGCGGGGGTGACGGCTTCGGGTGGATGAATTTGATCGTTCAAAAAACTGCCCTAACAGAGCTCGATACACGCATGTTCAGGAATTTGAAGGTTCACAGTAGGGAGATCGGGACGACCCGGCAAGACGTTCAGCGCAACTACTTTCCAGCGGGACGGCCGACCGGCCCCGCGCAGGCGGGCGGTACGCGCAGGCCCGTCCCGGTCACGTGGACCCGGTGCGGCGCCGCCCGCGCGTCGGCGTGGAACCGCATCCACCGCCGACCGGACATCCGCTCGACGTGGACCGGCCGCACCGGTGAACTCCCCGGTTCGCAACAACGTCAGCTGGTACTGGCCGGCATCGATGCCAGTGGCATCGGCCCTGAAGGAGTGGTCGCGGGCCGGCCTCACGGACAAGAATCCATACGTACCCTGACGATGCTGTAGTCCCCGGGGGCGAATTGATGTCGCGGTGAGGGCGTCGTCGTACCGGGCGAGGACGCTTCCGGCGGCGGCCGGAAATTCAGTTCCCGGTCGTCGGATCACCTCTCCGGTGAACTCCGGGACCCGGTGTCGCGAACACGCTCTGCGGGTCGGCAGGAACTCGCGGTGCACGGGACGCCGGCGCCTTGCCGGTAACCCAGGGCGGCAGTTCCTCGCGGCGGGGGTGAACGAACTCCTGTGCGCCGCCGGTGAATCGGACATGAATGAACGTCTGCGGCAGCTCGGAGAAGCGGCTGCGTACGGCGATGGTGACGCCCGCACCTACGGAACGGAGGCCGATCCGAAGGCAGTGGAATGGGACTTGTGGGACGATCTGTGGCTATGCGCAGACGTCCCGCGCACTATCCACCCATATTTTGCGTGACTGTCACCTCGGCCCACCTTCCATAAGCCCGGGTTCTCTTGAATACTCCGTCTGCCACTCATCGTGGACGGAAATCACTGAAGCAACAGGAGGATCCCCACAGCCATGACCGAAATCAACCGGCGTCGCTTCCTTCAAATCGCGGGAGCTACCGCGGGGTTCACCGCTCTGTCCGGATCCATCGACCGCGCCGCAGCCATCCCCGCGGCGCGCCGCAGTGGAACCGTCCAGGACGTCGAACACATCGTCGTCCTCATGCAGGAGAACCGTTCCTTCGATCATTACTTCGGGTCGATGAAGGGCGTCCGGGGCTTCGGCGACCCCCGCCCTGTGACACTGCCCAGCGGCAAGCCGGTATGGCACCAGACCAGCTTTTTCGGCAAGGAAACGCTGCCGTACCACCCGGACGCCGACGACCTGGGCATGCAGTTCATCGCAGGCCTCGACCACGACTGGGCCGGTGGGCACAGCGCGTTCAACAACGGTAAGTACGACAACTGGATCCCCGCCAAGGGAACCGGCACCATGGCGTACCTGACACGGGAAGACATCCCGTTCCACTACGCCCTCGCCGACAAATTCACCGTCTGCGACGACTACCACTGCTCGTTCATGGGTGCGACCGACCCGAACCGCTACTACATGCTTTCCGGACACGTCGGCAACGACGGCACCGGCGGCGGCCCGGTCCTCGGCAATCAGGAAGCGGGCTACGGCTGGACGACGTACGCCGAGCGCCTTGAGAAGGCAGGCATTTCCTGGAAGGTGTACCAGGACATCGGTGACGGCCTCGACGCGGCCGGTGGCTGGGGCTGGATCAACGACGCATACCGCGGCAACTACGGCGACAATTCCCTGCTGTACTTCAACAACTACCGCAATGCCAAGCCCGGCGACCCCCTTTACGAAAAGGCCCGCACCGGCACGAACGCCAAGGCGGGAGACGGATACTTCGACATCCTCAAAGCCGACGTCAAGGCCGGCAGATTGCCGCAGATCTCCTGGATCGCCGCCCCAGAGGCGTTCTCCGAACACCCCAACTGGCCCGCGAACTACGGTGCTTGGTACATCTCGCACGTCCTTGACGCGCTCACCTCGAACCCCGAGGTATGGAGCAGGACCGCCCTGTTCATCACATACGACGAGAACGACGGCTACTTCGACCACGTCGTGCCGCCCTATCCGCCGGCCTCCGCCGGCCAGGGCCTGTCCACCGTCGATACCACGCTCGACCACTACAAGGGCAGTATCGGATATGCCGCAGGCCCGTACGGCCTCGGGCAGCGTGTTCCGATGATCGTTGTCTCGCCGTGGTCCACCGGCGGATACGTCTGCTCCGAGACCTTCGACCACACCTCGATCCTGCGCTTCATGGAGAACCGGTTCGGGGTGAAGGAAACCAACATCTCGCCATGGCGGCGCGCCATCTGCGGTGACCTCACATCCGCCTTCGACTTCTCCCTCAAGAACACGAACCCGGCCGACCTGCCGGACACCGCGGGCTACGCCCCGCCGGACCGCGACCGCCACAACAGCTACGTACCGAGGCCACCCGCCCAGGGCGCCCTGCCCCGGCAGGAGGCCGGGGCGCGGCCGAGCCGCCCGCTCTCCTACGCTCCGTACGTCGATGGGGCCGCAGACCTCTCGACCGGCAAGTACAAGCTGACGTTCAGCGCGGGGGACCAGGCGGGCGCCGCCTTCCAGGTGCGCTCCCAGAATCGCACCGACGGCCCGTGGACGTACACGGCGGCAGCCGGGAAGCCCGCCTCCGACAGCTGGAACTCGTATTACTCCAGCGGCAGTTACGACCTCACGGCCCACGGCCCGAACGGCTTCCTGCGCGCGTTCAAGGGCAACAACAAGGCCGCCGAGCCGGAGGTGACGGCACGCCACGACGCCGGCAACCTGAAGCTCACCCTGACCAACCCGTCGACCGTCGACGCACACCTCACCGTGACCAACGCGTACGGCGGCCGGAGCCAGACCTATACGGTCCGCGCCGGTGCCACCGTCGAGCAGAGCATCGACCTGCGCGCGACCAAGCGCTGGTACGACCTGACGATCGTCGTCGAGGGCAACGCCGGATACCTGCGGCGCCTGGCCGGGCACGTCGAGAACGGTCGGGCCGGCGTGAGTGACCCGGGCATCGCAACCGTGTGAGAGCTGTGCCCCTCCGCCCGGTGGACGGAGGGGCACGCACCCGGAGGGTGACGAGGCGTCAGCGTGACGTGCCGGAGCTCACCACCCCGGGAGCCAGGCCCGTCGGGCCGAGACCTGATCGAGGAGACGACCGCGCTGCGGCCCGGCCGTCCAGGCGTCTCGTCGGCCAGGGCCCGATGTCGTACGACTCCGGGCAGGAGGATGCCATGCGCCTGTCTGCCCCCCTGTCCGGCTCGGGTGCGAGTCCGGCACCCGGGATCCGCCGGAGCGCGTACGGAATCCGCGACGCGAGCCCGGCGGGCGGCTCAGCCGCGCTGAGCGCGGATGAGGTCGCGGTACCACGCGAAGGACGCCTTCGGGGTGCGGATCTGGGTGTCGTGGTCGACGTGGACGAGACCGAAGCGCTGGTGGAAGCCCTCGGCCCATTCGAAGTTGTCGATCAGGGTCCAGGTGAAGTAGCCGCGCACGTCCACGCCCTGGGCCACGGCGGTGTCGACGGCCTGGAGGTGGGTGTCCAAGTAGTCGATGCGGTCGGCGTCGAGGACGGCCCCGTCCGCGTTGACGACGTCCTCGGCCGAGCAGCCGTTCTCCGTGATGTAGACCGGCGGGAGTGCCGGGTAACGCTCCTTGAGGCCGACGAGCAGTTCCCGCAGGCCGTCGGGGACGACGGGCCAGTCGAAGGAGGTGCGGCGGTAGCCCTCGATGGGGGCCTCTTCGAACGGCAGCCCCTCGGACGCCGGCGCCTGGATCCGGGTCGGGTTGTAGTAGTTGATGCCGAGCGCGTTCAAGGGGGCCGAGATCAGTTCGAGATCGCCGTCCCGCACGGAGCCGTCGAGGGTCACGTCCGCGCCGAAGTCCGACAGGTCCGGGTAGGCGCCCTTGAAGATCGGGTCGTTGAACAGGCGGTTGTGCAGGTTGTCATAGGCTCGCGCGGCAGCGCGGTCGGCGGGGGAGTCCGAGGCGGGCCAGACCGGGGTGCAGTTGTTGGCGATCATCACCTGGAGGCCGCGCGCCCGCAGCTCCCTGAGCGCCAGGCCGTGGCCGAGCAGTTGATGGTGGGCGACCGGCAGGCAGTCCAGGAACAGGGTGCGGCCCGGTGCGTGAGTGCCGAGACCGTAGCCCCAGACCATGTGGATGAACGGCTCGTTGAGCGTGATCCACTTCTGGACGCGGTCGCCCAGCCTGTCGGCCATGATTGCGGCGTACTCGGCGAAGCGGTGTGCTGTGTCGCGGTTCAGCCAGCCGCCGTCGTCCTCGAGGGCCTGCGGAAGGTCCCAGTGGAACAGGGTCGGGACGGGTTCGATGCCGCGGGTGAGCAGGCCGTCGACCAGCCGGTCGTAGAAGTCCAGGCCCTTGGGGTTGACCTCGCCCTTGCCGGTCGGCTGGATCCGGGGCCAGGCGATGGAGAAGCGGTAGCCGGTGAGGCCCGCCTCGGCCATCAGCGCGATGTCCTCCTCGTACCGGTGGTAGTGGTCGCAGGCCACGTCACCGGTGTGACCGTCGCGGATCGTGCCGGGCCGCGCGGTGAAGGTGTCCCATACCGAGGGTCCGCGGCCGTCCTCCTTGGTGGCGCCCTCGATCTGATACGACGCCGTCGAGGCGCCCCAGATGAAGTCCGCAGGGAGATGGTCCAGTGTCACGTCTAACCTCCTGAAACATGAGCAGGGCTCACGTTAACCCGCTCGATGGGATGATGGAAGCGTGAATCAAGATCGCACCGCAGGGACGCTGCGCAGGCTGCCGGTCCAGAAGCGCAGCGCCGAACGCTTCGAACGGCTGCTGGACGCTTGCGCCGAACTCCTGGACGAGGTCGGCTACGCAGGGCTGACCACCAAGGAGGTGGCCCGCAGGGCCGAGGTGCCCATCGGCACCCTTTACCAGTTCTTCTCCGACAGGGAGGGGCTGATCGGTGCGCTCGCCGCCCGTAATCTGGAGTCCTTCCTGGGGCGGGTCGCGGACCGCCTGGAGCAGGAGGAGCCCGAAGGCATCTCGGGCATCGTGGATGTGACCGTCGACGAGTTCGTCACCATGCGCCGGACGATCACCGGTTTCGGCGTGGTCGACTTCGGCGCGGTGGGACAGGACCACATCCTGGAGCCGACCCTGGACAACAACACCGCGGTCGCCGGAAGGCTGCGCTCACTGACCGCCTCCCTGATAGGGGTCCAGGACGACGCCGAATTCGAGATCGCGGTGCGGGTTGCCCTGGAGTGCGCGGACAGTGTGCTGCAACTCGCCTTCCGTATCGATCCGCAGGGCGATGCCCAGCTGATCGCTGAGTGCAAGCGAGTCCTCAACAGCTATCTGAACGATCGACGCCGGTGACCGGCAACCAGCAGTGCTCGACGCGTGCTTCGCGGCCGGAGGCGCGAATGGGTGGGACCACCCGGGCGCTGTCGCGAGCCACGCCGGGTGATGCCCTGGATCTGCCGGGGGATGCCGCCGCCGTCCTGCCCGGGTGCTAACGGACGGCTTTGACCTTCCAGACCAGTACCGCGCCCAGCGCGGACATGGCCGCCGAGCAGAGGAACAGTGAGCTGTAGCCCCCCGGACCGCTGAGCACGACCGAGGCGATCGCGGGAACGAGAACGTAGGGCAGGGAGGTCATCAGGTTGGCCAGGGCCATGTCCTTGCCGCGGTCGGCCGAGGCGGGGAGCACCTCGGTGACCAGGGCGGTGTCGACGGCCAGGTACACGCCGTAGCCCAGGCCCAGGATGACGGCCGCGACCAGCGTCATGGCCCACGTGGGCGACAGCGCGAGCGGGACCGCGGCGACGGCCATCGTGAGGCCGCCGAGGAAGACCAGCATGCGCCGCTTGCCCAGCTTGTCGGAGAGCCAGCCGCTGAGGACGACCGTGGAGATCGTGGCCAGGCAGTTGATGCCGATCACGATGAGCAGGCCGTCCTCGGTGGACTGGCCGGGGAACAACTTCTCGTAGTGCAGGACGTCGTCCAGGAAATACGGCAGGTAGAGCGTGCCCATGCCGTAGCCGAGACCCATGATGAAGCGGGAACTCATCGCCCAGACGAAGTCGGGGTGCGCGCGCGGGCTGATCCGGTAGCCGTCCAGGAAGGTGCGCAGCGAGAACGGCTCGCGGTGCGGGCGGGGCAGCGGCGGATCCTTCATGGTGGTCGCGAACAGCAGGATCAGGAGCGGCAGTACGGCCATCAGCAGGTACTGCGAGGCGAAGCCCGTGACCAGACCGATCAGCAGCCCGCCCGCGATCAGGGCGCCCGCCTGCGGGACCATGGCCCAGCCCAGCACGGCGCCGCGTTGGGCGACCGGGACCTGGTCGGGCACCACCGGCGAGAGTCCGGCACCGATGATCATGAACGAGGCGGACAGTACGAGGGAACCGAGCGCGACCCCGACGACCGTCGTCTGGAGGCCGGTGAAGACCAGCGTCGCCATGCAGACGAGCGAGCCCACGAGCATCCACGGCCGACGGCGGCCGAACCGGCCGGTGGTGCGGTCGCTGAGCGCGCCGGCCAGCGGTGCGATGACGATGCCCGAGATCGCGCCCATCATGCTGACCCAGGCGTAGCTGCCGACCTTCCCGGCCGGGTCGATCTGGGCGATCTGCTCGGGCATCAGGAACGTGGTCGGAACCTGCATCGGGATGAACACCCCGACGTTGGCCAGGACGTACAGGGCGACCCAGCCGGGGCCGACCCGGCGGACGGGCTCGGCGAGGGCCTCGGGGCGCTCGGACAGCTGGCTGCGCTCGGGGCGCTCGGGCAGCTCGGGGGCAAGGCTCATCGGGACACTCTCTTGAGGTGGACGAGCTCGCTCGTCCAGTCGAAGGGCAGCAGCGGCGGGAGGCCGTGGCTGAGCAGGACGGCGCCCTCGTGGACGGCGCCGGTGGTCTCGTCCCGGTAGCGGGCGTCGGGGGCGAGGCCCTTCAGCCGGGTGCGGGCGACCGAGCGGGTCAGCGCGGACGGCTGGAACTGGAAGACGACGACCTCGTTCTCGGTGAGGTACTGCACGGCGTCGTGCTCCAGGCGGTACTGGACGCCGCCGTGCACCACGGGCCGGATCCGCTTGTACTGCTCGACCAGCATCCGGGCCCAGGCCAGATCCTCCTCGCTCCAGTTCCGCAGGTTGCCGCCGATGCCCATCGCCCCGGCCATCGAGACATGGAAGCGGTACCGGATCGAGGTCGGGCGGGCGGTGAAGCTGTGCGGGCTGTCGGTGACCCAGGCGCCCATGGTCCGGGCGGGCAGCAGCTGGCAGTGGCCGTGCTGGATCGCGACCCGGTCGGCGGCGTCGGTGTTGTCCGACGTCCAGACCTGGTCGGCGCGGGCCAGCACGCCCAGGTCGGCGCGGCCGCCGCCGCCCGCGCACGATTCCAGGTACAGGCCGGGACGGGCGGCCCGCAGCCGGTCCATCACCTCGTAGACCCCGCGCGTGTGCTCGATCCAGACCCGGTCGGGGTCGGCGGCACCGGGCTGCCCCGCCTCGCTGAAGGGCCGGTTCATGTCCCATTTGAGGAAGACCACGTCCAGCTCGGTGACGGTCCTGACCAGCCAGTCGACCGCCCATTCCCGGACGTCGCGGCGGGCGAAGTTCAGCACGTGCTGGTGGCGGCGCTGGGTTCGGGTACGGCCGTCCTGGCACAGGATCCAGTCTGGGTGCGCACGGAAGAGGTCGCTGTCGGGGTTGACCGCCTCGGGCTCGACCCACAGGCCGAAGCCCATGCCCAGTGCGCGGACGTGGTCGGCGAGCGGGCCCAGACCGTTCGGGAAGCGGTCGGGGTTGGGCCACCAGTCGCCGAGCCCGGCCATGTCGCTGGTGCGCGCGCCGAACCAGGCGTCGTCCACGACGAAGACCTCGACGCCGAGACCCGCGGCCAGGTCGGCCAGCTCGGTCTGCTGCTTCTCGCTGATGTCGAACTCGGTCGCCTCCCACGAGTTGAAGATCAACGGGCGTTCGGCAGGGCGGGCGGGCAGCACCTCACGTTCGACGTAGGCGTGCCAGCGGCGGCTGGTGCCGCCGAAGCCGTCGGGGGCGTACAGCCCGGTGAAGACGGGGGTCTCCAGCCGCTCGCCGGCGGCCAGCTTCCAGACCAGTCCCTCGTGGCCGAACCCGCCGGTCCAGGAGGCGCGGCCGTAGGGGTCGCGGCGCAGGGTGATCCGGCGGCTGCCGCTCCAGGCCAGGGCCGCGCTCCAGACCTCGCCGTGCTCCTCGGCGGCGTCCTGCGCGTCGAGCATCAGCCACGGTCCGGCGTGCTGTCCCGTGATGCCGAGCCGGCTGGTGAACACGGTCTCCCCGACGGGCACCCGGTCGCGCTGGAGCTGGAACTCCCGGCCCCATTCCCCCACCACATGGCTGACGCGGTAGTCGTCGCGGGCGGGCAGCGTCCAGGCGGCGGAGTCGAACCGCAGGACGTCCACCGGCTCGTCCGCGGTGAGGACGGCCCAGCGCTCGATCTGGTCATGGCCGTCCCGGAGCCGGTAGTGCAGGTCGAGACCGAGGGAGCGGACACGGTCGGTGAAGGAGAGCGTGAGCAGGCCGTCCTCGACCGTGTACGAGAGGAACTGCCACTCGAAGCCGCGGACACCGTCGTCGAACCGGACGGTCAGCGACTGCGCCCCGAAGCGAAGGCCGCCCTCGACCGCGTACTCCTCACTCCCGGGGTCGTCGCCGCCGGGGTCCTCGTCGGGCAGGTCGGCCGCGATCACGACGGCCTGCTCAAGGGTCAGCGGCCGGCCCCAGTGCACATGCCGGGGGGTGTCGTCGGCGTCCAGCCGGAAGGCGTAGGAGGTGCCAGGGGTACTCAGGAGCCAGAGGCGGGCTTCGGAGTGGTGAGTGATCACGCAAGTCCTCAAACGTGAGTAGGGCTCATGTTTGGTCATACGTTAGGCATGTGAGCCCGCGACGCCAAGCCCCCTGACGGTGGCTGTCGAAATTCTCGGCAGGTGGTTCCCCGCGCTCCGCGCGGACCGGGCGGCGAACGCGCCGGAAAGTCAGCCGGGGCCGGCCGGATCAGGAGAGCTGATCCGGCCGGCCCCGGCTCCGGGCACCGCCTCATGGGTGGGTCAGTCGGCGTAGACGCCGACCTCGCGAAGCGAGTAGCCCCACTGGGTGCCGCGCTCCAGCCCGGTGATTCGTACGTGGCGCGCCCGAGTTCCGGCGAAACGTGCCGTGTCCAGGCCGCCGTCACCGGCGGTCGTGGACCAGACCGTCTTCCAGGTCGTGCCGTCCTCCGACAGCTCGACGCGGTACGACTTCCCGTACGCCTCCTCCCAGTCGAGGGTGACGCGGTCGACCGGCTTCGAGGATCCGAGGTCGATCTGCAGCCACTGGTCGTTGTTCCACTCGCTGGCCCAGCGGGTGCCGTTGTCGCCGTCCACGGCCTTGCCGGGCGCGAAGCTGACGAACGGGTTCCACCATTCCGACGAGGACGCCGAGGCGGTGGCGCCCGAGGCCAGGTTCGCCCCGGACTTGTGCTGCTCGGTGTTGCCCCAGGTGCGGAGGTAGGACTCGGCGCCCGAGAAGAGGTCGTCCACGACCCCCTGGCCGCCGACGATCCGGATGTCCTCGATCCAGTCCGGGACCATGCCGTAGTGCGAGGCACCATCGGTGTTGAAGTCCCATGTGCGCTCGCCGGCGGTCTGCTTGTCGATCACCGAGCCGCCGTCCGTGCTGCGGAAGGGGTACTTGACCGGGTTCGGGGTGTCCCCGCCCCGCGGGGCCGGCCAGCCGCCGACACCGTTCATGTCGGTGCCGTATCCGTAGCCGACCTTGTACTTCTCACGCAGCGCGTCCGTGCGCTTGGCCTCCGCGCTGAACGCCTCGGAGCCGCTCATGTACTGGGCGGCGAACCCGCCGAGCTTGTAGAGCCGCTCGGTCCAGCCCAGGTCCATCCAGCTGTGCGAGGAGATGGCGCCCGGGTACGACTCCGACTCCATGATGTCGAAGGCCTGACCCGCGGCCTTGACGCTCATGTGGTCGAGTTCCAGCATCATGTGACGTTGCATCATGCCGCGCACCGCGTACGCGCCGAGGTCGGTCAGCCCGCGGGTGTTGCACTGCGCGTCCGAGGCGTACGAGGGGACGGCCACCCCCTCCGGCAGTCGCTTCTCAGCCTCGGGTGCCTTCGCGTTGCCGATGGGGTTGTCGTGCTGCGGGCCGCGGCAGGTCTCCGTCTTCCAGAAGGTGCCGGTCGACAGGAACTGGCCCACGTTGATGGCCGTACCGAGGGCGCCGGAGTCGTAGCGCACCCCGCACAGGGCGTTGTCGAACTTGTGGCACAGGAACATGCTGCGCACGCCCAGTTCGTACAGCTCGTCGAGGCCGCGGTCGACGTCCTCCTTGCTGCACTGCGCGATGTCCAGGATCTGCTTGCAGCCGAACGGCTCGGAGGTCTCGACCCCCAGGACGACGGCCAGCTTGCCCTGCTTGATGACCTCGCGGGCCTGCGCACTGTCGGTGACGATACGGAACCAGCCCTTGCCCGGGCCGCCGTACATCTTGTCGATGAAGGTCTGCATGTCGTACGACTTCTGCGCCTCGAGACGGATGGCGGTCATCTCGTCGCAGCTGCGGTCCTTGAAGAAGTAGACCGAGCAGATCACGCCGTTGGTGACCAGGTCGTTGACCAGCACCCGCTGGCCGCCGCGCCATGCCCGCTCGATCCAGGCGTAGTAGTTCTGCTGGTGGGTCAGTGAGTCGTGGGCGGGCCAGTCCTTGAACGTGGGCCACCCGTTGGGGTCGTGCTTCCCGTCCCCCTTGGTGATGAAGTCGAAGACGGCGCCCGTGCCGTCGGGGTAGTGCTCGGGGCAGTCCTTGAGTGCGTCGGTGACACCCTGCTCCGAGAACGGCTTGCCGCAGATCAGTCGGCCGCCGAAGCCCTCGTTGGACATGATGTGGTCGTGGGCGTCGACGAAGCCCCTTACACGCCCCTGGGCGTCGGTGCCCTTGAAGGGCTCGCCCGTGACGTTGATCTGCGAGTCGGGTGCGGGCCGGGCGGTCGGATCCCACCAGTTGGGATCTGCCGCGGAGCTGGGCACCGGGCCGAGTACCAGGGTCATCACGGCGAGGAGCAGTGACACCACCGTGAGGGATCTGAATCTGTGGCGCGGAGGTTGAACCATGGTCATCGCGTAGATCCTTAAATGTGAGCGGGACTCATGTTCTGCTCATAACTTAGGGATACGAGCCCGCGGCGCCAAGTCCCTGTCGGGGCCATCCCGGGAAATGAGGAAGAGCACCCCACCGGAAACGGGGTGCTCGCACGCCTGCGGTCGAGATCACGGAGCGCAAGGGCGTCCCGGACATGACGGGCGCGAGCGTCGGCACCTGCGACGACGGGAGTGACTGTTGTTCTTCCGGCGCGACAGAGACGCGGGCAGAACGAGGACGGGCGCGAGCGCGGCGGTGGCGGCCGGCAGGGGAGGAGATGGGCGCGGGCGTGGGACGGGGCGACCAGGGTCGCGGCGGCGGCCGGCGAGGTTCCGGCGACGCGGCGGGCCTGTTCGGCCAGGCCCGGCCCGGCCGTGGGGGAGCCGAAGTCCAGCCCCGGCATCGCCTCGCGGGCGGTCACCCATGCGTGCAGTTGCCGGTTGCCGGAATCACCGGCGGCACCTCGCCCTGGCCCGGCCTCCGCAGGAGCGAGTTGGCCGACCAAAAGCGTGGCCGGTAGCCCTTGGTGCCGAGGCGGTCTCCGGCTCACCGGCCCTGCCGGAGGGCAACAGCCGCCAACTGGCAGGTCGTTGGCGCCACCTGGCACGATGCGATCATGACGCAGGACATACAGGCCCACGGCGAGGCGCTCGTCGCCGCCGCCCGCGCGGGTGACACCAAGACCTCCCGCAGGCACACCGACTTCTTCGTGCTGCGCAAGCACGTGGACGAAGGCATCCCGTACTGGGAGCAGGCCGTGGCGGCCGGCGACGCCTTCTCGCATTACACCCTTGCGCGGTACCGCAAGATCCGCGGTGATCGGCAGGCCGCGGCCGCGCTCTACCGTGCCGTTGCCGAACGGCATGCCGGGTGCGCCTACGGACTCGGCGTACTGCTCCGAGAGGATGGTGATCCGGAGGCGGCCGATTGGTTCCGCCGTGGCTGGGAGGAAGGGCGCAACCTCGACTGCAAGATCGAGCTCGGCAAGCTGCTCGCGGCCGAGGGGAGACTCGACGAGGCGGCGAAGTTCCTGATGAGCGACATCGAACTGGGCGACATCGCGGTCTTTCGCTGGGCGCAGCTCTTCGAGTCGGTCCGAGAGGACTTCGACCGCGTTGCGGCGGGGCTCGATGCCGCCGAGGCCGCCGGGGACGGGGCCGCCGCCGCAGAGGCGCTGAAGCCGCTCTTCGCCCTGGAACAGCGCTTCCGCGAATACCCGGGCCTGACGGCCGAGGCCGCCGGTTACTACCGCAGGGCCTCCGCTCTCAGCGCCTCCGCCCGCGTGGACCACGCCGTGTTCCTGACGGAGACCGGCGGCGAGGCGTCCTGGCCCGCGGCCCGCAGCCTGCTGCTCCAAGCCCACGAGGAGGGCTACGCAGGCGCCGCGTACGTACTCGGCATCCTGCACGAGCGGCGCGGCGACCTCGGCGAAGCCGGGCACTGGTACGGTCTCGCGGCCGACCGCGGGCATCAGTCGGCCCAGTGGAACCTCGGGATCCTGTGCAAGCGGCAGCGCCGGTACGAGGAGGCCGAACGTTGGTTCCGGGAGGTCGGCGAGGACGACGAGGACGTCGTCGAGCAACTCGCCCGGATCGCCGCGATCCGGGCGAGCGGCGCCGTCGCCCCCGGCAAAGACCTGCGCCGGCTGCCAGGGCTGCGCGAGCGGGCCGAAGCGGGCGACGTGCACGCCTCGTACGCGTACGGGAAGATCCTCGGCGACTGGGGTGGCGCGGACGACCGCCACCTGGTCCGCTGGATCGAACCCGCCGCGCTGGCCGGGGACCCACAGGCGGCTTACGATCTCGCGGAGTTGTACGGCGCTCTGCGCAGGCCCGCGCTGCGCGACCAGTGGTACCGGACGGCCGCCGAGGCAGGCCACGATGACGCGTGCAACCAGATGGGGTGGCTCTCCGAGCACCACCGGGACTACCAGGAAGCCGAGCGCTGGTATGTGCGTGCGGCCGGTGACGGGTCCCCGCTGAACAGCATGCTCGCGGGCAAACTGAAGGCCCAGCGCGGCGCGTACGCCGAGGCGGAGCCGTTTCTCCGGATGGCCTGGGAACAAGGCGGCGACTCCGCGTACAGGACGGAGGCCGCCGGATACTACGGACTCGTCCTGCACCGGCTGGGCCGCCTCGCCGAAGCCACCGAGCCGCTGCGTACCGCCGCCGCACGCTGGGACGACGATGTGAGCGCCCGCTACAGCCGGGACGACCTGGACGTACTGTCCCGGACGGTCGACCCGGAGAAGGAGCTCGCGGAGGTGGAGGCGGCACTGAGCGCGTGACGCCGCTGCCCGGCGGCATCCGGGCACACCCGAGTGGGACGGCCCATGAGCGCCGTCCTGTCAGGGCACCCAGGTCCGACCGTACGAGCCGCTGATTTCGTTCACTTCAGCAGCAGCGTTCGTCCAGCACTTCGGGCAGCAGACGTGGAGCGACGGGCTCGGGAGTGTTCACGAGAAATGGTTCCGGCACACATTCAGTGAGCCTTCGCCAACTTGAAGTCGCGGGTCGACGGGCCGGCGTGATGGACTCCCGGGCTGCTCACTCCGGTCGAGCGCGGCAGTCCGCGCAGTAGACCGTCCGTCAGGGTTCGGCAGAGGCGACTGCTGGAGATCAGCGCGTGTCAGTACGGTTCCGCCATGGAAGATCAGCGTCATCAGGATGGGACCGGTGTCCGACCGGGCAGCGAGCAGGCCGCCGTACCTGACTCCGTCATGGTCGACGGGGCCGCGCCGGAGATGACCGTGTTCGCGTGCGCCGCCTGCGGCGCTGCGCTTACCGGCCCGCTGAAGCGATTGCCGACAGTGCCCGGGGCTCCCTACCACGCGTGGTGGGAGGCGGAGGAAATGGGGCCATCGCCGGCAACTGTGCCGTCGGGCTGCTACGCGATCGAGACGGAGCCGTACGGCCCGCCTCTCGTCGTTGCCGAGGCGCCCGGCCCTGTGATGCCACGCCGTGGGACTCTCCACAACACCGACGGGCAGCCGTCGGTCTCCCAGGGGCCGCGAGGCAATATCGTCGTAAACCCGGATGACTCCCATGGGCTGACGACGCGGCACGCCTCCGCCGCATGCTGCGGGGCGACTCCTGATGGGGGAATGAACCAGGTCTGCGCCTGCGGAACACTGGTCGCGACCCTCTGCTCCGACTGCTGCCTGCCGTATGAGCTGCACCTCTCACCCGACCACGTCCGGGCCCTGCCACCCACCCACTCGGCCCGAGCTGACTGCGTGAGCCCGCACTCTGCGACTTGAGCCGGAACCTCCTCTCGCCTACGAGCCATCCGTCAGCGGTTGTCAGGACCACCACCTCTCCGCACTGCCTGGCAATCTTCCTCAGGGCTCGGTCCAGGCGCGGCGCCTTGGCGTGCACCGCAGGCGGCGCTGTGCATCGTTGTGAAAGCCTGTTGTGATGCGGCCGTACGTCGGAGAAGGTCATGGGCATGGAGTTCTTCTGCTACCACCGCGACCGGCCCGACTCCCTCGCCCTGCGCAACGAGCTGCTGCAAGAGCACTGGTCGTACATGGACCAGTACGCCAAGGAGATGATCGCTCGCGGCCCGGGTTTTGCCGCCGACGGCGAAACGCCCATCGGCAGCGTGCACATCGTCGACCTGTCGGATCACGTCGCTGCCCGCGCGTTCGCCTTCAATGAGCCCAACTACCAGGCCGGCGCGTACCGTGATGTGCTGCTGCGCCGGTGGCGCAACATGCTCGGACGGACCATGTGGGACTTCCCGGGCGGCCCGACCGGTGACAACAGGTACCTGGTACTCGGCCTCGGCTCGGGTCAGCCCGCCGATCTCGTCCTGCCGCCCGACCGGGACGAACTGATTGCGTTCGGGCCGCTGCTGTCCGACGACGGTGACACCTGGCTGGGCACTGCGGTGCTGCTCAGTGCTCCGAACCCGGACACGGCACGCGCCGTCCTTGCCCCGGACGCGTACGCCGAAATCGAGGTGCACCACTGGGAGTTCGGCGGGCGACGGTCCTGAAGCAGCAGGGGAGCACCACGCCACCGACGCCTGCCGGTTGACGTCTGCAGCCTCACGGAAGCACGGTTCCAGCCACTTACCAGTGATCCTGAACGGATGACCGGCGGGGACAGTGAGCAGCCTTCCCGACCTCGCAGAGCTCACCACGAGTTGGACACTCCTGCGCAACGAAGAAGCTCCTGCTGGACGGTCTCTCGACCGATTGCACCCACTTCCACCAGGAGCCTCGCGTGCCTGCCCAACCGTCCTCGATTGATCTGTCCAGCCGCACCTTACGGTTCCCGATCGGACAACTGACGACCGGACGGCAGGACATCGGGACGCCGCCCTGAGCACCAATCCGGATCGATGTACGGCGATATCCAGGACGGCGCCGACGCCGTGATCGCACCAGCTGTACCGGGATCACCACATCAGATCGCCGCAGCGCCGAGACGATCGTTGCAACCAGACTTCCACGACACAGCCGATACTGAGCAAAGGTGAGACCGTGAACCGACCACTGCTGTTCCTCGATGTGGACGGGCCGCTCAACCCCTACGCGGCCAAGCCACAGAAGCGCCCGGACGGCTACACCACACTCAGGGTGCCGCGGGGCAGCGGGACCCTCATGGAAGACGGAGGACTCCCGGTCCGGCGGCGGCCCCTGAGGGTCTGGCTCAACCCTGAGCACGGGCGAGCCCTGCTCGGGCTCGACTACGAGTTGTGCTGGGCCACCACATGGATGGACGACGCCAATCGGTGGATCGCCCCGGTGCTCGGCCTTCCCGAACTCCCCTTCGTCGACTTCGGCGACGCCCTGTTCCAGGAGCGCCCGGACGGGGTCCACTGGAAGACCGTGCCCCTCGTGCGCTACGCCAATGGCCGTCCCTTCGCCTGGGTGGACGACGAGCAGAGCGACCTCGACGAGGCCTACGTAACCGCCCACCACCGTGCTCCTGGGCTTCTGCACCACGTCAACCCGCGAATCGGACTACGCGAGGACGACTTCCGGACGCTCGCTGATTTCGCTCGTTCGCTGGGGACCCCTGGATTCACCGGCTGAGAGGACACCCTGCCATCAGGGAGCCCTGAGCCCGCCATCGCCAGCAGTGCACGAGCTCGCAGGGCGCGGCCATCCAGATTGTTGGCAGTCGCAGCGATCGTGGACCCGGCCCATCAGGGAGACACACCCTTGGCGATCTCTGTGGCGCTTCCGACGCTTCGTCGGCAAGCTTCTGGCCATCCGCGGGACGGCGGCAGTGTCCACCTCCGCGTTGATGACGACTCGCGACTGAGCCGGTTCACGACGTCGGCAGCGGACTGCGGCAGTTGGCAGTCTGCACGTGTCGGCAGCCGCTGCAGCCGAGGCCTGTCCGGCGTATGGGGGCGCGTCGGCCGTTGGGAAGCGAATATTCAATCCTGCCCGCGCCGGGCGGGTGCTTGTACGTCAGGCAGGGGCTCACGAAGGGCCGCGGGCGGGGATGATCTGGCTCCCGAACGTCCCTCACATCGGAGGTTTCATGGCCGCCCGTGCCCCACTCGTAGCCCTGCTGTCCGCCGCGGTCCTCGCGCTCGCCGGTACCGCTGCCGCGCCACCACCCCAGGAGCGGCCCGGGGGGAGGGATGCCACTGCTCAGGCTCCCTCTCGACCACCAGGGCGTGACGGGCCCGATCGTAGCCGTCCCCGCCAAGGGAACCGTCGACGACTTTGTCCCCTGTCCTTCGGGCACCGTGCCCAGCGGTGGTGGCGGCGGGACGACGGGCCAGGGGTCCTTCATCTCCAGCTCGGCGGCGTCCGGCAACGCCTGGGCCATCAAGGTCAGCAACATCACCGACACCCCGAAGGAGGCCGCCGCCTACGCGGTCTGCACCGCCGCGACGCACACCCGGATCACGGGCACCCGGGTCTCCGTGCCCGGTGCCGGGACCGCGACGGGCTTCGCTGACTGACCCGCCGGACGGCGGCCCTCCGGCGGCGGCTTCGTCACCGACGAGCCCTTCCTCTCCGCCAGCAGGATGGACGTCGACACGAACGGCCGATGGCGGGTCGACCTGGCCAACAACGACGGCCCCGTGCACAGCGCGAGCGCCTTCGTCGTCTGTACGACCGTCCCGGTGACGATCCGGCAGACCAGCATCGTGCTCGCGCCCCGTGAGCAGAACCACGTGACCGCGGTCTGCCTGCCAGGCCAGCGCATCACCGGCGGCGGCGCACACGCACCTGGCTCCGCCGCCGGAGTGCCGCCCACGCCCGGCGTCGCCATCAACACCAACCGCGGCCTGCCCGAGCCCACCGGCTGGGGGGTGCACGCCAAGAACCACACCGACAGGCCCCAGGAGCTTTTCATCCAGGCGTACTGCACCACGTCCTGAACCGTGGTGTCCGCCGCGCGGGCGTCTCCATTCAGACGCTCCGCGATGGGTTGGTACCGCTGGACGAAGCTGAGGTCCTTCAGCCGGTCAGGTTCGGGCTGCTGCTCGTGCGGGGCAGGCCAACGCTCGGAGAGCGTCAGACCAAGGGCGCGCAGTCCGGCGCGGTGTGTGTCCCGGTCGATGCCCGGAACCTGCCGCGCGTCTGGGCCGGTGGTCCCGCAGCAGGCCCGCCGCCAGGAGCAGCCCGTCTCCGAGGGGCTTGCGCCGGAGGTGCAGCACAGTGTCCGGCCGACGGCTTGTATGAGCTATGATTGATCTTGACAGTTCACCTGAACTTGCGGTGGCTGACGCTGCGTTGGTGGTCCAAGGAAAGACGCCCCGCTTCCCGTGGGGAAATGCAGGTGCAAGGCCTGCCCAGCGCTCACTCGCGAAGCCCTTCCCTGCACCAGGGAAGGGCTTCGTCATGTTGCCCCGATCCCACGTTCAAAGAGCGTCACCTGGGCTCTGTCGCCTTCTCCGCCGCCGCCAGGGCCTGCTTGCGATGGGGGAATTCAGCGTCCGCGGTCGAACCGTCGCTGTAGCGGACGGTGCGGCGTACCCTAAGCGGACAACTCCTGCCCCGAAACTCGGGCGCGCCGGTCGGCCGTTGCTGCCGCTTGAAGTTGGACGCCCAACCCGTCGATTCGGCCGGGGTGAATCGCTTCCCGTCCTCAAGGGTGGAGGGCCTCTCATCAGATCCCGGTGGGTTACTTTTTAGGATGCCAGTCCGCCTCGCCCCAGCCGTAGTCCACGAAACTGTCGGGAACCTGCCCACAGGGCGCGTAGACGCTGATGAACAGGGTTGTGGTCGAGTCGTTCCACCGCACATCGATCTGGTCGACGCCTTCCGGGTCCTCGAATCGGAAGCCAAGTTCGCGGAAGTGCGCGCCTGCGCGGTCGCCTTCAAGGGTGAGTTTCCAGCCCTTCTGTTCCAGTTGCCGGCGCACGCGCAGCTGCGCGTCCCGGGCTGTGGCTTCAGGGACGCCGGGTATGCTCCAGTCGAGTCCGAAGCTACGGACGTCGCTTCGTGCTCTGTCGATGTGGGTGATGCTCCTCAGCCCGCGGTAGTAGCAGGCGCTGGTGTCGAACCTGCTGGTGCCTGCTGCGTACTTCTCAGACAGAGCGAAGCCGTCGTACACCTCGACGGACTGTGCCTTGAGCCGTCGCGCGACCGCGTCGGGGTCGGCCGAAGGGTACGCGGCGCCGTTCCAGACGGCGTTCCCCGCCACCACGGCGGCAGCCAGCAGCGTTGCCGTCACAAGTCCCCAAACGGCGTACAGGACGGACCGCCCGGAGACTCGTGTTCTGCGTACAGGGCTCTTGAACATGCATGTGACGGTAGGCGCCGATGTTGTGTGCCGCATGAGTAGCCGTACCCGTGCAACATGAGGCGTTGCTCAATCGTGCGGGGCGAGATACCTACACCACCGTCGTGTCGCAGCAGGACGGTGAAGCAGTGGTCGGCCCGATCCAGGAGACGCCGGTGTCGGGAACGGTCCTGACGAAGTCGGGGGATGTGGCCGTACCGTCAGGGGATGCTGGCCGACGGGCGGGGAGAGGTTCGGACAGCGAGGCCGCCTGCTTTTGCCTGGTGCCGGCCTCGATATCGGTTTTCCCCCGCTGGTCCTGTTCTCTCAGCTCGGGCAGATCCCCGGCCGGGAACGGATCTGGGCAGCACTCTGCGAGACGTGCCGTCCGCCTGTGGGTGTACGGCCGACCATCGGTGCCGTCGCCCCGCCCGCCGCCCGAGCTTGCTCCGCGAGCCGGTAGACCGTGCAGGCGCCGAGTTCCCGGAGCTTCCAGTGTCGTTGTCAAGCCGATGTCATGACACGTTGTGACGACTGATAGCGCGATCCGTAACGAATCCTGGTCCAGAGGACGTTGGCGTTGTCTCGACGGCGGTCGAGGGAGAGCACGGCTTGCTTGTGGTTCTTGCCCTCGGCGTGCTAGCGGTAGCAGTAGGAGCGCGAGACGGGGCAGAACCTGATGCCGGCCATGGTGGACATGTAGAAGGCTCTGAGCAAGCCGCGGTGGTAGCGGTGAGGCCAGCGCATGTTGCCGCTGACGCGGACGGAGTCTCGTGGGACTGGCGCCAGGTCGGCGAACGTGGCGAGGCGGTCGGCCGTGCCGAAGGTATCGAGGTCGCCGCCGGTCGCGGCGATGAACTCGGCGCCGAGCATGGGACCCGTGCCGGTCAGGCTGCGGATCAGGGTCGTGTGAGGGACAGCAGGCCGATCAGCAGGGCAGCTCCGCCGTGGTTGATGTCGACCGCCCACAGCGCGTCCTGCGAGAGCGCCAGGACGTCCCGGATCAGTTCCAGCAACGCTGGCTCGTCGTTCAGCACCCGACGGGACAACAACCGTTCGCCTTCTGGACCAACCACCACGCAGTGGTGATGTTCCTTACCGATGTCCACCCGGCTCAGTTTTCTGGCACGGCGCAGCTCACGGGCACCGCGTCCGGCGGTTCGGGGAGCTCGCGCAGGGATGGAACCTGGCCGGCGGGGGCCTGACGGGCGAGGTGTGGGAGGGGACCGCGGCAGCGGTGGCGGGTGCGGCGGTCGGCGCGATCCCGGCGAGAGCCGAAACGGCTGTGAGGAGCGCGGTTCGGCGCAGATGACGAATCGTGCCGATCAGGCTCCGGGCCCGGCACCGGAAGAATCGTTGCTGCCCGGAAGGTGTCACCCGCACGGGTGGGGAGTCGTACGGGGAGCCGCAGTGGGGCGTCGTGACAGTGGGCCGGGGCTGGGGAGGCTCGCGGGCAGTGACGGGCGGACCCCGGCCAACTCGGGATGCGCTGATAAGCGAGCGGGAGCGGGGCGGCCCGGGAAGGCTCGCCTGTCATTACGGCTGGACGTGCTGGTCGTTGAGGCTTGTATGGCTGCGCGTGAAGGATTTTTCCTTGTGTCATGTGCGGGGGCCTTGGTGTTCGGCGGTCCGGCGTAACTCGGCGCCGGTAGCACCCGCCGCGGCCACCTCTGGTATCTCGATTCGGGCCGCCGATACTGACAGACATTCGCCCCCCGCACGGCGGAGACCGGGCCAATGATGTGACTCGTCCCCCTCGCCGGCTCGCGTTCGGCTGCACCGGGTCGCACGTCACCAGCAGAATGTCTCCCTGGCAGAGCACAATTGCAAAGTCTCCCACGCTGCCCCCATCCGTGAGTTGGGCAGGCCGCCCGCGGCGGCCCAGGCCGGCACGGACAGGCGAGATCCAGAAGAGCCGCGACCAGCAGAATGGGAGGGCAGAAGCCTGCCGGAGAGCAGCGATGACACAACCCGCCGGCCTCTTTCAGCGGCCCGGCCGGTACACCTCAGACCATGTCCTGCGCCACCTGGCAGCGGATCAGGGGGGTGACATCGGCGGTCCTCCGTACCGCGGTGGTGAGGTCCCGGACGGCCGGGGTGCCGAGGGGGAGGAACGTCAGTACCTACTCAACGTCCGCGATGAAGGCTGCGGCAGTCCGAGAAGACGCGAAGCATCCGCCCAAACCCTCGATCAGCTCCGGAACCCCAGCGGCGCCCGCTACGCCGTCCCGCGCGCACCGCAGGACCTACAGGACCTTTCACAGGACGTCCAGCTGAAATGCAGGAACGACGAGCAGGTGGACCGTGGGTCTCCCGGTCGCCAGGTCTCCCGGCCGAGGACGTTGCCCTTGATACGGCCGATCGCGATTTCGGAGATGCGGTAGGTCAGGCGGTCAGGACGTACCGATCCGCGGGGCGTACCGGCCCTCAGCTACCTCAGCGGCCCTGCCGAGGAGACCGAACGTGTCCTGGGAGGCAGGTGGCACCCTCCGTCCACGGCTGATTGCCAGACAGAACGCATACAACGCATACCTGGTACGGCTGCTGTCGCTTCGTTATCGCTGCGGAATGCTCTCCTCTCTCGGCAGGAGATGCCGGGGATCAGTAGCTGACGGCCCGACGGCTGCCACCAGTTTGGAGGGAGAGGCGGCCGCTTGCGCGGCCTTGTGGCCGCGCCAGTGCGTCTCTCACGCGCCGGTATCCCCGTCGATGCGCTCGCGGATGAGATCGGCATGACCGTTGTGACGTGCGTATTCCTCGATCATGTGCACCATGATCCAGCGCAGCGAGACTCCCTGGTCACCGACGTGACCCGATTCCTGTTCGGAAAGGCGACCGGAGTCGTCCAGCGACGCATCGGCGATCAGTTCACGGCCACGGGCGACCTCCGCCTGCCAGACGGCCATCACCTCGTCCAGTCCCCGGTCCGGTCGAAGGGCGAAGCCGTCGCCATTGTTCTGCCCGAAGACCGGTGACAGGTCCTGGCCCGCGAATACACGCTGGAACCAGTTGCGTTCCACCTCGGCCAGGTGCTGGACGAGGCCGAGCAGTGTCATCGACGACGGTGCCGCAGAGGCCAGTCGCAACTGATCGTCTTTCAGGCCGGAACACTTCAGGGCGAGAGTCGCACGGTGAAAGTCCAGCCACGCTTCCAGCATGGCGCGCTCGTCGGCATGTGCAGGTGGGACAGGCCGTCCATCCGGTGTCGTGTTCATGGATACACCCTCGCAGGAAAGGTCGTGGATTTGCGACCCTCCTTCGCCGACGACGAACGTACGTAATCGGCGCCTCCCGAACCCAATCAATGGCTTCGAAGCTCGTCGCGTGGACATCTCCGAACCCATCGACCTCCAACTTCTGCCCAAAGTGCCGGACATACAGGACAGACACTGCTGCTGAAAGGATGTCAGGGTGGTTCCGATGCATCCGGTGGTGCGACCGGATATCCCGAAGGGCACCGTGCGTGTCTTGAGCGTTGGAGGAGGCGAGTGCGAGCAACCGCTCGGGGTTCGGATGGGCCGGCCGGCGAGGCGGAACGCCGGTGGTCGGTGCAAGGAGAGCCGGGGAGCGAACCGTTCCGGCGCAGCAGCACTTCGTAGGCTCGTGGTCACCAGGACGACGGAGGTGACGTGCGGGTGACCACTGCAGGAAGGCGCCCGTGCTTGATCACCTTCCGGGGTAGTGACAGCCCGAAGTGCTCACCGGCGACCTCCAACACTCGACGCTTCTCTTCGAGAGGCGACAGCTCCTCGTCCTTGCCGAGCAGGACATCGACGCGGTCTTCCTGCGGGATGACTCCGGCCGCTTCCAGCGCTGGGCGCAGCAGGTCAGGCTGGGTTCCGGCGGGGTCGTAGCCGAAGCCCAACTCGAAGTGCAGTCGCAGCTCACCGTCGACGAGGTACCTGAAGAAGGAGGGCGGATCGTCCGGCCGTGGGTCGAGTATCAGTATTTCGGCGCCGCCGCGGGACACTGCCGGGTCGAGGGACCAGCCTTCGCTGCCTCCACACTCCACGATGAATGACCAGTCGCCGCTTCGGCCGATGCGGCCGACGCAGTAGGTCTGTGTGAGGTCGACCATGCGGGATGCTTCCTGGACGGTGAGGGAAGGTCCGACCTCGACAGGTTCATGGTCGGCCATGCGTTCGGCCAGCTGTTGAGGGCTGAGGCCGAGGGCGCAGGTGATGTACAGGTCGGAGGCGCTCAGGTTCGCGCTCTGCCAGGCATCGGCGACCCATGCGAGACTTTCGGTCATTGCCGATTTCTCCTTCTCCTTCCGAACACAACGTGGGACCGGTGGGGCACAGCGGGACGGGTGCTGTGCCCCACAAGCGGTCAGTAGCTTGTCACGGCTGGGGAGCCTCCGTGCTGTCATCCCGCATCCCACATCCCGCATCCCGCCGACCAGATCAGCCACCGTCCGTGGCGAGGGCGCGGGGGAGGCCGCCTGCCCGGTTTCGACGCTGAGACGTACAAGGAGCGCAATGCCGTCGAGCGGTGCATCGCTCGACGTATGCAGTGGTGCGGTCTTGCTGTGCCGGCGGACAAGCTTGCCATCGCTTGCCAGGCAGCTTTGCACCGTGCTGCCATCCTCATCCGAACCCGGCGCTGAGCAAGGTGTTCGAAGGGCCCGTCAGGCCGGTGCATGGACGACGAGCTTGTTCTGCTCTCCGTCAAAGATGCCGGCGAGGCCGCTGGTTCCCTGCCGGTGACCGCCGAAGAGACCCTGCTGGTCGACGTGCACGATCAGGATGTCGTAGCTGTCGATCGCCTCAGAGATTCTCGACCCGCCGGTGATCGGGTTCCCCGCCCTTTCGGCCATGTATCCGGCGGACTACTGCAAGAGCATGTCCATCATGACAGGTCAGCGGCGTTTTTCGTAGGACGGAACGCACAGTTCGCGAGCCTTGTCCGATCCGCTCCCTGACTCCCAGAATCTCCTTCGTGCATCACCCGGAGACAGGGGGAACATGGGGAAGATCGATCACGACGCAGTGCTGCGGGCGCGAGTGCTGCTGCTGGGTTCCGGCCGACTGAGCCTGCTCGAACAGGTCCACGCGTACCGGGTTCTGGCGGAGGTGAGCCCGAAGGCGTATCTCCCGAAGCTGGTCGACGCGCTCCTCTCGATGAGCTATCGCAACCGGGACCCGGAGGTGGACCTGGTGCTGGCCGCCGAGGCGGTCGAGGCCGGCCGGAGGATCGAGGCCGGGGTGCCAGCGCGGGCAGAAAGGCTGTGCAGGGCGCTGAACGTCTACCAGTCGGCCCTGTTCGCCCTCGGACGCCGAGCAGAGGGACGCGCGGCCTGCGAGGAAATGGCCGAGGCTGGAAAGAGTGGGCAGCTGGCGAGAATCCTGGCCGAGGAGGGGCGCTTTCGAGAGGCCGCAGAGCTCAACGAGAAGGCAGTCCGTAACGGCATATCGGAACACTCCTTCTGGAACATGGTCGAGTGGGCGGCGAACCTGGAGGGCGCCGGCCTGCACGACGCGGCATCAGCCGTCTTCCGCGAGCTCCTTGACGAGACCCGGCGCGAGGTCGTCGGCCAGCGCACGGCGCTGGCCATACTCACCTGGGAGCTGGTTCACCTCTCCCGGATGCGCGAGGCCGCCGGGCACGGAGCGGACGCCGCGGACACCCGGCGGGAGGCCCTGACCGTCCTTGAGGAGCTGGCGACGACGGGCGAGCCGAAGGACTGGAGCTGCATCCTCGCGTGGTGGGTCACCCTGTTCGCCCTCTCGGGGCGGGGCGACGAACCAGCTGCGAGCGTTGAGTCCCCAATGCCGCCGTTCGGCACCGACCTCGGATGGTCGAGCGACACGCGGGATGCCTTTCTCGGCACTCTGTCAGAGCTCGAAACGGAGGCGGCGGGACTGCGCGAGGCCGGCCGACTGCCTGAACTGGTCGACGTCCAGCGCAGAATCAGCATCCGCGCGGCCCTCCGTGAGGGAAACCGCCCCTACCGGTTCGAGGAGCGGTTCAGGCCGTACTTCGATGAAAGCGTGGCTCTCGCCCGCCGTCTGCCCGACGACCCTGCACGCCTCGCCCGGGCCTTGACCGACCGCTCGATGTTCCTCGTTGCCGCGCGGACCTTTGAGCCCGCTCATGCCGACTTCGCCGAGGCCGTAGCCCTCCTCGACGTCCGGTAGTCCCGCTCCGGGCCGGGCGCCTTCCTGCCCACGGTTCCGATCCCGTCTCTCTGATCGGGCACCGCCAAACTGTTTGGTGCATGGGAATTTCCATCCATGACGGGGCAGGGCCGTCACGCTCCCGTTGGACGGCATGAGAGCGTCAGCAGGTCGAGCGCGTGGGGGAGATGCCCCCGCCCGCAAGCCATTGGCCATGGTTGCGTGAGAGGCGGGTGGGAGCCGGTTCGGCCTGCTGCACACTCGCGATGCAATGGTCCGCGTAGGGGACGAACCCGGCCTTGGCGTCGCGCTGTTGGCGTACCCCTGTACGCAGACACCTCGGTCAAATCGTGCGGGAGGGGCGAACGAGTCTCGCCCCTCCCGCACTTGCGGTGGAGGTGTCGGGTGCGGTCTGCCTTCCTACGTCTGCGCGACCGCTTCCTGCGGGCTGAGTGCGGCGGCCCGCCGGGCGGGCAGGGCGGCCGCGAGCGCGCCGAAGGCGAGGGAGAGCAGGACCACGAGGGCGAGGGTGCCCCAGGGGAGGGAGACAGCTCGACCCGCTCGCGCGGGCCCGTCAGGCCGCGCCCCGTTCCGGCCTCGGGCGGTGTGCCGGCCGAAGCGGGGGACGCACTGTTGCGGACTGCACCCGCACGTTCCGGTCGTCCTGCTCGACCCGTACGGTGACATGGGCGGCCATTGCGTACCGGTGCACGTTCGTCAGAGCCTCCCGCACGACCCGGTGCACCACACGTGCACCCGCGCCGGGCACGCATCGAGGCCGGGGCCGCCCCGTTCGGCTGCGTCGCCGCGTTCGCGCAGTGCCCGCAGCAATCGGGCCTGCTGCCCGTACACCGTCCCGACCAGGCAGGGCACGACCACGGCGGTCGCCGCCAGAACCAACCCGAGCTCCAAACCGTGAACGGCCGAGCCGGGGCCGAGCGTAGCGCCGGTCGTGGTCGCGGATGCCGTGATCAGCAGGCTCGCACCGCCGAGCAGCCGGATCCGGTGGCGTGGCCGCACCGTGTGAGCGCTCCTGCGTACGCGGCGGCCGCCGTCACCGGGCCGACGACGGGCGCCGCCCCGGCAAGGACGGCGAGCACCAGGAGCACGGCCCCGGGCCGGCGCCTCCGCAACGGTAAGAGCACCACGGCGACCGCGACCACGCACAGCTGGACAGCGGCGTGCGGCAGATGCCACAGCCACTGGGCGACCGTGAACAGACACAAGGCAGCGATGGCCGCACCAGCCGTCTACACGACATCCTGGCCGCCTCCGCCCGGACGCGCTGGGAGCGTCGGGCCCGGGGCGGTAGCCGAGCCGCGCGCGATGCATCCGGTTTCAATTGCCGGGCGGCAGCAGGTCTCTGGTCAGGTTGAAGGCGGAACTCGCAGTTGCGAGAAAGGTATTGACGCGGCCGAGGACGCGGCTGGCCCGGTCGGTGTCCTGCGCACCGGCCGCGTCCGTCAGGTCTTCGGCATACTCCCGCGCCCTGACCGCCTCCTCGGGCGGGGCACTCTCCGAGTCGGCCCTGAGGGCGGTGGCCAGCTGGTGGTACGAGATGCCGGACAGGTCGGCGCTGCTGTCACGCCCGCTGCTCTGGGCCACCCCATGAGGGCTGTTGACGTTGACCGCCGCGAGGCCGCCTTCAGAGGCTGTTATATGCATGGATTCGTCACTGATCCCTGTCCACATGAAGTGCTTCCGGTACTCGACCCAGCCTTTCCGGGTGAGGGCGTAGGAACCGAACTTCCACCCCTCGATACGCACGAGTTTGTGTTTGACGGGTTCGGCGAGGACGAGCATGGCGTCGGCGCGGTTCCACTGCTGCTCGTCGAAGTACGGTGCCAGGCGGACTCGGGTGCCGAGGCTCGGGGATCTTCGACAGATCTCCTGGAACGCCTGCTTCTGGTAGATGTCCAGCCGATCCATGCTGATGGACAGGGCGGGGAGCCGCCAGGCGTGGAGCACGGTCCGGGTCTTCAGGAAAAGTCCGTACACGGCCAGGGCGCACAACGCCAGGACGACAATCTCCATGCGGGTCCCTCACTCTCCCAGGTTGTGCAAGTCATCTGATTTTAAGTCGAGTTGGCCTTCGTCGTGAAGCGTATGGCGTATGTGGCAGGTGCCCCGTGACCCATGCGTAGCCCCTTCGTCCTCGATCACGTCCCCGGGCCGGCCCTTCGCTGACCGCTGCGGACTCGACCCCGCACACCCCGCCAGCGACGGGTGTGCAGGAGGGGCATCCGTCACCCCATCGCCCGCAAGGGCACCGGCTCCTCCGCACGGCTGGGTTGCCACCGCTGGGCCGTGGAGCGGACGGCGTCCTGGCTCGCCGGATGCCTCCGCCTGCACCGCCACTACGAACGCAAAGTCCAGGGATGGACGGTCACGCGCAGAAGGAACTGCAGGAGAGGACTACTCATGGGCGTGCCTCCAACGCTCTTGCACGCCATGACATTGCGATCGTGTGCCGCCGGCAGCACACTCTCCCTCTGCCATGGAAGGTTGGCAACTGCGACGGGTGAGGACGAGCTGGGCTCTGCCCGGTGGCAGAGCCCAGTGCCCCGTCCCTGACATGGTGGCTGGTACGTTGCCGGGCCGGCCTGCCGGACGTCGGCCCAGGTGCGTTTGAGATGCGCAGGTGGGCTGTCGAACACGGCCACCCGTACGAGACCGAGGTCCAGCAGGCAGCCCCTTGCGGGGAAGTCGGCACCGGCTCTTGCGCTGGTCACGGTGAGAGGGACCGGTTCGCGGGAGAGCATGTCGGCCCAGAAGGGCAACCGCTCCTGCGCGGGAAGTTCCTCGTTCGACACGTTCAGCCACATGTCCGCCCCCGCTATCGCCGCTCTGATGATTACCCATCGGTTCGCCGAGACAGCTCGGCACTCCGAGGCTATTCCCGGCCTTGTCCAGTCGATACCGCCGAAGCGCATGCAGAAGGTCGCTCGTGAACGGCTCAGCCCTGCGACGGCCCACCTGCGGCGGCCATGAGGATGGTCGTGGGGGCCATTTCCGCACCGCACCGCACTGCTCACGTACCGCACGCACGCCTTGATGCTGCGCCGTCCGAGCGCGCTCTCCGGCTCGATCACCCGCAACTTCACAGACCACCGGCAACGCTTGCACGCCCCCGTGCCTGCGCGGCCAACTCGTCCGCCTCGTCGCCGGGCTGAGGATCATCCGCCCGGACGGGCCCGGCCCTGGCCACGTTGTCGCTGGTCATCGATGCATGTTCCTTGATCAGGAGTTGCACCGGTCGCTATGGAGTCCCGGCCGTCGGAGAACGGTGAGCGGGTTGCGGTTCAACGGTGGGATCAAGGGGCTCTGGTGTGCGAGGGCAGGTGACGGGGGAAGCATGATTGATCGGGTACTTGCGGGCCGACACGAACTGGCGTCGCTCGTGGGCCGTGGTGGCATGGGTGAGGTCTGGGAAGGCCGCGACCGTGTCATCGGACGCCGCGTCGCAGCCAAACTCCTCTCCCATCAGCAAGGCGAAAGCAGCGGTGCGGAGCTCTTCTTCCGTGAAGCACGCACCGTCGGCCGGCTCAACCACCGCAGCGTGGTCACGGTCTTCGACATGGGTGAAGACCCTGCCGACGGAACCCTCTGTCTCGTCATGGAGTACATCGCCGGACACGACCTTGCCGCACTCCTGCGACGAGACGGTCCACCACCCATCCACCGGGCGGCGGACTGGGCCGCGCAATCCGCCGCGGCCCTGGCCGCCGCCCACGCCGCCGATGTTGTCCACCGGGACCTCAAACCGGGCAACCTCATGCTCACCACCGACAGTGAGATCAAAGTCCTCGACTTCGGCATCGCCCGTTTCATGGCCTCCGCCACCAAATCCAGCCAGGTCATGGGCCCCCTCGCCTACATGCCGCCGGAACGCTTCAACGAACACCCCGGTGAGGCCCTGTCCGACCTCTACGCGCTGGGCTGCGTCCTGCACGAACTCCTCACCGGTCGCACGCCTTTCCAGCCCACCGGGCCCGTCGCCATGATGACCGCTCACCTCAACACCCCGCCCACTCCACCCAGCCACCACCGCTCCGACATCCCCACCACCCTCGACACCCTCGTCCTACGACTCCTTGCCAAAGATCCGGCCGACCGCCCTGCCACCGCCGCCGAAGTTCACGACACCCTCCACAAGTCCCTCCACACCACAGTCCCAGCCCGCACCGAGACACTCGCGTCCAACGCCACACCCACCGTTGCGGACCTGCCCAAGCCGCCCCGCGAAGCAGGCACGGCCGTGCGGCCTGTGGACCGTGGTCCCCACGCCCCGCCCACCCAGACGGCGCCTGCGTCTCTGCCCGGTCGGCGGCCGGTCACCCCCGGCCAGGGAGGCCCCAATCGCCCACCCGCCGCAGGGTCCTGCGGCTCGGGCTCGGAGCCGGAGCGGTGGCCGCCGCGGCCACGAGTGTCGCCGCGCTGCTGCGTTCCGGCCACGAGCCGGGAAGCGGGAGGACCGGGCCCAGCGCTTCCACCACCAGATCCCGTCCCCCAGCCACCGATCCGGGATGGGCGATCCCGCTCGACGCCACCATCTCCACCACCCCCGTGGCGGCCGGAGAAGTGCTCTATGCCATCGATTACGACGGGCTCCACGCCGTGGAGCCGACGAGCGGCAAGAGGTTGTGGACCGGGTCCCTCAAGCAGGCCGGTTCCTTGGCGGCGTCCGGCTCCCAGGTGTTCGTGGGGTGCGACGACGGAACGGTGCACGCCTTCGACGGCGGCGCGCGGCCCAAGTAGAAGTTCAGGTCGGGCAAGGACCGCAGCACGACGACGGTCCGGGGGCCTCCGGCCGCGACGGGCACGGAGGGCACGGGACGGCCGAATCCCTGGGCCGCCCAACGTGCCTCGGCAGCCGGCTCGGTCCGTCGTAGTCGAGCTCCAGGGTTGTCCGGGTCGGAGGTGGTGAACTTCCACTGGGACGGCTGTGCCGCAGCGTTGTGGCGGTCGGGAGGCGGGTGACATGCGCGTTCCGGTCGGCGACTGCGCGCATTCGGGGGTCTCGTCGTGATCCGCGCCTCGTCCTCGACGGATACCAGGTAGTGCGCCCTACTTCGGTGCCTGGAAGCCGCCGATCTTCTGTTCGAGCAGTTCGGCCAGCCGCAGCGGGGTGCGGTCCTCGAACATCGGCCCGATGAGCTGCACTCCCACCGGCAGACCCTCGGGGGACAGGCCCGTTGGTATTGCGGTGGCGGGCAGGCCGGGCATGGTGGCCAGACCGGCCCAGACGAGCTGGTCGAAGTACGCGTACCCGACGCCGTCGATGTCGAGCCGGCGTTGCATCGGATCGGGGTTGTGGTCGTGCGGGAACGCGGGAGTGGGCGTGATGGGACACACCACGGCGTCGAACTCGGCGAAGAGCTGCCGCCAGCCGTGGCGGTGGAGCTCACGACGACTGTTCACCTCGATCCAGTCGCGGTGGCTGAACACCATGCCGCGCAGCCGCGCCGCATCGAGACTCCGGTCGTCCGCGCTCAGTCCGGCGGCGCGGGTCTGCAACTGCTCGTACGCTTCGACGGGAAAACGCGCAACGGAGCCCGAGAACAGCAATTGCGTGTAGAGCATCGCAGCTTCGGCCAGATCGGGCAGCAACCGGCTGTGCCGTTCGACGCGGGCGCCGCCGTCGGCAAGCGCGTCGGCCACCCGGTTCACGCCCGCCCGCACAGCGGACCCGGTCGCAATGAGCGGATGCTCGTCGACGACCAGGACCCGGAAGTCGCCGAGCCGCTCGTGGCGCGCGGGCGGCAGCGTCAAGTCGTATGCCTTGCCGAGCGTCAGCGGGTCCGGCCCGGCCATGACGTCGAGCAGGAGCGTGAGGTCGCGGGCAGTGCGCGCCATCGGACCGACGACGGCGAGGTCGAGGTCGACCGGCAATGGCGGTGCCGGCGGCGCGGCCATGCCGCGGGTTGCCGCCAGTCCGAGTGTCGGCTTGTGCGCATAGATGCCGCAGAAATGCGCGGGGGTCCGCAGCGAACCGGCGAGGTCGGAGCCGATCGACAGCGCGCAGAATCCGGACGCCAGGGCCGCCGCTGATCCGCCGGAGGATCCGCCGGGCGTGCGATCGTGATCCCACGGATTGTTAGTGGTGCCGTAGATCTCGTTGAAGCTCTGGATATCTTGCAGCCCCAAGGGCACATTGGTCTTACCCAGCACCACCGCGCCCGCGGCCTTGAGCCGCGACACCTGTTCCGCGTCCTGGGCCGGCACATAGTCCCGGTGTTGCGGCATGCCCCAGGTCGTGGGCAACCCAGCCATGTCGTAGGACTCTTTGACCGTCACCGGAATACCGAGCAGCGGACGGTCCTCACCACGGGCGCGCGCCTGATCGGCACCGCGTGCGGCGGCCCGTGCGCGGTCGAAGTCCGCCACACAGATCGCGTTGATCGCCTTGTCGTCCCGCTCGATACGGACGATCGCCTCGTCAGTCAGTTCAGCCGAGGTCACTTCACCGGCACGCAAGGCAGCCGCGAGGTCTTCGGCCGTCTGAAAATTCCACTCCATGAAACCGACCGTATTGGCCTCTGGAGCAGGGCACGAAATGCCGCTTCGCGCAACGGGGTGGATGTCTCCGTACTCATCATGTTCTTCTCCGGCCACAGACACTCCGCCCGGTCGCCACGGGCATCGCAACGGCCGTCGTTTCCGGCACCGGTCTGCTCACCGCACGGCGAGCCCGGTCCACGCCCACCGAGGGCCTCTTGGCCGTCGCGGCCGGCACGGCGACCGCCGCCATCGCCGCCGCGACGGAGAACGAGCCCCTCGCCCTCCTCGCCGCGATCGTTCTCGGCGCGGGCTACGGACTGATGCTCACCTACGGCCTCACCCTGACCGCAGCCCTCGCCCCGCTCCACCAGCTCGCCCGCTGGACGGCCCGGTTCTGGACGGCGGCGACCTCGGCATGTTCAATCCGTACGTCCTCACACTCCTCGGCCACGTCACGACAACGCTGGTGCTGCTGGCGGCCGTTAAGCTGATCGCCCTTGCCCACGCCGGGTTCGGTTCGTACCAGGTCAAACGCCTGGCGCGACGCCGTACGCCGTGAGGGCGCTGCCAGTGCCTCGGGCGGAGGCGGTTCCGTCTTGCCGGGCTGACGCAGTGTGCCCGGAGCTGAGGAGCGGATCGGCTGCCGATGGGCTGGCGGTTTTTCCGGTTCTGGGCAGTGGAGGAGATCGACTTCGGTGTCGTCTGCGGGAGCTCCGGGGCCAGGAGCGACTGGATGTGCTCTGCGGATTCTTGCGGGTGGTCGGGCGACGGCCGGGCAAGCCGGTACTGCTGGATGCCGGGGACGGCGACCACAGTCGTGCGGTGCTCGGGTTCGATGCTGAGGCCGGTCAGGTCGTGCTGTCGACCGAGCCTCGTGGGCTGCGGAGTTCTTCTTCAACAGCCCGGACGACCCATGGGTACTCGTGTTCGGCCAGGGCGCGCAGCAGTTGCTGCTGCGGGGCTGCGAAGTCGGCGTAGCAGGGCAACGGGCTTGGCAGCGGTGAAGGGAACAGCTCCTTCGACGCCGTTCGGGTCCGGCGGCCACTCTTGTCTCGCTGGAGTGCCGCCACACCCGGCACGACACTCGTGTGGCACGGACACAGGATCCGTTCCATTGATCTCGGTGCCGAGCGCAGCCCCGTCGCCGTCACCGCGAAGACGAATCGGTCCAAGGACGATGAGGACCCGTCGGAGTGCATGCCGTCGGCCGGGCTCGCGAAGTACACCTGCCTGGATGATTGGACTGCCACGAAGCTGAAGTGGAGGCTCAGCGCTGACAGCAAGGAGCGTGCCGTGCTGGAGAGCCTCGCCGAGGACTGCTCCGGCACTGTCGTGAAGCACGAGGTCGCTCCGTGGACATCCTGGTGCCGGTGGTCGGTGCGGCTCTGTCCCGCGCGGACATCTGACCGAAGTCGATCCGGATCGGGGCGTCCTCCGTGAGGTCGCCGACCTGTAGCCGTGTAGCCAGGGACGGGGCTGGGCCGGGCTGTTGTCCATGCCGGGGAACGGGGGGATGAGGATGGGCTCAGTGCCGGGCCCGGTAGGGCGGGAAGCTTGCCGGGTCGGCGAAATCCTGGTCCGCGTCGGGCCAGCGATGGCGCAGCACGGTGGCGATACGACGGATCCAGGAGGTGAGGTGGGGCAGGGTTCTGCAGGTCTGGGCAGTGTGGGCGGCTGCTTCCAGCGTTGCGATGAGCTGGAGTCGGCTGTGGTCACCTGGCGAGCGGGTGTCGAGCAGAGCAAATCTCTGCAGACGGACCAGCGTCCAGGACACGCAGGCAGCGGCGAGGCCGTCTCCATATCGCCGGTCGTCCTCGGCCTCCGGGATGCCACGGGCCAGGGCGCGGCGGTATTGGTCGGCGAGACCTGTGGCAGTTGGATCGTCCACTGTCAGCCAGGCCGGGCCGGGCACATACAGGCAAACGGCATCGGTCAGCGCGTGGGTGTATCCGGCGAATTCGAAGTCGATGAGGCGGGCCTCGGCAGGGCCGGAGGCATGGAGCAGGATGTTGTTGGCTTCCGCGTCCCCGTTACTCAGGGCGAGGAAGGGGCCTGGGGAAGCCAATTCGTCCAAGGCTGACGTGAGTTCGTGGGCCGGCCGGCCGCCGAGGGGCACACCGAGCGAGGAGGCGTGCTCGATCGCTCCCGCCCGGAGAGGGGCGAGCCGTCCAGCCTGATCGGCCGCAGCATCAACCGGTCCCAGCTTGGCTCGGCGGGCGTAGTAGGTCTCCGCCCGCCCCGCGGTGGCCGCGCTCAGCGCGCCGCGTGCGCGGGCGAATGCGGCCAGTCGGTCGCCGTGCGCTGCCGCTCCGTCCCGTCGAAGCAGCCGGTCCAGGGAGACGCGCGGAGCGAGGTCTTCCAGGACGAGGAATCGGGCAGCGGTGTCGGCGGCGATGACGCGAGGCGCGAGGCCGATCCTCAGATCCTCGCTGAGGAACTGAAGCGCAGCCAGTTCGTTACGCAGCCGCCATGGGGCAGTAAGAGCCTCGCGTTGTCCGTCCGGTAGCCACTTGACGACGACGGAGCATGGAAGCGCGGAAGTACTTTGGAGCCAGACCCGGGCTACGGCCCACGGCTCCAGTCGCTCCACGCGGTCGACGGCGACTGGCGAGGCGCAGAGGTCGGTCAAGAGGTTCTGCAACACATCGACCCGGAAGATCCCTCTGGGGCAGCCATCCGATCACTCTACGGCTCGCCCCTTCGTATCGGGCACGCGTGCGAGGAACCGAGGCGAGCGATTCCGGTCGTCCTCCGAGTACCGCTTGGGTAGCTTCAAGGCTGTGCCGGACATTTCGTGACGGCCAGTTCCCAACATCCCGTGCAGCCCCCGATGTCTGTTCCCCAGCATGGTGTTCGTGGGGGATGACCTGCAGTTCTGGAAGTCGGTATGGCCTGACGTCGACGGGGCCGTGGTGGACGGTGTGGAGGTGGCCGAATCCTCTGTGAGAGCGCCGCTTGCAAGCGCCGGACCGTCGCGGAGCAGGTGGAACACCTGACGACTCCGTACCGGCACCGCACTCAGGCAGTCGCCGGATGGGCAAGACGATCGTGCCGGCCGCGCATGCGCCCAGAACGGGGCAACAAGGTCAACCACGTGCCTACCGCGGTTTCGACCGGTCGCATCTCAGAAATCAGCATCAACGCCGAAGGTACGTACGGCGAGCACACGGTCGAGGGGTTTCACGAGTTCCTTGTGAGCGATGGCAAGGAGCTGAGGCGGCACTTCACCTGCGAGCAGCCCGGATACGTAGGCGAGGGCATGCGCCGGGGAGAGCCCGGTCACCTTCCGACGAAGGGTACTGACAGCAGCCATGCGTCCGCCCGATGCCTCGGCTGCCGTCCGTAGCTCGTCGTGGAGATCATCCACCGGAGTGCGGACGGGCAGCCCTCGGATACGGCTTCGGTAGTCGTCCTCCCAAGCCCCGTCCCTCGCGGAGAGCACTCCGATCGAGTGGAGCCCGCCATCGGCGCGGTCGACCAGATACGGACCGTGTCCCACCAGCATCGCGGATACATTGCGCGTTCGCGCATACTCCTCGGATTGGACATAGACCTTCCAGACGAGCTCGTGCTCGACTACGCGCACTACCACGCTGCGCGGGAACTGCTCGACGCCGGCGGCGACCCACTCCTGATGGCCACGTGCCAGCTCTTCCTCAACAATGCGTACCGCGTCATCCCGTTCGATCACGACCACAGCATCACCCGGAATGCACTGCGCCCTGCACCTGGGATGCGCCACCAGTACGGCATCGGCGACGATGCCGAAGAGATCGCACTGTTCGCACGGACCGGCGAGATCGCTTTGGACCCCACCGCCAGGTGGTGGTCCCAGTGGCTCTCGGCCGGTCTGCCTTGCGCGTCGGACGGGCCGAGCCGGTGCCCGCGCCCCGGCCGCAGAGGCGGGGGGAGAGAAGCCGATTGGCCAACTGCTTTCCGGCCCCAGAGCCCATTCGACGTATTGCCGCAGGACTTCGTGGACTCGGCCTGCGGGAAGTTCGGTGTTCCACCGGTGCGGTGTCCGCGGGTGATTGGCCTGCGAGGACTGTGGCTTCGTAGCGGATGGCCGGCTTGTCGTGTCGCACCGGGTGATCGGCTGCTTGGTGAGCGGCGCCGGGGCACGGCTCGACCTGCGGTGCCGCCCCGTACGTATGCGTTACGTGCCGGGCTTGCGGACGAACTCCAGTTTCTGCGCCGCATGGCCCATGGACAGGGTTCCGGAGCCGGCGAGGACGTACCCGCGGGCGCCGGTGGGAGCCATGCCGCAGGGGACTGCCGACCCGCGCCGGTAGACCGGCCTGGAGATGAGGCCGGTGTCGTTCACGAACACCAGGACCTCTTTCCAAGCGCAGTGCTTCTGAGGGGAGTTGTCCCAGCCCCGGACGAAGAAATCCCCGGTCTTCGCCTGCTCGATGGTGATCTGAGCCGTCGGGTTCTCCGCCTCGCCCTTGGGCACCCACTGCCCCACGTACTTCTCGGGCACGGGCGCCTCGCCCGCCCTGGCCTTGAAGAGGACGGCCTTGTACTGGCCGTTGTCGGTAGCGAAGTTGAGGTTGCCGTCCTTACGGGTCTTGAGGGTGTACGACGGCAGGAACTTGCACTTGCCGCCCGCGAAGGCGTTCTCGCTGTGAGCGTCCCCCAGGGAAACCGAGCCGTTGGACGCCTTCTTCGGTTCCTTGTTCACAACACAGAGCGACGTGCCGGTCAGGAAGAAGGACCTGGCTACCGTGCGGTGCTGTTCGTCCTTCTTGAACTCGACACGTACGCGCGTGTCGCTCAACGGCACGCCCTCCCATGCCCCGAGGAAGATCTTCGGCATGGCCACCGCTGGGGTGGCCTCCGCACCACCGTTCGTACCGCCGCTTCCGCCGGGGTCCGCGTCATTGCCGTCCCAGGATTTCGCCGCGATAGGCACGCCGGCGGCAAGAGCCAGTACACCGACGACAGCGCCGAGGATTCGGGCCCTCTTGTGCCGTGATGCCGCGGGTTGGGTACTCGGCTGTGTCGGGGCGCCGCCCATCGGCACGTCGGGCTGTACCTCCTCATGCGCATCTACTGGAATGTCCCCCGGCGTTTCCGCCCGCGCATCCAGTGGAACCTCCACCGGCACGTCCGGCTGTGCATCCACAGGCACACCCGACGTACGTCCCTGCGGATCCAGATCCAGCAACCACGCCGCATGCCGCCCCAGTTGCTCCAGCATTTCGCCCGGCAGCCACGGCCGCACCTGCCCGGCGGCAGTGCGGGCCGCAAGCTCCGTAGGAGTGGGCCGATTCTCGGGCGCCTTCTCCAGGCACTGGCGTACGAGCCCGAGTACCTCCTCAGGCATGCCCTCCAGGTCCGGCTCCTCCTCGGCCACCCTGAACAACTGCGCGTGCAGTCCGATGGAGTGGCTGCCGAACGGGGGCCGCCCGGTCGCCGCGTACGCGAGTACGGCGCCCAGGCTGAACACATCGCTCTGCGGCCCGACTTCGAGCCCCCGTGCCTGCTCGGGCGACATGAAGCCGGGCGAGCCGATGACGACGCCGGTGTGGGTGCGGAAGCTGTTGCCAGAAACGGCGTGCAGGGCACGGGCGATGCCGAAGTCGATGATGCATGGGCCCTCGACGGTGACGAGGACATTGGACGGCTTCAGGTCCCGGTGCACGAGACCGGCGTCGTGGATGGCCCCCAGGGCGAGCGCGAGCCGGTTCGCGAGGGTGCGCAGCGAGCGCTCGGGCAGCGGGCCGTAGTCGTCGGCGACGACGGTGTGGAGGTCTGGACCGGGCACGTAGCCGGTGGCGACCCAGGGGGTCGCGGCACTCGTGTCGAAGTCCAGGACCGGCGCGGTCCAGTCACCGCCTACGCGCCGCACGGCGTCGACCTCACGCGCGAACCGCTGCCGGAAGTCGTCCTGCTTGGCGAACTCGGCCCGTACGACCTTCACGGCGACGGTCCGCCCCCCTTCGGACCGCGCGAGGTACACCCGGCCCATGCCTCCCTCTCCGAGCACCCCGAGAAGTCGATAGGGCCCCATCACACGCGGATCGTCCGGATTCAGAAGGTTCATGCAAGGACGGTACTCAGGGGAAGTCGGGCGGAGTGATCCCGACTTACGTGCTGTACTTGGTATTTGGCTGGTTCCTGACGGGGAATTGCCAAATTCTGTGGGCGACCTGCGTGGGAACCAGGACTGTGTTTGTGGTGAGAGGGTGGCGTCGTAGCCGGGGAGGACCTGGCCCTCCTGACGAATCGAACGAGGCCCGGAGTTGCGTCAGGTCTTTGCCCGCATGCGCTCCTGCGCCCATTCCTCGAAGCTGGTGAGCTGGATGCCGAGGCCCCTGGCGTCCTGCGGGCGGCTCGGCCGTCCGGCCACGGGATCGGCGCCGCGCTGCCGGTTTTCCGGGCGCAGGGGACCGGCCACTTCATCACCACCGCTTCCACGGCCGCGTTTCGCATCGCGCCGGCCATGGCCGTCTACGCCGGCACCAAGTTCGCGGTCCGGGCCATCTGCGAAGGGCTGCGCCAGGAAGCCGGCGACTCCCTGCGGGTGACCACCGTCTCACCCGGTGCGACCATGACCGATTTCGCCGAGGCGTCAACCAACAGCCGGGTCAGGGCCGGGATCACGAAGATGCGGGACGACATTGCGATCCCGCCCGACGCGATTGTCCGGGCCATCGCATTCGCGATCGAACAGCCTGCCGCGGTCGATGTGAACGAGATCGTCGTCCGGCCCACCGCCCAGAGTTGACCTTCCGATCCTTCCAGCCCCTTCCGGTGCGGACAACCGCAGTTGCGGGACTGTTCCATGGGAAGTGCTGGTCACAATCAACAACGTCTGGCTCCGCAGTGCTGGTTGTCAGTGCATTCTCGTAGGCTCTCGGCGACCTGATCGAAGGGATTGCCATGGAAGACCCGACGGGCATCGCAGCGCTGGCCAAGATCCTGCCTCCAGATCATGGTGCTGACGAGGAGATCGACTGGGTGGCCGCGGAAGCGCGGTGGGGTACGAGGCTTCCGCGGGACTACATGGCCTTCATGTCCGTGTACGGTGCCGGCTCGTTCGCGGAAGTCTGCATCCTTATGCCCCTGCCGAAGGAGTACATCCAGTGGGACCCCGGAACCTTCGAGGAGGAGACGGAGAACGCCCGCTGCACCTGGGAGATGCTGGGCGGCCAGGAAGGCCTGGACATCGACCCGGACCATATCCTCGCCTGGGGCATCACCTCCGGCCCCGACATCCTCTGCTGGCTGACCACCGATCCCGACCCCGACAAGTGGCCTGTCGTGGTCTGCGGCAGACATACCCGCGACGACTTCACCCTGTTCTCCTGCGGGCTGGTCGAATTCCTCCGCAAGCTGCTCCTGGACGAGTTCGACCCGTATCCACTCAGTATCGACCTCCGAGACGCATCACCGCGCTACGTCCACTGGCTCGAGGAGCAACGTCGCTGGAAAGCGGGCCTGGACCGGTACTCCGATGAGCCAGGGCCCGTCAACCAGTAGGAGTTGTCGCGGCTGCGGGCGGCGGAACAGCTCAACGGTCTTTTTCTCGTCACCATTCAGTCCAGAGCAGGTGGTTGACGAGCAGGGCGACGACAGCCTGCGCGGTCAGCCAGCCGCGCCGGGTGCTGGTGGGCAGCAGAGCGGTGGTGGGCAGCAGCCAGAGGATGAAGGGCTGCCAGATGCGTTCCGTCTCCGCCTTGCTCATCCCGGACAGGTCGGCGGCCAGGAGTGCCAGGAGCGCCATCAGAGTGAGCAGAATCAGCCGCTGGGACGCATGGGTGGTGCCGGCGCGCAGGGCGCTCACGGCTCCGGGAGCACCGGCCGCGGCGCGGCGGATTCCGGCGACCGTGGCGAGGCCCGCAGCGATTGTCGTGCAGGCGAGATTCGCCCAGACCCAGTAGGAGTACGGGCGGACACCTCCGGCTCCTTGGTGGTAGCGCTCGACCAGCAGACGGAAACCCTCCCACCAGTCGTAGCCCGCCAGGGTGAAGAGGACCGGGACGACCAGCGCTCCGGCGAGGAAGAGGGGGACAGGGCGGGCGTTACGGGTGAGGACGAGGACGGCCAGGAGCACAATCGCGATCAGCGTCAGACCGTAACTGAGGTAGCAGGTCAGCCCGAACAGCAGACCGGAGGCCAATGCGGCGGCCATGGGGAACCGGACCGAACGGGTCGCGGCCAGGGCGAGGAATGCCACGGACCAAGCGGCGACGGCGGCGAAGTAGGCATCCGCCGAGGCGCCGGTCCACACCGCGACCGGTGCGAGGACCAGAAACGGGGCTGCGCGGCGCGCGAGGCGTTCGTCGGTCAGGACCCGGAGCGCGATCAGGGCGGCCGGGACGGCGGAGGTGCCGATCACGATGCACCAGCTCCCGGCCCAGGACCCGCCGCCCAGCCCGATGCGGTCAAGCAGGACGAAGGTGAGTGTGGCACCCGGTGGATGACCGGCGACGTGGGTGGGCCAGTTGTCCGGCGAGCCGATCAGGATGTGGTCGTCGAAGCCGCGCAGAGCTGCACCGATGTCCTGGAAACGGTCGATCGCCTGGAGATATTCATGCTTGGTGGTGAGCCGTCCGGCGATGCCCCGGCCCCAGCCGTCGATCAGCGCCAGTGAGAAGACCCAGGCGAGCGACGCCGCCCAGGCGGCCGGGAGCAGCGCCCGATGACGGATACGGTCGGCCAGCGGCGGCCCGTACGCGATCACGGCCGCTGCCACGGCGACGGCGGCCGGGGTGCCGGGGCCGGTGTGCGGGTACCAGGAGGCCAGCAGGGGAGGCCAGTGGACGTAGAGGCTTCCGTCGGCGTCCTGGATCGACCGGCCGACGAGGACGGCTGCGCTGACGAGCAGAACGCCCACCGCGGCGGCGATCAAGTCGCTGCGGCGGCCGGTGCGGTGACCGGTTTCGTTGATGGCGGGTTGTTCTGTGCGGTCCTCGGTTTTCACGCAGGCACGCTACGCACAGCAGGGCGGTTGCGTGTGATGCCACGGGATCGTGTCACCGAACCGTCAGATTTTGCTCCGGCTGCCCGGTCCGGGGCGTGACGTCAGAGATTCGTCAGGAGTCGTACGCCCTGAGTTCGGGCGTCGCGGGCATAACTTCGGGACATGGGTGACAGACGGTTCGCAAAAGGTTCCCCCTCCTCGCTTACGGACTCGGCGTCGGGTCGCGGCATGGCCTTCGCCGGGCGGCTCCCCTCCGCACCCGGGTTCTGGCGCAGCCCGGTGCGCGGCGTCCGGTTCACGGCGGTGCTCGGGCTGGTTCTGCTCGCCGGACTCACCCTGCTGTTCGTGACCGGCCTGCTGTCGTACGCCGCGTACAACCCGGACCTGGCGCCGGTCAACGACAAGACACCGGACAAGGGGTTGCTGGGGTTCTATCTCTTCGCCTGGCCGACCGGCCCGCACTGGCTGTACCGGCTGACGCAGGGGCTGCACGTCACGGTGGGCATCGCCCTCGTCCCCGTACTGCTGGCGAAGCTCTGGTCGGTGATCCCGAAACTCTTCGTGCTGCCGCCGGTCCGGTCGGCGGGGCATGCGCTGGAGCGGGTGTCGTTGCTGCTGCTCGTCGGCGGAGCACTGTTCGAGTTCATCACCGGACTGCTCAACATCCAACTGGAGTACGTGTTCCCGGGGTCGTTCTATCCGCTGCACTTCTACGGGGCGTGGGTGTTCTTCGCCGCGTTCCTCGCCCATACCGGGCTGAAGCTGCCGCGGGCCGTCCGGGTGCTGCGGGGCGGGCGGCTGGAGGGCTCCGCGCCGGGCGAGGCGGATGAACTGGCCGCACCCGACCCCGCTGTGCCGACCATCTCCCGGCGCGGAGCACTCGCCATGACGGGCGGTGGGTCGCTGCTGCTGCTGATCACGTCGGCGGGCCGGAGCTTCGACGGGCCGCTGCGGCAGGTCGCCCTCCTCACCCCGCGCGGCGCGGCGGAACCGGGCTCGGGTCCGAACGGCTTCCAGATCAACAAGACGGCCGCAGCCGCCGGAGTGACGGCGGCCGACACGGGACGGGACTGGCGACTGACCGTCAGTGGGCCCGCCGGGAAGATCCGGCTCAGCAGGGAACAGCTGCTGGCCATGGAGCAGTACAGTGCCGCGCTGCCGATCGCGTGCGTGGAGGGCTGGTCGACGTCGGACCAGTGGTGGCGCGGAGTACGTCTGAGAGATCTGGCGGCCCTCGCGGGGTATCCGGACCGGCCGCCGGGAGTGCTGGTCGAGTCCGTCCAGCACAGCGGGGCGTTCCGGAAGGTGGCCCTCCGCGACAACCAGGTACGCGACCCGCGCGCGCTGCTGGCCTTGCAGGTCAACGGCGAGACCCTCTCGCTCGATCACGGATATCCGGCACGGGTCATCGTCCCGGCGGCCCCAGGCGTGCTCAACACCAAATGGGTGGCCCGGCTGAGTTTCGGGGCACTGTGAGAGGGAGGGCGGGCAACCGGGTGGATCCACGAGTGGTTCTCAGGCGCTGGTACGGGGAGGGGCCGCTGCATCTCCTCCTGCTGGCCGCGACATTCGCCCTCGCGGGCTATGCGGGCGTACGGCTGCTGGCCGGCGACACGTTCGCGATCGCGGTGTGGTTCATCGGCTCCGCGCTCCTGCACGACCTCGTGCTGCTGCCGCTGTACGCGTCGGCGGACCTGGTCCTGCGCCGGGCGCTCAAACCCCGCACCCGGCTGGTCAACTACATCCGCGTACCGGCCTTCCTCTCCGGCCTGCTCCTGCTGATGTGGTGGCCGCTGATCACCCGGCACGCGGTGCGGTACGAGCCCTACAGCGGGCTGTCCCTCGATGTCTTCCTGGGGAACTGGCTGCTGATCACAGGGGTGCTGTTCGCGGGCTCGGCGCTGTTGCTCGTCCTCCGTACCGCCCGGTCGCGGCGCAGGCACACGAAGGGGCGGCCGTCCGCCTCCCACTGATCGACGGGCTGCCAGCCGCACGCCTGCGCGTACCGCAGCAGGGCCGGTGTGCCGAGCCGGGCCCAGGGAAAGGGCGAGACGGCCGCGGGACCGAACACGCCGGTGTCGGCGGCCGCCGTCCCGCGTCCGTCGTCCAGCTGGACCTGGACTCTCTCGTCGATGTCCTGCGGTGTCGTCTCGGCGATGAGCAGACCACCCGGGGCGAGCAGGCCGGCCGTGCGGCGCAGGAGGAGAGGCGGGTTCCCGCCGATGCCGATATTGCCGTCGAGGAGCAGGACGGTGCCCCAGCGGCCCTCGCCCGGCAGCGGATCGAAGACGGAGCGGTGCAGCGCCGCGCCACCGAGTCGAAGGGTGTGGGCGACAGCGGTCTCACTGATGTCGATGCCGAGTGCGCGATGACCGCGGACGGCGAGCTCGGCGACCAGCCGGCCCGGCCCGCAGCCGACGTCCAGAACGGGGCCTTCACAGCGGCCCAGTGCCGACAGGTCCGCGGCGTCGGCGTTCGCGCACCAGCGTTCGACGTCCAGGGGCAACAGCCAACCGTCGGTACGGCGGAGGAAGAGCGGTCCATGACCGTTGCGCAGCGCGTCGGCGTACGGATCGGTGCCCCAGGACGTGGCGTCACGGCCGGGCGGCGGGGGTGCCGCGACCAGCCTGCCGCGGTGAGGGACCGGGTTCATCGGGCCTCCGCCGGGGCCAGCAGAGCAAGCGTCGCGGCGAACCGGCCGTGCGGCGCCGCGGCGGCGACAGCGACGGCGTCCTGCGCGGTGTCCACATCACGCAACTGCGGAAGGTCGCGCACGGTCAGCCCGGCGTCGACCAGGCGCCGGCGCTGGACCGCGCCGGTCTCGGGCACCGACATGGGAACACCGAGCAGCAGTTCCGGGGCGGGGACCGCCAGCCCGAGCGCCCAGAAGCCGCCGTCGTCGGCCGGTCCGAACCAGGCGTCGCAGCCGTCCCAGGCGGCAGGACGAAGCGCGGCGGCCAGATGGGCGGCGGTGATCTGGGGGGTGTCCATGCCGATGAGGAGAGTCGGGCCGGTACAGCAGGCGAAGGCCGCGGCAAGCCGTTCGTCGAGACGGCCGGTTCCCTGCGGCCACACCTCGATGCCGGGCGGCAGCCACGGTCCCGGCTGTCCTTCGAGGACGACGGCACGGCGCCGGGCGGGCAGGGTGCACACGGTCCGCAGAGTGTCACCGAGCGCCGCCTCGGCGAGCCGGGCGGCCTGGGCGGGCGTGAACGGCGGGGTGAGCCGGGTCTTGACCCGGCCCTGCACCGGTTCCTTGGCGATGACCAGCACGGTCGTAGGGCCCGACAAGCCCTCGGCCGCACCGGGGCCGGCCGGGGCGCTCACCGGGGCACCTCCGGACGCACTGGTCCCGGAGCCGTCCCGGCCGGTGACTGCAGCACCGCGCGCATGTCGCGCACCGCCTGCCAAGTACCCCGCCAGGTGCCGGTGACCTTCGACTTTCCACTGCGCGGGAAATACGGGACGTCGGTCTCCGAGACCCGAAGCCCGGCGTCGGCCGCGCGGACCACCATCTGCAGTGGGTAGCCGCTGCGCCGGTCGGTGAGACCGAGCATCAGCAGATCCGCCCGGCGCCCGGCCCGCATCGGGCCGAGGTCGTGCAACCGCAAACCGGCGCGGCGGCGCAGCATCCGGGCCAGCGCGAAATTGCCGACGCGGGCGTGCAGCGGCCAAGCCCCACGGCCCGCGGGGCGGCGGCGGCCGAGCAGCAGGTCGGTTTCGCCGTCGGCGATCCGGCGTACGAAGGAGGGGAGCAGGCCGGGATCGAGCGAGCCGTCGCAGTCGCAGAAGCAGACGAACTCCGACTCGGCGGCAAGCAGTCCGGCATGGCAGGCGGCACCGAAGCCGCGCTGCGGCTCGTGCACGACGGTGGCGCCGAGCGAGCGGGCCAGTTCGGCCGATCCGTCGGTGGAGCCGTTGTCGACGACGATCGCGCGCCAGCCGTCCGGGACGGCGCCCAGTACTCGGGGCAGTGCCGCGGCCTCGTCCAGACAGGGCAGAACGACATCGGCATTCGGCGTAGGGATACGGGCATAGGGAGGGCCCGTCAGGGGGGAGTCGGTCACGGCTCTCACCCTACGGAGCAGAAACCGGCATTCCGGGCTCCATCTTCTTACGAAAAATAGACGTCGGCCCAGTGGCAGCGGACCGGGCCCACGCGCGCCGCACCTGCGTGCCAGGGTGGTGAGATGGCGAACATCCCGGACGGTTCAGGCCCAGGTACTCACTCCTGCCCCGGTACCGATACCGAACGCGGTCACATCCTGGTCGTCGACGACGATCCGACGGTCGCCGAGGTCGTCATCAGCTGCGTGGTCCGGGCGGGGTACGACGTCGGGCGGGCGGACGACGGCCCGACGGCACTGCGGTGCTTCGCCGGCCGTCGGCCGGGCCTGGTCGTCCTCGATCTGATGCTGCCCGGCATGGACGGGATCGAGGTCTGCCGCCGGATGCGGGCTCATGGCTACGTGCCGGTCATCATGCTTACGGCGCGCGGCGACGAGGACGACCGCATCCTCGGCCTGGAGACGGGCGCGGACGACTACGTCACCAAGCCGTTCAGACCGCGCGAACTGGTGCTGCGCGTCGACTCGGTGCTGCGCCGGGGCCGCGCCGCGGTACCGACTGCCGTCCCGCTGCAGGGTGCCGGGCTCCGCCTGGACCTCGCGGCCCGCCGCGCGACACGCGAGGGCCGGGAACTATCCCTCACCCTGCGGGAGTTCGACCTTCTCGGCTTCCTTCTGAGTCACCCTTCCCAGGTTTTCACCAGGGAGGAACTGATGCGGGAGGTCTGGGGCTGGGACTTCGGTGACCTGTCGACGGTGACGGTCCACGTGCGGCGGCTGCGCGGGAAGATCGAGACGGACCCGGCCCGTCCACGCCTGATCCAGACGGTGTGGGGTGTGGGCTACCGCCTGGACCTGACCCCGGGCCCGCCTCCTGGTGCGACGGCCGATGCGGGCGTGTCATGACCGACATACTCCTCATCGCGCTGTTGGCGTTTCTGGGTGCCGCGGTGGCCGGACTGCTCGGTGCGCTCGCTCTGCGGTTCTTCCGGCATCGTTCGCTCGTGGTGTCGGTCTCTGTCGTTGCTGCTGTCGCCGTGACCGCGATGCTTGCCGGCACGCTCGCGGTCGCCTGGGCGATGTTCCTGTCGCCGCACGATCTGACGGTTGTCACGACCGTTGCCGCCATGGCCGCCGTGGTTTCCCTCATCACTGCGGTGCTGCTGGGGCGCTGGGTCGCTGCCAGGAGCCGCGAACTGACGCTCGCGGCCCGCTCGTTCGGTGACGGCGGTACGTTCGCCGCCCCCGCGGAGCAGGCAACGGCCGAACTCGCCTCCCTGACGAAGGAGCTGGCTGCCACCAGCGCCAGGCTCGACAGTTCCCGCGACCGGGAGCGCGCACTGGAAGCATCGCGGCGTGAGCTCGTTGCCTGGATCTCGCACGACCTGCGGACCCCGCTCGCCGGGTTGCGGGCCATGTCCGAGGCGCTGGAGGACGGCATGGCCGCAGACTCCCGGCGCTACCTGCGGCAGATCCGCACAGAGGTGGAGCGCATGAATGACATGGTCGGCGATCTCTTCGAACTCTCCCGGATCCACGCCGGAACGCTCACCCTGTCGCCCACCCGCACCTCCGTCCACGAACTGGTCGGTGACTCCCTCGCGGGCGCCGGCCCGCTGGCGCTCGAGCACGGTGTGCGGTTGATCGGGAGCCGTATCGACGCCGTTCCCGTGGAGGTCGACAGCAAGGAGATGAGCCGGGTCCTGGACAACCTCCTGATCAACGCGATCCGCCGCACCCCCGCCGACGGGACGGTCGCGGTGACAGCGCAACGCGGGGACGACACCGTGGTCCTCTCGGTGACCGACGGCTGTGGCGGGATTCCCGAGGAGGACCTGCCCAGGGTTTTCGACACGGGCCGGCGCGGCAGCCATGCCCGGACGCCCCCGGCCGGCGCGGGCCTCGGGCTCGCGATCGTGCGCGGCATCGTCGAGGCGCACAAGGGGCAAGCGGGCGTCCGTAACGTGGCCGGCGGCTGCTGCTTCGAGATCACACTCCCTCTGGCATACACATGAGGGGCCATCACTTCCAGCATTCGGGCAGGACCTCACCGGAGCGAAATGTTCAGAGTCTTCCGGTGTCCGGGCGCATCCCCCGCAACGGGTCCGTCGCAAACTCCGCCATTCCCTCGGCGAACCCGTGCTGTGGTTTCCAGCCCAGCTCGTCCCGCAGTCGTCGTGAGTCCGCGGTGACATGCCGTACATCACCGAGCCGGTATTCGCCGGTGACTTCAGGAACAGGGCCACCATGTGCTGAAGCCAACGCCGAGGCCATCTCGCCGATGGTGCGGGGATCCCCGCTCCCGGTGTTGTAAACAGTGAAACCGCCCGGCCCATGTCCTTTGACGGCTTCCAGCGCCAAGGCGTTCGCGGCGGCCACATCCCGCACGTGGACGAAATCCCTCCGCTGGCAACCGTCCTCGAAGACCCGAGGGGCCTCTCCACGGGCCAGAGCCGACCGAAAGAAGGAGGCGACACCGGCATACGGTGTGTCGCGCGGCATCCCCGGTCCGTACACGTTGTGGTAACGCAGCGACACCGCGGACCCGCCCGTCGCGCGCGCCCAGGCCGCGGTGAGATGTTCCTGGGCGAGCTTGGTGGCCGCGTACACGTTACGCGGGTCCGTGGACGCTTCCTCGGTGACCAGGCCAGGTGCCAACTCCGCACCACAGCACGGACAGCGCGGCTCGAACCGGCCCGCGTCCAGGTCGGCCACCGCCCTCGGCCCCGGCCGGACCGTGCCGTGGAGGGGACACTCGTAGCGTCCCTCGCCGTAGACCACCATCGAACCAGCCAGGACCAGGCTTCGCACACCCGCATCGGCCATCGCCGCAAGCAGCACTGCTGTCCCGAGATCATTGCAACCGACATACTCAGGCGCGTCCGCGAAGTCACTTCCCAAGCCGACCATCGCTGCCTGATGACACACAGCGTCGATACCCCGCAGGGCCCTGTCCACCGCCTCCCGATCGCGAACGTCCGCGATGATTCGGTCCGCGTCGCTGTCCGCGAAGTCTGCTGCCGCACCGTGTACCGAAGGCAGCAGTGCGTCGAACACGACTGCCTGATGCCCGGCCGACGTGAGGGTACGGACGATCTCTGACCCAATGAATCCGGCTCCGCCGGTAACCAGTACGCGCATGGTGCCCACGCTAGGCAGATGGTGGGTCACATGACCGGTTCCGGCACGGCGCGTCACAGGACCGTAAGAGATGTCCCTGCGGGACGCCTGCGGACGAAACGGACGCGACCTCGGGGACGTGCACCCCGACGTACGGCGCTGAACTCCGCAGGGTGAGCAGTTGCTCGGCACGGACGTCGTCGAGGGAAAGGTGCGTCACCAGGGCTGATCAGGTTGTGGACATACCGCCAATCATAGGAATGGAACAGGCGTTGCCGTCAGAAGCTTTGACAGCGGTAATCCGCTACGGCTTCAGCCCACCGCTGCCGCACCGTCCTTCTCCCCGCGGTGCGCTGGTCCTTCGGCCGCTTCGGCGCTCCTCTACCTGACGTGCGTCAAAGGGTAGTGATTCCTCTGCGGACCGTCGTCGCCGTCTCCTCGCACGGGTCAGGTTCGTGTACTTGCCGGTCCGCCTCGGTGGGGAACTGGCTGTGGGTGTGCTGGAGGGCGATCACGGCGGCGTCGTCGGCCAGGTGCCCGCCGACGTGGGCGAGCAGGTCGGTGCGCAGGCGGCGGATCAGAGCCGGGGGGCTCTCGTCCGTCCACGCGGCGGCGCGCTCGGCCAGCGGGTAGAAGACGCCCCGGGCATCGCGGGCCTCGGTCAGTCCGTCGGTGTGCAGCAGCAGCACATCGTTCGGCTCCAGGGTGAATGTGTCGACACGGTAGTCGGGGCGGCTCAGCCCGCCCAGGCCCAGCGGCGGCGCGGGCCTTGGCGCAGGCAGCGCGGTGGCCTGCCCGTGGTGCAGCAGCAAGGGCGGTGGGTGCCCGCACGTGACCATCTGTGCCCGTGCGGTCTTGTCGGGGATGTCGAGGACGGCGGCGGTGATGAAGCATTCCCCGGCTGTCTCCTCTTCGGCGGGCTCGGCCAGGTTCCAGCACACGCTGTGCTCCAGGTAGGACATGAGGGCGGGCAGCGTGGCCTCGCGGTGCGCGGCCTCGCGGAAGGCGCCCAGAAGCAGGGCGGCGTCGCTGATCGCGGTCAGGCCCTTGCCCCGCGCGTCGCCGATGATCAGCCGGGTGCCGGTAGGGGTGCGGACGGCGGCGTAGAGGTCGCCACCGATCATGGCGTTTTCCTGCGCCGCCAGGTACATCGACGCCACCCGTAGGGGGCCGATCCGGCGTGGCAGGGGTCGCATGACCACGTTCTGCGTGACTTCCGACACCGTCCGTACTTGCGTCAGCTCACGGTCGTGGCGCACCTGCAGGTACCGGAACACGGTCACGATCACCGAGACCACCAGCAGGGCGATGATCTGCGAATCGAAGTACAGCGTCCCCAGGAGGTTCTCGTGTGTCAGGCCGATGCCCACGAGCGCCGCCACCGCGGTACCACCCATCACCCCGGTCAGGACGGGACCGGCGAATGACGCCGTGATCGCGGGCGCCACGACCAGCAGCGGCCCCAGCGGCACACCGCGCGGGCTCAGTACATCGGCCAGCACGATGGTCACGATCAGCCCGAGCGGGACCGCCAGCAGGGCATCGGACGCTTGCCGAGAGCGTTGTCGGCGCGGAAGCCGGTGTCTGAAGCCCATAAGCCCGGTCTACACCCACAGGGCCCGCCGCGCAGGATCTCGCAGCGGGCCTGCCATGGCTCGCCGACGCCGACGCCGATGCCGTCGAGGACGAGACCAGCATCAGCCCGGCCGGCCCGTTACCCCGTTCCGGACCGACCCTCGGGGACGAGCCGGTACACAGCTGGCCCGCCTGGTCTGACGTGGTAGACCGGGTGTCCAGCTTGAGGGCCGCAACGTCTACGGCGTGCTGGTGCACATCCCCGGAGGCATCGGCGCCGGCGCCGCCTCCCAGGACGGGCGGGGCCTGGGCTGTCTCTTGGATCTTGCATGATGACGGGCATGAACACGGAAACCTGTGACCCAGCCGAGTTGTCCGCCCTCCGCGAGATCTTCACGTCCCGTCCCGAGGCGGTGCCGCCGGCCGGTTGGGAGGCGGTGCGGTCCTTCGAGGCGGAACACGGCGTCGTGTTCCCGGAGCCGTACCGCACGTTCGTGGCGGAGATCTGCGACGGACTGCGCGCGGGACCGCCCTACTACGGTCTGCTGCCCCTCGCGCAAACGCCCTCGGACTGGGGCTCGGACCGCCCCGAGCGCCTCCTTGCCGAGCCTTTTCCGCTCATGGCGGCATGGCTGTGGGAGGAGGAAGAAGAGGACAAGGAGGCACTGCCGGAGCAGGAGTTCGAGGCACGGATGGACTCCGTGTTCGACCACGGCTCACTGCTGTTGGGCACCGACGGCTGCGGCATGTACTGGCACCTGATCGTCACCGGCTCGCAGCGCGGTCACGTCTGGCTGATCGGCGAGAACGGCGCGATGCCCTTCGGTACCCGGCCGGACACCTCCTTGATGCCGGGCACGCCCGGTTTTGCGGGGTGGGTGACCCACTGGGCCCAGGGCCGCTCCTGGTTCGCGGATGCCTAAAGTCGTCACCCGACGACCCTGAACTCCGTGACTTCCGGAGTCAACGCCGCCAAGCGCTCACACCGCCACCGATGGACAAGATCAGCCTCCCTCTGGCAGCCGCAAGAAGGGAATCTGTCCTCCGTGTGGTCAAGCGCTCGTCGTCGGCGTGGAATACGAGCCCGACAGTCCACGCGAGTGGATCGAATGGTTCGACGCGATGAAGAAGCGGTTGCACAAACACCATTTCACCTACCGACGGCATGGTGGATCCGACGAGAGCAAGAACCTTCGGCTCGTCCACTCGGATTGACAGCGCCGACATCATTCAGGCGATAGCGATCGGAAAAGAGCAGAACCTGTGAAGCCTCCGGGCTTGCTTGAGCCGTGGTGCCTGGAAACAGGCTGGTCCGGTTCTGAGGGCGGCCGGGTCACGTCGCCGCGACCCGGCCCTCGACCAATGGCACGGCCTCTCCACCCGTTACGACAAGACCGCCACCATCTGCCTTGCTGCCCTCCACATCGCGGGAATCTTCATCCGGTTCGCGAGATGACCTGAAGGAAACGGCGTAGAACTGGTCCGTGCCCACCACCGCAAGGGCCGCTGGGTCGCCGCGAACTGCACCGGCACCGGCGTTCGGAAGCGAGCTGCCTCAGCGGGAAGGCTTCACACCCGCCCCGCCACCACCGTCGGTACGACAGGTGACTGGCTGGCTCACCCGGCACCCTGCCACCCTGACCGAAGAGGAGAAACTCCACCGCAAGTCAATCCTCGACCGCATCCCGGAACTGGCCTTCGCCACCGAACTGACCAGCGCGTTCGCGGAAATCTCGCCGAACCCGCCGTGCGGTCGGGTAGGCCGCCGGCGAGGTGCCTGTAACCAGGCCTTTTCCGACGTCCCCCACCGAACCGGGCGTGCGACGTCAATCGCATCCGTCTCTCCAATTCCTCTTCTCATGAATTTACTGATCAGTGAATTCTGCTCAAGCGATTCCCTGGCCGCCTTGGTGGAGGAATTCAGGGCCGCCATCAGGTCGACGACCCCGGTCCGCTCATCACCCTTCCTGGCCTGTCAGTGACTTACACAAATCCGCTTCCGAGGCAGGCCTCCGCAACCAGGTGGCTCCTCCGCCCATGGGGTGAAATCCTGCACACGTCGGTCCGGGAGCCAGGAACGACGCGGCCTTTCCTGGTAACAGCAGGGAATGCCCAGGCCCTCGTATCCGCAGCCCGACAATACGGACCCCGGCGTTCCGTCCGAAGGACGACGGCACCGGATCCGCGCCGCGTCACGCCGGGCGCTGCGCGGCACGACCGGTACCGCGGCCCGGAACCCGGGCGCACGACAGGCGCCGATTCACCCGCGGTACACGCCACACGTGAACCCCACGCTCCAGACGGCCGCCGCCTACGCCTGGCGGATTCTCGCGGTGGGAGCCGTCGTGTACGCGGTCTTCTCGGCGCTGGGGCGATTTCACGAGGTGGCGGTAGCCGTCTTCCTCGGCCTGGTCGTGACCGCGGTGCTGCGCCCGGTTGCGGACCTCCTGGCCCGCCTGATGCCGCGGCCGCTCGCCGTCGCCGTCGCGCTGCTCGGCAGCATCGTTCTCGTCCTCGGTGTCCTGACACTCGTCGGCGAGGCGGTCGCCGGAGAACGCGCCGGGCTGGAACGGGAGTTCGGTGACGGGCTGGGGAGGATCGAACACTGGCTGGAGGGGCCGCCGTTCCGGCTGAATCCGAGGACGCTCGACGACCTCCAGTCCCGGATCGGGCAGTACCTGTCGAGCCATCGCTCCGCCCTCATCAGCACGGCCGTCAGCGGTGTGGGCCGACTGGTCGAGGTCGTGACGGTATTCGTCCTGGCGTTGTTCTGCTCGGTCTTCTTCATGCACTCCGGCGACCGGCAGTGGGACTGGTTCTGCGGTCAACTCCCGCAGAACGTCCGGGCCCGGGGGGCGATCGCGGGCCGGGCAGCCTGGCGTACGTTCACCGGTTACACCCGCGGCATCATCCTGGTGGCAGGGACCAACGCCGTATTCGTAGGACTGGCCCTGTTCGCACTCGGAGTGCCACTGGCTCTGCCTCTGGCGTTGCTGGAGTTCTTCGCCGCTTTCATCCCGCTGATCGGCTCACCGATCGCCCTCGCGGTCGCGGCCGTGGTAGCCCTGGCGGCCAAGGGCCCGATCGTGGCAGCCGTCGTCCTCGTCCTGATCGTGGTCATCGGCCAGATCGAGGGCCACCTGCTGCATCCGCTCGTGATGGGCTGGGCCGTTCGCCTGCACCCGGTCGTGGTCGCGCTCTCGGTGATCGGCGGCGCCATCGCGGCGGGAGTGCTCGGAGCCGTGGTGGCAGTACCGCTCGTGTCAGTCCTCTGGTCGGTCCACCAGACACTGCTCCACGCAAACGAGTCCACGCCTACGAAGGGCTGAGCCGTGTGCACGGAACGGTGCTCCGACGCGCAGGCGAGGTACCGGCCTCCTTGGCCGGCCTGCCCCCGCTCGTGGGACGGAGGCCGAACGCTTGCCTCCTCACCACCAGACACTGTGGCTCCCGGTACGACTTCTTCACGCCGAGGCGCAGCAGGCGCACCAGGCGCCCGAACGCGATCACAACGTACCGTCGGCAGTTGCCGCTCCGGCTCATGGGGGACACAGTTGAAAAGGAGCACACACGAGATGGGAGTGTGCAGGCTACCGTTCCGATCCGGGCCTGGGGACGAAGGCGAACACGGTCTCCCGGCGATGGCACTACTGGTAGAACAACCGGGCAATGGCTCGCGTGCCTACTGGTGGCTGGTCGGCCTCACCCATCGGCGGTTTCCGCCGGAGATGGTGACGGGGGCATGGCATCTCTGGCCAATTCTTCGTTTCTCGGCAATTGGCGAGCGGAGGAGCCATGTCGACCGGAACCCTCATAGCGATCATTGTCGCGATAGTGGTCGTCTTGCTGGTGTGCGCACTCGTGGCATGGCAGGTCGCGCGCAGACGTCATCTGAAGAAACAGTTCGGCCCGGAGTACGAGCGGCTCGTGGAGGAGAAACAGAGTCGCCCGGCCGCGGAACACGAACTGCGGGAACGGGAACAGCGCCACGACGCTCTGGAGATCAAGCCGCTCTCGGCGGCGGACCGTGAGAAGTACGCCCAGGGCTGGAGTCAGGCGCAGGAGCGGTTCGTCGACCACCCCGACGACGCGGTCCACGAAGCCGACCGGCTCGTGACCGCGCTGATGAGCGAGCGCGGCTATCCGACCAAGGGGTTCGAGCAGCAGACCAGAGACCTGTCGGTCGAGCACGGCCGCACTCTGCAGAGCTACCGCACCGCCCACGAAGTCAGCGACCGCAGCAGCCGTCACCAGGCGACCACGGAAGAACTACGGGGCGCGATGGTCCACTACCGGGCTCTGTTCGACGATTTGCTTCACAACGGCGGGCGGCCGCGGGAGTAATGGATGGAGGAAGCAATGGCGACGGGACCTCGGGACCCTGGCGGGTCCGATGCAGGCAAACTGTCCACTGACGATCTACGCGGCGGTGGGGGTGCCCCGGCTCCGGAAGCCAGCGATACCCCGACCGAAGTTCCACCGACCTTCCCGGGCGAAGCAACGACGGCTGACCCCGGTGACCTTCCGGGCGGTGATGGCGAGACACAGCACGCACCGGCGGCCACCGCCGGGTCCGACACGGCCGCGGCCGCCACAGGCGCAGACGAGGACGGGAACGGGAGTGAGCCCCTTCTCGGCGAGGAGCAGGAGGCGTTCCGCGCCCGGTGGCAGCGGATCCAGGGCGACTTCGTGGATGACCCCCGCGAAGCGGTCAGCGCTGCCGACACCCTGGTCGCGGAAGTGATGCAGGCACTCGCCCGGACCTTCTCCGACCACAAACAAGGGCTCGAAGGCCAGTGGCAGCGCGGCGAGGAAGTACCGACAGAGGAACTGCGTGTCGCTCTGCAACGCTACCGGTCGTTCTTCAACCGGCTGCTGAATACCTGAGCGGACCGCGTGACCGGCACCAGGCCGCACATACCCGTGGACGAGGCCGGCTTCGTGCAACGCCGACAATTCGCCGAGCAACCCCTAAGGAGTGCCCTCGGGATCGGCCGTGGGGACCGGACCGGGGTGCGTGTCGGCGGCCTCGGCCGTACGGGTCCAGACGCCACGGCGCCGGGTCTCGTTCTCCTGGGCCAGGCGGCGCAGGACGGCCAGCACCGGCTCCAGAAGGAGCACGACGATGGCGGCGTGCTCGGCCAGCTTGAAGCGGTCCTCGGTGTCGTCGAGTTCCTTGATCCGGTCCAGGTCGAGTTTCGCGGCGGCTGCCGCCAGTTCGGCGTAGGGCAGCAGGTCCTCGGTGCCGTAGTCGGCTCCGATGCGGCCGAGGTCCATGAGGCTCGCGGCGAGGGCGCGGCGGTGCGGCGAGTCCTCGGAGACGTTCCAGCGCATAGCCCGCACCAGTTCGTCGACCCGTGGCGCCTGCTCGTCCACCGCGTCTGTCTCGGCGGCGTCGACCGGCGTGGGGAGTGCGTAGTGCACGACACCGAGAGTGGCGAGCGGATCGAGGGGCTCGTCCATGGCTGTGAGGACGTCGCGGGTGGCGGCGATCGACAGGCCACCGCGGGCGGTCAGGGCGCGGATCAGGCGCAGGCGCTGGAGATGCTCGTCCCCGTACAGGCTCAGCGTGGCTCCCAGCTGTCGACCGGGCGGCAGCAGGCCTTCACGCAGGTAGTACTTGATCGTCCCGACCGGTGTTCCGGACAGACGGCTCAGGTCAGAGATTCTCATGTGCGCTCTCGCTCGGTCTGTTTCTGTGTGTGATCAGTCTCCCAGACGCTCCCATGGCTGCCACGACTGGATAGTGTCACTTGTTAGCTAGGAAGTGGTACTTTCCAATGCGTCGTCCATATGCGAAGACGGCAAATCCATCTCACTTGTCGATCCAAGCGTCCTGCCGGCGCGCCACTGAAGCTGGAGCCCCTCGTCATGCCCGAACCGACCTACCTGCCCCGGGCGAGCGCCCGCAGTCTGCTGCGGCGCCGAGGGGTGTGGCTGCCGTCGGCGGTGATCCTCGGCCTGCTGTCGCTCGTCCTGTCCATGCTCTACCTGGGCGCCAACAACGACCCGGTCGGTTCGACGAAGGACCTGCCGATCGCCCTGGTCAACAGCGACCGGGGGGCGGAGGCGGCCGGAGAGCGGATCGACCTGGGCGCGCAGATCGCCACGCAGATCACCGGGTCCGCCGAGATGAAGGACAAGGTCTCCTGGAAGACAGTCGACCGCCGCACCGCCGACGACCTGCTCGCCCGGGGCAAGGTGTTCGGCGCGCTCGTCATCCCGGAGGACTTCTCTGCCTCCGTGGCCGCACTCGCCGGGCCGCCCCAGCACGAACCGCACCCGCCGACCATGACGGTGCTGACCAACCCTGCAGCCGGAAGTTTCGGTTCCGGTATGGCCGCCGAGATCAACCAGAAGGTCGTCGCCACCACCTCTGCGCAGGTGGGCCGCGGGCTCACCCAGGAGCTCGGACGGCGCGCCGACTCCGCGCACACCGGCGGTCCCGCCGCACCCGGCGCCGCTGCCCAGCTGGTGATCGCCGACCCCGTGAACGCGACTGTCGAGGAGGGGCACCCGCTCGGCTCCCACAGCGGCCTCGGACTGAGCGCCTTCTTCTACGCCCTCGTCCTGGTTCTCGGCGGCATGCTTGGTGCCAACGTGATCCACACCCAGGTGGACACGGCGCTCGGATACATGGCCAACGACAAGGGCCCGTTCCGCTTCGTCAAGCCCGCCCAGCACATGACGCGGCTGCACCATTTCGTGGTCTGCTCGGTGCTCATGGTCGTCCTGTCGATGCTGACCTCCGCGCTCGCGATGGCCGGCGCGGTCGGCGTCGTCGGCATCGACGCCTCGCACCTGGGCCTGCTGTGGATCTTCGGAGCATGCGCCACGGCAGCGATGGGCATCACCGCGCTCGCCCTGCTCGCCGCCTTCGGTACCCCGGGCCCCATCGTCTCCATGCTGGTCCTGATCGGCCTGGCCATCCCGTCGGCCGGCGCCACCATCCCACTCCAGGCACTCCCGGACTTCTACCGCTTCCTGGCGGAATTCGAGCCGTTCCGTCAGGTGGTTGACGGCGTCAGGTCCATCCTCTACTTCGGAGCGCGGACCGACGCGGGGCTCGGGCGCGCCTGGACCATGACCGCCATCGGCTTCGCAGTGTCGCTCGTCCTCGGCCTCGTCCTCACCCGTCTCTACGACCGCCGGGGGCTGCACCGCTCGGCCCTCCAGCCGGCCCGTCCTCAGCCGTAGCCCGATCCGCGAGCAGGCGACCGACCGGGCCGCAGACCGTTGTGACCTGAGCGGCATCCGGTCGGACGTGCCGTCCGCGACCCAGCGGCGGAAGCGGGTGCGCGGTGCCCAGGTCAGGTGATGTCGTCCGGGGCGAGGTCGGGGCGCAACCGGTGCCAGGAGGGCTGCCGCAGCAGCCCCGCTCTGGTCCGGCTCGCGTAGCGGACCTCGCCGACCAGGCGTGGCAGGACCCATCGTGCTCCGGCCACGCCCGGTGCGTTGTCGAAGGGGCACTCGTCGATCGCGGCGACGCGGAGCAGTTCGGCGAGTGTGGTGCGTTCGGTGTCGCTCCATCCGGTGCCGACGCTGCCCACATACCGCAGCCCGCCTGCATACGCCTCTCCCACCAGCAGGGCGCCGGGCAGGCCGGTGAGCCGGCCTCGGCCGGGCACCCACCCGCCCACGATCACATCGACGGTCCGGACGTGCCGGATCTTGACCCACGAGCGGGACCGGACCCCGGGTTCGTAGACCGATGCAAGCCGTTTCGCGACCAGGCCTTCCAGCCCCGAGGTCCGGGTCATCTCCAGCGCCTGCTCGCCGTGCCCGACGACCGCCGCGGGCGTCGACCAGTGCTTCCCGTCCAGTCCCAGGCCCTCCAGGAGGGTACGGCGCTCGGTGTACGGCAGCCCGGTCAGGCCGCGGCCGTCCAGGTACACGGCATCGAACAGAACCAGATGCGCCGGCACCAACAGGGCCATCCGGGCGGCCTTCACCGCCGAGGTCAGTCCCATGCGGGGCTGCAGCCGCTCGAAGTCACTGCGCCCTTCGCTGTCGAGTGCGACGATCTCGCCGTCCAGGACCGCGGGCCGGCCGAGCACGGACCCGAGTGTCATGAACTCCGGGTAGACGGCGCTGATGTCCGCCCCGGACCGGGACCGCAAGACCGTGCTCCCGTCGCCCGGCAGGTAGACCATGGCCCGCTGCCCGTCCTGCTTCACCTCGAACGCCCAGCGGTCCTCCACGTCGGCGGGCGGCAGACTGCCCGGCGTCGCGAGCATCGGAGCGATCCGCGGCAACCCCATGACCATCCCGCTCCGTACCCGTCCGTTCAGGACGCGCTGCGCTTCCTCGCGGACCCAGTCTTCTCCGTAGTGGTCTTCTTCACCGTGCGCCTCTTCCCGGCCGTGCCGGCCTTCTTGACCGCGGTCCTTTTTGCGCGGCTGCATCGTGTGCCTGGTCGCGTCCGGGCCGCGGTTCTCCCGGGCTGCCTTGACGGAGGCGTTCAGGGCCGCCAGCAGGTCGACATTGCTCAGTAGTTCGCTCATTGTCCGGTGGTACGGGGCATCGCGCCAGGCACGGAACGCCGCGGTCCCGTCGGCCGCTTCCCGCAGTGCGGCGGCAGTGGCTTCGTTGGTCTCAGGGGTTCTGGCAGAGCTTGCGTGATGCGGTCACTCCGGGTGAAGTGCATGGTGACAGGCCACTACACGATCAGACAGTGGCTTTGGCCGCCACCCGGGTGACGAGCTTGTCACGCACGGACGGCCACTCATCCACGAGGACGCTGTAGTACAGCGAATCGCGACGCGAGCCGTCCTGGCGCACCATGTGGCTGCGCAACGTCCCTTCATGGACCAGCCCCAGCCGTGTCATCGCCTGCTGGGACCGTATGTTGAGGTTATCGGTGCGCAAGGCGATTCGGGCAAGGCCCAGATCATCGAAGGCGTGGGCCAACAGCAGAAGCTTGGACTCGGCATTGTAGGGGCCACCCCAGCAAGAACGATCAAACCAGGTCGCACCGATCTCAGCGCGGCCCTCGGCGAGGTCAAGCTCATACAGACTGGTGGAGCCGATTACCGCCTTGTCCGTCAGGCGCTGGACGGCGAAGCACCGCCTGGTCCGATCCGCCACCATCTGGCTGATCATCTCCCGAGTCTCAATCAGGGAGCCAGGACGGGGCCGCGGCATCCACCGCCAGACCTCGGGATCCGACGCTGAAGGAAACAGCGCTTCTGCATGCCCGACGGCCAGCGGAAGCAGACGGACGGTGCGGCCGAGGAGGGAGTCGTTGCTCACCATTGCACCATAGCTTCGGATCACTGTTTCACCGTCAGGATCGGGATCACATCGCCTCCATTACGCACAGCAACCGCATCACGGAAGTTGAGCCAGAACCGCTCGTCATCGACAGCGCCACCCGCCCGACCACCGTGTTCAGCCATTCCGTTGCGCAGCGCCATGTTGTGACGCATGCTCGCGGAGGTGCCGCGCTTCCACCGGGCCGCACACGCCGCCTGCTGGACCAGGGCGAGGCCGACGGCACCCTCACCCTCGGTCGGTCCCTCGACGAAACGGCCTTCTCGCTCTGCTTCAGGGCCACTTCATGACACCGGTGGTTTCAGTCGTGTGGTCCTGCAACGCGCAAACAGCCCTGCGGTACCCCGCCGTTTTCCTCTTCCGGTTCCTCGCCCACCACGGCATGCTCTCGGTGAGCGGAGCACCCGTGTGGTGGACCGTCACCGGCGGTTCCCGCAGCTTGTACATCGTCACCCTCGGCGGCCAAGACCGTTTCGACCCGGCCCGGCTGCTGGCCCGTATGACGTACGAACATCCGGCGTACACGACCGAGCCGGTCGCCGCCCAGCGCCGGCTGCCCGAACTGAACACGAGAGTAACCGTGTTCGCAGGTGCCTACCAAGGGTGGGGGTTCCACGAAGACGGCTGCCGCAGTGGAGTCGAGGCCGCCGCCCTGAGGGTGAGGTGGTGACCGTTTCCTTCGCCTCGGCACAGCCCTGCCGAAGAACGACGGCCGCGGAGCCCTCGCCGACATCGTCCTCGCCAACGCTGGGAGCGTCCCGGAGAGGGCGCTTCATACTGTCGGTCCGATGCCGGTCGACGTCCTGCGGCCCTCCGCACAGGTCTGCTGCTGGCTGAGCTGGAGACACCCGTCTGCAACGGAGGCTCCCCAGAACCACCCCCTGCCGACCGAAACTGGGACTGGGCATCACGAGCAGAACGAGTGTCGGGGTGTGCGTTGTCGAGCAGCCGCTCGTACTCAGCGAGCACGGGTCCGTACGCGAGGCCAGGTGGTTCGCCACCGCTGGCCGGCTACGTGTTCAGCCTCTATCCGCACGACACCGGCGTGGCCTGGATGAGGGCGTCGGCCCCTAATGCTCGCCGGATTCCGTAACAGGTACCGTGGCGGCCTACGGCTCCGGCATCCTGGGCAGACCGAAGGGCCCACCCCGCAGCGGAGCTTCGGCACCGCGACCCTAGTCACCGCAATGGTCGTTCCACCGCGAAGACGTGGCTGTAACGTCAGCCGCGAGCCCTCGCAGGGAGGGTCATCAAGGCAGGGGGAGGGACTGTGTCAGACATTTCCCGGCGAGCACTTTTGGGTGCTACCGGCGCAGTTGCCGCATCGACACTTCTCACGACAACCGGAACAGCACAGGCCGCAGACACCACGGGCGGCAAGGACGGGAACACACCACACAGCACTTCGAAGGAGACCGAGGCAACCATGGCCAGCGGCAGTCAGACCCTCAAGTACGTGGCATACATCGCGAGTCCCGACATGGAGGTGCTGAACGACGCGACGTTCGGCGTCGGCGCCGACCCCGCCGACATGTGGGCGTATCTCGACGATGCCACGGCACGCCTCCAGGAGAGACATCCCTCGTATTCCTTCACCCCTCGTCTCGTCCGGTACGACCAGGTCACCACAGAGATACCGCGCCCGTAACGCACACTGCGCCGGCCCGGCCCCCAGCTGGGCCGGCGCATCGTGGCGCTGAGTGTTGCCGGTACGTGTGTATGGGCGCGGCTCAGGGGCAAGCCAGCCGGGGCCACGCCCGCTTTCCCGGACCGCCCCGCTCCCGTTCGGTTACCAACGCGTCCCGAGCTCAACGGAGGGCCGCCCGGCGCTGCTCGGGGAGTTTCGCGGCGCGATTGCGGACGTTGTCGAGCCACGTGACGAGCTTGACCACCACACGCCCGGCAGCGCCGTCCTGACGGCTGCTCAGGCCGTCCTCCGTCTATCAGGTGCGCAGCATGCTTCCGGGGCCATGGTGCAACCGGTTGGGGGAGATCGAGAGGTACCAGTCACCACCAGCCTCCGGTGCGGCGGTGCCCGCCCCGCAGGCTCTACGGCGCGGCCACCCTGGTGAGCACCAGGGACGGCGGCTTGTCCGGAGCGCGGAACTCCACCGTCCCTCGACCGCTCGTGTAGAGCTGGATGCCAGCGGTCTTACCTAGTCCGTCATCGACCGTCAGATAGATGAAGTCGCTGGACGAGCTGCTGTCGACGAACTCCCATCGACCGCTGAAGTCGGCGGGGCCGGAGAGCGAGCCTGTCGACACATCAGTGGCAGAGAACGTTCCGTCGGACTCGAGCAGGATCTCGCTGCCGGTCGCGTCGTTGCGGTACACGCCGGGCAATTCTTCGGTGTCGACCGAGTCCGTACACCCTGAGGTGAGTACCGCAGAAGCGGCCAGTGTGACGACCAGCCACCGTCCGCCTGTCCCCTTGACCATCACGACCCCAGCGTAACGGCATCACGAACAGCCGTATCGTCACACTGGACACACCCAACCAGGAAACCTCAACAAGATCGTGTTACGAGTTCTTGGAGGACGGTATGCGACTCTCTATCCAGTTCGCCGTTGCGTGTGGATGAGACGCAGTGATCAGTTGCTTGGGGTCAGCCGGTACCGGGTGCCGAGCGACGGAACTCAGCGGGCGGGCACCGGCTCGGACGACGGCTGCCGCTCCCGCCTGATCAGCCCGTAGACCCACGAGTCAGAGACGTCGCCGTTGACGACGCAGTCTTCCCGCAACGTCCCTTCACGCACGAAGCCGAGCTTCTCCAGCACGCGGGCAGAAGCCACGTTGCGGGTATCGGCCTCAGCTTGGACGCGATTTAGGTCCAGCGTGTCGAATGCCCACCGCAGCAGAGCGCGCGCGGCCTCGGTCGCGTAGCCGTGGCCCCACGCTGCATCGTCGAAGCAGTAGCCAAGCGACGCGCTGCGGTAGTCCGGATTCCACCCGGTCAGGCTGCACCAGCCGATGAAGGCCCCGTCGGAGACACGATCTACGGCCAGCCGCGCTCCGGTGCCCTCCTGTGCCATCTTCCGGCAAGCCGTGACGAACTTCTCGGCGCGCACACGTTCGCTCCACGGTGGCGCGTCCCAGTAGCGCAGCACGTAGGCGCTGCTGTGCAGTGCGAAGAGGTCGTCCGCATCCGCATCTTCGAAGGCGCGCAGTCGAAGGCGAGCGGTATGCAACGAGGGGGTGGGCAGTGACGTCCTCATGTCCCTCTCCTGATCGGTGACCGATCAATCAGACATCCGATGCGGGTCACTCGCAACGGGTTTTCTCGGCGGGCCGGCAGACGTGTGCGCTCATCGGCGCGACCGAGCGCCCCCAGAGGGTGGCACCTGAGGTGATGCCCGGTTTGGCCTTACGGTCGGGCTGAGCAGGCCGGTTGCGGCCCGCAGGAGGAGCTACAGCCGTGGCAGGGTGAACAGCCCCTGCTCGGTCTCGGCCAGGATCCCCCTGTTCGGCGAGCCGCTTGAGCCTCAGACGGACGTTGTGTTGATGTTGCTGGGAGCGATCTCCAAGTCCATCGCCTCACACACCGCCCGCTCCCGCAGCGGGGCATCGGCCGCGGCGAACACCGCCATGATTGGCCGGGTGGGCCGGGTGGGCCGGGTGGTCCGGCAGCTTCGCGGCCCGCGGCAAGGTAGGGCAGCCGGATCGCCGCATTGCGGGGCCCGGGGGCCAGAACGGGCTGACCGACCTCGGATGACCAGTTGGGAAGGAAACATCCCACAAAGTCTGTGAAGTCGTTGCGTAGATACCGAAAGTCGGACGGCTTTTGGCTGAGGGGGCAGGCCTACGGCTTTCAGGACCGTGGTCTCAGCTTCTTCGAGCGTGGTGGCAACGGCGGTGCGATGGCGTCGCTCATCACAACGTGGGCGGTGGGCTGCCTGTTCATCGAGGCTCCTGGATGAAGCGTCGGGCGCTGAGGGCGGGGCGGCCATGAAGTGGGCGATGTCGGTGGGCGAGAACGGCCTGCTCCAGGCCGGAGAGCGCCCGCTCTTGTGGGACGGCGGTCGGCACCACCGCCCACCATCACCGCCCCGCCACCGTCACTTGTCTGGTGTGCCTGTCTCCGAGCCGGCCCCGGCCGGCTCGGGCTGCGCGACAGGTGCGCCGTCGTCGAGCGTGATGCGCACCGTATGCTGGGTTCCCCTGCCGACGGTGTCGAGCCCGGCGGCAAACCGGTCGTACGCGGTGGCCGCCAGGGCCCAGTCGGCTGTGAGGAACTCGGCCTTGTCCCGGGTGTTCCACAGGGTGATCAGGAGCGCGATGAGCGACCGCCCGGACAGGGCGACACGTACCCGCCCGTCCTTGACGTCATCGACGTTGGGTGGGGTACGGAAGTGCGTCTGATTGGTGCTCAGGCCGGTGAGGTACTCCCACGTGTCGCGGTGGCACACGAGCTCCGCCAGAGCGACACCAGCAGCCTTCATCAGCCGGACACCGTGCTGCACCTCCGGCGCGAGCCCCTCGGCGGCGGGCTGCTCCTGACGGCGGGCCTGCTGCGGGATCACCGGCCCGGACTGCGCGGCGGGTGCCGTGCCGCGGTACGCGGCCGCCGCCGCCCGCTTCAGCGCCTGCTGGCCGTTTCCGTTCTCGGGGTCGGCCCCGGCGGGACGGATGGCGGAGGCGTGGGGGACCGGGCCGGGCTCGGTGTGGTTCATGGGCTCCTCTTCGGATTCGGCAGGCGCTTCGGTGCCAGGCAGGGGGCGGGTCTCTGCCGTCGGTGCGGCGGTATTCTCCGGCGGGGGAGTAGGCGCGGCGAGCAGCGCCTGGGCGAGTTCGGTGCGGACTGTTGACACGTCCTGCCGTGCTTCGGTGACGTCCGAGATCAGTCGCTCTTGGCGGCGTCGCAGTTCCCGGTTCTCCTCGCGCAGCCCGGAGGTGCCTGCCTGGACGGTCTCCAGAATCTTCAGGTACTGCTGGCGTATCGCTTCCTGCCCGTCCGTCACCGGCTTCAGCTGGGCCTCCAGCTCTCCGGCCCACTCCTTCTGAAGCTCCTGCAGGGCATTCCCGAAGTCCGCTTTCCTCATATATCCGTCCGATCACCTTCTGTTAATGACGGTCCGAGCCTCCCCACCCCGCAGGTCCGGTAATGCGATGATTTCCAGCCGCTTGTACCCGGCCCCCGGAACGCGTCGGGGCGCTGCGGCGGGCTGGGCTTGCCGAACGTGTTCCGCCGGGGTCGCCAGGGTCCTTCTGGCGCATCCTCGGCCGTCCGTAGGATCATGGCGAAGTCGAAGAAGGGGGCAGGTCAGATGACACGGCGACGCAAGGGCAGCAGGGACAGCAGCCGAAAGGAGAACTGCGGCGACATGTGTGCCGACAGCTGCTTCTGGAGCCGCACGGGCTGCCCCGACCTGTGGCTCGTCTCCCTTCTCCTCGTTGTCCTGCCCCGGGCGGCCGGACTCCCGAGGTCCGTTGGTGAAGACCCGGCGGCGCCCCGTCCGAGCGGTCGGGCGGCGGGCGCGCTGTATGAGGCCGTCCGGCGCTACCGCACAAAGGCCAGTCCACTGCTGCCCGCGTGCTGTCCCTACACGCCGAGCTGCTCCACCTACGCAGTCAAGGCGCTGCACCAGCATGGTGCGCTGCGTGGTGGCCGGCTGGTTCTGGGGCGTCTTCTGCGGTGTCGGCCGGGAGCTGCCCAACGGCGAGGAGGCCGCGATCCGGTGCCCGGCTGACAGGCCGGGATGCGGTATGACACGTGAACGGATTCGGTGGGACGCCGTCGTGGACTCCACGTACCCCGCCCCATGGACAGCCCAACGGGCAATCACCACATAGGACATGGTCTTAGGTGGGCTGACGGAGTGCGCTGACCAGTGCGCGCGGATCGTCGGCGTGGAAGCGGATGGTGTGGGCCTTTTCCGTTGCGCCGAGCGGGCGGGTGAAGGGGAGCGGCCGGTTCAGCTCCAGGGTTACTGAGGTCTGGCTGCCCACGATCAGGTCGAGGACCCCGTCCTCGGAGAGAGTGATCAGGCGGCCTTCGGGGTAGCGCCGGTCGACCCGTACCGAGGCGACCGCGTCCTGCGGTACGGCGAGGTCGAAAAGGGCTCCGTAGCGGATCCGCAGAGAGCCGTCGGGGTGCACGACGTGCGGCCGGGTGACGCAGGCGGCGTGCAGGGCCAGCACGAGGACGACGCCGTACAGGTCGAGTACCAGAATCGCCCGGTGGACCACCGGCCAAGGGATGAGGAAGGCCAGGCCGACCGTCTCGATGACCATCACGAAGAGCAACCCGTACATCATCGCGGTCTGGGGCCCGGTGTACGTGGCAGCGAGGTCCCCGGGGCGCACCCCGTGCGTGCCGCGCCGGAGCCACTGCCCCAGGGAGGCGAGGGCGCGCAGCTCGTGGAGAACCAGGCGGCGGACCGTCACCGGCACCGCCTCCTGCAGGGCAGCCCGCCGCGCCGCCCGGCGGTCTGCGCCGCAGGCGCGCGCGGCAATGTACAGCGAGCGCAGCACCCAGGCATCCAGCAGCAGCACCGCGAGCACCAGCGCCTCGGCGCCCACCAGCGCCCACCCGGGAGGCCGGACCCCGGCCATCAGGCAGGCCGCCAGGGCAAGTTCCCCCGGCAGCACAGCGGCTACCGCGAGCCGCGCCGCTCGTACGCCCCTTGGCCGGCCGCTCATCCCCGGCCCCTTTCCACGAACGCGCCCATGAGACGGCCCACGACTTCCGCCGGCACGGGGGCGTACTCGGCGGGCAACGCCTCCTTGAATCCGGTCACAACCACCCCGTCCTCGGGGATCGCGGCGAACAACTCCTCGGGGACGGCTGCCATCAGGTCAGCTGCCAGGGGTGCGATCCTCGGATCGTCGGCGGGGGCTTCGACGAGCGCGTCGAGGCGCTCATACGGTTCGACAACCGCAGGATCGGCGATCAGCGTTCCGAGCAGCGCGAAACTCTCTTGGTTACTGGTGCTGGTGGCGTCCACCAGCGTGAGGTACTCGCGGTCCTTGGCTGCGCTTGGCGAACCTGTTCGGGGGGCCTGTGCCGGCAGCGCGGCGAGGGCGGGTGAGACGGGCCCGGTCGCGCCGGGCGGCTCGGCGAGCAGTGTGCTGAGCCGGCAGCGGCGCTCCCGGACGGCGGCCTCCTGGCGGGCCAGGTCGGCATCGAGTTCCTCCAATGCCTTGGCCGGTTCGCGCCCGGCATCGTCGGCGAGGACGTCACGCACTGCATCGAGGCTGAGGCCGAGTCCTGTGAGCCGGCGCACCCGGGTGAGCAGCACGGCATCACGGACGCTGTAGGCCCGGTAGCCGTTGGGGCGCCGCTCCGGTTCCGGAAGCAGCCCGACATGGTGGTAGTGCCGGATCGCCCGGGTGGTGAGCCCCACGAGCGCGGCGATCTCTCCGATTCGCATGCCGCCAGTAGAAACGCTGCCGTTGCGTCAAGGTCAAGCGCTGAAAGTATCGTCGGGCGCAAACCGATTCAAGCGCGTCTATGCAGGGGAGTGGTACGGCCTCGCCTGCGCACGTATCTGGCCAGCGTCCGCTCCCACTACCTCTCGTCGTCCTAGTCGAGTTCGACTGTGTCCGGGTCACGAAGAGGGCGTAGGACGGCCACAGCCCGGAAGACATCCACGTAGAAGCGAACGCGGCGCCTTCGCCCGCCTTTGCCGCCTCGCACTGCTCGCCGAGGTGGGCAAGCTCGACGAGGCTCACGACCGCTTGGTCCGATACTGGCTCTGGGCGCTTCCGACCAGCTTGCCGCACCGCTTGACCCGGGCCGTCATCGAAGGCGCGGTGCCTGTACCGCCAGCCACCCCGACCAGCACGACCGCCCTGGCTTACGCCGAACTCCACGCCCTGACCAGCGGAGACGACCGGCGCCGCCAACCGCAGAGCCACCAGGCCGGCCACGTCGCGTCGTTCTACTCCGGCATCACGGACGCTTGCACACTGGCCGCCGAGGCCCTGGCCTCCGGCTGCCCGACCCGACGCGCCGAGGCCCTCGGCCACTTCGTGCGCACCTACGCACGCATCAGCGGCCACGACGACACCCCGGCGTTCCGTGCAGACCTCCGCACCTCGCGAATTCCTCAAGCCAGTTCCCACACCGACCAGGGCCGCCCGCCTGACGCAGCCGCAGATCACGGCCGCACTCGAACGACCCGGCCGCAAGCGCGGCATCGCGGCCGAAGCCGAGCGGCTCCGCGAGGCCTTCCGCCAGGACTGGGCCCACCAGCGGCCCCTGGTCGAGGACGAGCTGGGCAGGCAAATGCTCGCTCTCCTGGGCCAGCTCACGGCCGCCTGCGCCGCCGCGGATGAACTTGCGCAGGGGGTGGAGGAAGTCTTCCCGCAGCAGCCTGGCGCGGAGATCATCCTCAGCTTTCCCGGCCTCGGCACCCAGCTCGGTGCCCGTGTGCTGGCCGAAATCGGAGACGATCGCACCCGCTTCGCCAGCGCCCGTGGTCTGAAGGCATATGCCGGCGCCTCACCCATCACCCGGGCCTCGGGGAAGAAGTCGAGTACGACCCGGCGCTGGGTGAAGAACGACCGTCTCAACCATGCGGGATATCTATGGGCTTTCGCGTCCCTGACGGCCTCCATGGGAGCCAAAGCCCACTACCGGCGCCGACGCGACGAGCACTCCGACTGGCACGCCGCCGCCCAGCGCAACGAGTTCGCCGCTTTCCCGCCTTCGGGCGACGCCCTTGGTGCGGCGGCCGCATAGGCCGAGGACCGATCAAGCCGGAGGTTCCACCCAGGGAGCCAGACGTTCCCCGACTGCCAGATTCTCGCGCCAGTACCGGAAGACGGTTCCCTGGACGATGTCGAGCTGCCCGGCCGCGACCAGGCCGGAGGCGAGACTCGACCCGCCCGCATCGGCCTCGAAGGCAATCAGTACGGGAGGTGTCTCACCGACCTGCCGGGCAATGAACAGGAGCTCGTCAGGCGTCGGCGCACGAAACACCGGGTCCTGGAAAACGGCCGGGCACGTGACGAAGACCGGGTCGCTGAACACCAGCTCCAGGCCGTGGGCATACGAAATGTCGTGCCCGGCGCCCAGACACAACCGCCCGGGGTTCCAGGCAACAATGTCCCAGTCCCACCATGACCCTTCGGGAAGCTCGATCACGGCTCGTTGCCCGCCCTGGACCGCGCCGTCAATCGGGAATCACCAAGCCGAGTTCACGCAGTCGCGGAAGGCAGACCTCCAGGCACGCCTCCAGAGAGACGGCGTCCGTGCGAACCAGGAGATCATCCCGAAACGGAGCCCCGCTCGCGACGAAGGTCCAGGGCTTCGTCGCATCGCGCATGCGCTCGGCGTCGACCTTGAACAACACCGTCACACCCTGCTCTGCCAACGACTCCATGACCCGCGCTACGTCCATTGCATCCCCACACCCCGCCTGAAATCGAACAGCCAGAAGGCTGCACCGGCCTCCCACGACCCAGGCTCGACCGCTTGACCCCGTGAGGTGTCTACCACCTCGCCACCACCCGAGCCCGAGCCGAGGAACCCGCCAGGACTGGCTGATACCTGCCCTCCCACGCCGAGGTGGAATCACCTACGGACCGGCGCGGGCCACGAGCAGCGGCTGGAAGAAGCCAGTCTCCTGAGGCATCCGCCACTCGGGGTCGATAAACCCGGCCTTGGCCGCGAGGCCGGCCAGTTTGTCCTGACCGAGTGCCCAGTAGGTGGTCCGGCGGACCTGGACGCGCCATTCTCCGCCTGCCGGAAGGAGTTGGAAGTGCTCCAGGTCGTAGAGCTCGCCATCGTCGTGCCAGTGCCAGAGCTGGAAAGTGACGGTTCGTTCTTCGCCGTCGGCGGTCGGGTGGACTTGTGGAGGCGTCGAAGCCGGGCGGCCGCGCAGCAGGTCGTCGTAGGGACGTGTGCTGACCAGTAGCAGGCCGGCGGGACGTAGCACGCGGCGCATCTCGGTCAGGGCGGCGTGCACGTCCTGCTCAGTGAGCAGGTGAGGCAGCGAGTTGTCGGCGCAGACGACGGTGTCGAACCGGCCGTCAGGAATCGGGAGGCGTCGCATGTCGGCGACGGCCGTGCGCAGGCTCAGGTTCCGGCGGGCGGCCTCACGGGCGGCGCGGGCTGCGGCGCGGGGGCTGAGGTCGGTCCCGGTGACACGGTGCCCACGCAGCGCCAGGCCGATGGCCTGCGTGCCGATGCCGCAGGAACAGTCGAGGACCGCCGCACGTTTTTGGCCGATCAGAGCGTCCAGGGCGCCCCCCTGCCGACGGACGCTCGCGTCCCAGTCTGAATAGATCAGGTGGTAGTCGTTGGCCAGCTCATCGTAGAAGTGCGCCACCGATATTCCGGGCATGGCCCGAGACTACCGCGCCTGCTTCCCCGGAGGTGCCGGTCATCCCTGTGACCGACGTGAACGCCATCACCGACCACAGCACCGTCATTTCCCGTGAACATCTGCGAGCGCGTTGATCGCCAACTGCTGTTCAAACTCAGGTTCCGGCACAACTTCTGTGGAGCTCTCACGCTCTGTAACGTCTCGGGACTGGATGGCCCTTCGTGACTCGTTGACAGACCTCTTTGGGATCATGCCCGCATGGACTTCGACCTCGCCCCACCAATCGGCGTTGGCCCGTTGCGGATCGGTATGACTCGGCAATCGGCCAACACGGCGCTGGACTCGCTCCGCGATCTCTCCGCGGTCTCGGAGTTTGACCGGCCGGGTCAGCACGTCTTCCGTCCCAGCGGACTGATGATCAGCATCCACTGCACGCGAGACATGCTCGAAGCTGTTGAGCTCGGGAGGCCGTCGACGCAGACAGACCGAGTCACCTTCCGGGACCTGGACGTGTTCGCGATTCCGGCCTGCGAACTGGTGCAACGCATGAGCGAGTACACCTCGATCGAGGCAGACCCCGACGACCCAGCGTCTTTCATCGCCTCTGACCTGCTCCTGAGCTTCTGGCGCCCGTTCGCAGCCGACGACGAGCCAGAGGAAGAGCAGGGCTACTTCTTCAACTCGGTTCTGCTGGCACGGCCTGGCTACTGCGACACCCCAGCTCAGGCTGCGGAGCGACTCCAGCAGAGCTTGTGACGGGCCCGTCAGGATGCTGTGTGGCCCAGCCGGAGGTGGAGGGTGTACACGAGCTGCCGCATCCAGCTGCAACACGCTGCCTGGCCGCCGCTCGGAGACCCGGTGCTGCCACCGAGGTACGCCCCGCTTGCCCTGCGCCCCGACGACGCTCCTGCCGCCTGCTCCCCCGTACGACAGATACGTACGGGGCGCGCCTCGCTCTCACCGAACCGGTTATGTCTGTGCTCTGTTGAACTGGCAAATCTGTTACCACAGTTGGTCGATGTGCTGGTGGTCTCGGCCGACGTCTCCTACGCTGTCGTGGCGGTTTGCGCCCGCGCGAGGTCCGGTGCTCCAGCGGGATGTACGGGCTGCGGCCGGCTCAGCGCGTGGTGTCACAGCCGCTATGTACGGCGCCTCGCCGAGATTAATCTCGGAGGTCGGCCTCTGTGCATCGACTTGTCCGTGCGTTGCCTGTACTGCGAGAACGCGGCTTGTCCGAAGGTGACCTTCGCCGAGCAAGTGCCGGGGCTGACCGTGCGCTACCAGCGGCGCACACCCAAATTGCAGCACCTGGTAGAGGCTATCGGTGTGGTGCCGGCCGGCCGAGGTGGTGCCCGGATGCTGCGGATCCTGAACGTCACGCTCTCGCGATGCACCGTTATGGCCCAGCTGATGCGGGTGCCGCTTCCGCCACTGGAGACCCCCCGGGTGCTCGGTGTGGACGACTTCGCGCTCTACGGCGATACCTACGGCACCCTCCTGGTCGACGCCACCACCCGGCTCCCGCTCACCCTCTGGGAGGGCGCGACGCGGGAAAGCTCAGCTACTGGCTCCGTGGGCACCCAGGTGTCGAGGACGCCTGCCGCGACGGCTCCCTCATCTACTGGCAGGGCATCACCGCTGGCGCACCCGACGCCGTGCAGGTCAGCGATCGCTTCCCCCTCTGTCAGTGCCTCTCCCACCGCGTCCAGGACATCGCCTCCGCCCACCGCGGCCGCCTGTCCGTAGCACTGCCCCCGGCCAATGAGACCGATCCCGAACCGATCAAGAAGACTGCCGAGAACACCGCGGCGGACACTCGGGCCGGGCGGCATGCCTGCAGAGCCTCGACCAGTTCCTCCCGCGCGATCACCCACCGGCCGAGTTCGATCGCCGCAGCCTCCAACACCCCGGCCAGTCACGCGACTTCCTCCCGCAGCCCTTCCACTCGCACCCGGGCCGCTGTCTCCCGCTCCTTCAATCCGCACCGATGGCGGGTGCTGAGGGACCTCGCCGGCCTGGTCGACCGACTGGGAGCGGTGGGTCTGCGCCGAGCGTGGCGGGCATGCGCCATGGCGGACATCCGCCCCGCTCGGTCCGTTGATCCTGCCCGGACCCAACTGCGAGATTGGCCAGGCGGCTCGGCCGTTCTCGTGTCTGCGGGCTTGGCCGCACGGTGATGTTTCACTCCTTGGTTAGGAGCACGATGGCGCGACGAAGACGAACAGGTGTGATTGCCGCGGCGTCGGCCGTGTTGATCGCCGCGGCGCTGATGGCGCCTGCGGCCGCAGCCGCCGACCCGACCAACCGGACCGGCTCCGGGAGTGCCGGCGCGAGCAAGGTCGAACCCGCTGATCCCGACGGGCCACAGGGACCGGGTCGGTCGCCCGTCGCTGGGCTCGACGACCGGGCCGGGCGCGACAACCCGGACTCCATCTACAGGGAGGGGAAGACCGACAGGTTCCAGCCGCTGGCCGACGATTTGCTGTCGGACACTGCGGCCGAGAAGCTTGGCAACGCCGACACCAGGCTGCTGCAGCAGGCGCAGGCGTCGAAGAAGAAGTCTGTCACGGTGTTGATGCTGGCCCGGAAGGGCGCGACCGAGGACGTCGTCGCCGCGGTGGAGAAGGCCGGCGGGACTGTCGGGTCGGTGACCGGAAAGGTCGGCTACGTCCGGGCGACCGTCCCGACCGGCAGCGTGACCGCCTTGGCCGGCCTTCGGTCGGTCGCGGCGATCGACCTGAACCGGACGTACAAGATCCCGGGCCCGGATCTGGGCGCCGCGGGTGCGAGGCCGGCTGCAACGAAGGCCGCGAGGCCGACCGCGCCCGGCGCGAACACGCCCGCCGACAACCCGTACCTACCGGTCAACGAAACCGGCGCCGAGGCCTTCGTCAAGAACAACCCGGCCTGGGACGGGCGCGGCACGGTCATCGGCGTGCTGGACACCGGCGTCGACGTCGAGCATCCCGCACTACAGACGACCAGCGACGGCAAGCCCAAGATTGTCGATTGGGTAACCGAGACCGATCCGGTCACCGACCGCGACGGCAGCTGGGTGCGGATGTCCACCACCAAGACGGGTCCGACGTTCAGCTACCTGGGCAAGACCTGGACGATCCCGGAGGGCACGTTCCAATTCGGCGTTTTCTACGAGGGTGCGACGGCCGGGAGCGACTTCGAGGGCGACCTCAACCGGGACGGCGACACCCTGGACTTCCACGGGGTTCTGTACGACCCGACCACACACAGGATCTGGGTCGACGGCAACAACAACCAGGACCTCACCGACGAGACACCGATGGCCCCGTTCGCGGTCGACCGCCAGGTCGGCCACTTAGGGAGCGACGACCCCGCAACACCAAAGAACGAGCGCATCCCGTTCGTCGTCGAGTACCGCGACAACGTCGATCTCTCCCCGCTCGGCGGCAGCAACGTCGGCAAGACCGCGAACTACGTGTCTATCGGATTGCCGGTCGCCTCGCACGGCACCCATGTGGCGGGGATCACCGCCGGCACGTCGATGTTCGGCGGCCGGATGCACGGCGCCGCACCGGGCGCGCAGATCGTGTCCGCCCGCGCCTGCACCTGGGGCGGTGGCTGCACCCAGGCGGCACTGACCGAGGGCATGATCGACCTGGTCACCAATCGCCATGTCGATGTCGTCAACCTGTCCCTCGGTGGGCTTCCTGCATTGAACGACGGCTCCGACGTGATCGCCGCGCTCTACGACAAGCTGATCGACAACTTCGGCGTGCAGATCATCATCGCCGCCGGTAACGACGGCCTCGGCACCAACACCGTCAGTTCGCCGTCCGTGGCGGGCAAGGCCATCTCGGTCGCCGCATCCGTCAGCTCCGACACCTGGTGGGCCGGCTACGGGTCGAAGGTCGCCACCAAGCAGGGCATCTTCGGCTTCTCCTCCCGCGGCCCCGCTGAGAACGGGGCGCTGGCGCCGCAGGTGTCCGCGCCCGGCGCCGCCATCTCCTCGATCCCGATGTGGCTCTCCGGTGAAGCCGTCCCCGAGGCCGGGTATTCGCTGCCGGTCGGGTACGGCATGGCCAACGGCACCTCCATGGCGGCCCCGCAGGTCGCCGGAGCGGCGGCGCTGCTGCTGTCGGCCGCCAAGGCCCATTCGCTGACGGTCAGTTCGGCGGCGCTGAAGACCGCCCTGACCGGCACCGCCGACCCGATCCCCGGCGTCCCGACCGTCGCGCAGGGCGCCGGCATCATCGACACCGTCGCGGCCTGGAAGCAGCTCCGTGCCGGCATCAACACCAATGAGCTCACTGTGTCGGCTCCCGTTTGTAGTTCGCTGTCCGGCCTGCTCGCGACCCCGAACACCGGCGTCGGCATCTACAACCGTTGTCTGCCAACGGATGGCGGCCAGGTGACCGGTGCGCGGAAGACCTACAAGGTCGGCGTCACCCGGACCAGCGGTGCCGCAGGGAACGTCGTGCACCGGATCGGATGGATCGGCAACGACGGCACGTTCAGCGCCCACGCGGCAATGCCCCTGAAGCTCGGAAAGGCGGCCGACATCACGGTCACCGCGACCGCGACGAGCTCCGGCGTGCATAGCGCGATCCTGACCATTGATGACCCGGCGACGGGCGGCATCGACCAGTTCGTCGCCGTCACCGTGCTGGCGACCAAGCCGCTGGCCAAACCCGACTACGCGGTCACCCGTTCCGGCACGCTCGGCCGAACCGGAACCACCTCGCTGCTGGTGCCCGTTCCCAAGGGCGTCGAAGCACTGCAGCTGACACTGGGCGGGCTTGCCGACGGCAGCCAGGTCCGCGCATTGCCCATCGACCCCGAGGGCATGCCCGCGGACTCCAACGCCAGTTACCACTGCTACACCAACTACACCGACCCGGCGAACTGCAACGCCACCGCACGACCGGTGTACCGACCCAAACCCGGCATCTGGGAGTTCGTGATCGAGTCTCGCAGGACGTCTCCGGTCAAACGGAACCCGTACACAGCGACGGTTTCGCTGCAGGGCATGTCGTTCGATCCGGGGACCGTCGCAGTCGACAAGGTGACGATGAACTCGCCGACGAAAGTCGGCTCGACGGGGACGAACACCTTTGGCCCCGCGATCGCCCACGTCGCAACTGGCGAGATCGGCGATGTCCGCAATTTGTTCTCGACGGTCTCGCAAGGCGAAATCACGTCCAACATGCTCTATGTTCCGCGTCAGACGACCCGGCTCGACGTGACGCTGACGCCCAGAGACACTGCCGATCTGGACTTCTATGTGTATTTCAACGGCAGGCCGATAGGTCAGAGCACCACGACCGGGGACTCGCCCGAGCACATCGTCATCGATGATCCACAGCCGGGTACGTACTTCATCGTGGTCGCGGGAGTCGCCGTGCCCGGAGACAACGTCACGTTCGACTACCACCAAGAGATGTACTCGAAGGGCCTCGGCACGATCACGCCCAAATCCGACGCGAAGTACACGGTTGCCACGGGCCAGTCGATGCCGGTCGACGGGGCAATTATCGTCAGCGCTCGGCAGTTGACCAAGGATCCCATGGTCGGCCGGGTCCGAGTGGCCAACAAGTACGGCACGATCATCGGGGCGGCGGACGTCACGATCGCCACTGTCGATGTCCCCAAACTCGATCTGGTCGCGTGGACCCCGCCATTCGTCGGCGCGGCCCTCAATGAGAGCGGCGTAGTCGCGGGGGATCGCCAGTACAACGCCAGGATGACGCCGACCATCTGGACGGCCGCCGACGGGTTCACCAACCTGGATCTTGCCGGGGGCAGGTACGGATCGGCTCTGGACCTGAATGACGGCCAGATCGCCGTCGGTATCGCGACGGACAGTGCGTTGCATTATCTTCCCGCCCAATGGGCCAAGGATGGATCGCTCACCGTGCTCGGCGTCCCGGATTGGCGGCCCTATTCCAGCGGCTACGCGACCGCCGTGAACAACAAGGAGGTGGTCACCGGATTCTCCGAAGCAATCGTCAAGGAGCCCGACGGTAAGAACCACAGCTACAGTGACGGGTTCGTGCGGACGCCGGATGGGACGTTCAGCAAGCTGGCCCACCTGTCCTCGGATATGACGGTAACCCAGCCGCGCGCCATCAACGATGCCGGAATGATCGTCGGTGCCTCGCACACCGATGGCCATGTGCCGCACGCGGTCGCCTGGGATGCGACGTCAGGTGCTGTTCAGGATCTCGGCACGCTTCCGGGACAGCATTCGGCCCAGGCGAACGATGTGAACACCTCCGGGACCGTCGTGGGAACCAGCGGTGACGACGCGTTCGTGTGGACCAAGGCCGGCGGAATGCAGCGCCTTGCCGACTACGGATACAACGCGACCGGTGAGAAAGTCACCGACGACGGGTGGATCCTCGGAACTGTCGAAATTTTCCCGGACGTCGCGGTGTCGGCGATGTGGGACCCGCAGGGACGGCTCTGGGATCTGTCCGGCATGGTGCCGCTCTCTGCCGGTGATCGCTTCACGCCGACCTACAGCTTCGACATCAACGATCACCACCAGCTCATGGTCTACGGCGAGGGCGGCCCGAACGCCGCCTGGTCCAGCTCGGTGATGCTGAGGATCCCGGCAGGTCTGGGCAACTAGGCCCCGGTGCCACCTCGTCCCGTCGAGCCACCGCAGTCGGTGGCTCGACGGGACGAAGGCGTTCAGAGGCGGCCCCGGTCCCGCGTGTGCCAGCCGAGCAACACCCGGGATTCGGTGTCGGCCAGATCCATCAGCCTGCGGACCCTGCGCTGCATGGTCCGCAGGCTGATCTCCAGTCGGGCAGCGGCCGTGGCATCGCTCCTCCCGAGTCCAGGTCTGGGCGACGAGGCGCTGCTCGATCAAGCCAAAGCAGGTGAACAGGAGCACACTCAGATGGCGACGGCTCGACCGTCTCGAACGTCATCTGGGAGTGCTGCGCGCGGCGCACGCCGAAAACAGAACCGACCTCGCCGGAACACAGCACTGCGAGCATCAGGGCCTGGCGAGGCATACGAGAACACTCATCGAGCAGAACATGTACGCCTTCGCCCGCCGCAACGCCGAACGGTGCGACCTCTTGTTGCACCGACAGCACCGCGAACGCGCACCCGACCTTGTCGGACTGCTGCGCCGGTCGTTGCTCACCGACGACCTGCCCCCGGCGAAGGAAATACAGCGCAGCCTGCACCTGGCCGAGGACGACGGCCATATCGAGGCCGCCCTGATCACCCTTCGGGGCATGTGCTCCTGATTGGCCGGGCAGATCCACCACGCCGGCCTCCGCCACGAGCGGAACTTTGACCTGACTGAAGGGCCCCGGTCATCCCGGGCAGACAGGAGCCCTGGCCCACGTGTGACCCCGGCAACCTGTCCGGCTCCTCATGACACCCGCGCATGTCGCCGACGGGAGACCACGCTGTAGCGGCTCTGAACGCCCGTACGACGCGGCAGGTAGTAGTCCGCCGCCCGCAGACAACGCGGGCAAGGGAGACGTCGGCCGCCGGTCGCCAGGTGCGCCGCGTTCCTCCTCAGGACTTCGACACCGTCACCGCCGGACTCACGCACGAGTGGAGCTCCGGGAAGGTCGAAGGCAACGTCAACCGTGTGAAAACGATCAAGCCAGCCATGTACGGACGGGCCTCGTTCCGACTCCTTCGGATCCGAATCCTCACCCGGTCGTGATCCGGCCCGCTGTTCGGCGTCTGCGGCTGCCGGTCAGAGCTGACCAATGATCCGTCCAGTCAGCTCTGCGAAGAACTCTCGGAGGTTGGCGGCGGCAAGGTCGAACTGGTCGAACCATGAAGCGGTGGTGGACCTCCAGACCCGCCCGGAGCCCGCCAGCGCGAACAGATGGCCACCGCCATCGCTGGCGAACACCAGGGCAGGCTCTTCTCCGTCGATCTGGATGGCCCCGTACTCGCGGAAGTCGCTTGCGACCGTTGAGGCCGGGTGGACGAAGTAGCCGCTGTCCACATCAGGCAGGGAGACCTCGCCGATCACCCAATACATCGTCGTCAAGTCCGAGGGAATCGGTGTCAGTTCCACGAGCTTGTCCGTCGCCCTGCGGCTCTCGTTCGTCGCCCGCGCGACCACGTTCCTACCGGGGCCGTGCCGCGCCTGGAACGACTGCATCAGTTCCGTGAGTGCCGCGTCCGCCTGCTCGCACCAGCCGCGGACCCATTCGGCTTCAAGCTGTTCATCAGCCACGATCGACCTCGTCGCCCCCAAGAGGACTCGCTTTCCGCGAGTCCGGAAGAACATACAGGAGTGTTCACGCAGATCCGGTCAGAGCCGGATTCAAGGAGCCCCAACAGCTTCCAGAACAGAGGTGGCGGCGACGCAGTGATCTTGCTCAGGCTGAGCGCCTCCAAATCTCATTCCACCGCTCGGCCCAAGCCAGAAGAACTATCCGCTCGGCGGCAGTCGGGTGCGCGCTGAGACTCACCCCCGCATCGAGTGCATAGCTGGTGCAGGAAGTGCCCAGACCTCCAATGAGTCGTCCCCCTGTCTGTGCCGCAGGCACGGCACAACGAGGACGCTGCTGTGGGCAGGATGACGGAACGGAGTATGCGCTCCACAACTTCCGGGAGCGGTTCGGTGGGGTGGAGTTCCGGATTGGGACAGTAGGCCAGGCTCCCTTGTGAACCACGTCCCTTGTCCCACCAGCTGCCATCGCTCCTGGGATGGCGAAGCCCAGTGGCCTTCTCTTGCCGACGGCGAGCCACGAAGGCGGCCTTGCCCGCCAGCCAATGCCGGCGGGCTGCGTGAAGCTCCACCACCGTGCGGACCAGCGAGGCCGGGTCCTTCTCCGGATCAGCAGGAATTCGTGCGCTACGGCATAGGTGCTGATACGTGGCGCGAAAACCATATGGGGCGAAAGTGGTGATACACGTCCGGAATGCGGCATGACGAGCACGAACGGGTTGGCTCGTGTCGTGCACGCGTCGACGATGAGTCTCAAAGCCGGCCACCTGCGTGAGGATACGGTCACGCTTACCGGCCCTGCATCTGACTATCGGTGGTAGGGCAGTGCTCGTCCACATTGACGGCTTGGCTTGGCTCTTAAGATCTGACCTCAACTTGGTGAGTCTAGGAGCATACGAGTGTGCTGCTGTTGCGAGGACCTGCCCGCATCATGACGTGCGGTGGGGCGGCGAGTCTTCGAACCAGGGGGCCGTCCGGGCCCGGGACTCGACGGCTTCGGTGCACAAGTCGGAGAGCCGGCCTCGCGCACAGGGTCCTGGGCCCCCTTCGGACGCAGGCCGGCGTCATCTTGTTCGGTGAGGTCGGCCTCTCCCATGGTCGCCGAAGGTCGGTGGCCAGCGGGCGGGCGAGCCGGAGCTGGGCATAAGCAGCGATCACCAGCCACGTCCAACGGTCTGTTGAGCAGTCGAAACGCATGCTCCAGGTCGAAGCGTCGGAGGAAGGACTGCCACAGCGGTCGACGCCGTCCGGGGTGGCGCTCGTGCCCGAACATCACAGCCACACGGGCTTGTTGACCCCGCTGCTGGGCAGTCTCTCCACGGCTGGGCGGATGACAGGGCCCGCGATGATGGGCAGTTCAGCGCGTCGTACATTGCGACGTTCCCGCGCCGGTGCTCGGCCGTCAGGGTGAGGTCCACCGGCGTGGTCACCGGCCCATCCGCGCACAGCAACGCGTCGGTCAGTTCGGTGCCTCCCCGCGCACAGGCAGGCAGTCGAAGAAGTCGTCCCGGAAGTGTGACGCCACCGCGAATGCCTTCCGCCGGACATCGTGATGCAGCAGACTCACCCCTCACAGCCTTTGTACTGGTCAAGTGCCGCCTCTTTGGTCGGAGCGCAGGATCAGACGAAGGCCGTGCTCAGGTCCCCGCAATCCTCGTACGAGCGATCACGTTCGGGGCATCGTTCGAGGCCAGGGGTGTACTCGAAGCACCACCGGCGGGTCAACCTGAGCACACTTGTTCGCAAGCGCGCGTGCTTGGGGCTATCCAGAGATGGCTCCGGGGTCGACGCCGGTCAGATCACAGCTTGCGTCCCACAACTGCGCCGCGACGGGGGTGTCGGCAAGGTGGTTCCATACCGGTTCATGTCGGGGCTCGCCGCGCAGGCCGAAGACGCGCGGTCCCCACAGCTGACCTCCATGCACGGCCGGGTCGAGCACCGCCCGGACCGCGGGCCATGCGCCGGCATGCTTGCCCTGGACGAGGAGAGCCGCAGGTACCGCGCTCAGCCGTGCGCTGATGGTTCTCACATGAACCGGCGGCCGTGACGGCGTGAGGGAGTCCAGCGCGCCGCCGGGATGGACCACCGCGCTTGTCACCGTGCTGCCGACAGCGCGCAGGCGGCGGTCGAGTTCGAGGCCAAAATACATCTGCGCCAACTTGGAGCGTCCGTAGGTGCGCTTGGGCTGGAAGTCATTCCAGGACTGCAGGTCGTCCAGGTCGAGCCGCTCCGACTTCGCTGCGAAGCTGCCCATGGTCACAACGCGAGCCGCCGGCGCAGCCGACAGCAGCGGCATCAGCCACTGGGTCAATGCGAAGTGCCCGAGGTGGTTCGTGCCGAACATGAGCTCGTGACCGTCCTCGGTCTCCCTGCGCGGCGGGTCGTCGAGCGCGACGCCGGCGTTGTGGACCACCGCGTCGAGGCGTTCAACCTCCAGTGATTCCACTGCCGTTTGCAGCGAACCGAGGTCGGCGAGGTCCAGCCGTACGGACCGCACCCGCGCACCGGCAACGCGTGCACGGATCGAGGCCATGGCGACCTCGGCCTTCGCAGGATTCCGGCTGCCAAGTACCACGGTCGCTCCGGCTTCCGACAACTGCTCCGCGACGAAGTACCCGATGCCGGCGTTGCCACCAGTGACCAGGAAGATGCTGCCGTCGGCACGTGGCAGCCGTTTGACATTCCAGGGCGGAGTGGAGGATGCGGACGACATGGCGACGGGGCTCCCTTGCTGTTGAAGGCGGCTGCGGCTGCTCTGCCGGCCACTCGACACCCACGGTTTCAGCGGCCACCGACACATCGCCTATGGATCAACGACAGTCCCGCCAGACGGCCGATATCCCACCGACACAGTGCCGGCCCATCACGCGCTGTGCCGGTGAACGTCACGTTGGCCAACCGGAGCACTCAAAGGCCAACTGGGACGCTCAGCCACCAGAGGTTCAAAGACAAGCCGAGCACCTGCGTCTGAGCTGTTCATGACATGCGGCAGCCCTCTAGGAACCGGATATCGGGACCGCTGACGGTTGGTGGGAGCCACAACGGGGCCATGGGAGACCTGGGCGGTGACGAGGTCGCGGCGTGGCGCGTCGCAGGGGGTTCACGTGCCGCGGCGTATGTCATGTCGGCCGTTGTCGTGTTCGTAGCTGCTCAGTGCCGGTTCTGGTGGGTGCCGGCACCGACGTGGGCGGGTGTCCGGCTCACAGGCGTGTGGACGGGGCTGGCAGTGGGTGCCTGCTGCTTCTTCTGGTGGGTGATATTGCGAGTCCGGCTCGAGATCGGCCCTGAACTGGTCGTCGCGGTCAACCCGTGGGGTACTCAGTGGTTGCCCGTGGAGCAGGTCACGCATGTGACGCTCGGCAACTGGGGTGCCGAGTTCCACCGGGCTGACGGGTTCAAGACCACGGCGTATGCCCTCAGCGGCATGGCGGGACACGAGGGCAAAGTGCAGGGTTCGAATCGTTTCGCGGAAGTCCAGGCCGCGCTTGAGAGGGCACGACGGCCTGCTTGATATCCGGTTACAGGCGGCTGTGTCAGGTGGCGCGGAGTGAGGGCCGGGCCTGTGAGGGCTTCTTCGGCTGGCGAGGCATGTTGGATCGGCCCGTTCCCGGGCGCCCGCGATATACCGGAATGGTTCGGCCGAGCCATTTCGTGGACTCTCGTTCGAGATCGTCGGCCGGCCCTCGTGGAAGGTGCTTCGGTCGAAGCACCTGTCCGACCTGAGGCTTTCGGTCCGGCCGGACCGACCTGCTCACCCAGCTTTTCGGAGTCAACGGCAGACCCTCACCAGGGCCGTTCACCGAGTCCAGCCCTTCCTGGCCGAGCACGGCTACACCATCCCACCCTCGACAGCCGGCTTCCGCACGCCCGCCGACGTCACCGTGTCCTCGCGAACAGCAGCTCCACGAAGATCAAATCAGCATGTTGATTCTCGGCGAGCCCTTACGGCCTCGTGCATGGTTGAGGTTGGGGTGAGGGCGTGCTGAGCTTGTGGTTGGCGTTTTGATCACGCGGGCGTGGTCAGTGCGAGTGCCTTCGGTCGTTTGTCGGTCGGCCAGTTTTGCGCCGCGAGGCCCTGATGGCCGGCGTCGGCAGTGGTGCCTGTGCAGGTCATTGGCTCCGATTGCGGTGGGCGGCGACTCGGACCCGGGTTCCGCAGCGGGTCGAGCAGTAGCGCTGCGGGGTGCGTCGCCCTGTGTCGATGAAATAGCGGTCGCATCCGGGCGCGGCACAGCGGCCCCATGCGCAGTATCCGCGTTCGCTGAGCCAGAGCGCCAGGGCGAGCGCGGCGGTGGACAGCAGCCATTGGGCCGGCTGTGCGTCGTGGGGGGCCTGAGTATGGAGTGACCAGCGGCGTTCCGGCATACGGGCCAGTCGAGGTTGGGCGGGGTACCGGTCGAGCAGGGTATTGATCGCCTCTGCGGCGCTGTCCTCGTCCTTCGTGTTGAAGATGCTGACGATGACCGCCACGGCCTCGCGCACCTCTTCCGTGGTGGTCTCGGTCAGTCGCAGAGGCGGGCCGCCGTGTGCTTCCACCACGGCTTCGAGTCCGGCCGATGTGGCTCCGCTTCCGTCCTGTACGGCATTGATCAGATCGGCCAGGAAGTAGAGGCCGCGTGGGTTGTCGTCGGTGAACTGCTGGTCCATGGGCTCTTCCGCTCGGTGAGCTGGCATCACCTCACCATGGTAACGTCTAAATCGTTCATAGTCGTTACGCGATTGATCGTGCAGGCAGGAAGAGGCTCGCCGTGTCCGAGACGCATACGTCCGTGCTGGTCGTCGGGGGCGGACCCGTCGGTCTGACCTTGTCCTGTCTGCTGTCGGACCACGGTGTGGACCACGTCCTGATCGAGGCTCACCCCACTACCTCGCGCCATCCCAAGGCCCGGGGTGTCTCGGCCCGGTCCATGGAGATCTTCCGGCGCATCGGGCTGGAGGGAGCGGTCCGCGCCGCGGGGCTGTCGGCCGACCAGGTCCACTTCTACCGGGGTCGCGACCTCGTCGACCCCGACTACGTCCGCACCGGCCTCGCCCGGGAACCCGGCGAGGGCCCCGAAAGTACACCGTCGCCGGGCCTCATCTGCTCCCAGGACGCTCTGGAACCCCTGCTGCTGCGGCACGCCGAGGAGCGGGCCGGCTCCCGGGTCCGCTTCGGCAGTCGGCTGGCCTCCTTCGCCGATGACGCCCTTGGCGTACAAGCCGTCATCGAGGAACGGGCCACCGGCCGCCGGCACCGCCTGCGGGCGGACTGGCTCGTCGGCTGCGACGGCGCCGCAAGCACCGTGCGCGCCGGGGCCGGGATCAGGATGGAAGGCCCAACCGGTCTGGGGCGATACCTGAGCATCCGCTTCGAGGCACCCTTGGGCCGGGCGGTGGCCGACCGCGCCAGCGCCTCGTACTTCCTCACCGCCCCGGGGCGGGGCGGGTTCATGGCCGTCGACAACGACCGTCACTGGATCTACCAGTACCCCCTTGCCGCGGACGCGAGCGCCGAGGTGGATCCGACGGACCACCAACTCCTGGCAGGACTGGTCCGCACGGCCGCAGGCATCCCCGACCTGGAGGTGACGGTCCGCGACACGATGACCTGGCGCATGGACGCCCAACTCGCCGACACCTACCGCCACTCACGCGTCCTGCTGGCGGGCGATGCCGCCCACGTCATCCCGCCGACCGGCGGGCACGGCATGAACACCGGTATCGGCGACGCCGACAACCTCGCCTGGAAACTCGCCGCCGTCACCGCCGGGTACGCCGGCGAAGCCCTCCTGGACACCTACGAGACCGAGCGGCGCCCCCTCGCACGCCAGGTCATCGACATCTCCACCGCCAACGCGGCGCACCGGACCGGCTACCGCATCGACGACGAACTCCTGCTGACCGCCGCCTACCGATCCGCCGCCGTCATCTCCGACCCGGAGGATGCCGATCACCCCAGCACCCTGGACACGTCCGGTTCCCGCCCCGGCGGCCGGCCAGGAGAACGCGTACCCCACGCCCGCCTCACCGGAGGCCCCGCGCACGTGACATCCACCATCGACCTCATCGGCCCCGGCTTCACTCTGATCGCAGCCCACGACACCCTGGAATGGCAGCGGCAGGCCGAAGCCGTACAACGGGCGGGCATCCCCCTCACCCTCCGCAGCGTCCGCACCGCCGCGCAGCGGGAGGCCGAGCCTGGGCAGTGGGCACACCTCATCGGCTCCGACCACGAGGATGCCGCACTCCTGGTGCGCCCCGACGGACACATCGCCTGGCGCGGCACCTGCCCGGCGGACCTGTCGACTCTCCCGGCCCTCGTACGGCGCGTACTTGCGGCACCGTGACGCCCACAGGTGCTGTCCTGACGACCCGAGTGCGCGCCAGCCGGTCCGCCCTCCCGCTCACGGATCATCCGTGTGCTGTGTCATGGGGCCGTCGTCACCGCGTCGGCAGTGAACCTCCTTCGCCAGGAGAGCGCGACATGGACCAGGCCGGCCAGCACCGGCGCCTCGATGAGTGGGACGACGACACCGGACAGCGCCTGGCCGGAGGTGACACCGAAGGTCGCGATGACGACCGCGATGCCCAATTCGAGGTTGTTGCCCGCAGTTGTGAAGGCGAGGGTTGCGGTGCGGTCGTAGGCCGGCTCCAGCCCTTTGCCGAGGAGGAACGTGCCGAAGAGCATGACCGCGAAGCAGACCAGCAGCGGCAGCGTGATCCGGGCGACGTCCAGTGGCTGGGAGGTGATCGTCCTTCCCCGCAGGGCGTCGAGGCCGTCCACCCGATCCGCGACGACAAGACCCTGGTCGAGGGCTTTATCGCGGAGACCGCCCCGGCGAAACCGAAGGCTACGCCGTGAGCGAGATACTCGACGTCATCGGCTCCGGCCCCGCCGGCTCCGGATCGGCGGCGTGTAGATGCGCGGCGGCATAGGGGGAGGCCGGCCGCGAACGCTTCGGCCTCCTTCACCTTCGCCGCGAGTCCCCACGCGGGCCTGCGCGGGCCTGCGCGGTGACGGCCGGGCTGCTTTCCCGTGTCACCGATTCCTATGGGCACTGTTTCTCGGATCATGTTCGGAGTCAGATAGCGAGGGCTGCGAGTGCGACGGCGCCGAGGTAGATGTAGGCGCGTTTCTCGTAGTGGGTGGCAACGGCGCGGAAGCCTTTGAGACGGTTGATGGTGCGCTCGACGGTGTTGCGCTTCTTGTAACGTCACTGTCGAAACTGGTGGGTCGACCGCCTCGGGAACCTTGGTTCTTCCGATGCCTCTGCTGGTCGAGACGTTCGGGGACGGCGAGTGCGTCAAGATGGGCCAGGCCGTCAGCAGGGCGACCCTGGTCGAGGCACAGCTTGGACAGGGCGTGGAGAATTCAGTCGTCGCCGTGGCGGGCGTCGGCCTGGGCGCGCATCACTGCGATCGCCTCGTCGCCCCGGCCGTGCCAGGTCAGGAGCCACCTCACGCCATGGTGGCGTTGATCGGAGCGGCGTCAGTCGTCAGCTGCGACGAGGAGAGTGAGTGCTGTTGCCGGGCGGTCGATGAGGACGAGTTCGTGGTAGTCGATGTGGATCGGGCCGTAGTCGTGGAACGCGTCCTCGGGAAGCCGTCCCAGCAGGTATCTGCTGGTTGCCCTGCGGATCGGGGTGTAGATCTCCTGACGCAGGCGTGATGCGAGCGATTCCGGGACGTCCCCATGCTGGTTGGCCCAGGAGCGGACGACATCGACCGCCGTCTCGGCATCGACGGTCTCGTAGGCGTCAGGGGCGATGCGGTCAAGCCACCACTGGCCGTGCCGTGGCCAGTCTTGAACGCCGGCTCCGTCGTACGTGTCCCGAAACTGAGGATGCGCGATCAAAGCGGCCAGCACGTCCCGGTCGTCCAGCGGCTCGGACGATAGCTGGAAACGCTTGGCGGAAATCCAGCGGAAACCGTGGGAGCCCTCTTCGAAGTCGAAGTCGAAGTCTCGGAAGTTGATGAAAGGACTGTCCAGGTGGACGAGGGCGGGCAGTGGTTCCATGGTGATCACCGTAGATCTTGACGCTCTTCGCCCCGTCGATGATCTGCGGTTTGACCACTGACTATTCCTGACAGCGCCCATGGCCGGGACCGTATTTCCGCTCGGATCGAGCCCGCCGACCCCTACCCGGAGGGCTACGAAGCGACTGTCCAGCATAACGTCCGAGAGCAGGTAGGCCCTTCGCGAGGGATCTGTCAGCGGGAGGGGCGAACGGCCGGTTCTGCGGCCGTTCGCCCCTGGGGTGGCGGTTTCGGGTCAGGCGTCCAGGCGGCGCTTGGCCAGCCAGGTGACCATCTCGGGGTCGTGGTGGTCGAAGAACAGGGAGCTGCCCGTGTCGAGGGTGGCGATGGCGGCCATCTGCTCATCGGTGAGCTGGAAGTCGAAGACGTCGATGTTCTCGGCCATTCGCTCGGCGCGCACGGACTTGGGGATGGCGACGACGCCGCGCTGGGTCAGCCAGCGCAGTACGACCTGGGCGACGGACTTGTCGTACTTCTTGCCGATCTCGGCGAGCAGCGGGTTGGTGAACAGATCGTTCTTGCCCTCGGCGAAGCCGCCCCAGGACTGGATCTGCACCCCGTGCTCGCGCATGAGGTCCTGGTACTCGGCGCGCTGGAAGAAGGGGTGGGTCTCGATCTGGTTGACGGCCGGGGTGATCTCGTTGTTGACGATCAGGTCGATCAGCCGGTCGGGGTAGAAGTTGGCGACCCCGATCGCCTTGGCCGTGCCCTCGCGGTTGAGCTCCTCCATGGCGCGCCACTGGCCGTAGACGTCGCCGAAGGGCTGGTGCATCAGGTACAGGTCGAGGTGGTCCAGGCCCAGCTTGGTCAGGGACATCTCGAACGCGCGGCGGGTGTTGTCCTGGGCGGGGGCATCCTGGACCCACAGCTTGGTGGTGACGAACAGCTCCTCGCGCGGGATGTTGCTGGACTTGATGGCGCGGCCGACGGCTTCTTCGTTGCCGTAGGCGGCGGCGGTGTCCAGCAGGCGGTAGCCGGCGGCCAGGGCCTCGGAGACGGCGCGTTCGGTGTCGTCAGCGGGGATCTGGTAGACACCGAAGCCGAGGAGTGGCATCTCGACGCCGTTGTTGAGAGTGGTGGTCTGCATGAGCGGAATGTCCTTCGCTGTGCGGGTGGGAGGGTTTCAGGGGCGGATGAGAGCCTTGAGGACCTGGCGGTCGGCCATGGCCCGGTAGGCGTCCGGGGTCTGGTCGAGTGTGAAGTTCTGGTCGAAGACGCGGCCTGGGGTGATGGTGCCGTCCAGGACGTCGGTCAGCAGTTCTGGGATGTAGGCGCGGGCGGGGCTGGCGCCGCCGGTCAGGGTGATGTTGCGCATGAACGCGGCCGGGCCGATCGGCCACTGCTCGTGCTGGGGGACGCCCAGGCGGCTGATGGTGCCGCCGTCCCGAACCGCGCGGAGCGCGGTGTCCAGGGCCTGGCGGGTGCCGACGGCCTCGATGACCTTGTCCACGCCGCCGGTGAGCTCGCGGATGCGGGCGATGCCCTGATCGCCGCGCTCGGCAACGACGTCGGTGGCACCGAATTCGCGGCCCAGGCCGGTGCGCGCCTCGTGGCGGCCGGCCAGCACGATCCGCTCGGCACCCAGCCGCTTCGCGGCGATCACCGCGCACAGACCGACCGCGCCGTCCCCGATGACCAGCACAGCATCGCCGCGACTGACGCCGGCGGTGACGGCGCCGTGGTGGCCGGTGGTCATCACGTCGGACAGCGCCAGCAGCGAGGGCAGCAGCGTGGAGTCGGCAGCCACCGGCAACTTCACCAGGGTGCCGTCCGCATACGGGACGCGGACGGCTTCGCCCTGCCCGCCGTCGACGCCGTCGAAGCCGTACCGGCCGCCGTTGCGGCACGAGATGTGCAGGCCCTTGGCGCAGTAGTCGCAGGTGTTGTCGCTGTACGTGAACGGCGCGACGACCAGGTCGCCCGCCTTGAGGCCGGTCACGTCCGCGCCGGTCTCCTCGACGACGCCGAGGAACTCGTGCCCCATGGGGCGGCCGGGGTCGGTGGCCGGCATGGAAGCGTAGGGCCAGAGGTCGCTGCCGCACACGCACGCGGCCAGCGTACGCACCACCACGTCGGTCGGCTGGACGACCTTCGGGTCGGGCCGGTCCTCGACGCGGACGTCGCCGGCTCCGTACATCACTGCTGCACGCATGAGGGGGTAATACTCCAAACGGGGGTCGTGTCGGCCGGTGCGGATGATCAGCGTTCGAGCATCTGCGCCTGGGCCTCGGTATGGGTGTCGCCGGCGGCGGGCGGCAGGCTGCTGAGATTGTGGAACTGCTCGCTGGTCAGCGTGATGGCGTCGGCAGTGGTGTTCTCCTCGACCCGGCTGACGCGCTTGGTGCCGGGGATCGGTGCGATGTCGTCGCCCTGGGCGAGCAGCCAGGCCAGCGCGACCTGTGCCGGGGTGGCGCCGACCTCGGTGGCCAGTGACGTGACCTCCGGCGAGTGCCAGGTTGCGCCGGAAGTTCTCGCCGGTGAAACGCGGGTTGTCGCGCCGGAAGTCGCCTTCGTCGAACTGGTCGGTGGAGCGCACGGTGCCGGTCAGGAAGCCGCGGCCCAGCGGGGAGAACGGCACCAGGCCGATGTTCAGCTCCCGCAGGACGGGCAGGACACGCTCCTCGACACCGCGGGTCCACAGCGAGTACTCCGACTGCACCGCAGTGACCGGCTGGACGGCGTGTGCGCGGCGGACCGTGTCCGGACCGGCCTCGGAGAGCCCGAAGGCACGCACCTTACCCTCGGCAATCAGCTCCTTGACAGCGCCGGCGGTCTCCTCGACCGGCGTGTTCGGATCCACCTGGTGCTGGTAGTACAGGTCGATGTGGTCGGTGCCCAGCCGCTTCAAGGAGCCCTCGACCGCGGTGCGGATGTTGGCCGGCCTGGAGTCCAGGCTCCACGCGCCGTCGCCGCCGTGGGAGACCAAGCCGAACTTGGTGGCCAGCACCACCTGCTCCCGGCGGCCCTTCAGCGCCCGCCCGAGCAGCTCCTCGTTCGTGTAAGGGCCGTAGATCTCGGCAGTGTCGATGAGCGTGACACCCAGCTCCAGCGCCCGGAGCACGGTCCTGATCGACTCCGCCTCGTCGGTACCGGAGCCGGTGCAGCCGTGGGACATACCCATGGCGCCCAGCCCGATCCGGGAAACCTCCAGGGCACGCAGCTTGATGTACCGCATCTCGCCTTCTCGGGTTGGTGGCGTTGACCGTCCCGCACTCTCACCCGGCCCGGCAGATGGTGCTGGTCGGAGCCTGGGCGACGGCGAGGGGTCCGGTGTCTTCCTCATAAACCTTCGCCCTGATTGCTCCGGTGTGGCAGGGCGGGCTCTTCAGGGGTAATGACAGGGCCCCCTTCCGCCTGCGAAGCGGGTGCCCGTCGGGTGAGACTGGACCCATGGCATCCCAGAGCGCGAACAGCGAGGGCGCCGAGCTGGGCCGGTACCTGCGCGCCCGCCGCACCCAGACCAGCCCCGAACACGTCGGCCTCACCGTCGGCACTGGCATCCGACGCACTCCCGGCCTGCGCCGCGAGGAGCTGGCCACCCTCGCCGGCATCAGCATCGACTACTACGTGCGCCTGGAACGCGGCAAGGAGACCCGTCCCGGCCCCGCCGTCCTCGACTCCCTCGCCCGCGCCCTGCACATGGACGACCAGGAACACCAGCACCTGCGAGAACTCGCCGCCCGCGCCGCCCGCTACGCACCCGAACCACCCCCGGCACCGAGCCGAACCGTACGCCCCCACCTGAGACTGCTGCTGGAGTCGCTGCGGCCGAACCCGGCCTACGTCATCAGCCGCAGCATGGACATGCTGGCCTGGAACCCCGGCGGCCTCGCCCTGTACGCGGGTCTGGACGACTGGCCCGTCAAACACCGCAACCTCGCCCGCTACCTCTTCTTGCACCCCGCAGCCCGCGATCTGTTCCCGGACTGGGACCGGCAGATCACCGCCTGCGTCGCCCGGCTGCGCGCCGTCGCCGGCACCGCCCCCGACGCGCCCGATCTGACGAATCTCGTCGGCGAACTCCTCCTCAAGAGCCCCGACTTCGCGGGCCTGTGGGAACGCTACGAGGTGACCGGTCGCAAGCCCGCTCAGAAGGTCTTCCAGCACCCGCAGGTCGGAAGGCTCACCCTCACCGCGCAGTCCCTGCACGTGGAGGGGACCCCGGGCCAGCGGATCGGCGTCTACACCGCCGAACCCGGCAGCCCCGACCACGACGCCCTGCTCCTGCTCGACATGACCGCACCCCGGCCCGCCGAACGTCCTGTCCCCGCCCCGAAAGCCACTGGTCAGCGACCCTGAGCGGCTTGCGTCCCGACTCATTTCCTCGTGCGGCTGGGTTCGTTGTCGAACGCCTCGGCTGGATGCCCCCCGAGGACACAACCGCTGCCGGTCGTTCCGGCTGCACCGGTACAGCCGGAGAAGAGAGCGCTGGAACTGGACGATGACAACGAGGGGTGAGGCGGGAGGGTGTCAGCTGGTCGCTGCCGCCAAAACCTGCGCGAACTGCTCGTCGGTGACGGGCTCCAGCCAGGTGGTGCCGTCGCCCTTTCCGTCGCCGACAACCGTGGCGATGTGTGTCATGAGGGTGCTGTCGGTGGCGCCGTGCCAGTGTTCCTCACCGGCGGGGCACTTCACAGTCTGGCCGGCGCTCACTCGCACCACGTAGCCGTCGCGGGTACCGACGAGACCGATGCCGTCGGTGATGTAGAGGGTCTGTCCGTTGGCGTGGGAGTGCCAGTTGGTACGGGCGCCTGGGGTGAAGCGGACGAGGCCTATGGCCAGGCGGGCCGGTTCGGTGGGGGCTTCGATCAGGCTGAGGTAGACGTCGCCGGTGAAACGGTCGGCGGGGGTCTTGACGGTGGGGGTGCTGATGATGTGTTTCATGACTGTGTTCCTCGGGGGTGAGGTTGGGGTGGTCAGGTCGCGTCGGTGTAGGCGAGGTCGGAGCCCAGCTCGCGGGAGGCTTCCACCTGGTCGAGAAGCTGCTTGGCCTTGGCCTCGACGGCGGCGAGGCAGTCGTCGCCCGCGATGAACCTCTGGGGCGGCTGGTCGAGTTCGGTGACCTTGAGCAGGGCGTTGGCGAGCTTGGCCGGGTCGCCCGTCTGCTGGCCGTTCATCGCCTCCCACTGCTTCTTCGTCGCCGCGGTCCGTTCGGCGTAGTCTTCGATGGAGCCGTCCGCGTAGGTGGTGGAGGCCTCCATGAGGAGTTCGGTGCGGAAGAAGCCCGGCTCGACGATCGTGGTGTGGATGCCCAATGGCTCCACGTCGTGATGGAGGACCTCCATGAAGCCCTCGACGCCGAACTTGGCGGCGGAGTAGGCGACGCAGAAGTCGACGCCGACCGCGCCCGCGAGGGACGAAAGGGTGATGACGTGCCCGGAGCGCTGGGCGCGCATGACGGGCAGTACGGCGCGGGTGACGTTCATCGGGCCGAACAGGTTCGTCTCGATCTGCGCGCGGACCTGCTGCTCGGAGAGCTCCTCGAAGAATCCGGCGTAGAAGTTGGCCGCGTTGTTGATCAGGACATCGATGCGTCCGAAGCGGTCCACGCCGGCCTGCACGGCGTCGCGGGCGGTGGCGGTGTCGGTGATGTCCAGCGCGGTGGCCAGCAGGTTGTCCTGCTCGCCTCCGAGCGCCTCGATGACCTTCTCAGGGCGACGTCCGGTGGCTACGACCCGGTGGCCTGCGGCCAGGGCCCGGCGGGCGATGTCCGGCTTCGACAACGAGTGCGACGACGCTGAGGCTGCCGTTGGAGGCAGTGGCCTGTTCGCCGAGGAAGCAACCCATGGCCTCACGGATGCAGGCGCGTTCGTCTTGGCTCTGGTTCACGTCAGGGCCTCGGCACTGTGGGCAGTCGCGTCGTGGAGCATCCGCCGCCGCCCAGTACGGGGCGTCGGGCAGGCCAGCCGAACAGCCGGTCTCAGTCTCGTCCTAGACGGCGTCGGCGAGCTGGGGGAGGACCTTGTTGCCGAGACAGTGGACGTCGCGATTCCATGACGGGATACCGGGCAGCACACAAGGGTGTTCGGCAGGTTTGCCGAGGCCCGGACCGGGACGGCGCGGCCGGTTTCCTGCCCTTCTCCTGGTCGTCAGATCGGCCGTTGCTGTTCTGCTCCCGAAACTGATGCTGCTTGACACAATGCGAGCAACTGATCTCCTCGGTGATGGGCGGTATGGATGGACCCCTTGCAACCCGGTGACCCCCGCCGGATCGGCCCGTACCGCCTGCAAGCCAGGCTGGGCGCAGGCGGTATGGGGCAGGTGTTCCTGGCACTCTCCCCGGGCGGCGGCCGCAAGGTCGCGGTCAAGCTGATCCGTCCCGACTATGCCCGCAACCCTCAATTCCGGGAGCGATTTGCCTTGGAGGTGCAGGCCGCCCGGCGCGTGGGCGGATTCCACACCGCGCAGGTCATCGATGCCGACCCGGATGCCGAGGCCCCATGGATGGTGACCGCCTACATCAGCGGTCCCTCCTTGCAGGACTTGGTGCACGGCGGCACTTTGCTCGCCCCCCAGGCGGTGAGCGAGTTGGGTGCGGGGCTGACCGAAGGCCTGGGCGCGATCCACGAGTGCGGTCTCGTCCACCGGGACCTGAAGCCCGGCAACGTGATCATGGCGGACGACGGTCCGCGCATCATCGACTTCGGCATCGCCCAGGTCGGCAACGCCAGCGCCCTGACCGTTACGGGCGCACCGATCGGCACATACGCGTTCATGTCCCCGGAACAGGTGCGAGGAGAGGAGGTGGGCCCGGCGAGCGACGTGTTCTCGCTCGGCTGCGTGCTCGCCTTCGCCGCGAACGGTCATGGCCCCTTCGACGCTCCGAACATTCCCGCGATCGTACGGCGGATCCTCGATGAGCCACCGCGTCTGGACGGCCTTGCCGACCCACTGCGCGAGCTGATCGCCGCATGCTTGGCCAAGGAACCGGCGCATCGACCGGAGATCGCCGAGATCCTGCGACGCACCGGACCATCACCCCACATTCGCACGGAACCGGGAGCCACCCCGAAACCGACGGAACCGCTTGCCCTACCGGAATCACGGAACTCAGGCCTGCGCCGCGGCCCGGGGCGGCGCGCCATCCTGCTCGGCGGTGTCGCGGCGGCCGCGGTAGTCGTCCCCGCGGTGATCTTCTGGCCCAGGGACAAGAAGGACCCGGGACAGCAGAACGGAGCGGGGAAGGCGCCTGAGAGGGCAGGACCGAAGAGGCCCACCGCAGGCGAGCTCAACGGCAAGGTTCCGGTGGTAGAGGCGGCGTACAGTCCCGATGGCGGGACAATCGCCGCTTCCAGCTACAGAGACACGCCGGACGACGGATCGGGCGACAAAGGGGACAGCGGCTGCATCCAGCTCTGGGACACGGCGACCCGTCGGCTCTCCACCCTGACTCTCGGGGAATCGGACTTCCTGCCGAACGCGGTGGCGTTCAGCCCCAATGGCAGGACCCTCGCCGTTGGCAGTGCCGGTTCGGACAGTGTCACTCTGTGGAACATGGCCACGGGTCGAGTCCAGACCACCCTCAAGCGTGAGTGGGACTTCGACGACGATTCGTGGTCCTGGACGAACGCGCTGGCGTTCAGCCCCGACGGCAAGACTCTCGCCGTCAGTGGCCAGGACTACAACACGGGAGGCGAGGGTCAAATCCGGCTGTGGGACCTGTCGGGACGACGTCCCGTCGGCACGGCCCTTGAGGGCAGGCACGAAGGGGCCTTCTTCCACGTGGCCTTCAGCCCCGACGGACGCTCCATCGCTGCCGGCGGCGAGTCCGGAGTACGCCTCTGGGACCGCTCGAACCACCGCGTCACCGCCCTTCGCGACTCCGTGACCTACACCAACGCGGTGGCGTTCAGCCCCGACAGCAAGACTCTCGCCAGCTGCGACGGATCCAACTACGAGGCCTCGGCAAGTACCGGCCGCGGCGGCATCTGGCTGTGGGACGTCACTACCGGCCGTACCACCACGCTCACCGAGGAGATCGTGTACTCCGTGGCGTTCCGCCGCGACGGAAAGTCGCTCGCCAGTGCCGGCAAGGACGGGCTCAAGGTGTGGAACGTGGCCACCGGGCGTGTCTCCGTACTGGACGACAGCGCACACCACTGGCTGGCGCTCAGTCCGGACGGCACAACCCTCGCCACCACAAGCAAGAGAACCTCGACCGAAATCCAGCTCTGGACCCTCGCATGAAGTCCCTGGAGATCCGCGCAGAAACGTGCAGCGGCTCCGAACCAGCCCGGCATCATCGGCAGGACCGGCTGGGACCGGTCCAGGGCCTGGATCTGCGACTTCTCGTTCACGCAGAGGACCAAGGCCTTCTCCGGCGGGTCGAGACAGAGGCCGACGACGTCGCGGACCTTGTCGATGAACAGCGGATCCCTCGACAGTTTGAAGGTCTGCGAGCGGTGCGGGGCCAGGGCGAAGGCCCGCCAGATCCTTGAGATGACCGACTGCGACATCCCGGTCGCCGCGGCCATCGACCGGGTCGACCAGTGCGTCGCGTTCTTCGGTGTCTCCTCAAGGGTCTTGACGATCACCCTCCCGACATCCGCATCGGTGATCTTCCGCGGGACACCAGGACGCGGGTCGTCGTGCATGCCGTCCAGGCCGCGGTCGAGGACCGGCGCCGCCAGGTGCGGACCGACCCGGGAGCGATCCCCGGACGGCGTGACACCTCCGCGATCGAATGTCCCTCCGCCGACACTCCGCGGACTCGAGCACGATCCGGGACCGAAACGCCAAGGCCTGAGCCGTTGAACGACGGCACACCCACCCCACGAGCGCAGCCCGCTGCGCATCGGTCACGGACAACGGCGGGATCTTCGGTCCAGGACGACTCACACCCAACCAACGACGAATCTCTGACTCAGGTCACTACCGCCATGCGCTCTCACGTTCCTGGCGCAGGGGTGCGTCGCGGAGTTGCCGGTCCCTGTCCACGTCGTCGAGTGACTCGTTTCGGTGAACTCAACGCGGCACGTCTAGCACGGTGGCCCGGGACTTCACTAATAAAGGTGTCTGATCATTTGCCTGCCTCGGCGGGCCCGAAGAGATGGAGTGTCCATGAGCGTCCGACGTTGGGCGATGGCGGCAGTGGCTGCGTTCGCGTTCATCGGTAGCGGTATCGCTGTTTCTCCGGCAGATGCCGCAGCGACGTGCCGTGGCAATGCCTGCGACGGGAAGAATCCCCATACGACCGGTTGCGACCAGGATGCCCGCAACCTCGGAGGCCCGATCCGCGGCAGCGGCGGGCCCGCCGTACAACTGCGGACCTCCTCTCGTTGCAGTGCGGCCTGGGTCACCATGGAAAAGGGCGACCACGGCTGGAAGGGCTGGATCCAGATCAGGGGCGGTGCGCTGTACCACGTGAACGCGACCACTTCACGCCCCGCGTACTCCCTCATGGTCGGCACCAGCCACGCCTACCGCGCGTGCAAGGAGGACTCCGACGGCGGCCAGATCTGCGGTGCCTGGCACTGAGCGGCGCCACGAAGGCGGAGCGGCCCCGGCCGTACTGCGTCCCGTCATGGGGACCGGGGCCTGTCCCGCACACTCCATTCCGGCACGGGCCACAGCGAGCCTAAGCGGGTGAGCCGAGAGCCCCTGCACGGGTCTCCGCCGGCCCGACTCACCGGCCGGGACGGGGCACCAGAACGAGCACAGCGAGACTGCCATGAGGCGTTCACACGGCTGGCTTCCGCACACGAGAGGTGTCGCGAGCGACGGCTTCTCCCGCACCTTCATCACCGCCACCGACGTTCAGACCATCCACGATGCTCTCGCCGCCGACGGTCACACCATCGTCTCCGCACCGATCGACGGCCCCTTCGGCCGGACATTCACCTTCGCCGACCCCGACGGCTACCGAGTCACTCTCCACGACCGTGCCTGATCGGCCAGACGCCACCGCACGATCACCGATCTCCGAGGACCGCGGTTGCGCCCCGAGGCGTATTGCCCTGCGGAGCGGCCCGTCGCGTTCAAGTCATCAGATCAGTTCCCGCCAGCGAGGGTGGCCCAGCGTTCGGCTGTCTTGGGGTGGATGCCGAGCAGGTCGGCGATGATCACGGGCGGCTGTCCACCAGGGCGCCCATCATGGCGGTGTTCCGAGCTGCGCGGGCGGGCAGATCGCGGTGTCTCAGTGTGTCTGCGAGGCCGAGGTGGTTACGGGTCGTCCAGGGCTTTGGCCGGGTAAGAGGTATCTATGTCCGGCCGTGGTGCTGTGCCGGGACGTGCTGTGTCGGAGCTGATCGTCGATGAGACGGGAGTTCGGCCGGGCCCATTGCGATCGCGACCCTGGCGGTGGTCGCCAAATGACCTGGACGCACGCCCGCAGGACCCCGCCGGCGCCGAGCGCCTCGCCCTGATCGGCGCCCCGTGCCTGCTTTCCCTCCGCAACGGCCGTCAAATCGAGGACGCACGCGAGATCGCTCCGGACAGCAGCAGCGTCATTGCGTCCTTGAGGATGTCGTCGGCGGTGGTCTGAGAGACGTCGAGTCCGCCTTCATACCCCGCTGCCCCGAGCAGGCCCCGCACGACGAACCGATCGCTATGCCCTCATTCAAGACGTCCCGCCATAACGACTTCGAAGCTGCCGGTGTCAGAACGGCGGGTCTTCGGCGCAGCCTCCTGTCTCGTTGCTCGCCCACCACAGATTGTGATCGGCCATGCGGGCGTGAGATTCACGGGCGGCAGTGTCCTTCGCGTTTCCCAGGGGGCTGGTGTCCTGGCCCCAGGCGTTCAGCGCGTCCAGTGCGCGGTCGCGTTTGTATCGGTCTGTGCTGGTGCTGAGCAGGCGGCGGGCGTGGTCAGCCAGCTCGTTCCGGTGCTCGGTGAGGGCGTGGTGCTCTGCGAGGGGAATGGCGGCGACGAGGGCCGCGTCGCGCACCTTCGCATTGTCGTCGGTGAGGAACGACTGAACGGCGGAGTAGATCAGCGGGCGCAGGTCCCGGAAAGCCCGCATGTCAGGGCATGCGTCGAGAAAAGCCTTCACCGAAATGGCGTTCGCCCATGGCGACGCGCTCGTCATCGGCGTCGTAGGCGGTGCAGCCGAGCCAGTCCAGTAGCGTCTCGCGGGTGGGGTGGCGCAGTTGGAGGTCGGCCTCGTGGGCGTGTTCGCTGCTGCGGTGATCGGATGGTTCAGGATGGCCGCCACGTAAAGAGCCACGGGCACTGTGGCTTCGTAGATGGTGTTCTGGTGGGTCACTGCGCCGAGGGTGTCCTCGGCGGCGGGCGCCCTGATGGACGGGTTGGGCTCGAGGAGACGTATGAGCGCGGTTGGCAGGGATTCGCCGGTCCCGTACGGAGTGGCGAGCGACGCCCAGTCTGTCTCGTCCAAGAGCTCCTGGAAGTGAGGTAGCTCGGGATGAGGGTTCTCCGTCGCCTGGCTGCCGCTGCTGGTCACAGTCCGAGGCTACGCGTATCCGTGGGCGGACCGCTCCGAGCAGGACCGGGTCTCCAGCGCCACCCAGGCCGTCCTCGGCACCTGGCGCAACCGAGCAACCTGACCGGCTCGCGATCCCGAAGCGGGCGAGCTTCCCGCGCCCGTCGCTGACCTGGCCCTGCAACAGGTCGCGGTTCGCCGCAGCCATGCTGTACTCGCCCAGACAGACTCATCCTGGCTTTCCCCGGCGGCCAGCCCGGCCGTCCTATCAGTGCCTGAGCCATGGGCGAACGACTTCGCAAACTCGGCATCCGGCTCGCAGAAGCCCGCTCGACCGCGCTCTTCCAGCTCGCCACCGAGCTGCCCGCCGCCGTCATCGCCACACCCTCGGCATCGACATCACCGTCGCCGTCAAATGGCAGCGAGCCGCCGCCGGGGACTGGGGCGCCTATGCGGCCGAGGTCAGCCGCCGCCACCATGACTTCTGAACCCAAAGGAAAGGGAGCAACACATATGCTGCTACGTGATGTCGAGTACGGAGATGTCGACGCCTACGTCCGGATGCGATGCGACCCGGTCATGATGGCCGAGCTGGGCGGCCCGCTGCCTCGCGAAGGTATGGAGGCGAAGGTCCACCGTGATGTTCAACGGGTGGCAGACACCGACTGGACAAAGATGATCGTGCCCGAGGAGGCCGAGCTGGACGTGGTCGCGGGAACCGTGACCTTGTGGCCCCACGACGCAGACGGCGAGCGCATCTCCGAGATCGGCTGGATGGTGCTGCCGGAGTACCAGGGACGGGGACTCGGAAAGCAGGGCGTCCGCACGCTGCTTGAGCTGGCCCGCGACGACGGCCGGTGGGGGCTGATACACGCATTCCCCGCAACAACCAACGCCCCGTCCAACGGCATCTGCCGCACACTCGGCTTCCGATTCCTGGGCAAGCAAGACATGCCCTTCGCCGGTCGAGTCCTGCAAACCAACCACTGGACTATCGACCCTCGCACCGACCTGACCTGATGCACCGCAGCACGCCAGGGACCCGCGCGGAGCCCCGAGGGCGGGAGGCATTTCAGAGAGTTCCAATACTTGACTCCACCATTATGCGTCTCCTTCGAATTCCGCACCCGCTCCCTCCTCCGCTTCCTGGACGCCACCATCGAGGCAGCTCTGCGGCCGGGAAGGACCCGCTGATGCCGCGCCAGATCAGCTACCGATGGCGCCTGCGCGAGCTGATGGCCGCCCGCGGCATGTTCACCGTCGCCGACCTTATGCCGCACCTGACCGAACGCGGCATCACGCTGTCCTCCTCCCAGGTCCACCGCATGGTCTCCGGCATCCCGGAACGGCTGTCCTTGCCGGTGCTGGCCACCCTCTGCGACATCCTCGACTGCACGCCTACCGACCTGATCGCCACCTCGGCCCAGAACCTTCCAGCCCGCCGCGCAGCCGGCGAAGAGGCTTCGCGGGACGCTCATGCACATCACCCCGGGGCTTCCCTGGACGGGCAACTTCCAGCACTGGTCGCCGTGGCGGCCTCTCGTCATCGAGACCGCCCGCCACGTGCTCGACTACACCGGCGGCACCCTGGTGATCCCCAGGACCGTCCTGATCGAGGAGTACTGGCGCGAGATCAGCACGGGCCTCGCCCGACACACCATTCCGGTACGGCACTTCGTTCTCCACACCGACCAGGGCACCCTCCGCGGGCGCATCGAAGGTGACACTCCCGCCAGCACCTGGCGGTTCCGACTCGAACACCTCGAGCCCTACGCCGAGGCGGCCCGCACGTAGCTGCACGCCGAGGCCGAGGCCGTCGACACCACACCTCTCACGCCTGCCCAGGCCGCCCTGCAGATCGCAGAGACCGCCAAACGACGCTTCTGGAGGGGGAGGCGGTCCGCGCACGTCGCCTACCGCACGGCGACGTGATCCCCGGTCGACGACTTCGCCCCGGAGGTGGAGTTCCCGTAGTACGTCCACCGCCATGTCCCCGAGCCGGTGGCCTTCACCGTGGTCTTGAGCGCCCCCGTTCTACTCGACGTCGCTTTCTTGACCGTCGTGTACGAGGAGGCGCCCGCCGCCTTGAACTGCAGGCTGACTGTGCGGCCCGCGTACCCCTGGTACGTGTGGGTGTCCCAGTTTGCCCGTGTGACCCGCCCGGTCACGGTGATCGTCTTCCCTTTCGCGACCGGCTCCGGCGAGGCGTTGACAGTGACGCGTGTGGCCCGCTTGACCTGCAGCGGGAGGTCCTTGTCGTCAGTGTCGTGGGCGTCGCCGGCGAGAAAGACCCGAGCAGCAGTTCGCCAGGTGCCGGCGTCCTCGTTCCCGAAGTCATGGTTCTGCGGGTCGATGTACAGCCATTCCTCGAAGTCGCAGATTCCTTTCGCCCTGTCCACGACCTTGCAGTCGCTGGTAATGACGGAGCTGTGCAGGGTGTCCCCAGTGTCAGGCTTCCCCCGGTAGGGGAACGCCGTCGGCCCGAAGTCGTATCTGAGTTTGGTCGTCATCCGGAAGACCGCATGCACCTCGACCTCCTCCTTGACCCCGATCACGATCGGCTTTCCGCCGTTCACCGAGACCCGGGTGAAGGAGACCCCACCCTCTGCTGCCCCAGCCGGCACCGCCGCCACCCCTGTGAACACAGCCGCAGCTCCACCGGCCACCACCGCTTTCCACATCGTCTTCCCCATCTTCGAGCTCGCCCTTTCCCCTGCAGCCTGGACCGAACGCGTAGGCGCACCGGCCGGAGGTACATCCTCGCGGCTGAAATGTCGGACAGGAGAGGGCTGTACGCGGTTGTACACGGTGCGGCAACGATTTGATCACCACGGCATCGCTCAGGTCCGGTTCCCGGGAGGGGCCCCAATGGCTTGACAGAGGATCCGGTGATCAGCCTTCCGCGTTCCTGCCTCCTCAGCGGACCAGGTACGCCTGAAATTGGTGCATTCACCGCACCGGGTCCCTGTTCTGCCTCCACGCCAAAACTGAGCGCCAGGGTGGCCAACTATCCTGCTCAGTCACAGCTGTGCCGAAGCACGTTAGCTGTCACCATCTGTCCCGTCTCAAATGATCTGGCCTGCGGGTAGGGCTGTGAGCTGCGGCGACCAATTCAACTGAGACACGGGGCGGCCGAGAACTTCAGGTGATCCGGTCCTGGACGGTTGGATGCCGGGTGCTGTCTCAGTTGCTCTGGTCTGGGCACGTCGCTTCGAGCTGATATCAGGTCTGGGTGGTCTCGACGCCGGCCAGTAGGGATCTGACCGCTCACGCGTCATCGTCACGGCCGCAGTTGCCGCGAGCGCCAACTCGCGCACGCCCTCCGCACCCCGCTGATGGTCACCCTGGCCAGGACCCTGCACGACGAGGCGAACGGTGGGGCGGGAACCGCGGGCGGCGGGGCCTCCGGCCGCGGTCCGGCGGAGCTCCTCGACACGGCGCGCTTCCCCACCCTGCACGACCTGGAGGAGCACCTGCTGGGGGGCTTCGTACCGACCCTCAACCAGCGGCGCGCGCCGGAGCGGGCCGAGTCGGGGCTCCGACGGTACGACTGGGATCCGCTGCGGGCCCGGCACTGGCTGGGCCAGCTGGCGCGCGGTCTGTCCCGCAGCGAGCACGACCGGCATGCCGTGGCCTGGTGGCGGCTCGGGCACACGCTGCGGGTGTCGACGCGTGTCCTGCATGCCGCGCTGGTGATCGCGGTGTGCATGGCGGCGGCCGCCTGGCTGGTGCAACTCCTCACCCAGCCCACCGGGTTCCTCGATCCGCGGGCCCGTGGATCGTGCTGCTGCAGGGCGCGCTCGTCGGACTGCTCTTGGGGACCGCCGCCTTCGGTAACGCCTCGGTGCTGGCCCTGCTCGGCCGGATCACGGCTGTCCCGTCCCGGGAGCGGCTGCGGCTGCCCGCGGCGGACCGTCGCATCGGCCGGCGGCGGGTCCGGGCGTTCTTGGTCCGCTTCGGCCTGATGCTGCTGGCGGGCACCGCGCTGGGCGTCGCGTACGCCTGGGTGCTGGCGCTGCTCGACTCGCTGGCGTACCGGGGCCGGCGGCGGCAAAGCCGGGGCTGGCCGAGGAGGCGTTCGGGGAAGCTGACGGCGCGTTTGCGGACGTTGTCGAGCCAGGTGCCGAGCTTGAACCACCACCGGCCCTTCGGTAGCGTTCTGACGGCCTGGTAGCGCCTCTGCTGCGCCCAGGTGGCCGGTGTTTCACCCAGTTGCGACGTCGTCGCGCCGTCCCCTGCTTCCGTCCCGCTCCTGGCCCGTCATGTCAACAACCTCAAGGAGATTTCGGCGAGCGGCCGTTGTCGAAGATGACCCCGCGCTCGCCCACGCTCACCGGGACATTGACCCACCGGGCCTTGCCGTCGACGGGCGAGGCGTACTCGCAGCGGTGACCGGTGTCTTGGCCGCATGCGACGAGTTCGAGGCCCGGCACCTTTCCACAGTGTAGGTGCTTGCTGACCCGGTTGTACTGCCTCCAGAACTCGCCGTAGACAGACTTCGCCGTCAGTGCGGCCTGGCCCGCGTTGGTGATTTCGTGCGGTTTCAACTCACCGGCCGGCTCCTCGAAACGGATGACCAGGGGACCTTCACGCCGTTGTAGGTGACGGTGCACCGTGTGGTCACGCCCGGCTTTTTACTCACCTTGTCGCCCTCGCACGTGGCGCTGGTCTTCCCGGGTATCCCGGCCATGGCCACGGTGTGTTTACGCATCGTCCACAGCATCCGCTCGGTGAACGCGGCGTCGTCGGGGGGTTCCGGCGGCAGAGCGCCGAGCAGCGTCTTCACCGTCAGGAGTCCAGGCTCGGCCGAGGTGATCGCGACGGGGAGTTCCTTGCGGCTCTTCGGCGGCGCGGTGTCCGCATGGCGGGAGGAGTTGTCATGCGATTCCGACCCGCCGCAGCCCGCGGTGACGAGAGCGATCACGGCTATGCCCAGGAGAGCTCTACCGATGCGCATGCAGGATAACGGTGGCGGCCGGCTCGCGGACGAGCGGGTACAGGGCGGGAGCTGTGACCTCGTTGCGCCGGCGGCCCGGTGCTGTTCGAGCAGACCGTCGCACCGGAGAAGGACCTGGTGACGCTGCCTGCCGTGGCCGGCGCCGAGGAGTTCGCGGTGCCGGGGCGGCAGGCCCGCAGCCCGGCCGGGGGAGAATGCGGGCATGGCGATGTGCAAGAAGTGCGGTGCTCGAAAGCGCAGTTGGCCTCGTTCCTGTTCGCGGTGCCGTTCCGGGCCGGACCGTGCGGACGCGGCTGCGGATGCCGCCGAGGTGGCGGTGGAGACGGGACTGCTCGGGGGGATCGGGCGGGGAATCACGGAAGTTGCGCGCCTGGTGCTGCGCGCGTTCGACTGACCGGGCTCACACGGGCACGGCGCGGCGGCCAGGGTGTGACCGGGCGGGGAACGGCAGTTTCGGCCGCCAACCGGCTGCGCGGGGCGGTGATCAACGCCGAGGAGGTGGACCTCGCCCGGACCCCGGCGACCGGCCGGCGAGCGATGCGGTACTGGGCTCCCCACCGCGCCGTCGTCCCGCCGCGCGCCGCCGCTGTGCTTCTCGGGACGTCCTTGCCCGGCCAGGGCCGGCCTGGCCGGGAGGTCCCGGGTCCGGATTCCGAAGCCGCCGGGTACGGGGTCAGAGCATGCGCGGGAACATCTGCTCGCCGGGGAGCGGCGAGGCACCGACGCCGGTGTGCTTGGAGCCGCCGGCGAGAAAGACCGGCTCGCCCGGGGCGTGGATGGTGAACCCCTGGCGCTGGTAGAACCGGGCCAGGGCGGCGTCCCCGTCGGTGAACTGCCCGTACGCGAAGAACGCGCTGTGCTCGCGGTGGACGGTCAGGGCCCTGGCGAGGAGGGCGGAGGCGATGCCTCGGCGGCGGCAGTCGTCCGCGACGGCCAGAGCGCGGATCTTGACGTAAGCCATCGCGGTAGCGCCCAGGACCGGGCCAGCGGCTCAACCGTCTGCACACACCGTTTCGCCGGGCTGGAATGGATCGCATCGATGCTGTCCCGCATGACCGCGGCCAGGGAGCCGGCCTGGCTCAGGCCCTGTGGGCTCAGCGGGCGCGCCGACTCATCGCCCGTCCAACCCTCACGTGCGACCGACTGGGTATGGGGGTACCAGGTCCACAGCCAAGTCTTGCAGTGCCGTGATCATTTGCGGATCACAGCCACCGGGAATGGCAGGGGCGCTCTCGGGCTGCGGTGTTGAGGAGGTTGGTGCCCCGGTCCGCGCACCAGGTCCTCGGGGCCGCCCGTGAGCGACCGGCCGTCCTGGCCCGCACGCCTGTCACGCCCGGTGGCAGGCACCGTCGTATGGCTGCGGCGAGCGCGCATCACGGACTCGCGCCGTCCGCCATGAAGCAACGGCTGGTCACCTCCATCGAGTAATGGCTGTGACCTGCACCTTCGTGCCAGACCCTATTGCCTCAGCTCCTCAAGGCGCCCGAGGTCGTCGTGTACCAATTCCCGCTCCCGCGCGGTGAGGTGTATCGCGGCGGCCTCGGCGAGCGCGGACGCCGCGGTCTCATCGTCACCGAGGCGCCCGGCGACATCCGCTCGGAGCACCAGGAGGCGAAGCAACTGCACTGGGGTGGGCCGTTCGCCCTCCATACGCAACACTCGGTCGATGATCTACGCCGCCCCGGCCGGATCGTCCCTCGAGTCCGCGAGAAGGGACGCGTGATGCAGGGCTCGGGCGAGAGTTTCCTTGGGCGCAGGCCGGTGGTGGGGGTCCTGGCTTGTCTGCTGCCCGATTCGCAGGCAGTTGCCGCCCGGGTCGGTCACGAGGAACTGCCGTGCACCGTACGAGGTGTCCTTCAGCGCCCCTATGCGCGGCAGCCCGCGGGTTGGGACTCTTCCGTACGCTGCCTTGAGCCCGGCGCGGAAGGCCGCGTGCAACCCGTCGACGTCATCGGTCTGGATGTAGCAGGTGCTGTACGACTCTGCTGGTTCATACCGTTTCATCGCGAAGAAGTGGAGCTGAATGCCGCCACGCTCCACGACTCCGTAGGGATTGGGGCTCTGCTGCTGGAAGGTCACCTCGAATCCGAGGGCGGTGTAGAAATCGAGAACAGGCTGGATGGTCCGGCATGGCAGCATCGGAATGGTCTTCTCGCTCACACCCGTCACTCTAGTCAAAGTTGAATAGCCGGGGTGTCTGTCGGACGATCTCCTGTGGCACCTGATGCCCTGTGCCCTGGTGCGGCGGGCTGTTCGCCGGCCGCGGGGCGGGTCGGTGAGCCGAGCCGTCTCTCCGCCGAACTAGGTGTCCTCGACCTTGTGGAACCCAGCTGAACAGCGAACGCAGTACGGCGAGTTGGTCGTGACGGTGGTGGTCGTGCGCTGTCCTGATGCAGGCAAGCACTCGGCGGCGGATGGATGCGGGACGGCCGCGGTCACGGGGAACCTGTTCGAACAGCTCCAGATATCTCCGACCCGTGCTCGGTGGATCGATGCCTCGTGTCGCTTACGCTCGGATCATGGTGCAAAGCCAGGCGGAAGATGTCGACGGCTATCTCGCCGAGGTGCCCGAGGAACGCAGAGAGGCTCTGACCCGGCTGCGTGAGCTGTGCCGTGCCGAGCTGCAGGGATTCACCGAGGTGATGGCGTACGGGATGCCCGCCTATGAGCGGGATGGCATCGGGGAGATCGCCTTCGCGAGCCAGAAGCAGTACATCTCCTTCTATCTGCTGCGCAGCGACGTCCGCGAGGCATTCGCTGAGCGGCTGGCGGGTCAGGACATGGGCAAGGGCTGCCTGCGCTTCCGTAAGCCGGAGAAGATCGACTTTGTGCTCCTTCGGGATCTGCTGCGGGCCACGGCGGCTGGAGCGGGCAAAATCTGCTGACTGCTGCGGCACAAGGCCGCCACCCGGGCACATGCATCGATCAAGGCCCGTCAGTGGCTACAGCGCAAGAGCCGTCGATTTGATCACGAACAGCTACCCGGACCCGTCACCCCCGGCAACGCCCACTCACCCGTTCAGTGGGCACCGACACAACATTGCGGCCCGCCCGGGCACGGAACACCGGGCAACATCGCCGGGCTGCGGCGAGACGTCACGGAGTGCGCGTGTCGGGAGCCGGACTCTTTCGTTGGTGGGAGTACGGCCCGGGTTCGTCCGGCTGGGCAAGGGCTTGCACGGACACCGGGACTGGTCCCGGACAAAGGAGGAGCGCGATGGCTGTGGAGATGCGGGGAGTGGGCGGCGGTGCGGGGCGTGCGGGTGTGCGGGCCGCGGTGCTGGGCGCGGTAGCGGGGGCGGCCTTGCTCCCGGCCGGTGCCGCTCACGCCGGCGTGATCGGGGTCGGGAACGCGGTGTTCGGCAACACCTGTGTCAACCAGGGCGGCGCTCGGGCCGTGGGTGCCACGGTGGCCGGGAGTGGGGTGGGCAGCGGCAATCAGACAGGGCTGCCGTTGAGCCTGCCGCGCAACCACTGCGGCAACAGCGGCATCGTCTGCACAGCCCTGTTCATGTCCAGCGTGTGAAAGGGCCGGTGAACGGGCCAGCGACCGGACGGACCACGATGAGCGAAGCAGCGGCGTGTACGCCGGTGGACGAGCGGGCGGTGGAAGCACTGCTCTCCCTGAGCGGGCAGACGCTGCCCCTGCTGCGCCAGTGGGTCGGGTCGGACCCGGGCTGCGGTGTGGCGCGGGCGCTGCTGGCGTTGGCGACCGGAGACCGCTGGGACGACGCCGTGCTGAAGGAACAGCTGGTGATCGCGCACCGGGACGCGTCGGCGGCCGGTGAGCGGGAGGCGAGCCTGGTGTACGGGGTGTTCCTTCATACGCACCGGCAGTACCGGATGACGGCCGACCACCTGGTGGAGCACTTCGACCGGTGGCCCGCCGATGAGCTGGCCGGCCTCATGCTCGGCGCGTTCTCCGCGTGCGGGGACGCCGCCTACCGCGCGCACGGCGATGCTCTGATGGAGCAGCAGGCAGCGGTGGCCGGCCCGGAGAGCTGGCCGTGGATGAGCTGGCTGGCATCGGCCAGGGCGGAGCAGGGCCGGGTACGCGAGGCGCACGGACTGGCCGGGCGGGCACTGGCCCTGTATCCCCGCTCGGGCGTGGCCGTGCACGCCCTGGCACACGCCGAACACGAACTCGGGGCCGGCCACGCCTGCACCGACTTCCTGGACCAGTGGCTGCGCACGGACCCGCAGGCGGTGCAGGCACGGCACCTGAACTGGCACGCCGCTCTGCAGTCCATCGCCTGCGGCAACTTCCCCGACGCGCGACGCCGGGCGGATACGGCACTGGCGCGTACAGATGTCGGTATGCGGGCCGCGACGAACTGGCGCCTGCTCCTGGCCGGACAGTCACCGGCCGGCCGCAGCGATCCGGACCACGTCCGGGAACTGCTCACCGCACCGGGCGCAATGGCGGAGACCTTCCACACCTTCAACCTCGCCCTCGCCCTGGCCGTGGAGAGCGCGACCGACGACCTGTACACCCTGGCCCGCCGGGCCGCCGCCGACGAACGCCCCGAGTTCCACGAGGTCCTGGCCCCCGTGGTGCAGGCACTGGCGGAAATCACCGCGGGCCGCCCCCGCGCAGCGGTGAACCTGCTCAGCGGCCTGGGCGAGAAAGCGGAGCGGATCGGCGGAGTACGGGTAGAGCGCGAGATCATCCAGGACACCCTCGCCCGCGCCCTCATCGACACCGGCGAACACGCCCACGCGGCCGGCCTGCTGCACCACCGCACCACCACCCGCCGCCACCACACCTACGAGAACCTGCTCCTCGCAGCACGTGTCCCGGCCATCGTGCCCGGCCCCCGGGACCGACGATGAGATCCCTCCGCAGGGCGAGATCGGCAAGAGGTACAAAGGCAATAGCAGGTGGGTGGGGTCGAGGGATCGTCCAGACCGGGGCGCGCCGTGGGCGCGGTCGGCGGCGCGCCCTGTGGCTTTCAGGGTGTCTTGTTGTGCTTCGGGGTGTTGATCGCGCCTGGATGAGGCCGGGGCGGTCTTTACTGTGACTGGTCACAGATTGACGCTCCCTGTGGCGGTTCCCGAGCTGATATGAGGGGCGCTGGTAGGGAGCGTGGTCGTGGGTGCTGAGCACAGCGAACTTGCCCGGTTGCTGGCGGCTGCGGAGATGGCGGCGCCGGTGGAGGCCGTCGATGTGGTCGCGGAGGACCTGCGGCGGCGTTTCAAAGCTACGAAGGTCTCTTTTCTCATCGTGGACCTGACGGGGAAGGCGGTGGCGCGGCTGTCCGTCGCCGGCACCGTGGGGCGGGAAGCGGAGCGGGTCCCCCTGTTCGGCAGCGTGTACGAGCAGGTGATCCGTACCCAGCGGCTGCATCAGGAGGCGACCGGTCAGGGACAGCGGGTGATCGCGCCGGTCACCAACCGAGGGGATGCTATCGGGCTGCTGGAATTGCTCCTGCCGGCCGACCCCGGCGAGGACTTCCTCGATGCGATCAGGGAAGCCGCCCACATCCTGGCCTACATCGTGATCGCCAACGGGCGGTTCACCGACCTCTACGCCTGGGGCAAACGCTCCAGGCCCTCCACCCTGGCCGCAGAAATCCAGTACCAACTGCTGCCCATGTCACTGTCGTGCGAGGCCGCACAGTTCACGCTGTGCGGGAGCCTGGAGCCCTCCGAAGACCTCAGCGGCGACACCTTCGACTACGCCCTGGACCGCGACACCCTGCACCTGTCGGTGACCGACCCCATGGGCCACAACATCGACGCCGCCCTGGCCGCCACGGTCTTGGTGAGCGCCCTGCGCAGCGCCCGCCGCGCAGGAACCGACCTGGCCGAGCAAGCCCACCGGGCCGACCAGGCCCTGGCCGACCACGCCCACGGCCACGCCACCGGGCAGCTACTGCGCATCAACCTCCACACCGGCCAGGCCCAGCTCGTCAACGCAGGCCACCCCTGGCCGCTGCGCATGCGCGAGGGGACTCTGGAGGTGATCACCTGCGAGGTAGACCATCCCTTCGGCCTGTCCGTGCCCGCCCCCCACCCCTACCGCGTCCAGGACATTGATCTGCGCCCCGGCGACCGTCTGCTCATGCTGACCGACGGCATGCTCGAACGGCATGGGGAGAATGTCGACCTGTCCGCCCTGGTGGAGCGCACCCGGGACCTGCATCCGCGGGAGACCGCACTGATGCTGACGTCCGCGGTCCTGGACGCCGCCGGCGGCCGGCTCGAAGACGATGCCACCGTGATGTGCCTGGACTGGCACGGCCCCCAGGAGACCCAGCGGCAAGACGCCGGCTCCGGCGCGGACACTCAGCAAGCCTCAGCAGGCCGCACGAAGCCATAGCCGTGACCAGGGCGCTCACGTACACGACCGGGGCCTGCGCCTTCGCCTGCCTGCTCTACATCCTCGGCCGGCGCGACAGCGCCCTCTACTGGTGGCGATTTGCAGCTGGTGCCGAAAACGCCCTCGCCGCCCACGTCCTGGCCCTGTACCACGCCGCCAACGGAACCGGCCCAGAAGCCAGAGTCTGGTGCGCGCACTCCCGACTCCTCGGGTTCACCGCCGACCAGCACCTGCCCCGCCCCCTGCACCTCGCCCGAGCCGCCCCCCAGGCCGCTTTGCCGGGTCGCGCAGGGGCCCTGTTATGTGGGCGTGTTGATGTACGCGTCCAGGTCGGTGACGGTCTGCGTGAAGTAGGTCACCGCCGAGTCGGGGTCCAGGACGTCGCTGGCGGCGGTCAGCAGCGCGTTGCGCAGCCTGGCGTGGGTGGTGAGGTAGCCGAGCTGGGTGAGCGCCTTGGACTGCAGGGCGCGGGCCTGCTGCTCGGTCTCGGCGGGGACGGCCGCCGGGATCGAGGTGGCGGAGACCACCGGGTCGAGCAGCAGCACCGCCTCCGCGTAGTTTGGCACCGCGTCGTCGTAGGCGCGCTGCGCGGCGTCCACCGCCTTGTCCGCGCTGCCCGACGCCAGCAGCCCCTCCTGGGCGGTGATGGCCGGTTGGGCCGCGCCCAGTGGCGTGCCGGTCAGGCGGGCCCACACCTCGCGCACGGTGCGGGAGGGGGTGTCCAGGTAGCCGGGGGTGTCCAGTAGCGGGGCGGCGGCGCCCGCGTCGGGGACGGTGGTGGCGGCGGTGCGCTGGGCGGCCAGCCACGCGGACACCTGGTCCGGCTCCTCCTCGGTGCGCCACACCGGGTGCCCGTAGGCGCTGGTCCCGATCTCGGCCACGGCGGCGAAGGCGGTGATGGTGGCGTTCAGCAGGTCGGCGCGGTTCTTGCCCGGGGTGCCGAGCAGCCCGGCGCCCGCGAGGTGGACCGTCTTGAACGCGGGCAGGTAGAGGTTCAGCTCGGCGGGGGAGGCGTGCCCGCCGGCGGGCTGCAGAACCAGCTGCACCCCGGCCACCTCGACCACATACAGCCCCGCCTGCCAGGCGATGCCGGTGGAGGCGGGCCAGCCGGCCTTGGCGGTAGCGGCCGGGAGCGGGCCGCCGACGGTGTCGGTGGGGGCGAGGAAGGTCGGGTTCCCGGTGGAGACGCTGCGCCCGAGGCCGGAGTCGACCAGGCCGCGCGGGGAGGCCTCCAGCCGGGTGCCGTAGGCGTAGTCGACCAGCTTGGCGTTGTGCGCGCCCTCGGTGACCTGGCGCAGCACCGCGTCGGCGAGGAACCCGTCCGGCGCGTAGATCTTCAGGCCGGCGGGTACGGCGTCGTCGTCGAACAGCCCTCGCACGCCGCCGAAGTGGTCCACCCCGCTCTGGGTGTAGACCACGGCCCGCACCGGCCGGTTGTCCTCGCGGTTGCTGCGGTACAGCTCCAGCGCGGCGCGGGCGGTCTCTTGCGAGCCCAGCGGGTCGATCACCACCAGGCCGTCGGGGCCGGCGGCGATCGTCATGTTGGCGAGGTCGAAGCCGCGCACCTGGTAGAGGCCTTCGGTCACGTAGAACAGCCCTGTGGGAGAGTCCAGTCGACCCTGACGCCACACCGCGGCCGCCGCCGAACCCGGGGCGTCCTCCTCCAGGAACTCGAAGGAGTTGAAGCCCCAGATCATGCGGTCCCCGTACTGGGCGAAAACGCCGTACTCCTGCGGGGTGGCGAGCAGACCGTGCTGGGAGTCCCGGAAGTCGTTATCAGCGGACGGGAGTTGCTCGGAACCGGCCTGGTTCTGCTGCACGACGTACGCGGTCGGCCCCACGGGCTCGAAGATGTCGGTCACGGGCTGCCTCCTGGGGGTGTGGTGGGAACCGTGCGGTTCGCCGCACACGGCGATCAACGACACTAAACGTGACGTAACGTGCACACAACGCCACGGATGTTCGGGACGACCGGAACCAGCGCTACCGGTCGGCCCCGCGCCCCGACCGCCAACGGCGGACCGCCGGTGTTGACCGCAAGCGCGTCAACCCCAGTGCCGCTGCTGGACACCGAGGGCATGGCATCGCCTGGATTGACGAGTACGAAAAGACCACGGCCGGCGCCGGCCGGGACGGCACGGTGGCCGGGCGACCGATGATCGAGCTGAGCCTGACCGGGCAGCTGAAGTACGACTCCTCACCGATCTCGCAGTGCTGTCAGCGCGGTCGTGACAGTCGCCGGGACGCTTGGGAAACCGCTGTCCCGTCGGGGCGTGCCGTCGCCAAGACTGGGTCGTTGACAGGTACGGGCGCCCCGGGGCAGGGGCGCAACAGTGCGACGAGCGAACTGTTCGATTCTGGTGGTCGACGCAGAGCGGACCTGGGCCCGAGGGGCGGCTCCTTGAGGCAAGCACGTCGGCGATCTGTCTGGCCATTTTGTGATCTAGGTGCGGCCGGATCCGCGCTTGTTGCAGGCCGTCACGTTTCGTAGCGTCGCGACTACCTCACGTGTGTATTTCTGGAAAGGAGCGGTTCTCATGGAGTACGTCGCGCTCGGCGACTCATACAGCGCAGGCCAGTTCATCGGCGGCGACGCCAACCTCGTCCGCGAGCCCGTCGACGGCGGGCTCGGAGGAGAAGACGGCGACTACACCGGACGGTCCAAGGACAGCTACCCCCAGCAGCTGTCCCGAGGGGTGCTGGCCGGCTACGAGTTCATCGACGCCACCAGCGGCGGCGCGGACATCGACGGGCGCGGACTGGGCCTGGGCGGGCTCCTCGTCCCGCAGACGGTGTTCGGCGGTCCGCCGTACGTGCCCGTCGACGAGAACGGCGCCCCCCGGTTCACGCCCACCCCCAGGCCGCCGCAGATCGACGCGCTCAGCGATGCGACCACCCTGGTGACCGTCGGCATCGGCGGCAACCAGTTCAACCTCGGCCAGATCGTCGCCAAGTGTGCCGCGCTGGGCGCCACCTCCGCAGGCAGCCCCGGCACCGACTACTACCGCAACACCGAGGAGGGGCAGGAAGACCTCGCGCAGAAGGAGTCCGACCTGCGCGACGGCTTCGCGAAGCTGATGCCGGTCCTGCGGGAGCGCGCCCCACAGGCGCAGTTCTTCTTCGTCGGCTACCCCACCCTCTTCCCCAGCACCGCCGCCGGCCAGGGCAGCTGCGACGGCGGCCTGGACGAGAACATCACCATCAAGAAGGGCGACATGCCCTTCATCCAGGAACAGTTCGCCCTCGTGGACAGCATCGTGCACGAAGCCGCCACATCGTGGGGCCACACCTACGTCGACATCGCCGAATCCAGCCGGGACCACCACGTCTGCCGCGAGGGCGACGACAAGTGGATGTTCGGCCTCTACGCCGCCTACAAGTTCGACGACACCCTGAACGGCTACAAGCCCGCCCGCTTCCCTGCCGGCGCGAAGATGCCGCCATTCTCCCCCGGCTGGACAGCGTGGATGCAGGGCATCCTCGCCAACGGCGACGGCGTCTTCCGCGGCAACGAGACCCTCACCACCTTCCACCCCAACAAGCGCGGCGCCGCCAACCAGACCGCCCAGGTCACCAACGCACTGCGCGCCGCCGGCATCGTCTAGCCGACGAACCCCGCCCCGGAGGGCCGGGTCCGCACCACGCGGATCCGGCCCGTCCGCCGCGCCCACCGCGCGTCGGCGGGGGCCGCGCGCCGTGCCCGCACCCCTGGTCTGTTGGGCCGGTCCGGGCTGCCGACGTCAGGTGTGCCGAGTGCGGTGGCTCCGGCAGCGCCGGGCGCGGCACCATCTACGACCCGCGCTGCACTGCCTGCGCGGACGTCCGCCCCGTGCTCCTTGGCCGGCCGGTGGGAGATGGGTGGCCGTGTGCAAAGGCGCCCCGGCCTGACCCTGGAGTGGGGTAGGCCGGGGCGCTATCGGAGCGGGTCAGGTCCCGAGGTATTCCAGGAGCCAGCTGACCGGCACGTCGTCCGCCGAGTCGGCGGCAGCCGTCTTCATGCGGCCGATGAGGACCTTCCGGGTGCCGGGCGGCAGCTTCTCCCCGAGTCGGTCGCCGTTGTCAGGGACGTTGCGAGGCGTCACCCCGCTCCAGGAGCCGCTGGTGTAGATGCTCACGCCGAGCCTGACGTCTGCATAGGCGCACCCGAAGCTGAGCCACGAATCACCCCAGGGGCCCGCGTTGGGCGGAGGCACGGTCAGGATGATCGTGTGCTTGTAATGGATGAGCCCACCAGCCTCGGTGAACGCGAAGCCATGCGGGATCTGGTCGAGTTGGAAGCTATTGGCCACTAGCTACTCCTTGCTCAGCAGGGGAGCGACACCTCACACGGTAGGAACCCGACCTCCTGTTTTGTTATTTTTTATGGCCAAACCAGCGGTATGGGTGGAGCTGGTGCGCCCCGCACTGCCACCCGCGCCCGCGTACCCCCTGCTGTCAACTGGTCTCCGGCGCGAAAGCCTTGGCCTGAACACGGATCTGGCCGGCGCACGGGCGACATTTCCGGTGGTCCAACTTCGAATTCCCTCTGACAGGGATCCATGCAAAAGAGCTGGGAGTTCTCGCTTTCGTGTCCGGGATGGTTCTCAGTTCGGTGTCCGGCCTTGGGCGCTGTGGGGCGGGCCGATTCGGGTGTTTCCATGGGGTGTTGAGAAGTGGTGGCCGGGCGCTGTTGCTGGACAAGCAATGAGGATTGACTGATCACTGGGTGAGGATTACCTGGTCAGAGAAGCGAGAGCTCCCAATCCGCGCCCGCGTACTGCGAGCCCCTGGGCTCACCCGTCCAGGTCAATTGGTCCGTGGCCGGGCCGACCAGCAGACCGTGGTCGGACCATCTGGCCCGACCACAGGCCCGACCATGACCCGGGCCAAGAGCCCGGTCCCGGCCCGGGCCACCCCTGAACCGGGCCGCGGCCGCCCGCCGGCACCGGACCGACGACGAGCACGACCAGGAGCACGGAGCCGACGCCGCGCCCGCGGCTGCTGTCCGCCGAGCGGATCGAGCACGGTGCGCTCCTGGGCACTGCTGACGCTGAGCAGCTGCCTGCGCGAAGGGCCGGCGGGATCCTCGGACCTGGATCTCCTGCGACATCCCTTGCGCGATCTCGTGCACGTTCTCCTGCGGTATCTGTTGCACCCTCTCCCCGGGGCGTCGGGTGTTTATGCAGGTCACCATGCCTGTAGAGGCGTGGTCGGGGTGCTGACGTCCCCTCTGCGCACCCCCCTGCCGCCCGAACCGCCGAAATGGAGAGGGTGGGGGCGGGGCGGGCGGGAGCGCCTCGGGGATCGGCGGCCGGCCAAGTTCCTCTCGCGCGTCGGCGGGGCCGCGCGCGGGCCGGGTCTGGTGCCCGGCTGTTTCTGAGGCGGAGCCGGAGCACTGGGATCCCCGCCTAGCCCGGGGCGGCCCGAGTTCGCGATGCAGAGAGGCGCACGGGGGATCCGTTCTGTCGAAACGCTGTTCCCTGTCGCGTACAGAGCCAACAAGTCGAGGCGACAGTACGTAACATCAAGATTCCTTTAAGTGACATTTGGTGAGAGGGGTAAGGCATGAGCGAGAAGAATCAGCCCGAAGGCACGGAGGCAAGCACGCTTGCTTTGGAGTACAAGGACGGTCAGCCCGTGATCGCCGTCAGCGGTGGATCAGCGATCCCGCCAAAGGTCACGGTGGTGGACGAGCAGGGGAACCCGGTCGCGCTCTACAGCGCGGAAGCGATCACGAAGCCGCAGGCACGAGCGGCCTTCACGACCGCGGACCACGCCCTCACCTATGAGGAGGAGCACGGGCTCTTTGATGTCGGCTACGCGGCTGCCTGGCAGCTGGGGCGCTAGCCCGCGAACGTCCGGAGCGCAGCTGCCGAGATCTCTCAGCAGCTGCACGACCTCCAGGTGACCGGGGAGGTGGTGAGCACGGACGGTGCTCATAAGACAGACGGTCAGCTGGCCAGTCCCCATGACGCCCTGAGCCGGGCGCGGGAGCACGCCGCCGCCCTGGTGGACGACCTGTGTGATGCCAGGGTGGCGGTCAGCGGCATGGTGATGGTCGACGCGGCGTCCGCCGGCCGACCAGTCCCTTTCGCGCGTCGGCGGGGCCGCGCGCGCCGGTGCCCGCACCCCTGGCCTATTGGGCCGGTCTGGGCTGCTGACGGCAGGTGTGCCGAGTGCGGTGGCTCCGGCCACACCGGGCGCGGCACTATCTACGACCCGTCGCACTTCCGTCATCGTCACAGAGCCCCCTGCCCGGCTTCGGCCGGGGCAGGGGGCTTTCGTGATGCTGCTTCGTGCCGGTGGGCCCGGCCGCCCCTGAAGGGGTCAGCGGACGTCGAACGAGTGGGTGTTGTAGTTGTTGATACTGCTGGTGCTACAGCCGATAACTCGGGCGTAGACGGGGGCGCCGGTGGAGCCGGGGTTCAAGCACAGGTTGTGGGCCTGGTTTTTGAGCTGGTACCGGTTGGGCTTGCTGGAGGCCTCCATGCTGAAGATCTGCTCGTCCCAGCGGGGGTCACACGGACGCTGCTGGAGGGCTTCAGTGCTGCCTCCGCCCACCGCGGTGACGCACATGTCGCTGTTGAGATTGCGCAGCAGGAAGGTGGTGCTGGTGACCGGGTCGATGGCCCACTTCTGGGCCAGGTCGTCGGTGTCGGCCTGGTACTGGATCTGGGCGCCGCCGACTGTCGAGTTACCGGCGACGCCGAGAACGTAGCCGTTCATCCAGTTGCGGACCTTGGTGCCGCTCAGCGGCCCGGTCGCGTCGGCTGTACCCACTCCGAGTACGGTCGTACTCAGTGCTACGACAGCCATGACGCACGCAGATCGGATGCGCATGAGGGACTCCTCCACTTAAAGCGGTCACACTTCGTGTCCGATTGATCACGGAATGTATAGCACTGGTTTGGGTGTCCCTCGCCAACGCACCGCAACGATGAGGGTGACTCGGCTCGCCCGATCAGGCAGCCCTCAGCTGCGGCAGTCACCGCTCCCCGGGGCCTGGTCCTGGGACGAAGCCCGGCGCATGGGACGACGCCTCGTCCGCTCCGTTTGCTGCTGCTTGCGTGAGATCCAGGCCGCCACATGAGAAGCATGGCAACACGCCGTATCCCGCCGAGTGATGGCCTGTTCCAGGCGCATGGATCGAGGATCGCCATGGGGCAGCCGTCGTGGCTCTAGCCTGACGAGAACGAGTCCAATCGATTTCACGAGGCGCCCATGACCAGCAATGAAGCAGAGCCCACGCCCGTCGCCGCCGACGAGGGTATCCAGCAGATTCCGGCAGTGATCCAGGTGGCAGCACCGGTGCCTGCCGCGGATGAGGCCCGGGACAAGCTGCTGGCCGCCATCGGAGCAGAGGCCCAGCACGTCGCGGAGAAGTCCGCGGGGCAGGCGTCTGCGGCTCTGGCGGAACTCGCCCGCGCCTACGCCCTGGTGACGACACGGTCGACCCTCGGTGCTCGTGTTCAAGCACGGGTCTACGACAGGGACACCTTGCCCGTAGACGACTTCATCGGTGAAGGGGTCGTTGAGGTCGACAAATTCGTGAAGTAGTAGTGGCCACACCGGGCGCGGCACGATCTACGACCCGTCCCACTCCCGTCATCGTCACAGCGCCCCCTGCCCGGCTTCGGCCGGGGCAGGGGGTTTTCGTGATGCTGCTTCGTGCCGGTGTACCCGACCGCCCTGAAGGGGTCAGCGGACGTCGAACGACTGGGTCTGGTAGTTGTTGCTGGGAGCACAGGCGGCCAGGCGGGCGAAGGTGGGCGCGGTGGCCAGGTACTGCTGCATGCACTTGTTGTGGCCCAGGTTGCGCAGCAGGTACCGGCTGGGCTTGCCGGAGTCCACCATGGTGAAGGTCTGCTCCGCCCACCGGTAATCGCACGGGCGCTGCTCGATGGCTTCCGTGTCGCCGCCGCCCACAGCGGTGACGCACATGTCGCTGTTCAGATTGCGCAGCAGGAAGGTGTCGCTGGTGACCGGATCGATGGCCCACTTCTGGGCCAGGTCGCCGGTGTCGGCCTGGTATTGAACCTGTGCACCGCCGACCGTTGAGTTGCCGGCGACACCGAGGACGAAACCGGTCTGCCAGGTGCGGACCTTGGTGCCACTCAGCGGCCCGGTCGCGTCGGCTGTACCCACTCCGAGTACGGTCGCGCTGAGCGCTACGGCAACCATGACGCACGCAGATCGGATGCGCATGAGGGACTCCTCCACTAAAGCGGTCACACTTCGTGTCCGATTGATCACGGAATGTATAGCACTGGTTCGGGTGCCCCCTCGCCAACGCACCGCAACGATGAGGGTGACTCGGCTCGCCCGATCAGGCAGCCCTCAGCTGGGCCGCTTCACCGTGCCAGTGAAGACCCTGTACGCGGGTACGAACCCCCGGTATTTCGGGCTGCGGCACAAGGGCGCCACCTGGCTGAACGTGGTAAACGACCAGGTGATGGGGCTGGGCGGGGTGGTCGTGCCGGGCACGCTGCGCGACTCGCTGTTCATCCTGGACGCCATCCACGCCCGCGACGGCGGCCCGAAGCCGGAGACCGTCATCACCGACACCGCGTGGTACTCCGACATCGTCTTCGGCCTGTTCGCGATCTGCGGCTACCAGTTCTCGCCGAGGACCGCCGACATCTCCGACGCCCGGCTGTGGCGGACGAACACCGCGGCCGACTACGGGCCGCTCCAGCCGGTCTCCAACCACACCATCAGCCTGGACCGGATACGCGCCCACTGGGGCGACATGCTCCGTGTGGCAGGCTCCCTGACCCTGGGCGAAGTCCGCGGACACGACCTGATCCGCATGCTCTCCCGCGACGGGAAACCGACCGGACTGGGCGACGCGTTCGCCCACTACGGACGTATCTTCAAGACCCTGCACCTTCTCCAGTTCGTCTCCGACGAGGGATACCGGCGCATGATCGGCGCGCAGCTCAACGTCACCGAGGCCCGCCACCGCCTCGCCCGGAAGATCTTCTTCGGACAGCGCGGCGAACTGCGCCAGCACTACCGCGAGGGCATGGAGGACCAGCTCGGCGCGCTCGGCCTGGCGCTGAACTCCGTGGTGCTGTTCAACAGCCTCTACATCGACGCCGCCGTCAAACAGCTGGCTGCCGACGGCTTCCCGGTCACCGACGAGCTGCTCGCTCGGCTTTCCCCGCTCCAGTTCGATCACATCAATTTCCTGGGCCGGTATGCCTTCACCCGGCCGCCGGCGCCGGGCCTGCGAAGGCTGCGCGACCCGAACAGCGACGATGAGACGGACGACGGCGAGGACGAGTAAGTGCCTGAACGGCAGTGAGAGGGCCGGGCGGTGGACTGCCCCGCCCGGCCCTCACCGTCTAGGCTTCGACCCTCAGCGTGAGCGGCAACGAAGAGAACGTCTGACCGTCCCTTCGGATCGAGTAAGAGCTGTCCCGTAACTGGACGGCGCCCCGTTGCCGATCCCGGATCGGATCGTGTCAGTGGCTGGTGACAGGATCGAGGGGTGCTGATCAAGGGATACGATGTCGGCCCGTTGGTGCCGGGCGAGTCGCTGCTGGTCCACCCGGGCTTCTGGTCGAACTACCTCCTGGCGCTGTGCAGCGACGGGGGGTGTGCCGAGCGCCCGGTTCCGGAGTGGTTCGGTGAGGACGGCGCCGATGTCGATGCCCTGTCCGAGGTCCTCTTCGATCCTGATCGCTGGCCGGTGTTCAGGGTGCCGGCAGATGACGGCCCTGGAGCCGTGGTGATCTACCGCAATCTGGATGGCGACTACGGCACCGACTACCTCCTCACCCATCCAGGCAGAAGCTGTGTCGAGCAGATCGCCAGCTGGGACGGAGACTTCTCGGGCTCTGGGCTGACTTGGTCCGAACTGACCCAGATCGCTGACAATCCGTCGCTTGCGGACGAAGGCGTCCAGGACACAGCCACCCGCCTCCTGCTACTGCTGCCCCTCCTCGCCGACCCGGACGTGCAGGAAACAGCATCAGCAAGGCTGATCACCGCCCTGACCGAAACTGGCACGCCGCAAGACACTGCCTCCATCGCGGCGGAACACCTTCTGGCCCACCTCACAAGGAGATCCCGCCACGACCCCACGTGGACGTCTCCGCTGAGCGGCAGCTGAGAGGCGGGCCGAGCCGCCGATCACCCATGAAACGATCTTGATATGGCTGGTGTGATCACGGCGTCGGAATCTTCCTGGATAGCCCCGTTCTCCGGGCTGAGCCCTCGCGCCTTCGGGAAGCTGGTGACGGTTCTGCGGCGCCAGGGTGCGGACGAGGTCCGCAAGGGTCGGCCGTGGAGCCTGCCGCTGGAGGACCGGGCACTGCTGGTCGCGACCTACTGGCGCACGAACCTCACCATGCGGCAGCTCGCGCCGCTGTTCGGGGTGTCGAAGTCGGCTGCGGACCGGATCATCGACCACCTCGCTCCGATGCTCGCGCTCCCGCAAGCGGTTCGCCAAGGACACCGTGCTCATCGTCGACGGCACCCTCGTGCCCACCCGCGACCACACGATCGCCGAGCGGTCGAAGAACTATCGGTACTCCACCAACCACCAGGTCGTCATCGACGCCGACACCCGCCTGGTCGTCGTGGTCGGCCGACCGCTCGCCGGGAATCGCAACGACTGCAAGGCATGGGAGGAGTCCGGAGCCAAGGCCGCAGTCGGCAAGACCCTCACGATCGCCGACGGCGGCTACCCGGGCACCGGACTCGTCATCCCTCACCGCCGGCAGCGCGGCCAGGCCGAACTCCCGGACTGGAAAGAGGAACACAACAAGTCCCACAGGCAGGTCCGTGCCCGCGTCGAGCATGTCTTCGCCCGCATGAAGACCTGGAAGATCCTCCGCGACTGCCGCCTCAAAGGCGACGGCGTCCATCACGCCATGCTCGGCATCGCCCGGATGCACAACCTCGCCCTCGCCGGATAGACCAGCTGGCGCCGCACCGCAGCTGACCAGGCCTGAGACGGCTTGGAGATCATTTACGGGACAGCCCTTAGCCACGAAAAGGTCGGCCACGTGATCCCTTGGCCGTAGCAACGAACACGGCGCTCGCCCCGGACACATCCCCAGGACGGGCGCCGCCGTGGCCCACTCCAGTCCGAGGCCAGCCAACTGGTGAGGTGTCGGCGGGGGGCTTGGCGCGGTGAGCCCACGCGGCGCCTCGCACCCGTGCGCGGACGGCGATGTGCCCGCAAGACCTCAAGCGCCTGGGACGGTGACCTCCATCGGGAGCACGACATCCGCCGGCTCTTCTCCGTCCAGGAGGCTGATGAGCGTCCGGGCGCACTGCTCTCCTACTTCGATGGGATCTAGGTTCAAGTAGACCAATCTCGGATCGGTTGCAGCATCGGCCTCTCCGACGATGGAAACGGCGAGGTCGTCCGGGACGCTGAGTCCCAGCTCCGCTGCCGCCTCAGTGACCGCGTTCGAGTAGGTGGCATTGAGGCAGTGAACGCCGTCCACAGCGCCTCGGGTTCCACCGATCAGCTCACGGGCTCCTTCGATGGGGCTGTGACCGTTCACGAGAAGGTACACATTGGGCTCGATGCACTGCCGAATGCACCAGTCCTCATATGCTTGCTGAGAGTTGGTGGTGTACTCGTCATCGACTTCCCCGCGGAAGAACGCCGGTCTGGATGACCCCTGACGCGCCAGAGCATCCAGCGCCGTCGGAATGCCTTGTTCCAGTGCGGGCCTGACGGACCTCAGCCTCGCCCCGGGCGTAGCGTCAGCGTATCCGCCGTCGGCCACTACCGCTCGCCCCTGCTCGAGCGCCCGGCGGATGATCGGGTCAGCCGGGGACGGGTCGACCACGATCAGCCCATCAAAAGGGATCGGCTCGTCCAACTGCCCTGAGCCGCCAGCGCGGACGGCGGCGATCGAATAGCCGTGCCTGAGAGCCTCCAGAGCGGCCCCCGCGATGATGCCGCGGTAGTACGGGAGATAGGTCTGTTCCCAGATGGGACTCTCGCTGTGCCTGACCGCGACCCCGATCACGTGCGTGCGACCTGAACGGAACACCTTGCTGATCCACCCCGGCCTGTAACCCAGGCCCTCACCGGCTTCCAGCACCTTGCGGCGGGTCTCCGCAGCGATCTTGCCCTTCTCGTTGTAGACGAGAGACACGGTGGCCTGCGACACCCCGGCGGCCTCCGCGACATCGCGGATCGTGACCTTCTGCGCCTTCATCGCCCTCCCTCCCTGAGTGCACTCCGGAGGGGTTGACACCTTGTAAACCCCCCGTTAAAACTACCCCAAGTAAACCGGTTCACCCCAGTGATCTTGCCCATAAGTAAACCGGTTTACTCCCCAAGCTGAAGGGACTTCGATGAAGAAGCACTTCCTGGCCGGCGTCGCTCTCGCCGCCTCAGCCGCACTCGCCCTGTCCGGATGCAGCTCCGGCACCGCCTCCGAGGCGAAGAAGCCCTACGGTGACTGCCCACTGGGCGGCACGAAGGGCGAATTCACCCTCAAGACGCTCAAGCCCGATGAGCTTCTGGTCCGAGCAGATCTGCCCAGCCCCGGCTGGTACAACGGCGACACGATCGATGAGATCGACTCGGGTGTCGACTACTGCATCCTCGCGAACATCGCGTACCGCTCGGGCATCGACAAGATCACGCTGCAGAACGCCTCATTCGATGCGCTCATCGCCGGCAAGGGCGGCGAGATGGACCTCACGCTCAACCAGATCGCCATCACCAAGGACCGGGAGAAGATCTTCGATTTCTCCGATCCCTATTACGACGCCACCACAGCTGTGGTGACCAAGAGCAGCTCCAAGCTGACGGAAGACCAGATCGCCGGGGCGAAGATCGGCGTGAAGCAGGGCACTACCCAGCAGCTGTTCGTCACGGACACGCTGAAGCCCACTCAGCAGATCTCGGTGTATCCCGGCGACAACGAGCTGGACAACGCGGTTGCCGCCGGCCAGATCGACGCCGCCGTCCAGGACCTCTCGATCGCCCTGGGTGCCGCGAACGCCTCAGGCGGCAAGATCACCGTTCCCGGCCAGATCCAGACCGGCGCGACGATGGGCGTGATGCTGCCCAAGGATTCTTCGAACACTGCCGTGGTCGACAAGATCCTGGCGCAGATGAAGAAGGACGGCACTCTCGACAAGTTGTCCTCCAAATACCTCGGCGCTGCTTACGGCACCGATCCGTCCACCATCCCCCTCTGGAACGTCCGATGAAACAGGACACTTTGACCCGCTCCGGGCAAGAGATTCGCGCAGTTTCTCCGCGCCGTGACACCTCTGGATCGGCCATCCTGGTTGGCACCCTGGTGTGGCTTTTCACCGTCGTGTTCACCGGATGGACCGCGCTCGGGCTGCCGGAAATCGCTTCCGGGGGCTGGAGGATCCTGACCGCAACTGCCCTCTGGCTCGTCGTCGCGCTCGCCCTCGTCACCGGCTTGCTTCTCTTGCGCGGCCTCCGCTACCGGACGGAAGCCTCACGCGCCCAAGCGGCCGGCGACGTCCCAGCAGTACGAGCAGCACGATCGCGCGCCACTCACTCGGGCTGGCTGGCGGCTGGCTGGTCGCTGCCCCTGATCACAGTCGCTGTCTTCGCTCAGTTCTTGGCCGCGAACGATCACGCAGTGCAGTCGACCTTCTTCGACGTGCAGTTCATGGCACGCAGCTTCCAGGACATCCTCATCGGGTTCTGGGTCAACGTCCGCATCGCAGTCGTCTCCGAGATCCTCATCCTTGTCTGGGCACTCCTGATTGCGCTGGCCAAGCTGACTCCCGGCGCGGGAGGCCGTCCGATCCGGTGGATCGCGACCACGTATATCGACATCTTCCGCGCAGTCCCGTCCGTCGTCGTGATCTACCTCATCGGATTCGGCCTCCCGCTGGCGAAGGTCCCCTTCCTCAGCGATCTCGGCCCGTTCTGGTCAGCGGTGCTCGCACTCACGCTCATCTACGGCGCATACGTCGCCGAGGTGTACAGATCCGGCATCGAAAGCGTGCACTGGTCACAGGTCGCTGCTTCTCGTTCCCTCGGGCTGAGCTACGGCAAGACCATGCGTTTCGTGGTCATACCGCAGGCCGTACGCCGCGTCATGCCGCCCCTGCTGAACGACTTCATCGGGCTCCAGAAGGACACCGCTCTGGTCACGATCATCGGCACGGTCGAGGCATTCACCCAGGCGAAGATCTACGCAGGCAACTACTTCAACCTCTCCTCGGTGACGGTCGTCGCAATCATCTTCATCATCATCACCATCCCGCAGACCCGGTTCGTCGACAGGCTGATCGAACGCGACTCCCGCGCGAAGACCAGGAGCTGAACGACCATGACATTCCTTGAACTGAGCGACGTCACCAAGTCGTACGGCGACCACCAAGTACTCAAAGGCATCACCCTGCAGGTCGAGAAGCACCAGGTCGTCTGCCTGATCGGCGCATCTGGGTGCGGCAAGTCGACCCTGCTGCGCACCATCAACGGCCTGGAGGAGATCCAGGGCGGAAGCATCTCCCTCGACGGCGACGTGGTCTCCGGGGAAGGCGTAGACCTGAACGCGATCCGCACTCGGATCGGGATCGTGTTCCAGAGCTTCAATCTCTTCCCCCACATGAGCGTGCTCGAGAACATCACCCTCGCGCCGCGCCGGGTGCTGGAGGTCTCCAAGACCGAGGCCGACGCCAACGCCATGAAGCTGCTGGCACGAGTGGGGCTAGCAGACAAGGCGGAGTCCTACCCGGACAAGCTCTCAGGCGGTCAGCAGCAGCGCGTGGCCATCGTGCGTGCTGTAGCCATGAACCCCGACGTCATCCTCCTCGACGAAGTGACCTCAGCGCTTGACCCCGAGCTCGTCGCCGAGGTGCTCACCATCGTGAAGGACCTCGCCGCGGATGGGCTCACCATCGTGATGGCAACCCACGAGATGAGCTTCGCCCGCGAAGTCGCCGACACCATCGCGTTCCTGCACGAGGGACGCGTCCTGGAGAGCGGCCCGCCCGAGCAGATCTTCACTGCGCCGCGCGAGGAAAGAACCCGCGAGTTCCTTCACCGGATCGTGGAGGCAGGACGACTGTGAGCACCAACACGACCATCCCAGCGGCCGAGAGCACGCAAGCCTTCAGCACGAAGCGCACCGTCATCATCGTCCAGCACGAAGACGACGCCGGAATCGGACGATTCGCCGCTCCGCTGAAAGAACTCGGCGTCGCGACGACCGCCGTGGGGCCGGGCGTCGGAGTCGAGGTCCCTGCAACCCTCGGCGACGCGGACGGCCTGATCGTCCTTGGCGGCTCCCCCGGCCCGAACGACGACGGCTCCGCTCCATGGCTGCCACGAGTCCGTGGCCTCATCCAGGAAGCACTGGACCGGGAACTGCCTTATCTCGGCATCTGCCTCGGGGGCCAGTTGCTCGCCGTCGTGTCTGGCGGCACGGTCGGCCCCGTCAGGATTCGTCCTGAGCTCGGTCTCGGCCGGATAAGGACGACGCCCGCAGGAGAGACGGACCCGCTGATCGGGGCTCTGCCCCGGCAAACCAGGTCGATGCAGTGGCACTACGAGGAAGTCACGAGACTCCCCCCGAATTCCGTGCCGCTCATGGCCAGCGACGTCTGCCCGAACCAGGCATTCCGCGTGGGGCCGAGAGCATGGGGCTTGCAATTCCACCCTGAAGCCGATGCCACGAGCGCGAAGAACTGGGCTGCAGCCGATGAAGCTGCACTCGTGCGCAACGGTCTGACCCCAGAGTCTGTCACTGCGCCGTTCGAGACAGCCGATCCCGAACTGGACGAGACCTGGATCCCCATGCTGAGGCGCTGGGTCTCCTACCTCTACTAAAGGGACATGCGGGCGATGATGAAATGCAGCGTGGAAGACGAGGAACAGATGCGAAGAGCCGCGGAACTGAAGTCACTCGCGTACGGAACAGTCGAACGAGAGGCGGCCTCCCTCCTAGCACTGAGTCACCGCATCTCCGATCACCCAGAGATTGGGCTGCAAGAGGTCCACGCTGCTGCCTGGCTTCTCGAGGCGGTGCGCACCGTCCCAGGGGTGCGCACCGAAGCCGGCCTTGCCGGGATGCCGACCTCATTCGTCGCTGAGATCGGCACTGGTGAGCTCGTCGTGACTCTCTGCGCGGAATACGACGCCCTCCCCGGCGTCGGGCATGGTTGCGGGCACAACATCATCGCCGCCGCTGCCGTCGGAGCATTTCTCGCACTCGCTCCCATGGCGGAGGCCCTCGACGCGACGTTCCGGCTTCTGGGGACCCCAGCAGAAGAGAACGAGGGCGGCAAGATCCGCCTTCTTCAAGCCGGAGCGTTCGAGGGAACCCACCTCGCAATGATGGTGCATCCAGGCCCCATCGACGAGGCGAGCATGAACCCCTATGCCTCCGCGGTGGTCGAGGCCCGGTTCACCGGCCGCGAGGCACACGCATCGCTCGCACCGCACGAGGGAGTGAATGCGCTCGACGCGTTGACCATCGCCCTCACGGCCATCGGGCTCGCCCGGCAGCAGCTCGCACCGGGGCAGCAAATCCACGGCACCGTGGTCGACGGCGGCGGAGCACCGAACATCATCCCGGGCACCACCGCAGGATTGTGGATGATCCGCGCCACAGATCTCACGAGCCTTCATGAGGTGCGTGAACGCTTGGAGAACTGCCTCCGCGGCGGGGCGCTGGCCGCAGGCTGCGAGGTCTACATCTCCCATGACGAACTGGCCTACCACGACCTGCGAATCGATCGGCCGCTGACTGAGCTCTATCTCGACAACGCACGCTCGGTCGGTCGCAACCCCTCCGGGGTCGCGGCCCGCGGCGGATCGACCGACATGGGAAACATCTCTCAGGTCTTCCCCTCGATACACCCGATGATCGGCCTCGGCGACGCAGGATTGGTGCTGCACACCCGGGAGTTCGCGAAAGCTGCGCGCGGCCCTGAAGGGGATCGGGCCGCACTCGACGGTGCACGCCTACTCAGCGGCGTTGCAATCGATGCCTGTGTGGACTCCGTGCACCGCAACCGGCTCATCAGCAGAGCGATGCCTGATCCAGAATCCACCGATGAGTGATCTGTCCGGGGCCTGGACATAAGGACGCGGATGCCCCCTGAACTGGGACGATGTCGGCGTGGCCCCTTGGTGTCGACGCCGACACACCGCCTTCCACGGACTGACGACCGAAGGCGAGCCTGACCAGGCCAAACACATTTTGTGGACCGCGACCCCGGCCAGCCGCGCCGGCACCCCGTTGCACAGGAGCCCGGCGGCCGGCGGGGCCGGTGATGTGCTGCCCGTACGATGACCGGCGTGACCGTCCGCCGTGCCCTTGGCGCAGGCCCCCAGGCTCCCGCGCCCAGCATCCGCGCCGCCCAGGCCGACCTCCTCGACGCTCTCCCCGGAGAGCACCTGTCCGACCTCGACGAACTACGAGCCCGAGGCGTACTCGGCACACGCCCGGCTGCGCCCCCGTCCCCGCGGCGGACCCTCGGAACCGGCGGCCGCGCCGACGAGTGAATAGTCGTCAGTGATTTGATGCCGCTTTCCACGGTGCTTTTCTCAGGGAATCGGCTGAGTGGCTGCGTAGGTCTCAAGCGAGTTCTGGCACACATTCCGTGAGAGCGGTGGACGAGTCTCTTCTGATCGGCAGACTGGAGCGATGCGGATAGAGAGCGTCATCAGGATTCAGGCAGTCCGGCTCGCCGTGTCGGTTGGTGCCGTCGTCGTCGCTCCGGTTCTGCTTGTGGCTGGGGCTCCGTTGCGTCACCGCATGTTGCGTAGCTACTACCGCGAGGACGGTCCGGGCCTTGTGAGCAAAGAGGGCGGTTGGGTGAGCCCGGGGTACTTCGTAGTCACCAGCATGGTTGTTCGGGCCCTCTGCTGGCCGTCTGAGTACGTACTCCAACGTTGTTTTCCTGCCTGAGCAGGCCCTCATCGGGCAGCGGTGAGAAGTACCCGTTTACGCAGGAGCGGAAGCTTGGCGCGGCACTCCCAGACTTCACCGTCGGCGAATGGTGCTCTCCATCCGCGTAGTCACGGGCTTACTGATCGTTTCAGAATGAGGTCCGGAGTCGTCTCAAGCAGATGATGCTGCAGGCGAGTTGGAGCAGTCCGAGGTGGAGGTCCGCGCGTATC